>CAMLGF010000004.1 GCA_946479515.1 uncultured Pseudomonadota bacterium | reverse complement strand
ACCTTGGGCGTCTTGAACTTGCCGCCGCGGCCGAACTGCTCGGCCACGGTGGTGGTGAACGGATACACCGTGGACGAGCCGACGATGCTGATGGAATCGCGCGCGGACTGCGCATGGGCGCCAAGACACGCCAGCAGCAGGGCCGTCGACGCGAGCGACATTGAGATGAATTTGCGGGTCACGTGTTTGCCTCCGGTTGTGACGGGCGGCAATTTATGACTGCAAGGTTTCAGGATGATGACAGCCGCGTCGACGCCTTTTCCGGCGGGCGGCGGGCGAATAATGGCGCCGTCATCTCCCTGAAACACCTTGAGGTCCCGGGGCCAGTTCCGTATAACGCGCAGCGATGTCAGCCACCGTCGACCTCACCCTCGATCTCATCTCGCGCAATTCCGTGACCCCAGCCGACCAGGGCTGCCAGGAAGTCATGACCCGGCGCCTCGCCGGCCTCGGGTTCGAGGTCGAGAACCTGCGTTATGGAAACGTCGACAACTTCTGGGCGACGCGCGGCAAGAGCGGTCCGGTGCTGTGTTTCGCCGGGCACACCGACGTGGTGCCCACGGGGCCGCTGGAGGAATGGAAGAGCGATCCCTTCAAGCCGGCGATCCGGGATGGCGTGCTTTACGGCCGCGGCGCGGCAGACATGAAGAGCGCACTGGCCGCCATGATCACGGCCACCGAGGAATTCGTCGCCAGCCATCCAGCGCACAAGGGCACGATCGCCTATCTGATCACCTCCGACGAGGAGGGCCCGTCGGTGGATGGCACCAAGCGCGTGGTGCAGACCCTGCGTGAGCGCGGGCAGAAGATCGACTGGTGCATCGTCGGCGAGCCCTCGAGCGAAAAGCAGCTGGGCGACACGATCAAGATCGGCCGGCGCGGTTCCTTGTCCGGCCGTCTCACGGTCCACGGCGTGCAGGGGCACATCGCGTACCCGCAGCTGGCGGAGAATCCGGTTCACACCTTTGCGCCGGCGCTGGCGGAGCTCACTGCACGGGTCTGGGACGAAGGCAACGAACACTTCCAGCCCACCAGCTTCCAGATCTCGAATTTCAACGCCGGGACCGGCGCCCCGAACGTGATTCCCGGCGAACTCAAAGCCCGTTTCAACCTGCGGTACTCGCCGGTGCAGACCATCGACGGGCTCAAGGACATCGTCGAGGGCATCCTCAAGAAACACGGCGTCCGGTATACGCTCGAGTGGTACGTGTCAGGCGAACCTTTCTATACGCCGCCGGGTGCGCTGTCCGACGGTGTGAGCCGCGCCGTCCACGCCGAGGCCGGCATCCGGCCGAAATTCTCCACCGGCGGCGGCACTTCCGACGGCCGGTTCATCGCGCCGCTGGGCGCCCAGGTGGTGGAGCTCGGGGTCATCAACGCCAGCATTCACAAGGTGAACGAGAGCGTGAACGTGGCCGACATCGACCGGCTGCACCGCATCTACCTGAATGCCTTGAAGGAAATGCTCGCCTGAGGCCCCGGACCGTCGTGAATGACGGTTTTGTGACAGCGTGGCCGCGACCCACTACACTCCGCGCCAGAAAAAATCCGGCAGGAACGGAAGGGCTGGCTGAACAATGAATTTCATCTCGCGTCTCATGCCTCGCGAGGGGCGTTTCTTCCATCTGTTCGATCAGCACGCCAAGCTCGTCGTCGACGGCGCCCTGGCGCTGGCCGACGTGCTGAGGCACTACGACAACGGGGCCGACCGCGAGAAGGGCATCAAGCTCATCGAGGATGCCGAGCACGCCGCGGACCGCATCACGCACGAGACCGTTTCCCTGCTGCATACCACCTTCGTCACGCCTTTCGACCGTGACGACATCCACCGCCTGATCTCGCGCATGGACGACGTGCTGGATCTCATCCAGGACACGGGCGAGTCCCTGGTGCTGTACGACATCCAGAACGTGACGACCGAGGCCACGCAGCTGGCCGAACTGCTGCGCCGCTGTGCCGAGCACGTGCAGACGGCCGTGGGGCTGATGGCCTCGATGGCCGATGCGCCCGCCATCCTCAAGATCTGCCAGGAGATCGACAAACTCGAATCCGACGCGGACAAGGTGATGCGCACCGCCATCTCGGAACTGTTCCGCAACGAGAGCGACGTCCGCCAGGTCATCAAGTTGAAGGCCGTGTACGAATCGCTGGAATCGGCGACCGACAAGTGCCAGGACGTGGCCAACGTCATCGAAAGCGTCGTCCTCGAAAACGCCTGACGCGCGACGCTCCGGAAGAAACATGGACGCAGGTTCCATCACCCTGACGCTGGTGCTGCTCATAGGCGTGGCACTGGTCTTCGACTTCATGAACGGTTTCCACGACGCGGCGAATTCGATCGCCACGGTCGTGTCCACCGGCGTGCTCAAACCATGGCAGGCGGTGCTCTGGGCGGCGACCTTCAACGTGCTGGCCTATCTGGTTTTCGACGTCACGGTCGCGGCCACCGTCGGCAAAGGCATCGTCGATCCATCGTTCGTCGACAACCGGGTGATCTTCGGCGCCCTCTCGGGCGCGATCGTCTGGAACCTCATCACCTGGTATTACGGCATCCCCTCGAGTTCCTCGCATGCGCTCATCGGCGGCCTGATCGGCTCGGCGCTGGTGAAATCCGGACCGACACCGCTGCTCGCGCCCGGCATCATCAAGACTTCCGTGTTCATCTTTGCATCGCCATTGCTCGGCATGGTGCTGGGCGCCCTGCTGATGCTGCTCGTGTCCTGGATCTGCTTCCGGCAGACGCCGCGGCGCGTGGATCGCTGGTTTCGCCGCCTGCAGCTGGTTTCGTCGGCCGCATACAGCCTGGGCCACGGCGGCAACGATGCCCAGAAAACCATGGGCATCATCTGGCTGCTGCTGATCGCGAGCGGCATCACAACCAAGGACGTGCTGCCTCACTGGGTGGTGATCAGCTGCTTCATCGCCATGGGCCTGGGCACCATGTTCGGCGGCTGGCGCATCGTGAAGACCATGGGTCAGCGCATCACCAAGCTCAAGCCCGTGGGCGGTTTCGCGGCGGAAACCGGCGGCGCGATCACCTTGTTCATCGCCACCCTGTTCAGTATTCCCGTCTCGACGACTCACACGATCACCGGCGCCATCGTGGGCGTGGGCGCGGCACAGCGCTCCTCGGCCGTGCGCTGGGGCGTCGCCGGCAACATCGTGATCGCCTGGGTGGTCACCATCCCCGCCTCCGCTGGCATCGCCGCGCTGTCGTGGTGGCTGGCCGGGCTGTTCCTGTAGTCTGACCGCGGCCTCAGCTGTCGCAGTCGGGAATGCGCAGGCCGGACTGCACGGCAGGACGCGCCAGGAAGGCTTCGAACGCGCGCCGCACATTGCTGAAATCCCGCATGCCGACCAGCTCAGCCGCGCCGTAGTAACCGGTGAGCGTGTTGACCCACGGGAAGATGGCGATGTCGGCAATGGTGTAGTCGTCGCCCATCATCCAGGCGCGGCCGGCGAGATGACGATCGAGCACGCCGAGCAGCCGCCGGGCTTCCGCCACGTAGCGATCGCGCGGTCGCTTATCCTCGAAATGCCGGCCGGCGAATTTGTGGAAGAACCCCACCTGGCCGAACATCGGGCCCACGCCGCCCATCTGGAACATCAGCCATTGCAGCGTCTGGTAGCGCCGCGCTGGATCGGCGGGCAGGAAACGGCCTGACTTGTCGGCCAGGTAAATGAGGATGGCGCCGGATTCGAACAGCGCCAAAGGCGCGCCGCCCGGCCCCTGCGGATCGATGATGGCCGGAATCTTGTTGTTAGGGTTCAAGGAGAGGAATTCCGGCGAGTTCTGATCGTTGCGATCGAAACTCACGGCGTGTGGCTCGTACGGCAGGCCGGTCTCCTCGAGCATGATCGAGACCTTCACGCCATTGGGCGTGGTCAGCGAATACAGCTGAATGCGATCCGGATGTTTCGCCGGCCACCGCTTCGTGATCGGAAAGTCGTCGGGGAACATCATCGTCGGCATCGGCACGTCGGCGCTCACATTCAGCGGCGGCGTCCGGAGGCGAACAGGTTGTTGAGCACACCGACGATGCCCAGCGTGACCGCGGCGACCAGCACCCAGGCCGGCATGGACAGGCCCAGGAACGTCCAGTCGATCGAACCGCACTCACCGCCGCCGGTCATCACCTTCCGCACCACTTCGAGCAGCGGGAACATGTCGAGCAGCGTGTCCAGCGGCGCACCGCAGGAAGGCACCGTGCCGTACGGCTGATGCTGGATCCAGACGTGCCGGCCGGCGACCCAGGCCGTGGCGCCCGCGGCCAGGACGATCAGCACCCCGTGGATGGCCGCCCCGACCTTGCGTGCAGGGTGCAGTCCGGCGATCAGGAACACGAGGCCCAGCACGCCGATGCCCACGCGCTGGAACATGCACAATGGACAAGGCAGGTAGCCGAGGAATTTCTCGGCGTAGATCGCATAGCCCAGCATTCCCCCGCACGCCAGCGCGCAGGCCAGGTTGATCTTCTGTCGGCGGTCGAACACGGGGCCCTTCCTCGCTTTCATCGCAGCAGCGACGCGGCAGTTGAGCACGCATCATGCAGCGTGACAAGACGGCGCCGGAGAGCTTCCCCGCTACGACTTCAGCGCGCGCTCGATGTCCTCGAGCCGGGTGTGACGGACGTCCTTGCCGTGAACGATGTACAGCACGTATTCGCAGATGTTCTTGGCGTGGTCGCCGATGCGCTCGAGCGCGCGCACGATCCACATGACGTCGAGCGCGCGGCGGATGCTGCGCGGATCTTCCATCATGAATGTGATGCACTGGCGCTGGATGGCCTCGTACTCCTCGTCGACCACGCGATCCTGGCGCGCCACGCGCAGCGCCGCCTCGGCGTCCAGGCGCGCGAACGCGTCCAGCGCCTCGTGCACCATCTCCGAGACGATGCGGCCAAGATGCTTGATCTCCCGGTACTTGTCGGCCGGCCGTTCCATGCTCGCGAGCCGCGACGCGATGTAACCCACCTTCTCGCCTTCGTCGCCGATGCGCTCGAGGTCGGTGATGGTCTTGATGATGGCGACGATGACGCGCAGATCGCTCGCCGCCGGCGCGCGCGTCGCGAGGATCTTCTGGCATTCCTCGTCGATGGACACTTCCATGTGATTCACCTGGAAGTCGTCCCGGCCCACCGAGGCGCCGAGATTGCTGTCGCCTTCAACCAGCGCGGTCACCGCGTTGGCCAGTTGCTGCTCGACCATGCCTCCCATGGTCAGGACCTTGTTGCGCACGCGCTCGAGGTCTTCGTTGAACCGGCGCGAGATGTGATGCGTGAGGTCAGCGGTTTCCATGGCGATCCATATTGTTAGGCGTGGGTGACAGGGCGATGACTCGGCCGCCGCTCAGGCGTTCACGGCGGAGCGCTGCTCGTACAGCCGCTCCGGCGGAAAATGGCAGGTGAACGTGCTGCCGCGCCCCTCGACGCTGTCGATCTCGAGGCGCGCGCCGTGGCGCTGCAAGGCGTGTTTGACGATGGCAAGGCCCAGGCCCGAGCCGCCGGTCTCGCGCGACCGGCCCGGGTCGACACGGTAGAAGCGTTCGCTCAGGCGCGGCAGATGTTCGGAAGGAATCCCGGGCCCCGTATCGCGCACGGAGAAATGGCCGCCCTGCGTGTCGGTCCACCAGCGGATGAACACGCTGCCCTCGGTGGGCGTGTATTTCGCGGCATTGTCGACCAGGTTGGAAAACGCGGACTGCACCATGGCCTCGTCGCCGATGAGCCCGGTGGGAGACTCGATGTACACCTCGACGGTTCTGGGATGCGTGGGCCGGGCCAGCACGTCCTTGCGAAGCAGGGCCGCCATGGCAGCCACGTCGATGGGCAGGCCCTTGATGGGCGCATCATTCGCTTCGAAGCGGGACAGCTCGAGCAGATCCTCGATGATGCGCGTCATGCGATCGGTCTGCCGCCGCATCTCGGCGATGGGGCCGGCGAGCTCGCCCAGGCCGGGGTCGGCACTGAAGGTCTCGAGATATCCGGCGATCACCGTGAGCGGCGAGCGCAGCTCGTGCGAGGCATTGGCGACGAAGTCTTTGCGCATCTGCTCCAGGCGCACTTCGCGCGTGACGTCGCGCAGCATCAGCAAGCGTTGATCTTCGCCATATGAGATCAGCTGGAAGGCCAGATGTTTCTCGCCGTTGCCATCGATGCGTACGATGACCGGCGCCGAATGATCCCCGCCGCGCAGGTACTGCACGAAAGCCGGATGGCGCACCAGATTGTCGATGCGCAGGCCCAGGTCCGCGCGGCGCGACAGGTCGAGCAGCTCGCCCGCCTTGCGGTTGAACCAGATGATTTCCCCCTGCGGGTCGAGCATGACCACGCCGTCGGGCATGGCGGCCGTCGAGCGGCGCAGTTCGCGAAACAGCCGCGTCAGGCGCTCCTTGTGGAAACGCTTGCGCCGGTGCAGCCGCACCACCTGCGCCACCACGTCGCCCCACAGGCCCATGGCATCCGGCGGGTCGGCCACGCTGCGATGCTGCAGCCAGAAATGCAGCTCTCGCAGCTGCCAGAGATTCCACGCGAGGTAGAGGGCGAGCACGCCACAGACGCCCGTCCACGCCGAGCCGGCCAACCAGCCCAGCACGACGCCCAGCGCCAGGGCTGCGAGCACCCGCAGCGTTACATAGAAGAAGGCGCTGGTGCCGGAATTCATTTCCTGACTGAGAAGTGCCGCCTAGAGAGGCTTGGATGAGAAGCGATACCCGGACCCACGCACGGTCTGGATGAGTCGATCGTAACCGAATTCCTCCAGCGCCTTGCGCAGGCGCCGGATGTGGACGTCGATGGTGCGCTCTTCGACGTAGACATTGCCGCCCCACACCCGATCGAGCAACTGCTCGCGGGAATACACGCGTTCCGGATGGGTCATGAAGAAGGCCAGCATCCGGTATTCGGTGGGGCCCAGCGCCACGGTGCGCTCGCCCGCGGTCACGCGCTGGCTGCTCTGATCGAGCATCAGGCCTTCGATGTCGACGCGCTCGCCACCCTCCGACGGCATGGCCCGGCGCAAGACCGCGTTGATGCGCGCCAGCAGCTCCCGCGGAGAAAACGGCTTGGTGATGTAGTCGTCGGCGCCGCCTTCGAGTCCGGCGACCTTGTCGCCCTCCTCGGCACGGGCCGTGAGCATGATCACCGGAAGCTCGCGGGTCTCGCGGTCGCGCTTGAGGGCGCGCGTGAACTCCAGGCCACTCGTGTCCGGAAGCATCCAGTCCACCAGCAGCAGGTCGGGAAGCTTGTTGGCGACTTCCGCGCGGCCGGAGCGCGCATCGGCGGCTTCGCGCACCTCGAAGCCCGCCCGGCGCAGGCCGAACGCGATCATCTCGCGAATCGGGCGCTCATCCTCGACCACCAGAATCTGTTTTGCTGACATGTTTGCTGACACGGCATCACAAGTGACGTTTTTGTGGCGTGAGCATTACAGCGGCAGTGTATTGCAGTTTGTTTACAGGCAGGTTCCGGTTGCGTTAAGAGGCGGGTTCGGCGACCCGATCGCGGACATAAACCGGCAACGCCTCGGTGGGATCGAGGATCTCGCCCCTGGAGAGCGCGACCCGGGCCAGATCGAGCACCTCGCTGGCGCGGGGCAGCAAATCCGGCCGGACCTGCGCGCCCGCGGCGGCGCAGCGCTCCGCGATTTCCGGCCAGGCGCGCAATCCCCGCCCCGCGGCCACCCAGGGGCCCGACGTTTCCGGCAACCCGACCAGGGCTGGCGGGCTGACGTGCTCCTGACCTTCTAAAGATATAAGGAGTCCCTGGACGCGAAACCGCGCCCAGTACACCTCGCGCATGCGGGCGTCATTCACCACCAGTACCTGCTCCAGGGACGGCGACTCCTGCCGCACGCGCTCGGCCACCGCGGCGAGGTCCGAGACCGGAACGACACCGATGCCGGCACCGAAGGCCAGGCCCTGCGCCACGCCAGCCGCGAGCCGCAGCCCGGTGAAGCCGCCGGGGCCACGCCCGAACGCAATGGCATCCAGATCGGAAAGACCGATGCCGCCCTCGGCGAGAACCTCGTCGATCAGCGGCAGTAGTTGTTCGGCATGACCGCGATCGAGCTCGAGATAGCGATCGATGCGGGTCGAACCGATTTCCAGGCAGACGGACAGCGCCTCGGTGGCAGTGTCCAGAGCGAGAATTTTCACTGCCGATCGCCCCCGACGGGAACGACAGCGGACTCGCGCACCAGGGTCATGGGTGCCGGCGTTCCGGCGACACGACGCAGAAATTTCTCCGCTTCGAACGCTTCGCGCGTCACGGGCATGGGCGGCAGGCTCGAGCGGAACACACGCCCGTAGGGCTTATCCACGAGCCGCGGATCGCAGATGACCACGACGCCGCGATCCGTCTCGCTGCGAATCAACCGCCCCACGCCCTGCTTCAGCGCGAGCGCGGCCTCGGGAAGCTGGTACTCACGGAAGGCGTTGCCACCGTTCGCCTTCAGGTGTTCGATGCGCGCCCGGGTCAGGGCGTCGTCCGGCGACGCGAACGGCAGTTTTTCGATGATCACCAGCCGCAGCGCATCGCCCTTCACGTCCACGCCCTCCCAGAAGCTGGCCGTACCGAGCAGCACCGCCTTGCCGGATTCCCGGAAGCGGCGCAGCAGCTGCTCGCGCGGCGCCTCGCCCTGTACCAGCAGCGGGAAGTCGCCGAGCTCGGCCCAGCGCGCGCGCAACAGGTCGGCGGCGCGTTGCAGCGCGCGGTGGCTGGTGAACAGCACGAACGCTCCGCCGGCCGACGCCTCGATGAGCGGCACGGAGAGATCGACCACCGCCTGCGTGTGCAGGGGTGAGGCGGGATCGGGCAGACCGGGCGGTAGATAGAGCAGCGCCTGCGATTCGAAGTCGAACGGGCTGGCGATCGCCAGTGTCTCGGCATCGTTCAGCCCGAGACGCGCCGTGAAATGCGAGAAATCCTCGCCGACCGACAGTGTGGCAGAGGTGAACACCCAGGCCGCCCGGGAGGCGCCCGTCATCTGCGCGAACCGGCCGGCCACGTCGAACGGCAGCAGGCTCAGCGTGAAACCGCGCTGCGTGAGCTCGGCGCTGCGCGCACCCTCGTTGTCGTCGGCGTGCAGCACGGTCTGCAGGCGCGCGGCGAGCTCGCCCGCGCGTGCCGCGCACTGCGCGACACCGGCTCCGCCGCCCTGTTGGTCGAGCTCGGTGGCGAGCGTGCGCAGCGCCGCGACCAGCTCCTGGCCGGCATCGGCCCATGGCGAGTCCGCCGCCTGCCAGTCGGGCCGGGGGTTGCGCCGCAGTTCCTCCGCGAGCGCCGCGAGCGCCCGTTCCACGGCGCCAAGCTCGGCCGCGAGCGGCGCGCCGAGCGGCGACAGCTGCGCCAGCTCCAGCCGCGTGTCGCGCAGCGCGAGCTCGATCTGCCGGCTGCCCACGCGCGTCCCGAAGAACTGGGTCGCGAGATCCGGGATCTGGTGCGCCTCGTCGAGGATGACCGCATCCGCGGCGCCGAGCAGGTCGCCGAATCCGTCTTCCTTCAGCGCCAGATCCGCGAGCAGCAGGTGATGGTTGACGATGACCACGTCGGCCTCCACCGCGCGCCGGCGGGCGTCGAACACGTGGCAGCGGCCGTAGTCGGCGCAGCGCGCGCCCAGGCAGTTGTCGCGCGTGGACGTGACCTGCGGCCAGAGCGGGTGCGCGTCGCCGAGGTCCGGCACTTCCGCCAGGTCGCCGCTCCGGGTGCTGCCCGACCAGCGCTCGATGCGCGCCAGCATGCGATCGCGCGTGCCGGCGAGGCTCTTCTGCCCGGAAAGCTGCCGGAACCGGTAGTGGCAAAGGTAGTTGGAGCGACCCTTCAGCAGCGCCACGCGCGCCGGCACGCCGATGGCGGCGGCCACCTGCGGCAGATCCTTGTTGAACAGCTGGTCCTGCAGCGTGCGCGTGCCGGTGGAAATGAGCACGCGCCTGCCGGACAGCAGCGCCGGTACCAGATAGGCGAAGGTCTTGCCCGTGCCGGTGCCGGCCTCGATCACCAGCGGCGCGCGGTTCTCCAGCGCCAGCGCCACCCGGCCGGCCATGGCCAGTTGCGAGCGGCGTGGTGTGAAACCGGGAATGGCGCGCGCCAAGGGGCCGCGCGACCCGAAAACCTCTTCGAGTTGCATCGACCCAACCTAGCGCGAGGGGCGCAGGCTGTCGAGATTCAAATCCTTGAAAGTATCCTGGTCTGCCTTGATGCGGATCTTGAGATACGGGCCCTGCGCCGTGTGGCGGCTGGCCGAGAAGTCGTCGTCGCGGAAGCCGGCGACGTTGTAGCCCACCGAGATCCAGACGTTGCGGGCGAAGGTCACGCCCAGATCGAGGCCGGTCGAGTAGTCGAGGACGTTCGATTCCCAGGAATGCAGCGTCGCGACGTGCGCGCCGAGATCGAAGCGGCGGGTCAGCTGGCGCCGCAGGTCGAGACCGGCAATGTCGGAAACACCCGCGTATTTCTCGCCCTCGAAGGTGTTCGCCACGTAGCGCGCGCCGTACTGGAAGCCGAGCTGCAGGTCGGGCGTCACCTGCCGGTTGGCATGCAGGTTGTTGACGATGCGCGCAGAGCGCTCGCTGTTCAGCAGGTCGGACCGCTCGTCGTATTTGAGCTCGAGCCGGTCGAACACGATCCAGGCGCTGGTCTCGGGACGATAGGCCCAGGCGAGCTGTCCCACCGCCGACGTGCTGTCGCTCAATGCGGTGGACGAATCGAAGGCCTGCAACGACGCCGACAGCGCGTGGCCCTTGATGGGTTCGCGATACCAGCCAGTGGTCGTGCTCCAGCGTTCTTCATTGTCGGAATTGCGATGTTCGAGCCGGCTGGTCAGCAACCACAGCTCCTTGCGGTACTGGGCACCGAGGAAAGCCGCGAAGAAGTCGTCGTTCAAGCTGCCGGAAGCCAGCGGCGCCCGCGGATTCAAGGGACGCAGGTCCGCGCCGCGCAGCGTGTTGGTCTGGTCGACGCCCACATCGAACGCCCAATGTTCCTTCCACTTGAATCCCTGCGTGAGGCCGAAATTCGCGAACGTGCGCGGGCCGTATTCCGTGGCCTCGGTGGCCAGGCTGGATTCGAGCTGCGTGCGCTCCCACGGGCGCGTGCGCAGGCCGAAGCGCGTCGTATCGGCGGTGAGGTCGGCACCCTCCGCATGTTCGTACTCGCCGAACAGCGTGGTCTCGGCGGAAAGCTTGTAGTCCACACCGACGACGCTGCGCGCGGGGTAATCGACGCTGGCGTCCTTGCCGCCGAGCGCGGCATCGTGCGAGCCGCGCAGCGTCACGCGGCCGTCGAATACGTCCACGCTGCCGGTGAGCGTCGCGAGGTCCGAAGTCTTCTGCGCGCCGGCCGCATCCTCGTCTTCCACGTGGCGCAGGCCGGCACCCAGGCTGTAGCCGTCCTTCTGCAGTCGCACCTCGGTGCTGGCGAGCAGGCGCGTGGCATCGCTTGCGAGCACGCGCTGGTGCTGCGCCTCGCCGTCGAGCGAAAGTTCCTTGGTGAGGTGCAGCCGCGCATCCACGCCCGCGGTGCGGGTGCCGCCGTCGAGCGCGAGCTGCTGGCCCACGCCAAAGCCGTCCTGCTGCTCGCGACCGTACACGCGGGCTTCGAGTTTCTCCGAGACGTGGCGGGCCTCGACCAGCCACGCGCTCGCCGAATCCGCACGCAATGGATCATCGGATTGCGACTGCGCCATCTCGGCACGTACCTGCGTGTTGGCGCTGGCGCGCCACTTGAGATCGGCGCCGTAGACCTGGCTGTCACCGGTCTGCGCGCCCTCGTGCAGCGCGCTCGCGCCGATTTCCAGCGTATCGCCCGCGAGCGCGGTCGCGACGCGCAAGCCCGCCGAGGTCTGGTCGTCGCCCCCGTTGCGCACCTCGTAGTCCGCCACGATGAAGACCGGGTTCAGGTTCTCGTCGCGACTCGGCACGGGCTGCTTGAAGAACACGGTGCCGCGGTCGAAGTCGAGGTTGTAGTCGATGAACGGCGACAGCGAGCGGCTCTCGAGCACGCGCGTGAGCTCGAAGCGATCGCGGATCTCGATGCGCAGCTTGTCGCTGCCGATGACGACGGGCGAGCGCGACAGGCGATACAGGCCGGACGTGCCGTCGCCCTGCAGCTCATCCTGCACAAGACCGGTGTCGGTGCGCGCGGCGAAACCCGACACCTGCAGATGCTCGCCGCCGAAATCGCTGCGGAAGCCGTTGAGCGTGCGGTTGTAGCGCGTCAGCTCGGTGACGGTGAACCCGGTGTCGAAATCGCCGAACAGCGCGACGAACTGGCGGCGCTCGAGCTTGAGATACAGCTTGTTCTGCGTGGCGGCTTCGAAGCGCTGCTCGGTGCCGTCACCGTACAGCAGGTAATAACGGTCGGGCTCGATCACGCCCTTGAGACGCTCACGGGCAGCGTCCTTGTCGCGCGCCGAGTCGTAGGCCAGGGTCAGCAGGAAGTCGCCCTTGATGCGGCCCTTGGCGAAGAACGCCACGCGGCCATCCTGCTCCAGGCCGGACTCGCGGTCCGCAGCGAGCGCCGTCTCCATGTTGCCCGAGATGCTGTTGTAGGCCAGGGTGTCCTCGGCGATGCCCACCAGGATCCAGTCGCGCGCCGCCGGCGCCAGCCACACCTTGAATTCATCGCTCTGCCGCTCGTTGAAGCGCACGTGGATGAGGGCATTGCCTGCGACCGTGGTCGGCTCGAGTTCGATCAGTGCGAGGCCGCTGTCGCCCACCGACACCTGCGGCCGGCGCGGGCCATTGGAGAGAATCTGGTTGTCGTCGAGCTGCTGCACCTCGAACCAGGAGCGGTACGGAGATTCGACCGAGAAGGCGGTGATCGTCCCCGGCCGCGCGTGCTTGCCGTACTGGTCGAACATGCGCAGTGCGATCACCGGGCGCGTGCGGCCGTCGGCCACCAGGCGTGAGGCGGCGAGATCCAGTTCGGCGCGCACGGCGCCATCGCCGTAGTGCAGCGTGCGCGTGCCCTGCCAGACCACCTTGCCGTCCGCATCGCGCACCCGGGCTTCGAAGCGGTTTTCGCCCTTGACCAGCGACACACCGCGCCAGCGGCTCAGCGCCACGGTCTTGTCGTCGTTGAAGGCCACGCCCTCGAATGCCAACGGGTCGATGCTCTTGCCGTTGCGCGTGAGCTCGACGGTCTGCGGGGCATCATGCTGGATGGCGATCTTGGCCGCGGCAATGGTCGCCACGCCGTCGTCGTCCGGCGTCACCCAGCCCACGCCCGGCGAGAGCGTGTTGACGTCCACCGTCTTGAACAAGGCCACGGGCGCCTCACGCGTGATGGCCGCGGCGCTCTTGCGCTTCGCCGCCCCCGCGAGACCGCGCAGTACCACGCCGCGCGTGTCGACCCGTTCGGCGGCGCCGCCCACCTCGAGCAATTCGAGCGGCGCATTGGCCTGGAATCGCTGGCCTTCGATCGTGATCTCGACGCGGCGGTTCGCGGCCAGGCTGGCCGCATCCGTGCCCGAGTTCAGCGGTTCGTCGGCGCCGCGGCCGATCACCGTGACACGCGTCTGCGGGACATTGAGCGCGGCGGCCAGGTAATCCGCGACGGCCTGCGCACGCGCCTGCGACAGCGCATGGTTGTCGGCGAACACCTGGCGATGACGGCCGGAAATGGGCTGGGAATCGGCATGGCCCACGGCACGGATGGCGATGTCGCGCGCCCCGCGCCATTCATCGATGAGCTCGCGCAGCGCGTGCTCGTCGGCGGGCGACAGCTCGGTGCGCAGCACGTCGAAGCGCGGCGAGAAGGTCAGCTGCGAACGCGCGTAGCGCGCGGCGCCGCGCGACAGCGTGACTTGCACCGGCTGGCTGCGCAGGCCGCTCTTGGCCGGCGAATCGAACAGCAGCACGGCTTTCACGACCAGTTCGCCGCCGGCCGCGGCCGTGGCATGCGTGCGGAAGCGCAGTGTGCGCGCCGTCCCCGGCGTCAACTCGCCGAGGCGCGCCGTCAGCAGCGAGTCGTCCACCTTGACGACGACACTGCCGGCACCCTGGACCTTGTCCGCCACATCCGGCGCCGCGACACCGTCCAGCGTCGCACTGCCCGCCGTGTACTCGATGCCCGCGGGCAGCTGCACCAGCACCGTGACATTGCCGGCGGGCACGCCGCTCACCTTCACCTCCGCGGCGTGCTCGGCCAGGCCCTCGGCCTGCGGATCGGGCAACAGCGCGGACTTGAACGTGAAGCCCACGTCGCCCGTCGGCGCGGCCTTCTGTCGCAACACGAAATCGGTGCGCCACATCGTGCCCGGACGCAATTCCGCGAATTGCGAATAGTCGCGACCCGCGTGGCCCATGCGGTCGGCGCAGGGCGCGAGCTCCAGGTACTCGGGCAGCGTGAACTTGTCGAGCTGCACGCTGTGCGTGCCGGGCTCCAGGCCCTCGAAATGGAAGCGCCCGTCCTCGTCGGTCACTCCATAGCGTCCGTCCTCGAGGTACACACGGATGTTGGCGACGCCGGTGTCGCCGCGATTCTGCGCGGCGCCGTTCGCGGCGTCGCAGCTGCCTTCGAACACGCGGCCGACGATGAAGCCCTTCTGCGAGAACAGCTCGTCGTTCATGCGCACCAGCGCCCGGGCCTCGTTCGAGCGCACGTTGCCCGGAGCCTCGGCGACCGCGGTATTTATCGCGTTCTCCAGGCCGCGCATGGCGACGGTGAATTCCAGCACATAGCGCAGCGTGAGCGACTGGCCCGGGCCGAAGTTCGTCTGCGTGAACGTGAACTGCGAGCCGTCGGCGGCCAGCGCCGGGTCGGGGATGCGCTGGCCATCGAGCCGCAGCGAGCCGGGCCGGTAGCGGGCGCCGCGCGGCAGGCGATCGATGATGCGCACGTCGCTGAACGCGCCCTGCTCGCTGGTGTTCTGCAGGGTCAGCGTGTACTGGACGAAATCGCCGGTGGTCGCGATCTGCTGGCCCGCGGTCTTGCGCAGCACCAGCGAGCTGCTGTTGGCATCGAGCGGCACGTCGACGGCGACCGCGGGGGCGGCCAGCACCGGGAAGGGCCGGCCATACGAGCCGTCACCCAGGCGGTACGGCGCGTCGGGCAGCGCCTGCAGGTCCGCGATCGTGCGCTGCGAGGGGAATAGATAGGACCCCGGAGGCACCACTTCCAGCTGGTAGCTGCCGGGAGCCACCAACGGAAAGCGGAAGATGCCCGCCGGGAAGGAGTACTGCGTGCCGCCCGCGTCGGTGACGGCCTGGCCGGTGACCATCTCGCTGGGATAGCGGCTGACGCCGTCGTCGCCGAAGACTTCGGCCGGCTGGCCGGTCGTGGCGTCGAGCAGGCGCACGCGCGCGCCGTTGATCGGCGACCCCGTGCGTGAATCGAAGACGAGACCGAACGGATCCACCAGCGCGTCGGCCTGCGCCGCGTCGTCCGAGTCAGTGGGATCGACGTAGGTGGCGCTGAGATCGCTGTTGCGCTCCACCTGCAGCTGGCAATCCGCGGACGCGCTGGCCGCGGAGGTGCCGATGTAGCCGACGAACACGCCGGTCGCGGCACCGGTTTCCGAGAGCCGCAGGACCTCGGAGTCGCCGGTCGAGGCGGCCGCCACGCGCACGTCGATCGTGTCGATGACGTTGCCGTCGCGATTGCGATCCGCGTCCACCACGCGCACGAAAATGGGCTCGCCGGCGTGCGCGAAGCTCGTGTCCTGCAAGGGGATGGGCTGCGAGGGATCGAGCACCCCGGACACGGGCGTGGACGGCGCGTCCAGCTGCGTGAATCCGCCCGGCCCACGGCACTGGGTGGGACCCGCCGTCGTTGCGCTGGCGCTGCCCGCCTGGTAGCGCGCCAGGCTCATGCTGGCGCGCGACGGCAGGGGCTCTGTGGTCACGCTCACCTCGTTCGAAGTAACGGTGCGCGCCAGCCCGGAATCGAGCGTGTAATCGACGCTGCCGACGTTGCGAATCACGGTCCCGGGCGCCGTGACCTGCGCCACGGAAACACCCGTAAGAGTGAGACCGGCCGCAAATAACAACGAATACGCGAACCACGCTTTCACGCGGCCCACAAATGCGCCGAAGGCGGGGTAGCTAGTCGCTACCCCGCCCTCTGCGTGAGAGTACCCGTTGTCGCGGGCGTGGGACTTGGGTCGTCCCTTCGGGCTCCAGGCCCGTTTGCCCGCGGTGATCGGCATCATGACGTCGGTTGGCCTTCCGTCGATCCGATTACGGAGTCGTGTCGATGGTCATCTGGAACCGCACGGTGAGGCGCGTGGCGTTGCCGCCCTGGCTCACCTGCGTCACTGCCGGAGCCCCGACCGTGAGCACGCCACCCGCGGTGCGGAAGCAGCCGTCGCCATTGCCGTCCGAACCGGACTCCGCGACGCAGAACGTCGGCGAGCCGGAGCCCACCGTGATGCTGACGTCGGAGGCGCCCGAGTTGTACGAGGCCGTCGTGTAGCTGATGCCGTTGCTCGGCAGCTGGTCGGTGATGACCACACCGGTGGCATCCGCGCCGCCAGAGTTGGTCAGCTCGATGGCGAACTCGACCACGGCGCCGGGAATGGCTTTCGGGTTGGTGTTGTTGTTGATGGGGTCGCTGATCACCGTGCTGGTCTTGGCCACCGCCAGGGTCGCGCTGGCGACGACGTAAGCGCTGTCCGCAGCCTCGATGGCGTCACGGCCGGCGTCCGCGAAGACGATGTCTTCACCGGCGGTATCGCCGCCGACAGTCGCCGTCAGGGCCGCGAGCGTGGTCTCCTCGCGGGCTTGGGCACTCAGCCGCACCACGGCGATCGAGCCGTCCGCGACGTTTGCGACGCCATCGGCCAGCACGTAGACGTACACGCAGGACTCGGCGGCGAGTGAGGCCACCGATGTGGCCACGTCGGTACCGGCGTCGTAGCCCGGTGCGCCCGTCGAGTCATCGCAGGTGCCGGATGCTTCGACGAACGTGCGCGTGTTCGCCATGTCGAACGAGTCGGCCGGCGAACCGAACGGGTTGGCCGTGGTGTCCGGCATGTTGGCGTCGCCCGTGCCGGCCGCGCTGCCATTGAACACGAAGCCTTGCGTCTTGTTGCCGATGTTGGTCACCCGGAACGTGGTGATGTAACCGGTACCGCCGGGGCCGGCGGTCACGGCAGCGGTGTCGAGACGCTGCACGGTCAGGTCGACCTTGTTGTCGACCACGAACGAGGCGGTGTTGGAATCGATCGCGTCCTGCGAAACGCCGGCGACCTGGTAATTGACCGTCGCGGTGTTCGTGATCGACGTGCCCGCCGCGGTACCTGCTGCCAGGGACTGCTGCGAGAAAGCGATCGCGCCCAACGCGGCACAAGCGAGGCCAACTCGCTTGATTTGCTTCAGGGACGATTTCATGGGTACTCCTCTCTAACTCTCGGAAAAAACTATTCGAGCACGGCGCGGAACGACGCCGTCGCCGTGGCTCCGGCCGCCAGCGGGTCCTTGAAGACCCAGCGGATGTGCGTGTATTCCTCGGCGCGCGCCTTGCGCGTGGCGCCGTTGTCCTGGACCGTCAGCTGCTCGGGCCTGGCGAAGGTCTTGCCATCGAGCGAATAGGTGATGTCGGCGCCGTCACCGGTCGCCGAGTTCGCGACCAGCGTCATGTGCTCGGGCACGGGGTTGTTGATGGTCACGTTCTCGGAGGGCTGCTTGCAGGTGTTCTGCGCGGCGACCGTCCAGATGACCTCGGTGCCCGGCACGACCTTGCTGGCCGCCACGCGCTGCACGGTCTTCTCGCCCTTCGCGTTCGTGACCGTCTCTTCAATCTCGGCCTTGGACGTAAGCGAGATGCAGCGTGCATCCGCGGCCTGGGCGCGCGCGCTCAGCGCACACGCGAGGAGCGCGACGGCTCCGATGAATTTCAACTTCCCCTGTGACATGCGAGTCTCCTTGCGAACGTCAATTGATCAGAACGGCGAATTCGATGGTCTGGTTGCCGCTGGCCTGCGAGAGCGCGCCCAGCGTGACGCTCACGCGCGCATCCGGCGCTGTCGCGTACTCGCCGGCATCGTCGGCGGCGGTATCGGAGAGCGCGGCGGTGTTGAGCCGCAGCGAGCCCGGCACGTACGTGGTGTTGGCCGGGATGCGATCGGTGAACACGGCGCTGGCGGCGCTGCCCGTGCCGGTGGCGCTCACCACGACGGTGTAGTTGATGCGCGCGCCCGGCAGCGGCCGGGTGCCGCCGAATTGATCGACGACCGTCTGCGACTTCACGGCATTCACCGTGATGCTGGTGACCAGGTACTGCGACTGACCGGAGGCCGCGGCGCCGGTCAGGCCGACCACGGCATCGGTGCCGCCCACGCCCTGGCCTGCGAACGCGGTGCCGGGCGCGCCGCTGCCGGTGCGCGCATCGGCGGTCAGACGCGCGAAGCCGCGATTGCCGTCGACCACCGAGGCGGGAATGTCATTCACGATGAGCACGGTCACCGAACCATCCGGCGCGAGCACCGGGTCGTTGCTGCCGGCGACATAGGGCGTATCGGCGGCCGACAGATCGCCACTGGCGTCGGTGTCGAAGTAGATGGACGGCGTCGCGGCGGCGGGATCGAACTCATCGCCGCCGATGACGCTGGTGGTCACCAGGCGATAGGTCTCGGGGCCGTTGCCGGTGTTGGTCACGCGGTACACCTGTTCACGCGCGGTATCTCCCGCGGTGACCGCGACGCTCGGCGTCTGCGGCGTGACCACCACGTCGAGTATTTCCGCGACCTTCACGCTCACGGTGTTGGAAGTCGCAGTCGTGCTCACTCCGCCCACCGAGTAGGTGACCTCCGCGGAGTTCTGAATGTCGGTGCCGGCGAGCACGCCCGCCGCGTGCGCATCCGAAGATGCGAGCGCGAACGCGAGCGCCATCGTGACAACGACGGCCAGCGAACGAACTGACTGCAAGCCTATTACTCCTCGTTTCCCTGATCGCTTCGCGATCCGGCCCCGCGACCGATTGCGGGTGGAGGCGCCAACTCCCTGACATCAGGGAATTTCCTACCTCGCTGCGATGCATAATAGGAATGGAGGGGCCTAGGGCACGTGACTAGGGTCACGTGCACCCGGTCGCCACTGGGAAACAGATCACATATAACGAGTCGCGCAGCCACGGAGACCCGCGATGGCCGGTAAGAGAGCGCGCCAGACCAGAGAAAATGTGACGGAAATCAAGCCCGTCGCGGCCGGGGCGGCGAATGAAAATTCCGCTCAAGACGGCTTCGCACCGGCCGATAACGGGCTGCAACCACAGCTCGAAAACGCGGCAGCGACCGATGCCGCCGAGCAGATTCTCGGTGCGAATCCCCTCCTCGGGATCGACCGCGAAGAGTTGTTAGCCGCCGGCAAACGCCTGCTGCGTCTGATGACGCTGAACCCGCAGGTTCTGATCGAAGAGAACCTGAAATTCGGCCGCGAAGTCGTGGCCATCGCGCTCGGCAATTCGAAGATCCTGCCGGACGCGCGCGACCGCCGCTTCAGCCACCACGTGTGGCAGAACAATGGCTATTACCGCAGGTTGATGCAGGGCTTCGTCGCCTGGCGCGACATGCTGAACCGAATTCTCGATCGTGCCGACACCACCAGCGACGATCGCGAACGCGCGCGGTTCGTGTTGCAGCTGTTCACCGAGACCTTCGCGCCCACCAACTCGCTGCTCGGCAATCCCGGCGCGCTGCAACGTCTCACCGAGACTCGCGGCAAGAGTCTCTTGTGGGGACTGCAGAATTTCCTCGACGATCTCACCAACAACTTCGGCATGCCCCGCCAGGTGGACGAACGCAAATTCCGCGTCGGCGGCAACCTGGCGACCACGCCGGGCGCGGTGGTGTACCGCTCCGAGTGCTTCGAGCTGATCCAGTACGCGCCGCAAACCGAGACCGTGCAGAGACGCCCGCTGCTGATCGTGCCGCCGCAGATCAACAAGTTCTATGCCACCGACCTCGCCTCCGGTCGCAGCTTTGCCGAGTACGCCGTCAAGCAGGGAATCCAGACCTTCGCCATCAGCTGGCGCAATCCCACCGCCGCGCAGCGCGACTGGAACATGGAGACCTATCTGACGGCCTGCAAGGAGGCCATCGGTGTCGCCTGCGACATCACCGGCGCGGACCAGGTGAACGCGATGGCGGCCTGCGCGGGTGGATTCACGCTCGCCACGCTGCTCGGTCATCTCGCGGCCAAGGGCGACGCGCGCGTCGCCTCGGCCACGTTGCTGGTGACCGTACTCGATACGTCGGCACCCACCCTGCTCGGCCAGTTCGCGTCGCGCACCGGCGTGAACGCGACCATCGAGAAGTCCCGTCGCAAGGGCGTGCTCGAGGGCAGCGAGATGGCCCGCGTGTTCGCCTGGCTGCGGCCCAATGATCTCGTCTGGCTGTTCGTCGCGAACAACTGGGTGATGGGAAACCGGCCGCCGGCGTTCGACATCCTCTACTGGAACTCGGACACCACGCGCCTGCCGGCCGAGTTCCACGCCGACCTGCTGCGCATGTTCATGGACAATCCGCTCAAGACGCCCGGCGGCATCACCGTGCTCGGCACGCCCATCGACATGTCCCGCGTGGAGGTACCGGCTTACGTGGTCGCCGGTGTCACCGATCACATCACGCCGTGGCAGGCCTGTTACCAGACGCGAAACATCCTGCGCGGGAAGATCGATTTCGTGCTGTCGTCGAGCGGGCACATCCAGAGCATCGTCAATCCACCGGACAATCCGAAGGCGAAATATTTCCTCAACGATGCGCTTCCCGACGAACCGGAAAGCTGGCTCGCGGGCGCGACTGCGCACGCGGGCAGCTGGTGGGAGCACTGGAGCCGCTGGTATCGCCAGCATGGCGGCGGGGAGTCTCCGGCGCCGCGCGCGCTGGGCAATGGACGCCATCCCGCGGGCGATCCCGCGCCAGGCCGCTACGTCCACCAACGATGAGCAGACCGCGCATCGAATTCATCGAAGTCGACGGCGTGAATCTGCGCGTGGCCACCCAGCAGGGAAACACCGGCCTGCCCCTGCTGCTCTTCAACGGCATCGGCGCGAACCTCGAACTGTGTTTCCCCTTCATGGAAGCATTGCCGGAGCGCGAGATCGTCATCTTCGACGTGCCCGGAGTCGGCCGTTCCGAGATGAGCTGGCGCCCGCGCCGCTTCCCGGGGCTCGCCCGGCTCGCGAACAAACTACTCGACCGGCTCGGTTACCAGCACGTCGACGTCGTGGGTGTGTCCTGGGGCGGCGCGCTCGCGCAGCAGTTTGCCCGCCAGTATCCCGAGCGATGCCGCCGACTGGTGCTCGCCGCGACCTCGACGGGGGCCATCATGGTGCCCGGCCGTCCGTCGGCGCTTTCCAAGATGATGACTCCGCGTCGCTACCTGTCGCCGACATACATGCAGAAATCCGCCGCCGACATCTACGGCGGCGAGGCCCGCCGGGATCCGAAGCTCATGGCGGCGCACAGCTCGCGCATCATTCCGCCGCAGTTCATGGGTTACCTCTATCAGCTGTTGGCGGGCGTGGGTTGGACGAGCATCCATTGGCTGCATCGAATCCGGCAGCCGACGCTCATCATGGCGGGCGCCGACGACCCGCTGGTGCCGCCGGTCAACGCGCGAATCATCGCCATGCTCGTTCCGAACAACCGGTTGTTCATCGTGCCGGGGGGCGGACATCTGTTCATGCTCCATTCGCTGGACAAGGTGGCGCCCGTAGTCCGCGAATTCCTGGACACGGACACCCCGCTGGCTCGCTGAGCGCCCTTGACATCGGGCGGTGGGGGACTATGATGCAGCGCATCATTGCTGCTTCGCAGCACAGGAGTTCACATGAGTGTCCAAGCCAAACTGATTGAAGCGGCATCAGATTTTCGCAACCGTGCCGACGCGCTACGCTGTGCCGCCCTCGTAAACACCCGGCGCCGGGCACGGCAGGCGCTCGATGGGTCCCGCCAGCTCAAGGCCCCGGTGTCCGCGCTGCGCGCAGCGGGCGGTGAGTTCCGGAAGATGGCGTCGCGCCATCTGTCGCAGTTCGTGGCGCAGAACTCCTCCTGGGCGCGGGAAGCCGGCCGGGACGTGCTGCAGCTCGCGCGCATGACCTATTCGAACCTGGCATCGGGGCCGGTGCCTGCGCCGCGCAAGCCTGCCGCCCGCCGCTCACGCGCGCCGGCTGCGGCTCGCCAGCGCCGAGCGGCGAAATTGGCCTGACCACTCGCTGGCTCGAGTCAAAGGTCAATCCCTGGCGGCGCGTCTCGCCACGAAGCGCGCTTGCCATTGAATTTTTGTTTTCACATCTTTCAGCGTTTTCCTCGGCCTGTTATCGCTAACAACCATATGGCGGCCGATGCCGGGTTCACGGCTATACTCCGATGTCTCGTCAGGACAAGACAGACATTTCAAGGACCCCGCAATGGCCACCGCGCCTCTCGCGTTCATTTCCCTGCCTCAGATCTCCGTCGCGGTTGCCGACTGGGTGGAGTCGATCCGTCAGCTCACCACGCCCGATCGCGTTCAATGGTGTGACGGCTCGCCTGCCGAACTCTCGCGACTGAAACAGCAGCTGGAGAAGGCGGGAGAACTGAAGCCGCTCAATCCAACTACTTTCCCCAATTGCCACATCGCCTATTCCCACCCTTCCGACGTGGCCCGGGTCGAACACCTGACCTTCATCTGCACGAGAAATCGGGAGGACGCGGGGCCGAACAACAACTGGATGGCTCCGGAGGAAGCCCGCGCCCGGATGCGCGCCCTGTTCAAGGGCTGCATGAAGGGGCGCACCCTGTACGTCGTGCCCTATTGCATGGGCCCGATCGATTCGCCCTATGCCCGCTGCGGCGTCGAGATCACCGACAGCGCCTACGTGGTCATCAACATGGCGATCATGACCCGCATGGGGCGCGCCGCGCTCGAGCGCATCGACCGCGACGGCACTTTCGTGAAAGGCCTGCATTCCACGGGTGAGCTCGATCCCGAGCGCCGTTTCATCATGCATTACCCCGAGGATCTGGCCATCGAGAGTTACGGGTCCGGATATGGCGGCAATGCCTTGCTCGGCAAGAAATGCCACGCGCTGCGCATCGCCAGCTGGCAGGCACGAAGCGAGGGCTGGCTGGCCGAGCACATGCTCATCGTCGGCATCGAGAATCCGCAAGGTGCAATCCACTACATCGCCGCGGCGTTTCCGTCGGCGTGCGGCAAGACCAACCTGGCCATGCTGATCCCGCCCGGCAGCATGCCCGGCTGGAAGGTCTGGACCGTGGGCGACGACATCGCCTGGCTGCATCCGGGACCCGATGGCCGCCTGTATGCGATCAACCCCGAGGCCGGCTATTTCGGCGTGGTGCCAGGCACCAACCGCACCACCAACCGTAACGCCTTCGAGATGATCCACCGCGACACGCTGTTCACCAACGTGGCGCTCACCGCCGACGACGAGCCGTGGTGGGAGGGCCGCAAACTCAACGCGCCGGCGCTCGACTGGCAAGGCAGGCCCTTCGACGCCGCGGCCGGCGATGTCTCCGCGCACCCGAATTCACGGTTCACGGTGTCGGCGCGGAACAATCCTATCTACTCACCCCGGTGCGAAGACCCGATGGGCGTGCCGATCTCCGCGCTGGTGTTCGGTGGCCGGCGCCGCGAAGTGGCGCCGCTGGTGTACGAGGCGCGCAGCTGGCAGCACGGCGTGCTGGTCGGCGCCTCGGTGGCGTCCGAAACGACGGCGGCCGCCACCGGCGCCGTGGGCGTCGTGCGCCGCGACCCCATGGCAATGAAGCCGTTCGCGGGCTACAACTTCGGCGATTACTGGCGGCACTGGCTGGAAGTGGGCCGGAACTTGCAGCATCCGCCCGGACTGTTCCACGTCAACTGGTTCCGTCGCGATGCGGCGGGCAAATTCCTCTGGCCGGGCTTCGGCGACAACCTGCGGGTCATGGAGTGGATCATCAAGCGCTGCACCGGCCAGGTGGGCGCCCGCGAATCGGCGATCGGTTACCTGCCGAACCCCGAAGATCTAAATCTCCAGGGTGTCGACGTCAGCGACGCGACATTGCGGGAGCTGCTGGCGGTCGCCCCGGATGCCTGGCGCCAGGAGGCCGCCGAGATGCGCGAGTACCTCAAGGAGTTCGGCGCGCGTGCGCCCGCGGAGATGTTCCAGGAACTGGATCAGATCGAGAAACGGCTGGGCTGATCGTTCGCTCGCCCACGGGCGAGCGGATCTCTCGGGCGCGCGGGGGCGGCCGCGCAGTCAGGCTTCTTCGCAGTAGAAGCGGATCGTCAGCGGCGAGTCGCGCTCCGGCACGCGGCCGAGCCCGATGAGGCCCTCGCCCTTGATCTGCACGCTGTCGCGGCGGACGAACAGCTCCTCGCCGCCCTCCGCCTGCACGAAGGTGCCGTTGGTGCTCTGATCGATCAACACGAACTTGTTGCGATTGATCTCGATGCGCGCGTGCAGGCGGGAGATGAGATTGCCGCGGATCACGAGGTCATTGTCATCGGCGCGGCCGATTGCCACGTTCGGGCGCTGTTCGGTGAGCATCACCTCGCCGCCGTCGAAGGTCAGCCGCAGACGCATCGCCCGCCGGCCTTCCTGCGCGGAAATCGACACCGAGGGCAGCATGCTGGTGATGTCGTCGGTCTGCCAGAGCACCTCGAACAGCGTGACTTCGGCTCCCTGGCCCTTGAGCGTGGCGACATCGATCTGGCGCACCGCCGCCTGCCAGTCGGGAGACAGCTGCGAAACCATGGCTTCGGTGGTGATGATCTGGCCGGCCTTGGCCTGGCTGGTCATGCGGTTCGCCGTGTGCACGGTCGACCCGAAGACGTCGCGATTCTCGACGACCACCGGCCCCGCATGGCAGCCGATACGGATGGCCACGTGATGACCTTCGGCGGTGAGCTCCGGGTTGCCGGTAATCGATTTCTGCATCTTCGCGGCGGCGTTCAACGCGTCATTCGCCACGGCGAAGGTCGACATGACCTCGTCACCCATGGTCTTGATGACCGTGCCGTGATGCTCCTCGGTGGCGTGGCGCATGATGTCGATGCAGATCGCCACGACTTCACGCGCACGCTGATCGCCGAGCTCTTCGTAGAGCCGCGTCGAGCCGACTACGTCGGCGAAAACGATGGCGAGTTCAACGTCTTTGGCCATAGGGATCAGATGGATGGACGCGAGGGATTATATACATATGACCTAGAATGACAGCTCAATCGCCTGAGCCACGGCCCGATCCCCGCACCCTCACCCCGCCTGATCACATGCGCAAACAAAACTACCGGCTTTTTGCATCCTTTCTGCTCGCTTTCATCGCCGCGGCCCCCGCGGCGGACAACCCCCCGAGGTTCTCCCGGGCAGACCTGTCCGCGGCATCGACGCTGCTCGAACGCGCCCTTGACGACGGCACGGCATACCAGCTGGTGACCTCGCTGACCACCGAGGTGGGCCCAAGGGCCGCAGGGTCCCCCGGTGATGCGGCCGCCGTGGCCTGGGCGCTGCGCGAAATGCAGCGGCTGGGATTCGAGAACGTGCATACCGTCGAGGCGGAAGTGCCCCATTGGGTTCGCGGCGAAGCGCAGTTCGAGGTCCTGACCCCCTGGCGGCAGTCCATGCCCACGCTGGCGCTCGGCGGCAGCATCGGCACGAGTGCGGAAGGCCTGGAAGCCGAAGCCGTGATGGTGAAGGACCTGGAGACGCTCGCGGCGCTGCCCGCCGGCGCGGTGCGGGACCGGATCGTATTCTTCACCAACCGCATGGAGCGAACCCGCGACGGCAGCGGGTATGGAAAGGCCGTCGCGATTCGCGCCGCCGGACCTTCCGCCGCAGCGGCCCTCGGCGCGGTCGGCGTCGTGATCCGCTCGGTGAGCACCAGCGACCTGCGCTTCCCGCACACGGGCGCCACTCGCTACGCCGCGAATGCGCCGCGCATCCCCGCCCTGGCCCTCTCCAATCCGGATGCCGACGCGCTCGAACGGCAATTCCAGAGCGGTAAGACGGTGCGGCTGAGAATGAAAAGCAGCGCGCGCGACCTGCCGCCGGCGCGCTCGGCCAGCGTGGTCGGCGACATTCCGGGCGCAGATCGCGCCGGCGAAATCGTCCTGCTGGGTGCCCATCTCGACTCCTGGGATCCGGGCGTCGGCGCGATCGACAATGGCGCCGGCGTGGCCATCGTGCTGGCAGTCGGCCGGCTGATTCGCGGTCTGGACGTCAAGCCACGGCGCACCCTCCGCGTGGCGCTGTTCGCCAACGAGGAATTCGGCACCTCGGGCTCGCGCGCGTACGTGGCCGCCTCACAGGCCGAGGTCGACCGGCATGTCATCGGCTTCGAAGCCGATTTCGGCGCCGGCCCGGTCTGGAGGCTATCTAGTCGCGTCAATCCGGCGCAGTTGCCCGTGGTGGAGCAGATCTACCGGGCGCTCGCGCCGTTGAAGCTCGCGCGTGGCGACAACGAGGCGCGCGGCGGGGCCGACCTGGAAGCGCTGGCGAAACTCGGCATGCCCCTCCTGGACCCCAATCTCGACGGCACGAAATACTTCGATGTACACCACACCGCCAATGACACGCTGGCGCAGGTCGATCCGCAGGCAATCCGCCAGTCGGTCGCCGCCTATGGCGTCGCGGCATGGCTGGCCGCGCAGTATTCCGGCACCTGGGAGCGGGTTACCACCGACAAGCCGCCGCGACGATGAAAACCGGCCGGGAGCTGATCGCGCAGCTGGAACTGGCGCCCCACCCGGAAGGCGGATGGTATCGGGAGACGCACCGTTCATCGGAGCTCCTGCAGACGCCGCGCGGCCCGCGCGCGGCGCTGACTTCCATCTACTACCTGCTCGAGACCCCGCAGTTCAGCCGCTGGCACGTCGTGAGCTCGGACGAAATCTGGCATTTCCATGACGGCTCACCGCTGGAACTTCTGGTCTATCGACCGGGTGCGCGCGAACTGTCCACCCGGGTGCTTGCGCCACCTTCGGCCGGATACGAGCCCATGTGCACCGTGCGCGCGGGAGACTGGCAGGCCGCCCGCAGCCTCGGCGCCTGGAGCCTCGTCGGCTGCGATGTCGCACCCGGCTTCGACTTCGAGGATTTCCAGTTCATCGCCGGGCTGGACGGACACCAGGCGCACTTCCAGCAGACGCTCGCGGAATTCCGCCACCTGCTCTGATCAGGCAGCGGCGTCGCTCGGCCCTTCGCACGCACGGCCGGCTTCCAGCAGCAGTTCGGCCCGGGCTTGCGCATCGCGCGCGCCTTCGGACAATCGCCGCCGGAACTCCTTCGCGCCCGGCAGCCCCGAGTACAGACCCAGCATGTGGCGCGTGATGGCGCTCAGACGCTCGCCGCGCGCGAGCTCGCGACTCGCGTAGGCCGCCATGCGCTCGAGCAGCGCCTGACGCGAGATCGCCACGCCGGCGATCTCCGCGAGCAGCACGGGACGATGGTAGGCCTCGCGACCCAGCATCACGCCGTCCGCCCAGGCGAGCTCGCTAACTACCTGCTCGCGGGTCCGCAGGCCGCCATTGAGCACCACCGGCACGGGCGCGATGCGCCTCCGGAGATCGCGAACGACGTCGTAGCGCAGCGGGGGTATCTCACGGTTGTCGCGCGGCGACCAGGCGCCGAGCACGGCCTTGCGGGCGTGCACGATCACAGCGGCGCAGCCCGCCGCGACGATGCCTTCGACGAATCGCTCGAGATCGGCACGCTCGCCGTCGCCGAACCTCGCCGCCGCGGCGCGCGCCGCTTCACGGCGTGTCGCGCCCGGGCTTTCCTGCTGCACGGCGTCCACCACGCCGATGCGCAGCTTCACCGTGACCGGTAAGGCGACGGCGGCGCGCATGGCCGCCACGCACTCTGCGACCAGCGCCGGTTGCTTCATGAGACAGGCGCCGAAGGCGCCGGAATGCACCCGGTCGCTCGGACAGCCGCAATTGAGGTTGATCTCGTCGTAGCCGAAATCCACGCCGATGCGCGCGGCCTTCGCCAACTCGCCCGGATCGCTGCCGCCGAGTTGCAGCGCCACCGGGTGCTCTTCCGGGTGATAGGCGAGCAGGCGCGCGGTGTCACCGCGCAGCACCGCACCGGTGGTGATCATCTCTGTGTACAGCAGCGCCTCGGGGGAAAAGCCGCGCAGGAAATAGCGGCAATGGCGGTCGGTCCAGTCCATCATGGGCGCGACGCTGACGCGTCGGTCGAGAGTCGTGCTGCTTCTCTCGACCGAAATGACTTGATTTGTAGCGTTTTCCACTTGCGACGTTTCTGCGGGATTCCTGCGGATTCCGGGGAGTTTACTGGTTGTTGATGAGACGTATAGGAGACAAGAATGGATTCCAGCGTTCTTGCCCTCCTCAAAAACCCACCACAGTTGCGCAGTCTTTGATGAGGGTCACCAGCCTTGCACGATCTGCCTTGCCCTTGCGAAGCATGTCGATGTCCACGGTGGGGCGTGCATTCGGGATTCCGATCGCGGGCGGCCTCACGCGCGCGACCTGCTCCATGGCAAACGCATGGAAGGCGCGGTCGCCGATCGACTGACCGGATGGATTCACCGCGACCGAACTGATGGCGCGTAGGTTCTGGCCCATGCGATTCGATTCCCGTCACGCACTTTCTGTCGTAGATTCCGGCGGCATGAAACGCCCGGCCCTTGCACTGATGCTGATTCTCGGCGCCGCGACGACCGCGGGCGCGCGCACTCCCTCGCCGCCGCCGGACGCCGACTGGCCCCAGTACGGTGGGGACGCCGGCCGGTCGCGACACTCCTCTCTCGCGCAGATACATCGCGGGAACGTGTCGCGGCTCGCCATCGCCTGGCAGTTCGATACCGGCGAGAAAGGCGACACCCAGACGCAGCCCATCGTCGTCGGGCACGTGATGTACGGCTATACGCCAAGTCACAAGGCCTTCGCTCTCGACGCGGCCACCGGCAAGCTGCTGTGGACCTTCGATTCCGGCATCGCCGGCGTCGGCGCGAACCGCGGCCTGATGTACTGGACCGACGGCCGATCGCCGCGAGTATTCGCCGCCGTCGACAATTTCGTGTACGCGCTCGATGCCCGCACCGGCGTCGCAATCCAGACTTTCGGCCAGTCGGGCCGCATCGATCTGCGCGAGGCACTCGGCCGCGAGGCGGCCAGCCAGTCGGTGCGACTCACCAGCCCCGGTGTGATCTATCGCGACCTCATGATCCTGGGTGGACGAGTCAGCGAAGCATTGCCGGCATCGCCCGGCCATGTGCGCGCTTACGACGTGCGCACCGGAGCGTTGCGCTGGACATTCCGTACCATTCCGCAGCCCGGCGAGCCAGGCCATGAGACCTGGCCCGGGGACGCGTGGCGATACATCGGTGGCGCCAACAACTGGTCCGGCATGTCGCTCGACGAGAAACGTGGCCTGGTCTTCGTGCCCACCGGTTCGGCCGCTGCGGATTTCTACGGTGGCAACCGGCTCGGAGACAACCTGTATGCCAACTGTCTGCTCGCGCTGGACGCCGCGAGCGGCAAGCTGCGCTGGCATTACCAGTTCGTCAAACACGATCTGCTCGACCGCGATCTGCCCACCGCGCCCACGCTGGTCACGCTCCATATCGGCGGAAAGCCCGTCGATGCGCTGGCCCAACCGACCAAGCAGGGCTATCTATTCCTGCTGCGGCGTGACGACGGTCAGCCGCTATACCCGGTCGAGCAGGTGCCCGCGCCCGGCTCCGACGTGCCGGGCGAGGTGGCCGCCAGTCAATACCTGCGGCCGCGGCTGCCGCCGCCCCTGGCGCGGCAGGCGCTGACCGCGGCGGATCTCACGCGGCGCACTCCCGAAGCCGCCGCCTGGGCGATGGCCCAGTTCAAGTTGATTCGCAGCGATGGCCCCTTCAAGCCGCTCACCGTGGGCACCGACACGGCTATCTACCCGGGCTTCGACGGCGGCGCGGAATGGGGCGGCCCGGCCTACGATCCGGATTCGGGGCTGCTGTACGTGAACACCAACGAGATGGCCTGGATCGGCGCGCTTGCCCCGAACGACACCGGCCGCAATTCCGGCAAGTCCATCTACCTGCGCGATTGCGCCGCCTGTCATGGCGAGTCCCGCCAGGGCTCCCCGCCGCAGTTCCCGTCGCTGGTGGACCTGGGCGCGCGGCTCGCGCCGGAGCAATTCGCCGAGCGCGTACGCAAGGGCGGCGGACGCATGCCCGCCTTTCCGCAACTGCAGAGCGAGGCGCTCGAGGCCCTGTCCGCGTATCTCTATAAAGGTGTCGATCAGCCGGCCGGCGTGACCGACCATTCGGGTGGCAACCCCGAGTACCGGTTCACCGGCTATCGGCGCTGGCTGGATCCCGACGGGTATCCGGCCATCGCGGCGCCCTGGGGGTATCTCACCGCCATCGATCTCGCCTCGGGCAAGTTCGCCTGGCGCATTCCTTTCGGCGAGTTCCCGGAGCTCGCCGCGCGCGGAGTGCCGGCCACGGGCAGCGAGAACTACGGCGGACCGCTGGTGACCCGCGGTGGACTGCTGTTCATCGGCGCCACCATCCACGATCGCAAGTTCCGCGCCTTCGACAAGGCCAGTGGCAAACTGCTCTGGGAGACGACGCTGCCCTTCTCCGCCGATGCCACGCCCATCACGTATCAGATCGACGGACGCCAGTACGTGGCGATCTACGCAAGCGGCGGCAAGGAGCGGAACAGCGCCACGCGCGGCATCTATGTGGCGTTCGCGCTGCCTTCGCGCGAATAGAACTTCAGCGCCACCGAGTTCATGCAATACCGCAGGCCCGTGGGGTCCGGGCCATCGTCGAATACATGCCCGAGATGCGCGTCGCAGCGGCGGCAGGACACTGCGGTGCGGGTCATCATCATGCTGCGGTCGAGCGTCTCGTGGACATTGGCGTTGGAGATGGGTTGCCAGAAGCTCGGCCACCCTGTGCCGGACTCGAATTTCGTGCGCGAATCGAACAGTGCGGTGTCGCAGCAGATGCAGTGATACAACCCATCGGCATGGTTGTCGTTGTATTCGCCGGAGAACGGCCGCTCCGTGCCCTCGTGGCGCGTCACGGCGTAGGAAGCCTCGGAGAGCTGGCTGCGCCATTGCGCGTCGGTCTTGACGATGCTCGGCACCGCCTCCCTTCCGAGGCTGACGCCAGCGCGCGAAAAACGCTCGATGGTGACTTCCGCCGGCAGGGTGTTCCGTTTCGCTGGCTCCACGGCGCGCGCGCAACCGGCGATGCAGAACAGGGCAGGCGCGCCGAACAGGAAGTTTCTACGCGAGTGTTTCATGGTGTTCATCCGAAAGTGAACGAGTAGGCGTCGACGCCGGGGTCCAGGAATTCGATCAAGAATTCGGCTTCCTGCACCGGACTCGCGAGGCGCACCAGGTTGTAGAGCCGGTGCTCGCGCACCACGCCGTTGCCATCCGCATCGACGTCCATGCCGGCATCCTTCTTCGGCGCTGCCCCGTTCACCGTGACGCGGAAGCGCACGGGCTTGTCCGACTGCGCCGGCCCGAGCACCAGGTGCAGATCGCGAGCCTTGAAGCGGAAGGCGATGCGCCCCTGGGCGGTACGCAATCGCGCATGCTCGGCGGAAACCGTCCAGGAGCCCGACAGCGCCCACTGGTTGAGCGCCAGGGACTTCGGCAGGGCGTAGCTCTTCGCGGCCTCGCGCACAATGCCGCCGGGCGAGGCGAAGTTCTCCGCGCGCGCAAACCCGACGTAGGTCTCCGGCGATGCCACCTGGGCCGAGTTCGACGGCGCTGCAACCCCCTCGCCGGCAGCATCCGCCAGGGGCTCGGGCAGATCTCGTGCGCCGGCTTCCATGAGGAGCTGGCGGATCATGCGTTCGGAACGTGCGTACTTGCCCTCGCCGAAATGATGGCCACGGATCTCGCCTTTGGCGTCGATGAAATAATGTGCCGGCCAGAACCGGTTGTTGAAGGCCTTCCAGATCGCGTGATTGTTGTCGAGCACCACCGGATAGCGGATGTCGAACTGCCGGATCGCTTTCTCGACATTCGCGGTGTCCTTCTCGAATGCGAACTCCGGTGAATGCACTCCCAGTATCACGAGGCCCGAATCCTTGTAGTGCCGATACCAGGCATTCACATAGGGCATGGTGCGCAGGCAATTGATGCAGGAGTAGGCCCAGAAATCCACCAGCACGACCTTGCCGCGCAGCGACTCGCGAGTCAGCGGCCGGGAGTTCAACCATCCCGTGGCGCCTGCCAGCGTGGGCATGACGCCCTCGGTCCGGGCGGAACCCGCGGCGCCCTGGGCGGACATCATCGCGCCTGATGGCGCGTCGGACATCGTCCCGCCGGAAGGCGCGGCGGACATCATCGCCGGCGCTCCCCGCATCTCCATCGAGTTCGCGGCCGCCGGCACCGCGCCGCCGCGCACCCTCACCGGCTGCGAGCGATACAACGCCGGGAACAGCTGCTGGAAATTACGCACCTTCGGCAGGTCGTTGATCACGATGTACGGGTTGGTCGGATGCTCGAGTAGATAGTCCTGGTGATAATCCTCGGCGGGATAGAAGCCGCGCAGCGGATCCACTCGCGTGACGATGCGCTTGCCGAAAACACCGGCCCGGTCGAGCTGCCGGACGTACGCCTCGGCGATCCGCTTCTCTTCGGCGCTGCCATAGAAGATCGCCGAGCGGTACTGCGTGCCCGTGTCCGGACCCTGACGATTGAGCTGCGTGGGATCGTGAACGACGGAGAAGAACACCTGCAGGATCTGGCCATAGCTCACCTGCGATGGGTCATAGACGATCTGCACCGATTCCGCATGGCCGGAGTCGCCCGCGCTCACCGACTGGTAGTCAGCACTCGCGGCCTGCCCGCCCGCGTATCCCGACAACACCTGCCGCACGCCCTTGAGATGCTGGTACACGCCCTGTACGCCCCAGAAGCAGCCACCCGCGAGCACCGCGGTCCGGCTCCCCGCCGCGGCGTTCGCCTGATCGAGCATGGGCGCCGGTATCTTCACGGACTCTTCCGATGCCGCCGCACAGGCAGCCAGGATCAGCGAGGCCGCCATGACGAGAAGTCTGCCCATGTGTCCTCCGTGCAACTGGTGGAATGTGTACAGGAGACCCGCCCTGTCCGGCAATTATTGCCGCGCAGATCGCGAGGAAGCTGCGCGCGCTGGCGATCAAATTTCGACTTCGGTTGCCAGCACGACCACTCCGCGCGTGGGCATGCGGAAGAATTCCGCGGCCTGCGCACTGCGCCGCTGCAGGAAGGCGAACGCCCGCGATTTCAAGCCCGGCAGCCCGGGCCGCGGTCGGGCGCGCACCAGGTGCCAGCCGAGGAAGAAAGAAGAGTCTTCCGCGAACACACTGAGACCCTGCCGTCGCGCGCAGCGCAGGGCTTCGCCGACGTCCGGCGTCTCCATGAAGCCAAAGCGCGCGCGCACGTCGTACACGCCGGGGAACAATTCCGCGAGCGTCACGCGGCACAGCGGATCGGTGCGCGGCACGCGCTGGATCTCCACGTGCAGGATGACGATCTGCTCGTGATGCACCTGGTTGTGTTCGAGATTGCGAAGCAGCGCGGTCGGCACGAAGCCCGAATGGCTGACGAGAAACACCGCCGTCCCCGGAACGCGTGCCTTGCCTTGCAGCAGCCCCGGCAGGCTCTTGACCGTGACGGCGCGCCGTTCGAGTTCGGCGCGCAGCGCCTTGCGGCCGTCGCGCCAGGTGACGAACATCACGAACATGACTGCCGCCAGCGCCAGCGGCACCCAGCCGCCGTCGTCAATCTTCGTGGAATTGCCTGCTACGAAAGCCAGGTCCACGAGCAGCATCGGGCCGAACATCAGCAGCACCCGCCACCACTGCCAGTTCCAGAGCGAACGCGCCACCAGCGCGCCCAGCAACGTGGTGATGAGCATGGTGCCCACGACCGAGGCACCGTACGCCGCCGACAGCGCACTGGAACTGCCAAAGGCGACCACGAACAGCACCACGGCCACGAACATGAACAGGTTCGCCGCGGGCACATAGATCTGTCCCAGCGCGACGTCCGACGTCTGCAGCACGCGCACGCGGGGCAGCAGGTCGAGCTGCACGGCTTCGCGCGTCACCGAGAACGCGCCGGAGATGGTCGCCTGTGAGGCGATCACCGTCGCCGCGGTCGACAGGAACACCAGCGCCGGCAGCAGGGACTGCGGCGCCAATGCATAGAACGGGTTGGCCACCGGCGCGGCCGATGAGATCAGCAGCGCGCCCTGGCCGAAGTAGTTGAGCAGCAGCGCCGGCCAGACCAGCACCAGCCAGGCGAGCCGCACAGGCCGCCTGCCGAAATGTCCCATGTCGGCATACAGCGCTTCGGCGCCGGTGACGGCGAGGAAGACGGCACCAAGGATGATGAGCGACAAACCGGGATGCGTCGCGAACAATTGCAGCGCGTACCAGGGATTCACCGCGAGCAGTACCTGCGGAGCGCGCGTGATCTCCAGCGACCCCAGCACTGCCAGCGTCACGAACCACAGCAACATGACGGGGCCGAACAGGCGCCCCACCTTCTCCGTGCCGCGCCTCTGGATCGCGAACAGCGCGACGATGACGCCGAGCGTCAGGGGAATCACGGATCCCGCGGAGTCGGGACTCAGGATCTCCAGCCCCTCGACCGCGCTGAGCACGGAGATGGCCGGTGTGATCAGCGCGTCGCAGTAGAACAGCGCCGCGCCCAGCACGCCGAGCGCCACCGCACGGCGCGCCCAGGGCTCCACCGTGCCGAAGCGCTGCTGTACCAGCGCCACCAGCGAGAGGATGCCGCCCTCGCCCGCGTTGTCGGCGCGCATGATGACCGCGAGATATTTCGCGCTGACCACGACAGCCAGCGACCAGAAGATCAGCGACAACAGCCCCAGCACCGTGGCTGCGCTGCCGGGCACGAAGCCCGCGGCGCCCAGCGACTCTTTGAAGGCATACAGGGGACTGGTACCGATGTCGCCGAACACCACGCCGATGGCAGCGATGAAGGCGGCACCTGAAGCTCGGGGAGCACTCATAGAAACAGGCGCGCATTCTATTTCGCGCCGCACGGCAACGCAGCGGTTTTCGGTTACCCTCGCGCGTATGCCCGCGGAATTCCACGAGACTTCCCTGATTTCGCTTCTGGCCATCGGTTTCGTGCTTGCTTTGTTGCTCGGGTTGGTGGCCAGCGCGGCGCGGGTATCGCCCATCGTCGGCTATCTGCTGGCCGGCATCGCCGTGGGACCCTTCACTCCGGGCTACGTGGGCGATCCCGGCCTCGCTACGCAGCTGTCCGAGATCGGCGTGATCCTGCTCATGTTCGGCGTGGGTCTACATTTCTCGGTCAAGGATCTGATGTCGGTGAAAGCCATCGCGCTGCCCGGCGCGGTGGCGCAGATCGCCACGGCGACGGCGATCGGTGCGGCCATGGCGCATTTCTGGGGCTGGAACCTCGGCCAGGGCCTGGTATTCGGATTGTCGCTGTCGGTCGCCAGCACCGTGGTGCTGCTGCGCGCCCTGGAAGAACGCAACGCGCTGCAATCCTCCGACGGCAAGATTGCTGTGGGGTGGCTCATCGTCGAGGACCTCGCCATGGTGCTGGCGCTGGTCATGCTCCCCGCGCTGGCCGAAACGCTCGGCAGCGGCACCGGCTCGATTCACGCACCGGGCGCGTCGGAGAACACCCTGCTCACGCTGCTGATCACGCTCGCCAAGGTGGCGCTGTTCGTGGCGCTGGCGCTGGTGGTGGGCAAACGCGTCGTGCCGTGGCTGCTGATGCGTGTCACACGCACGGGCTCGCGCGAACTGTTCACGCTGTGCGTGCTGGCCATCGCGCTGGGCATCGCCTATGGCTCGTCGGCCGCGTTTGGCGTGTCGTTTGCGCTCGGCGCCTTCTTCGCGGGCGTGATCCTTTCGGAGTCCGAACTCAGCCACCAGGCCGGCGCGGATTCTCTGCCGCTCAAGGATGCCTTCGCCGTGCTGTTCTTCGTCTCGGTGGGCATGCTGTTCGACCCGACCATACTGCTGCGCGAACCGCTGGCGGTGCTCGCCGTGCTGGCGGTGATCATGATCGGCAAGTCGTTGGCCGCCTTCGTCATCGTGCTGCTGTTTCGCCATCCGTTGCGCACGGCGCTGACGGTCTCGGCCAGCCTGGCACAGATCGGTGAATTCTCGTTCATCCTCGCCGGGCTCGGCGCGGCACTCGGCCTGCTGCCGCCGGATGGTCGCGATTACATCCTCGCCGGCGCGATACTCTCCATCGCGCTCAACCCCCTCACCTTTGCCGGCGTGGCGCCGCTGACCCGGTGGTTCGAAGCCCGCCCGAGATTGCTGGCCATCCTCGAGCGCAAGGGCGCCGAGAAGCATCGCATTCCGGTGATGAGCGCCGCGGGATTCCACGATCACGCGATCGTCGTCGGCTACGGACGGGTCGGCGGCGCCATCGGACCCGTCCTGGCCGCCGAGCAGCTGCCGTTCGTGGTGATCGAACGCGACCATCTGATGCTGGCCTCCGCGCAGGCCCAGGGTGTAGCGACGCTGGAAGCCGATGCTGCCGCTCCCGGCGTTCTCGAAGCCGCGGGCATTGCGCACGCCAGGCTCATCGTCGTGGCAACGCCCGACAGTTACCAGGCGCGGCGCATCGTCGAGCTCGCCCGCCGGCACAATCCGGCGATCGACGTGGTGGTGCGCACGCACAGCAGCGCCGAGTTCACGGAGCTCGAGAAGTTGGGTGCGAACCGGGTGGTCATGGGAGAGCGAGAATTGGCGCGCGGCATGCTGGAATTCTCGCTGCGCAGCCTGGGTGTACCGGCCGAACGCGCGCGCGCGGTGGCGGGACGTGACACGCCCGTGAACGCCGAAGGCACCTGATGAGTCGCCCGGGATGAGCCAAGCCGAGATCGACGCCCTGCTGCTCAGTCTGAGCGTCGCCACGCGCAGCGTGGCCTTCAATCTGCCCTTTGCCATCCTGGTCGCCTGGCTGCTCACCCGCGCCCGCTTCGCGGGCCGGACGCTGTTCGACGCGTTCGTTCACCTGCCACTGGTGCTGCCGCCCGTGGTCGTGGGCTATCTGCTGCTGCTGTTGTTCGGCGCGCGCGGCCCCATCGGCGGCTGGCTGTACGAGCATTTCGGCGTGCGCCTGGCCTTCACCCGCACGGGCGCGGCGCTGGCAACCGCCGTGATGTCCTTCCCGCTCGTCGTGCGCGCCGTGCGCATCTCGCTGGAGAACGTCGATCGGGGCCTGGAAGATGCCGCGCGGACGCTGGGCGCCGGGCCCATCGACCGCTTCTGGTCCATCACCCTGCCTTTGATCCTGCCCGGCGTTCTGGCCGGAGCCGTCACGGCGTTCGCCGCCGGTCTCGGCGAGTTCGGCGCCGTCATCACTTTCGCGGCCAACATTCCCGGCGAGACCCGCACTTTGCCGCTGGCGTTGTACACCGCCATCCAGTCGCCGGACGGCGATGCGATGGCGGCGCGGCTGGCTCTGCTCTCGCTGGCACTGGGCCTGGCGGGCCTGCTGCTGTCCGAGCTGCTCGCGCGCGGGCTGCGGCGCAGGTTGGGACGCTGATGTTGCGGGTCGACGTACGCAAGCGCCGCGGCGCGTTCCTGCTCGACGCGCGATTCTGCGCGCCGACACCAGGCATCACCGCGCTCTTCGGTCGCTCCGGATGCGGCAAGTCGACGCTGATTTCCCTGATTGCCGGCCTGCTGGCGCCCGATGCCGGACGCGTGATGGTCGATGACGACGTGCTGGTCGATTGCGACCGGCATCACTCCGTGGATGCACGCCATCGCCGCATCGGCGTGGTCTTCCAGGATGCCCGGCTGTTTCCGCATCTGAACGTGGCGGACAACCTGCGCTACGGAGCGCGGCGCGTGCCACGCGGCACGCATGAGCACGTGAAGCCATCCGAGGTGCTGCCGCTGTTGGGACTCGAGCCCCTGCTGCGCCGGCGCCCGCACGAACTGTCGGGCGGCGAGAAGCAGCGCGTCGCGCTGGGCCGCGCGCTGCTGTCGCAACCCCGGTTGCTGCTGCTCGATGAGCCGCTCGCTTCGCTGGACGTCGCGCGCCGCGAGGAGGTGCTTCCCTACCTGGAGCGGCTGCGGGACAACATTCGTCTGCCCATCGTGTTTGTGAGTCATCAGTTCGACGAAGTGCTGCGCCTGGCCACGCGCATGGTGCTGCTGGATGCGGGGCGGGTCGCAGCCGAGGGCGACATCGCAACGGTGAGCCGCGAGCCGATCCTGCGTGCGATCGTCGGCGCGGACTCGGTGGGTGCCGTGGTGACCGGCAGCGTCGCTCGCATGGACGCAGCGGGCTTCGCGGTGCTGCGCGTGGGTGACGCCGAGCTCACGCTGGAAGTCGAGGCGCAGGCGGGTCAGAGAATGCAGATCCAGGTGCTGGCGCGCGACGTCATCGTCGCCACCGAGCCGCCTCGGGGGTTGTCGGTGCGCAATGTGGTACCCGCGCGCGTCGTGACGGTGACGGCGGACTCCGGACGCGCCGTGCTCGTCGAGCTCGACATCGGCCGCACCACCACGCTGCTCGCGCGCATCACCGCGCGCGCGGCCCATGAGCTCGCGCTGCAGCCGGGCAAACCAGTTTGGGCGCTCATCAAGGCAGTATCCCTGCGCGGGCACGCATTCAACGTGCCTGCGCAGGGTAGTTAGCGGCCGTCATTACGGACCGCCCGCTCAGCGCGCCAGGGCGTTCAGAACGGGCTGGTACTCGATGGTTGCGCCCAGGCCGATGACGATGCCCACGGCGGCGAGCGCGAAGCCGACGTTCCTGACCAGTCTCTCGATGCACATGATGCTTCTCCTTTATTTGTTGGAGGCGCATCTTGCGAGCCGGCGCCCCGTCGAACAAACGCGGGCCCTGAAGGCGGTATCAACAAAACTTAATGGTCGGGACGGGATCGATCCGCCGTCCGCGCGGCACTCAGGCGGCAGGCTTGCGCAGCACCGGTTTCAATGACGCCGTGCGCTTTTCGAACAAGGCATGCGGCTTGGGAAAACTCTTCGCCATGTCGAAGAGCCAGTCACGAAACTTCCTGACCTTCGGCATCACCAGATAGGGCTCGGGGCAGACGAAGAAGTACGAGAAGCGGAACGGCAGCAGCGCATCGCCGGCCAGCACGACCCGGCCCTGCTCCAGCGCGCGTTGGACCAGCGACCAGCGAGCCAGCGCGAATCCGACGCCTTCCTCCGCGGCGGCGATGACGCCGGCCGAATCGTCGATGATGGGCGCCCGCGCCAGCCAGTTGCCTTCCTGGCCTTTTTCGATCCAGGCCTGCCAAGGCTCATCGATGGCGCCCAGCAGCGGAAAATTCTGCAGATCCTGGCCGCGCGGCACGGGTCCGTACTTCTCGAGCAGCGCCGGCGAAGCGATGGGGATCACCCATTCGTCGAGCAGCTTCTCCACGTGCAGTCCGGACCACTTGCCGAGCCCCATGCGGATGGCCACATGCATCTCGGAGCGCGAGAAATCGACCGGATCCCGCCCGGTGTGAAAGCGCAGCTCCACGCCGGTATCCAGCGCATTGAAACTCGAGATGCGCGGCAGCAACCAGCGCTGCAGGAATGATGACAGCAGTGTGACCTGCAACGGCCCCTCCGCCCGATGCTGCTTGAGGTGCTGCATCGACGCCTCGAGCTCGTCCAGGCCACGTCGCACGCCGGGCAGCAACTGCTGGCCCTCGGCCGTGAGCTCGATGCGCCGTCCGGCCCGCTTGAACAGCTGCACCTGCAGGTAATCCTCCAGCGACTTGATCTGCTGGCTCACGGCGGCCGGCGTGACGTGCAATGCCTCGGCCGCATCCGCGAACGACAGGCGCGCTGCCACCGCCTCGAAAACGCGCAGGGCATTGAGCGGCAGGCGGGCGTAGGCGGCGGAAGACACGTCAGAAATCCTTATGGGCGCATCAGCAGGCGCGTTTGTTCGAGCGGCCACTGTAGCGCAGATTCCCTCCATCGCAACTCTGCCGAAGGAGATACCGCCATGAACGCCACCCAGCGACACACCCACCCCATTCCAGACACGGTCCTCGCCAACCTGGAGGCCCGCCTGGCGCCTTATCCGCGGGTGAGCCGCGCCGTGCTGGAAGACCTGGACGTCGAAGCCTCGCGCAATGTCGCGCCGCAGGGCGAGCGCCACCCGCGCCGCAGCCTGCTCGACGATCTCAAACTACTGTTCGCGGCGCTGGGTGCCGGCAATGCCGTGGTTCCCCTGGGCGACAACAGGCGCACCGCACGTCTGCTGGCCGAATATGCAAACTCGTTGCGCAAGAATTGAATGCTCAGGCGTGACGCCGGGCCGTGCCGATGACTTCCACGGTGACATGCGCCAGCTCTTCGTGCACGCCGAGCGCACGGCGAAAGTAGTCACCGTCCTTGCCGGAATCGGTGGCCACGGTGACGACCACGGCATACTTGCGCCGGCCGACGCGCCAGACGTGCAGATCGCTGATGCGCGCGGGCACCTCTCCTTTCTCGATGGCGTCGCGGATCTCCGCGACCACGGGCGCATCCATCTCCGCGTCGAGCAGTATCCGACCCGAGTCGCGCATCAGTCCCCACGCCCAGACCGACACCAGCGCTGCACCGACGAGACCCATCAGCGGGTCCAGCCAGGCCAGCCCCCAGAACAGACCACCGGCGAGCGCAATGATGGCCAGCACCGAGGTGGCCGCATCGGTGATGACGTGCACATAGGCGGCACGTACATTCAGGTCGGCATGCGCGTGACCGCCATCGTGCGCATGTTCGTGCGGATGACTGTGACCGTGATCGCGACTGTGTGAATCCCGCAGCCACCAGGCACAAACCAGGTTGACAGCCAGGCCCACGACCGCGATCGCGATGGCTTCGCGGTAGTGAATGATTTGCGGCACCGCCAGTCTCTCGGCGGACTGGAACACCATGAGGGCGGCGACCGCGAGCAGCAGGATGGCGCTGGTGAAACCGCCCAGCACCTCCACTTTCCAGGTGCCGAACGCATACGCCGGGTGCCGCGCGTGACGACGCGCGAATGCATACGCGAAAGCCGACAACCCGAGCGCCAGTGCATGCGAACTCATGTGCCAGCCATCCGCCAGCACGGCCATGGAATTGAACCACCAACCGCCGGCGATCTCGATGACCATCATGACGGCAGTGAGCCACGTGGCCCGGCGCACGCCGCGCTCGGCCATGGGATTTCCGGAGTCGAAGGCCGGAGCGTGGCAATGGTGATCGGTGGTCTCGGTACGCATGGTGTGCTCGTGCGACCGGAAGCGTAGCCCATGAGACCCCGGGAAGTCGCATCGTGACGTGAGGACGCGCATCGATGTGAGCCCGCGTCCCGTTCACATACACTCGCGCCCGTGAGCGAGCCACACACGGTTTCCTTCGCAGATGCCACGCGCACCTGGTTGCGCATAGGCTTGCTTTCCTTCGGAGGACCGGCCGGACAGATCGCGCTGATGCATCGCGTACTGGTCGAGGAAAAGAAGTGGCTGAGCGAGGACCGCTTCCTGCACGCCCTCAACTTCTGCATGCTCCTGCCCGGCCCCGAGGCCCAGCAGCTCGCCATCTACGTGGGCTGGCTGTTGCACGGAACGCGCGGCGGCCTGGTTGCAGGCGCGCTGTTCATCGTGCCCGGGTTCCTGGTCATGCTCGGGCTGTCGATCGCCTATGTCGCGTGGCACGGCCACGCGGTCATCGCCGGAGTGTTCCTGGGCCTGAAGGCCGCGGTGATCGCGCTGGTGATCGAAGCGCTGCTGCGTATTGCCAGGAGGGCGCTGCGCGATACCCTTTCGCGCACGGTCGCGCTGGCGGCATTTGCCGCCATCGCCTGGCTGCACGTGCCGTTCCCCGCCGTCATGATCGTCGCTGCGCTGATCGGCGCGGTCGCATCGCGCCAGGACGCGCCCGTGGCGGGACTCCTGGAACCTGCCGCCCGGGAAACCGGGACACCCGGCCATCGCCGCGTGGCCAAACTACTTTCCGTGGGCCTGTCGCTGTGGTTCCTGCCGGTGGCGCTGGCTGCCCTGCTGCCGGGTGCCCACCGGGTGTTCGCCGACATCGGCGTGTTCTTCAGCAAGATGGCCGTGGTCACCTTCGGCGGCGCCTACGCGGCGCTGAGCTATGTCGCGCAGCAGGCAGTGGAACGTTTCGCCTGGCTCAGCCCCGTGCAGATGGTGGACGGCCTGGCACTGGCCGAAACCACGCCGGGACCGCTCATCCTGGTGCTGCAGTTCGTCGGCTTCATCGCGGCTTACCAATCCATGTCCGCCGATCATGCGCTGTGGTCGGGCGTGCTCGGCGCGGCACTCACGGTCTGGGTCACTTTCGTGCCCTGCTTTCTGTGGATATTTCTCGGTGCCCCCTACGTGGAGCGGTTGCGCCAGCAACCCGCTTGGGCCGGCGCCCTTTCCGTGGTCGCGGCGGCGGTCGTGGGCGTCATCGCCAGTCTCGCGTTGTGGTTCGCGCTGCACGTATTGTTCGCCCGGGTTTACCGCTGGCAGATCGCCGGTGTGCTCGACTTGGAATTGCCGGCCCTGGGTTCACTGCAGATCGCGCCGGCGCTGATCGGCGGGGTGGCGCTGGTGATGTTGCTGGTATTGAAGCGCGGTCTCGGGTCGACCCTCGCCACCTGCGCGCTGCTCGGCATGCTCGCGCGCCTGAGCTATTGATGCCGCATCGTCGGCCCCGCCGACACCCGGATCACGAGCTTGCCGCGGGTGTGTCCCGCACGACTCTTCTGCCAGGCCCTGCCGGCATCGGCCATGGAAAACACTTCGTCCACGTGCACCTTGAACTGGCCCGCATCCGCGAGCTCCATGAGCCGCGCCAGCATCTCGGCATTGCTCGCCCCGCTGCCACGATCCGGACGCGTGCAGATCACCCTGGCCCGCGCGCAAGCCGCCGCATTGGGCGCACCGGCCACGGACACCAGCGTGCCGCCCGCGCGCAACACACGGATGGAACGCGTCGCGGTGGTCGAGTCGACGGTATTCAACACCACGTCCACGCCACTCACGACGTCTTCGAAACGCTGTGCACGGTAGTCGATGACTTCATCGGCGCCGATCGAGCGCAGGTAGGCGTGGTTGCCGGCCGAAGCGGTGCCGATCACCCGCGCGCCGGCCGCCTTGGCGATCTGCACGGCAGCCGAACCCACCCCGCCAGCCGCGCCATGGATCAGGATGGTTTGACCTTTCTCGATGCGGGCCGCCTCATGCAGCGACCGATAAGCGGTTTCCCCGACGATGGGCACGCCCGCGGCTTCCTCGAAGCTGAGCGCACGGGACTTCCTCGCGAGGTTGTCGACCGGCACTACGGCAAACTCGGCATAGCTGCCGCTCTGCCTGGCCCAGCCGAGCACCGCATCGCCCACGCCGAAGCCCGTGACGCCCTCGCCCAGCGAGTCGATGGTGCCCGCGACGTCGGCGCCGGGAATCAGGCCCACGCGCCGCGGCGCGATCTTCCAGTCCACCGGATTCACGCCGGCCGCGCGCACGCGCACGAGCACTTCTCCCTTGCCCGGATGCGGCACGGGACGGGACTGCACGGACAGCGTGCCGGCCGGCGCGATCTCCACCGCTTGCATCCATTCGGGGGCCGCGACGGCCATGCCGCCCGCCATCAACCCGACGCTGGCCCACATGCCCGTTCTGCGCCACGGTAAACCCATGAGCTTCTCTCCTCGATCTGGACCTTCGACGGCCGTCCAGACGACGCCGTCCTGGGCTCTGACTGGCGATCTCGGAAAAAGTGCATCGCATCTCGCCGGATCCGGGCACCGATGGATCGAGGGCGAGGCGCGGTCCCTCAGTGAATGCGGGCGGTACTGCTCGCGGTAATCTGATCGAACGTCGCGCCGGCGGCGAAATGCTCCTTCTGCGCCTGCGTCCAACCGCCGAAATGATCGATACCGACCAGCTCGAGCTCGGCGAACTGCGTACGGTGCTTCTCCAGGATGGCGTTGTCGCGCGGCCGGTAGAAGTTGCGCGCGGCGATTTCCTGGCCCTCGGGCGTGTAGAGGAATTGTAGATAGGCCTCGGCCACCGGCCGCGTGCCTCTTCGCAGCACGACCTTGTCCACGACGGCGACCGGCGGCTCGGCCAGCACGCTCACCGACGGCACCACGATCGCGAAATTGTCGTGCCCGAGCTCGCGCAGCGCCAGATGTGCCTCGTTCTCCCAGACGATGGCCACGTCGCCGATTTCGCGTTGCGCGAACGTGGTCAGCGATGCGCGCGCGCCGGTGTCCAGCACGGGGACGTTGCGATACAGCTTCTGTACGAATTCGCGTGCGCTCCGCGGGGTGGCGCCCGGTTGCCTCTCGGCCCAGGCCCAGGCCGCGAGGTAATTCCAGCGCGCGCCTCCGGAAGTCTTGGGGTTGGGTGTGACCACCTGCACATCGTCGCGCACCAGGTCGTTCCAGTCGTGGATGTTCTTCGGATTCCCGTCCCGCACCAGAAAGACGATGGTCGAGACATAGGGGGCGCTGTTGTCAGGCAGTCGCTGCTGCCAATTGAGCGGCAACATTTTTCCCTGCGTCGCGATGGCATCGATGTCCCCGGCGAGCGCCAGCGTCACCACGTCGGCCGGCAGCCCATCGATCACGGCCCGGGCCTGGCGGCCCGAACCGCCATGCGACTGGCTGATGCGCACGCGCTGCCCATGCCGGGCCTTCCATTCCCTGGCAAATGCCGCGTTGATGTCCTCGTAAAGTTCCCGGGTCGGGTCATAGGAGACGTTGAGCAGCACCACGTCTTCCGGACCCTGGCTGCTGCACGCCGCCAGCAACGCCGGCAGACACGCGGCCAGAGTGAGCAGGATCCTTCTCGTCATTCCACCACCAACTTGTAGCCCGCCGGCGCTGCCGTCTGCAGCAGCTGCGGCACGGCGGGGTTCGCTTCGATCTTGTGGCGCAATCGATGTACCAGCTGCTTCAACAGCTGACGGTCGCCCGAGCCGCGATGCCCCCACACCTGAACGAGCAGGCGATCGGAATTGACCGGCCTGCCCGCCTGTGCCAGCAGCATCTGCAGCAACCGCAGCTCCAGCTTGGTGAGCGCGATCGCCGCGCCGTCGGCGATGCGCACCGTGTGACTTTCGACGTCGAGCGTCACGCGCCCCGCCGAGAGCGGTGCCTGGGGCCGTTCGGCGGTCGCGCGTCGCAGCAGTGCCTTGACGCGCGCCAGCAGAGTCCGGGGGCTGAAGGGCTTGGTGAGATAGTCGTCCGCGCCGAGTTCCAGCGCCTTCACCAGGTCCTGCTCCTCGCCTCGCGCGGTGAGCATCATCACTGGCGCGCTGCTCCTTGCGCGAATCGCCGTGCAGACCTCGAATCCCGATGCCCCCGGCATGTTGATGTCGAGGATGACGAGGTCGGGAGATTCGGCAGCGAACGTGGCCAGCGCGCCCGGCCCGTCACTGGCCTCGACCACGAGGTACCCCGCCTGCGTCAGCGAATAGGCGACCAGACCCAGCAGGTCGAGATCGTCGTCGGCCACGAGAATCTTCATGCCCGCTCCTTCACTCGGACGCCTGCGGCAGCGTGAGCATGAAGCGCGTGCGATCCTGAGCGGTGCGCGAGGCCGTGAGCGTGCCGCCATGACGTTCCGCGATCGAACGGGAAATCCACAGTCCCAGGCCCAGACCGCCAGGCTCGGGCTCTTCGGAGCCGCCTCGTTTGAATCTCTCGAAGATGCCGACCGTATCTCCCTGCGGCAGGCCGGGACCGGTGTCTTCCACCCACGCCCGCACCCGGTTGCCCTCGGGCCGCTGCTCCACGTCGGCGCCGATGTAGATAGCCGAGTCCTCGGGCGCGAACTTGCTGGCATTGGCCACCAGGTTCACGAACACCTGTGTCAGGCGCGTGGCGTCACCCTGCAGCGTCAGGTCCTCGGGGACGTCGATCTCCAGGCGCTGTCGCCGCTGGCGCAACAGGGACTCGACCAGGGCCCGGGCATCGTCGATGACGTCGCCGAGCACGAGGCTCTGCCGGCGCACGTCCAGCTGTCCGGATTCGATGCGCACGCTTTCGAGCAGGTTGTCGATCAGCCGCGTGAGACGCAGCGTGCCGCGCTCCAGGGACAGCACCAGTTCCTCCAGCTTCTCCGGCGGCGCGGTCTTCAAGCCCTCGCGCAGCAGTTCGATGGAGGCCAGCTGCGCTGCCAACGGCGTGCGAAATTCGTGGGAAACATTCGCCAGCACGGTGTCGCGGGCGCGGCGCACGCCTTCGATCTCCGTTTCGTCGCGCAGCACCTGAACCTGCAGCCCATTCACCACGCGCGAGCTGGTGATCACCGTCTGGCGATTTCCGGTGCGCGTCTGCAACTGCTCCACCGACTGGGCACTGCCGGCCTGACGCGCGCGCAGGATCGGGCAGGCCGTGGTCGCGCAGGGTCGCTGCGTGCTCCCCGGCGGACCGCAGGGCTTGAGCACGTCGCCGCAGAACCTGCCGATGGCCTCCTGCGGCTCGATGCCCAACAATCTCGCGGCCTGCGGATTGAGATAGCGGATGTTGCGTTCCTGGTCGACCGCGTACACGCCCTCCACCACGGCCTCGAGCACCACCTGCGCTTCGGCCTCGCGATGGCGCAGCTCCGAATTGAGGTCGAGCAGGTTGCGGCGCATGTCGTCCATGGTGCGCGCCAGCTGGCCGATCTCCGCCGGACCCGCAGTCGGAATGGACGTGGCGAAATCGCCCTGCCCCAGCCGCACGGCAGCGGCCGTCAGTGCCTCCGCCGGCCGGGTCACGCGCCAACCCAGCAACACTCCGGCGACCACGGCCAGCGCCGCCAACACCACGGCCGTGATGATCAGCCGCCAGATGAGCGCACGCACCGCGCTGTCGGTATGACTCGCGGACGCGCGCGTCTCGATGAGCGCAACGGTCTCGCCGGTGGAGGCGAGAATGGGGAAACTCGAGGCGTACAGCCCCAGCGATTCGATGCGCTTGGTGGCGAAGCGCAGCGTCTGCGCCTCCGAATGCAGGGAAGTGAATTCGTTGTCGGGCGCGGCGGCATAGGTGCGGTAGTTGATCAGGCGAACTTCCAGCCCGGAATGCGCGGACAGCAGCGCTTCTTCGTTGTGATCGAGCAGTCGCACGACCATGACGCTGAACGCGGCGAACTGATCCGGCAGCCGGGCGACGGCGCCGATGACCGACAACTCCGTGCCGGCTGGTGCCGCCATGAACCGCTCGCCCTGTTCGACGGACAGCGTGTACAACGTCGGCCAGGGAAGATCCGGACCGCTGGCCGCGACCACCTGGGCGCCATCGAACACCGCGCAGGCTTCCACGGAGTTGTCTTCCCGGAACCGGGCGAGCACGCTGGCGAGATTGCGGCGGTCCGGGGACGAGAGCAGGCGGCGCAAGGCCGGCCGTTCGGCCAGCACGCGCGCGCTCGACAACGTGTTCTCCGACATGCGCGTGATTTCGCCGCGTGAGTTCGCGCCCGCGAGCTGCACGGCGATGCGCTGCTGGTCGTCCGCGAGATCGCGCAGCATGTCGGTGGCGAAATAGGAAATGCCCAGCGTGACCAGCAGCACGATGGCCACGTTGCTGGCCGCCAGCCACCAACCGAGGCTGTTGCGCTTCATCGGCGCCGGTACCCGGACCGCTCCACCAGCGTCTTGATGATCAGCGTGACGACGGCGAGCAGCGAGAGCAGCGACGCCACGGCGAAGGCGCCGACGAAGTTGTACTCGTTGTAGAGAATCTCGATGTGCAGCGGCATCGTGGTAGTCAGTCCACGGATGTTGCCGGAAACCACGGAGACGGCGCCGAACTCGCCCATGGCGCGCGCGTTACAGAGGATGATGCCGTACACCAGGCCCCAGCGGATCTTGGGCAGGGTAACACGGAAGAAGGTGAACCAGCCGCCGGCGCCCAGCGTGATGGCCGCCTCCTCCTCGTCGTTGCCGAGCTGCTGCATGAGCGGGATCAGTTCGCGCGCCACGTACGGAAAGGTCACGAACATCGTGGCGAGGATGATGCCCGGCAACGCATAGACCACGCTGAGATTGTGATCCTGCAGCCAGGCGCCGAACCAGCCGTTGAGGCCGAACAACAGCACGTAGATCAGGCCCGAGACCACGGGCGACACCGCCAGCGGCAGGTCGATCAGCGTGATCAGGAAGCTCTTGCCGCGAAATTCGAACTTGGCGATGCACCAGGCGGCGGTGATGCCGAAGATGGTGTTGAGCGGCACCACGATGGCCGCCGTCAGCAGGGTGAGCCGGATGGCCGCGCGCGTGTCCGGGTCGACGAAGCTCGTGAAGTAGGCAGTCCAGCCCCGTTCGATGGCCGTCGCGAACACGGCGGCGAGCGGCGCGGCCAGCAGGGCCCCGAGGAAGGTCAGCGAGATGCCGATGACCAGCCAGCGGACCAGCAACGCGCTCAGGCTGCGGTGGCCGGGACGCGTGGCCAGCTCGGCGGCGATTTCCCCCGCGTTTGCCGGGCCCGCCATCAGCGCCTCGCCCTCATCGGCGCACCATCATGCGCTTGCGGCCCCAGACCTGCAGCAGGTTGATGGTCAGCAGCATCACGAACGAGATGGCCAGCATCACGCAACCCAGCGCCGCGGCGCCGGCATAGTCGAATTCCTCGAGCCGGATGACGATGAGCAACGGCGTGATCTCGGTCTTCATGGGCATGTTGCCGGCGATGAAGATCACCGAGCCGTACTCGCCCACGCCGCGCGCGAAGGCCAGCGTGAAACCCGTGAGCAGCGCGGGCAGCACCGTCGGCACGATGATGCGGCGGAACACGTAGAACCGCCCGGCGCCCAGCGTCTCGGCGGCATCCTCGAGATCGCGCTGCACTTCGGCCAGCGCCGGCTGGACGGTGCGCACGACGAAGGGCATGCCGATCAGGGTGAGCGCGACGGTAATGCCGATCCACGTGTACGCCACCTGGATGCCCAGGGACTCGAGGTACTGGCCTATCCACCCGTTCGCGGCGAACACCGTCGTCAGTGCGATGCCCGACACCGCGGTGGGCAGCGCGAACGGCATGTCGATGATGGCGTCGACCAGCTTGCGGCCCGGAAAATCGTAGCGCACCAGCGTCCACGCGATGGCGAAGCCGAACACCATGTTCACGGCGGCCGCGAGCATCGCCGCGCCGAACGACAGCTTGTACGAGGCCAGGGCGCGCGGGCTGGTGATGACTTCGACGAACCGCGTGAAGTCCAGGCCGGCCGCCTTCAGCACCAGGGCCGACAAAGGCAGCAGCACGATGGCGCACAGGAAGAACGTGGTGAATCCCAACGTGATGCCGAAACCCGGAATCACGTTGGGCTCACGCTGACCGGCGTTGATCATGCAGCCCTCGTCATGCCGCCACCTCGGGGGTGCCGCGCGCGGCAGTCTGCCCGCCTGCACGTTCGAGGGGTCGATCCAGGGGCCGTTCCAGCGGCCGATAGACGATGAGCACCGGCCAGCCGGGCTGGGCCGCCAGCAGGGAATGGTAGGCCGTGCCCGCCTGCGTGATGTCGCTGATGCCGAGCACCAGCATCTGCGCGCTGCCGGCGGACAGGTTGCGCGTGAGCTCGGCCACGGTCTCGCCGATCGCGAGCTCGGTACGCATCTCCAGCCCGTGAGTCTGCTGGGCTTCGCTGCGGGCATCGAGCAGCTTGCGCATGGGTGCGCCGCGACCGCCGGCATCCGCCTCGGGCACGATGCCCAGGTACACGGCTTCCGCGGTCACGTGCCGCAGCAGACTCGCGGACACCGCGAGCGTGGCCCGGCGCACGGCCTCGTCAGTCCAGTGGATCAGCACACGGTTCGGGCTGGCGGCGTTCCGGGGCAGGACCAGCACTTCGCCGGCACCGTGGCGCAGCAGCCATTCCACGGTGTCGCCAGCCTGCTCTCCCGCGCCGATCGCCGCGACTCCGGACAGCGGCAGGACCGGTTCTGCATCGCCAGTCTCGCCCAGCGAAATCGCGCGCAGACCGACGCGCGTCTTCATGCGCGTCGACAGGCTTTCCAGCAGCGGCTCGCGGGCGAGCTCGGCGGCCTCGGCTTCGCTGGGCGCGCAGGCGAGGAAGCTCGAGATCGGCGTGGGCAGTACGTGCAGGCGCCGCGCGCCCAATGCCACCTGCGCACCGGCGCGCAATGGCAGCGCGCGCCGCTCGGGCTGAGTGCGCGTGATCTCGACCAGCGGCTCGGCGCCCGAGCCATTGCCGCTGCCGAGCAACTGGGCCGCGCAGGGTTCATCCAGCAGGCGTATGCGCAGCCTCTCCAGCGCGCCCGTGAATACGATCTCCTCGACCGCGCCGCGCGCGATGAAATCGGAGCTGAGCTGTTCGCGCGAGGCGCTGACTTCCACCTCTTCCGGCCGAAGTACGGCGACCACCTCGTGCTCACGGCCACCCTCCAGGGGCTCGGTACCCGCGGCACTCACCGGCGTCGCGCCGAAACGGATGCCATCGACGCTCTGCCGGGCCAGCAGCAGGTTGGCCGCGCCGAGAAAGGTCGCCACGAAACGGGTTGCCGGCTGGGCATAGAGGTCATTGGGATTGCCCACCTCGAGCAACCGGCCATGGTTCATCACGCCGATGGTGTCCGCCAGCGCGAAGGCTTCCTCCTGGTCATGCGTGACCAGCACGGTGGTGATGCCCAGCTCGCGTTGCACGGCGCGGATGGTCCGGCGCAGCTCCTCGCGGATCTTGAGATCCAGCGCGCCGAAGGGCTCGTCCAGCAGCAGCACTTGGGGCTTGTGAGCCAGCGCGCGGGCCACGGCCACTCGCTGCTGCTGACCGCCGGAGAGCTGGCCGGGCAGACGCTCGTCCATGCCCTCCAGCGCCACCAGCTTGAGCAGTTCCTTGCGGCGGGCGACGCGCTCGGCGCGCCGCATGCGCCGCACGCGCAGCGCGAATTCGATGTTGTCGGCCACGGTCATGTGGCGGAACAGGGCGTAGTTCTGAAACACGAGCCCGACGCCGCGGTCACGGGCCCGCACGTGGGTCACGTCACGGCCATGCAACGAGATGCGGCCATGGTCGATGCCCGTCAGTCCGGCGATGGCCCGCAGCAGGGTGCTCTTGCCCGAACCCGAAGGCCCGAGCAGCACGAAGAACTCACCTTCGCCCACCTCGATGGAGACGTCGTTGACGACCGGCTGGTCCTGGTATCGCTTGGTGACTTGGTCGAGCGCAATGGACATGCTTGAACTGACGCCAAAAAGTGGACTGGAAAGGGCAACCGCGCAGCGGGCCGCATGCTAGCAGCTCGATGGTCGCAACCCGGGTAACGGCCTGGTTATAAGCTGGTAACAAGAAATCGTGCAGCGCGGAACTATTGCCGGCACACTCCTTACTAACGTGTACCGGTCTGCACACTGGATCCCGAATGGCCACTGAGAACAACCCGCCCTATTCTCTGGAAAAGACCACCGCCGAGCGGCGTGAACGCCCTCACTGGGTGCTGGACGATGCGGTGTACAGCATCAGCGCCCTGCTCCTCTCCGTCATCATCATCCACAGCATCTGGACGCTCATCATCCGCCCGCGGGCTGAGGCCGTGCTGTCGCAGCGAATCGAGGTCACCCAGAAGGGCAGCGGCGTGAAGGCGCAGGTGCTGCAGCTGCGCTCGGTGTACGTCATCCTGAAGGATCACGAACAGGAGATCTGCGTCACGCTGTGCCTATGGTCGCTGCTGCTGCTCGCCCGGCAGGCGCAGCAGACGCGCGCCAGCCGCAAACTGCTCGAGCGCGATTACGTCAAGATCGGCGAAGGCCAGGTGGTGCTGCCCGAAGACGCGCGCGTGCATTCACGCCCGCTCGAGCAATTGCCCCCGGCCGAGCAGGATGGCTTTCTGCCCCGGCTGCTGATGGTGGCCTACAACCGCTTCGGCGCCACGCGCAGCGTGCAGGACGCGGCCGAGGCCGTGCGCACCGAGTGCGAATTCGAAACCGCGAGCTTGGACACCAAGCTGTCGATGGTGCGTTTCACGGCGTGGGCCATCCCGGCCGTGGGCTTCGTCGGCACCGTGCGCGGCATCGGCGCCGCGCTGCAGGAGGCGCAGGGCGCCATGGGCGGTGACATCTCCGGCGTGACCATGGGTCTCGGCATCACGTTCAACGCGACACTGACCGCGCTGGTGAGCTGCATCATCGTGATGTTCTGGATGCACCAGCTGCAGCAGTACCAGGATCGCCTGGTGCTCGACAGCCGCACCTACGTCGACCGCCAGCTGCTGCGCAAGATGCGCGTCGTCAACAAGTGAGCTGACCGCACGGCCACGCCGGTGCGGTCGCTCGTCTGGTACCGCGGCAAGGATCTGCGCGTCGCGGACCACGCGCCGTTGCGGCTGGCCGCCCGCGACGGCGAGGTCATTCCGGTTTTCGTGCTGGATGACGATTTTTTCGCCCCGTCCCGCGCACAGCGCACGCCCTTTCGCATGCAGTTCCTGCTCGACTCGATCGCGTCGCTCGCCGCCAATCTCGAGCACCTCGGTTCACGGCTCATCACGGTCACGGGCCGAAGCGTCCAGCGGATTCCGGAGCTCGCGGCGAAGTGGCGCGTGGACCGCGTGCTGGCGCAGAGCTGGGTGGCGCCCGTGGGTCGCGCCCGCGATCGGCTGGTGGCGGCCGGGCTCGGTGTGCCGCTGCAATTGTTCGACACGGAAACGCTGTGTCCACCGGGCTTGCTGTGCACCGGCGCCGGCGGGCCCTATTCAGTCTTCAGCGCGTTTGCGCGTGCCTTCGCGCGCCAGGCGCACGTCGCGGCGCCGCTGCCGGCGCCGCGTTCGCTGCCCCCGCTGCCGCGCGACGTGCAAGCCGGCCCGCACACCCTGCCCTCCTTGTCGGCGCTTGGTCTCACGCGTAACGAACAGGTGCAGGTGGGCGGCGAGCGCGCCGCCCGTGAGCGTCTCAATCGCTGGTTGAAATCCGATGCCAGGAACTATGACGAGCTGCGCGACTCGCTGGCGCTCGACGGCACCAGTCGGCTCTCAGCCGATCTGAAATTCGGCACGCTTTCTCCACGCACGGTGTGGCACGCCGCGGATCGCGCGCTGCGCGCCGTATCCCCCGATGCGCTGCGCGCGTATCAGAACGAGCTGCTGTGGCGCGAGTTCGCTCATGCCACTCTCGCCGCACGACCGCGCCTGCTGCAACGACCGTTCCGCGACGAGTGGCGCGATTTCCCCTGGCGGGACGACGCCACCGCGTGGCAGGCCTGGACGGAAGGCCGAACCGGCTATCCCATCGTCGACGCCGCCGCACGCCAGCTGCTGCAGTCCGGATTCGTTCACAACCGCGCACGCATGATCTCCGCCAGCTTTCTCGCCAAGCATCTGCTCATCGACTTCCGGCGCGGGGAACGGCACTACTTCGATTGGCTCACCGATGGCGACTGGGCCAACAACGACATGGGCTGGCAATGGTCGGCGGGTTGCGGCTGCGATGCCCAGCCGTGGTTCCGGATCTTCAATCCGGTGACCCAGGGGCAGAAGTTCGACTCCGACGGCGGCTATGTGCGGCGCTGGGTGCCGGAGCTCATTCGCCTGCCGGCGAAGCACATCCACGCGCCCTGGCTGGCGCCAGCGGAGGTGCTGGCGGCCGCGGGCGTGCAGCTGGGCGCCAACTATCCGCGGCCGATCGTCGATCATGCCGAAGCCCGCAAGCGATTCCTGGACACGGCGCAACGGCACCTCCGGAAAGTCGCCGCCAAGGGAGACGGACGAACGAGCCGGCGGCATGCGACGTGAGCTAACATCCGCGCCGTGAATCGCCTGCGTGCCTTCTCCTGCGACTACTTGCTGCCGCTGATCATCGGCGCACTGGTGTTGCGCGCGTTGATTCCCGTGGGCTTCATGCCGGCCAGCGCGGGCCTCACCCTCACGGCGGCCCTGTGCAATGCCTCGGGCACGGGCGGCGCGGGCACGGAGACCCTCGAGATTGCGGGCAGGGCACCGTCGGGCGTCCACCATGACCACTGCGATTTCTGCCTGGTGCCGGTGCTGGCGGCAGCGTATTCACTGCCCGGGATCGAGCCACCGGCGGCGGTCGAAGAGACGCCGCAGGGAATCGCCCAGAACGCACCCGCCGCACGATTCGCACTCGCCCGCGCCCAGATTCCCAGGGCACCTCCCCTCGCCTGAGTGACACCCACCGGCTTCGCGCCGGTATTCCGTTCTGTGCCACTCACGTCGCCCGGCGACGTCAAATCACGAGGGAGAACATCGTGAAACGTTCAATTCTGGCGGTGACCCTGCTCTGGGTCGCCAGCGCGTCCGCGCATGATTACACCGCGGGCAAGATCTTCATCGCTCATCCCTGGGCGCGTCCCACGGCGCCAGGCATGCCAATGGGAGTCGCGTATTTCACGCTCGAGAATCGCGGCGATACGGACGATGCCCTCGTCGCCGCGTCGACGCCGGCCGCCGCGCGCGTCGAGTTCCACCAGACCACGATGACCGAGGGAATCGCGCGCATGCGACCATTGGCCGAGATCCTGTTGCCGGCCGGCAAGACCATCCGGGTGGAGCCCGGCGGTGTGCACGCGATGCTCGTCGAGCTCAAGCAGCCGCTGCTGGCGGGCAGCCAAGTGCCATTGGTGCTCGAATTCCGCCACGCCGGGCGCGTCGAAGTGCAACTCCGGGTCGAGTCGCGCGACATCGCGAGTGCCGAGAACGAGATGACCCGCACACTCGGAACGGTGACCGTGGTCGGTCGCCGTGCCAGCACGCTGCCGTCGTCCATCCCCACGACCATCGAGGGCATCACCCGCGAAGCCATCGCCACCCGCATCAACGCCCGCGACGCGCAGGACGCGCTCAAGTATTTCCCCAGTCTCAATGTGCGTAAACGCTACGTCGGCGACTTCGATCATGCGGTGTTGGCCAGCCGCGCTTCGGGCTCCGGAAACAGCGCCCGCTCGCTGGTGTATGCGGACGGCATCCTGCTCTCGAACCTGCTGGGCAATGGCGCGAGCTTCACGCCGCGTTGGGGCCTGGTGACGCCGGAAGAGATAGACCGGGTCGACGTGCTCTATGGCCCCTTCTCCGCCGCCTATCCTGGCAACTCGGTGGGCGCCGTGGTGGATTACGTCACGCGCATGCCCGGCGAGCGCACCACGCGGGCTTCCCTGGCGAGATTCACGGAGCGCTATCGCGCCTATGGCCCCGACGCGGATGACTACGGCGGCTGGCAGGCGAATCTGTCCGCCGGCGACCGGAACGGCGGCACGGCCTGGTGGATCAACCTGAGCCGCCTCGACAGCGATGCGCACCCACTGGTCTATGCCAACAAGCAGATCACCAGTGGAACGCCGGGCGCGGGCGGAACGCCAGTGACGGGTGCGCTCGCCGGCCAGAACCAGAATGGCGACGAGTGGTGGTTGTTAGGCCAGACAAACGCAATCCGCACGGTGCAGGATCACGTCAAGATCAAGCTGGCCCAGGACGTCGGCGAGCGCGGCCGCGTGAGCTATACCTTCGGCTGGTGGCACAACGATGCCGATCGCGAAGCCGGCACCTGGCTGCGCGATGCCGCCGGCGCGCCGGTGTACGCGGGCCGCGTGAACATCGACGGCGACGAATTCGCCATCACGCCGACGGAGATGGCGCCGTCGCGCAACGCGCTCACGCACAGCATCCACGGAGTGTCGGCACGCAACCGCATCGGCGCGTGGGATCTCGAAGCCACGGGCAGCCGTTACGACTATCGCAAGGACGAGTCGCGCTCGCCTTCCACCGCGCAGCCCGCATCGCTCCTCGGCGGCGCCGGCCGCCGCGCGGACTTCTCCGGCACCGGCTGGAGCACGCTACACCTGCGCGCGCGCCACCACGGGCATTCGGACGGCGCGCACCTGCTCGAGCTTGGCGCGCAGGACGATCGCCACCATCTGCGCAGCGAGGCTCGCGCTGTCGGCGACTGGCTGCGCGACGACGCTGGCGCGCGGCTTGCCGCGTTCGGCGGTGACACCCGGCTGACCAGCCTGTATGCGCAGGACAGCTTCGAGTTCGCCGATCGATGGCAGGCCACGCCGGGCCTGCGGCTCGAACGCTGGCAGGCGAACGGCGGATACATCGGCAATGCGGGCACCACACTTCGACTGGGCGGACGCGACGAAGTGTACGTTTCGCCGAAGGTCGCGGTCGCCTACGCAATCAATCCGGACTGGGCGTTGAAGGCATCGGCCGGCAAAGCCGTGCGCATGCCCACGGTGTCGGAACTGTTCCAGGGTTCGATCTCGGCCGACACCATCGTCAACCATGATCCCGAACTCGCCGCGGAACGCTCGTGGACCCAGGAGCTGTCGGCCATCGGCGAGTTCGACCACGGTGACTTCCGTGCCACGCTCTTCTTCGAGGACACGCGCGACGCGCTGTACTCGCAGATCGACGCGTTCAGTGGCACGACCATCACCACCATCCAGAACGTGAATCGCATCCGTACACGCGGCGTGGAGCTGTCGGCTCAACTGCGCCAGTGGGACACCATCGAGCTCGCGGCGAGCGCCACCTGGACGCACTCGCGCATCCTCGAGAACGACAACAATCCTGCGACGGTGGGGAGCTGGCAGCCCCGCGTACCGGAGTGGCGAGCCAATGCGCTGGCGACATGGCGTCCAATGGAAAAGCTGTCTGCCACGCTCGGCGCCCGTTACAGCGGTCGCCAGTACAACCAGCTCGACAACGCCGACGTCCACGGGCAGAGCTATCTCGGTTTCAGTCGCTTTCTGGTATTCGACGCGCGCCTGCGCTACGAGGCCCTCGAGCGCTGGGCCGCCTCGTTGGGCATCGACAACCTGGGCAACGAGCGCTACTGGGCGTTCCATCCGTATACGCGGCGAACACTGAGTGCGGAGATCAGCTTCGCGTTGTAGGAATTGCTTGACCTGCCGTGCGGCGGCGAGCCGGATGTAGGAAATTCCGCGCTTCGGCTGCGCCACCGGGTAATTCCTGCCAGCCCGGATCGCAAACTCTTCGCATTGCCGGAAGTCATTGCAAGAACCCGCCGCGCGCAGGGCCCTGGCCCGCATCTTGCAGACCCGTATCTAACTACGGACGCCCGTCCGATCCAGGGGACACCAATGAAATTCTTCGTTCGCACGTTGACCGTGGTCGTCCTGGCCACGGTGGCTCCCGCGTGCTTCGCGCGCACCTACACGTTGTATCCCGTTCAGACGCTTTCGCCGCCGAATGCCGACGACGCGTCGTTCGGGCAGCTCGTCGCCATCGACGGCGACGCGCTGATCGCGGTTTCCGACGCGGGCGCAGCGCTCTACCGGCGCGGTTCCAACGGACGGTGGGCGTACAGCCGCGTGCTGCTGACGGGGGTGGACGGCAACGATCGCCTGGCAATGAAGAACGGCATCGCGGTCATAGGCAACTCCACGCTGCACGTATACACGCGGCAGGGAAACGATTACGTCGAAGCGGTGCTGCCCGAGGAAGCGCGCGCGGCGAAAGGATCCGTGGCCATCTCGGCGCGCCGCATCGCCGTCGGCGTCGACACCTGCAGCGACGACACGCTGCTGCTCACCGAGTCCTCGACGGGTAGTTGGGAGATCACGGGACGTGCCGACGGGCCGGCGGCGGGCTGTGGCGACCATCCGGTCTCCATCGACCTCAACAACTCCCTGCTGGCGGTCCGTCGCAACGACACACGCGTGAATCTGTATGGGCGCAGCCTCACCGTCGAGTGGTCGGGCATCGGTGGCTTCGATCTGCCGGCTTCCGCGCGCGGCGGCTACGGTCCCGTGGCGCTGCAGACCGGCGTCACCGTGGCGCCCGGGTCGACGGTGTATCGCGGCCAGGCCAGCGTGTGGTCGCCCGCGGGCGCCGCGCGGCCCGTGGACTACGCCAACGGATCGGGCTTCGCCTACCAGGTGGTGTTCCGTGACGGATTTCTGGTCACCAAGGAAAGCTGGGGCGAGATGCACGATCCCTACAAGCCTTACGTCTATGTGGACAACGGCTCGGGCTTCGACCACGTCGCCATCCTGCAGACCTCGGGCTTCACCGACGATCTCGACGTGAGCGGCCGCACCGTGGTCGCCGGTTCGGACCTGCTCGGCTACCGCTCGGTGGAAGTGTTCAACCTGCCCTTGCCCGTCCAGCCGCCGCGCGCGATCGCGGACGACTTCGAAGATGACTCCACGCCGCAATGGGAGCAGACGCCGGGCAGTCAATTCGCGGTCACCGGCACCGGCACGAACACCGTATTCCGCAACGTCGGGCTCACGAACGAAGGGCATGCAGTGCTCGCAGACAGCGACTCCCCCGAATTCCAGTCGATCGAAGCGGACATCGTGCCCACGCGTGTCAATGGCACGGACCGATGGGCGGGGCTCGGGTTGCGATACGTCGACGAGAGCAATTTCTACTATCTCACCTGGCGCAGCTCGAACGTGCTGCAGATCAAGCGCAAGGTGAACGGCACGATCGCGATGCTGGCCTCGACTTCATTGCCCATGAACCTGGGTCAGAAGCGCCGGCTGCGCTTCTCGATCTATCGGAACCGGCTCTCGGCCTCGGTCGACGGCGCTCAGGTGCTCGCCGTCACCGACAATTCCTTCAAGCGCGGTCGCTCCGCGCTCATGGCCTACCGCGTCGGCGCAGACTACGACAACGTGTACGCGGCCCCGACCGAGGCGCTGAATCTCGCCTGGAAAAACTATCGCGAGGTCTGGTACGACTGGGGGCGGGACTTCACGTACACGCGCGGCAACTGGATGCTCACGGGCGAAAGCGACCCGGACGGCCTGTCGCAGACCGTCACCGACACCAGCGCCTATGCGCTCGTCGGCACGGACACCGACGACCAGAGCGTGACGTCCCGGCTTCGTCTGGATTCGTTCAACGGCACGACCAGCCAGGCGGCGTGGTTCGGGTTGTTCGCGCGCTACCACGACGCGTCCAACTACTATCAGGTGTCGCTGCGCAGCTCCCGGCAGCTGCAGATCCGCAAAGTGGTGAACGGGCAACTCACGGTGCTCGCCGCCAAGTCCTTCACCACGGAGCCCGGCCGCTTCTACGAGCTGCGTTTCGACGTGCTCGGCGACCAGCTGCATGCGTACGTCGACGGTGTGCTGGTGGCGCAGGCGTTGGATGACTCGGTGAGTCGTGGGCATTACGGCTTGGGGACGTATCGCGCCGCGGCGACATTCCAGACCTTCATCGTCGAGCAGCCATGACCGGGTCGCCATTCATCGCGGGACGACGCATGACGAAGCCGTTGCTCACCCTGGTGACACCGTTGCTGCTGGGCATCGCGATGACCGCACAGTCCAGGCCCGTCGGGCTCGAGGAAACACAACGCCTGACCGCGCCGCGCACGGGACTGACATTCCTGGGCGAATCGGTGGCCATCGAAGGCGACTGGGCGCTCGCCACCGCGCTTTACTCCGAGGACGGGAGTTACAACTATCCTTACCGCCAGCTGGCCCTGCTCTACCAGCGTTCCGGCAACGAATGGGTATTCAATCGAGTGCTCGTCGATGATCCGACCGACGAGAACAGCTGGAACGAGCCCAAGGTGGCGATGAGCGGCACGCTCGCGGCGGTGTCCACCTCGCCGTTGCGGATGTTCCGGCGCACGCTCGAAGGCAACTGGGTGACCCTCACGCAACCTTTCCCCGGCGCTCCCGGCAACCAGGCCTGGGCCAACGGCCGCGTGCGCATCGATGGCACCACCATCGCCGCCATCGCGGGCCGCTGCACGCACTCCGTCGTTTCCACGGACCTGGTCGTCAAGGACTGGACCGAGCCGCAACTGCTGAGCGGCAACACACGCATCTGCGAGCTGGCCAACACCGGCGGGACGCTCGCGCTCGACGGCAATCGCCTCGCCTTCACCAACCCGCAGGAAGATTCGAGTCATCCACCCAACCAGGTACGCTTGTACCGGCGCGGCGCGCCGGCCGACGCGTGGCAGCCCGATGGCACGCTGCCGGACGGCGACTACGGAGTGGGTCTCGCGCTGCACGCCGACGAGTTGTTCGTCGGCAGCTGGGACCCGCAAGGCAACCTCGTCTACCGGCGGGATCAGACCGGTTGGACGACCGCCGGCAGGCTGCCGACCTTGCGCGCCTTCAGCCCTAACTACAATCCCGCCTGGCGGATCAGCGCCGACGGCGAGTACGTCGCCACGACGACGTCCACGTTCGACGGCCTGCCCATGGGCATCGCGCTGTACCGCAAGGACTCCCAGGGCGCTTACCAGCATGTGGCGCAGCTCGCCTCGAGCCAGGGGGACGCGCTCGGCCCGGCGGTGGAGATCAGCGGGCGCACCGTGATCGTTGCCGGCTGGAACCTCGATTCACCGGATCAGGGCAGCCTGCACTTCTTCGAATTGCCCGACGACCTGTCGGCTCCGCGGCTGCTGCAGGACGACTTCGAGGATGGCGACGCCACCGGCTGGACTGTCGCGAGCGGCGTCCTGTCGGTGACTCGGCGCGGGCCGAGCCGGGTGCTGCGCCAATCGAATACGTCCGGCACCGCGCTCGCACTACTCGCCGCCAGCCTCATGGGCAGTCAGTCGGTGCAGGCGGACTTGCGGCCGATCACCTTCGCGGCTGGCGACCGCTGGGTGGGCCTCGTGACCCGTTACACGGATTCCTCCAACTACTACTACGCCGTGCTGCGCAGCGGCGGCTTTCTCACGCTGCGCCGCCTGCAAGACGGTCGGCACGTGACGCTGGCCAACCGCGCGGTACCCGTGCGCGCGGGTGGTCGCTATCGCTTGCGCCTCGAGTCCATCGGCAGCCGCCATCGCGTGTACGTCAATGACCGGCGGCTCATCGATGTTTACGACGATCGGCTCGGGCCCGGTCGGGCCGGCGTGCTCAGCCAGGGCGCCAGCGTCGATTTCGACAATGTCGTGGTCACGCCCTACCACCGCACGCCACTCTACGAGGCCGAGATCGCCAATGGCATCGCCTGCGAGGATTTCGTCAGCCAGCGACTGCTGCGCCAGAGCGGCGCGCCCGAGTGGGACTGCACCGATTACGAGGCGGGCTACCTGCGACAGGCTTCCGTGACGTCGGTCGCGCGCGCCGCCATCGGGCCGTCGACCGCCGACCAGGCGGTCGAATCCCGCCTGCAACTCGAGGCTTTCGCCAACGACGGTGGCGAGGAGCAGTGGATCGGCGTCATGACGCGGTACACGAACGAGGAAAACTTCTATTTCTTCTCGTTGCGCAGTTCGAAAGGCATGTCGCTCGGCAAATTCGTCGACGGGCAGCGCGTGGAACTCGGCCGCGCCGGGTTCACGCTGGGCGTCAGCGACTGGCATGTATTCCGTCTGGACGCCATCGGCAACCGGCTGCGGGCGTACATCGATGGTCAGCTGCTGCTCGAAGCCGTCGATGACTCGCATCCGTCCGGCGTCTCCGGCATCGTGACCGACCGCGCGTCGGCGCGCTTCGACTATCTGCGAGTGGTGCAGCCGTGAGGCGGTGACCTTGACGCGACGCTGCCGTGGCCCTCATTGGCCAGTCCCCTGGCCGTCAGCCCTCTCTCAGTCCGGCATCTTCTCGCCACGCGTCTCGATGACCCACCGGAGCAGCAGCAACCCGACGATGGGCACGAACCCCATCATGAACAGGGTCTTGAGGATGACGGCAGGGTCACCCTGCGACGTCTGGATGACCGCACCGACGACGAATACGCCGCCCGCCGTGATCACCCGGCCGATGTTGTAGCAGAAGCCGCTGCCCGTGGAGCGCAGCCGCGTCGGGAACAGCTCGGGTAGATAGAACGGGAAGCTGCCGAACACGCCGAACACGGAGATGCCGATGAAGAACCACAGGCGCAGACGCAATTCCGACGGGATGTCCAGGCCGAAGATGAGCAGCACCGACGCGGCGCTCGCGGCAAAGTAGACGGCGTACAGCTTGCGCCGGCCGAGATGTCGCGCCACGGGGATCGTGAGCAGCGTGCCGATGAGGCCGCCGAGGTTGAACCAGTTCGTGGCCGTGGCCTTCCAGCTCTCCTTGAGGGCTGCGGTGGCGGCGACGTCGAGCCCGTCAGTGACGGCCTGCGCGCCCGCCAGCGCGCTGGCGATCACCGGCAGGAAGGCGTTGCAGGTCCACCACGTGATCAGCGCCACGACGGTGACGATGAGCGCGCTCACGGTGCGCGAGCGCATGCCGGCCGCGAAGATCTCGCGTACGCGCGCCGGCGCGGCGTTGGCCGTGGCCGCGGCCCAACGCTCTGGTTCGCGGACGAAGGCGCGCACGATGAATGCCAGCGCGGCAGGGATCAGGCCGAAGAGCAGCACATAGCGCCAGGACATCGACGGATCGTGCGCGAACCAGCCACCTGCGACCTCGTGGTTGACCGTCGCGGCGAGGAAGAGACCGAACGGGGCGCTGGTGTAGAGCAGCGCGCCGGCTTCCACGCGCTTGTCCTCGGGCACCACCTCGGCGACCATGGCGGAGCCCGCGGCCCATTCGCCACCGATGCCGAGACTCGCGACGATGCGGAAGATCACCAGCTGCCACATGTCGGTGACGAACGCGCAGGACGCCGTACCCAGCGCGTACAGCAGCATGGTGAGCATGAGCACGCGCTTGCGCCCGAAGCGGTCGCAGATGGGGCCGAACATCACGCCGCCCACCGCCCAGCCGAGCAGCAGCAGGGAGTTGAGTATGCCGTTCCAGTAGAAGATGGCCGCGTTGGCTTCGGGCGTGCCGATGCTCAGGCCTAACAACGTCGGTATGGCATTCGGCGCCACGAAGTTGAACAGCAGCCCGTCGAAGATGTCGAATCCCCAGCCGAGCCAGGCGGCGAAGAACACCGTCCACTGGTAGCGCGTCAGTTTGATCATGGCGCGCGAGCTTAAATGGCTTCACTCCCCTTTTGCCAGCAAATGGGCAGTGACTCCATTCCCCCTCACGCGTGTTTGAACATGATCGGAATGCCCGACGGGGTGGTGAACGGCTTCTCGTCGTTGAAAGGCCGCTCGCATCCTTCCGGCGCACGCTCGGCGACGGCGGCAAGTACATCGTCCAGCGGCCCCGGACGGCCCAGCGCGAATCCCTGACCGAACTGGATACCGAGCGACGCGAGCCGGTCGCGCACGCCGTTCGACTCGACGTACTCGGCCACCGTGGTGATGCCCATGGCGTCGGCGAGCTGCACGATGGCGCGCACCAGTGCCTGCGAGCGCGTATTGGTGAGCACGTCGCGCACGTACGAGCCGTCCAGCTTGATGGTGCTGATCTCGAGATTCTTGAGGTACGCGAGCGAGCTCACGCCGGTACCGAAATCGTCCAGCGCGAAGCGCACGCCGTGCGCGGTCATGCGCCGGATGAACTGCTGCACCTGGGTGAGATTGGCGGCCGCGGCCGCCTCGGTGATCTCGAACACCAGGCTGGCGCCGTTGATGTTGTGCTTCGACATGGCCGAGAGCAGCCATTCGAGGAAATCCGGATCCGACAGCGTCGGTCCGGCTAGATTGATGGACACGCGCACCGGCGCGCCCGTATTCCTGCCGAGCTGCTGGAATGCGCGCTCGCAGACCGCCCGGTCGATCTCGGGCAGGATCTGGTAACGGGTCGCCGCCGACATGAAGTCAGCGGCCTCCACGAGGTTGCCCTTGCCGTCGATGATGCGCACCAGCAGCTCGTACGTCACGGGCAACGTGGTGTTGATCAGCGGCGTGATCGGCTGCGCGAACACCACGATGCGCTGCTGGCGCAGCGCCTCACGCACGCTGCCGATGAGCCCGATCTCGTCGTGGCGACGGATCATGCTCTGATCGGTGTCCTGGTAGACCTCCACGCGTCCGCGCCCACGATCCTTGGCAGTCTTGCAGGCGATCTCGGCTTCGGCCGCCCGATGGTCGAGGTGCAGGTCCGAGGCGTTCATCGACACAGCGCCCCAGCTCATGGATACGGGGTGCTGCTGCGCGTCCGTGCCGCCCGACACCTCGCGGCAGATGGCCGCGGCGAGCTGGCGCGCCTGCGCGAGATTCATGTGCGGCAGGAACACGGTGAAGCGGTCGCCGGACAAGCGGCAGGCGAAGCTGTCCGCGCCCACCAGCGCCTTGCGGATGATGACGCCGCAGCGCGCGATGACGCGATCGCCCTCGGAGAATCCGGCGAGATCGTTGATGAGATGCAGGCGATCGATGTCGCCGTACAGCATGGACACCATGGCGCCGGGCGGCGCCTCGCGCGTCCACGCCTCCACGCGATTCTTGAATCCATCCCAGGAATACAGCCCGGTGAGCGCATCCAGGTCCTGGGTGGCGTTACGCGCCAGCAATCGCGCGAAGCGGCCGAGGCGTCGCACGCTGAATTCGTCGAAGCTCGGCTCGTCGGGTCGATTGAAGATGATGAGAGCCCCCGCCGGACCGCCGCGCGCGAGCAGCGGCACCGACACGAGCTTGCAGGCGATGGCCCCACCGCTCACGTGTCGCAGCTTGTTGGAGGCGACGGGTTTGCGGGTGTCGACGGTGCGGCGCGCGACTTCGTCGCCGACCACGGACAGCTGCCCGCGCACGAATGCGAGATCCTGTTCCGACCGTCCCCAGACCGCGCGCGACTCCTCGCGCGGGAATATCGCCGCGGCTGCCGTGCAGCCGAGTCGCAGGCAAACCGCGCGCAATACGCTTTCCGCGCTGCGCTCGGGCGCGCCGCCCGAGTCGAGCGCTCTCGTTTCAACCGACTTCACCGGCTCTCTCTCCGCTGCTCGTTCTATTTGTACTAGGTAAATGCGGGGCAAAGAGTAGATGAGCGTTCCCGGCTGCAAGCGCATTCAATTCGCATCTTTTCCGCGATCCGGGACGCCGCAGGACCCATCGGGGGATTATGAGAAGCGCCCCCACGCGTTATGTCAGCGCCGCGGCGCGGACCGTCAGGCCTTGTCCAAGTGATGGAAACGGCCGGTCGCGGAGTACTCGACGTGGCCTGCCAGGTTGCCCGCCAGCACGCTGCGGCGGCGGGTGACGGCGGTCTCCGCGATCTCCTCGACCGGCATGGCCTTGCCGAAGGAATAGCCCTGCCCCGTGCGGCAGCCGAGCTCGAGCAGCGTGTCGCGCTGGTCATCGTCCTCGATGCCCTCGGCCACGGTGTCGAGCCCGAGCGCCGTGGCCAGGGACAGGATGGCGCGCGCCAGCGCCACGGCGTCGACACCCTGCGCGCCTGCGCCGCGGGCCAGCCGTTCGACGAAGGACCTGTCGATCTTGAGGATGTCGATGGGAAAGCGGTGTAGATAGGCCAGCGACGAGTAGCCGGTGCCGAAATCGTCGAGCGCCAGCCGGACGCCGATGGCCTTCAGCTCGCTGAACGTGCGCTCGAGCTGCGAAGAATTGTCGAGCAACAGGCTCTCGGTCACCTCGAGTATCAGGCAATCGGGCCGCAACCCGTGGGCGCCGAGCGCGGCGCGCACCTCAGCGACGACATTGCCCTGATTGAGATAGCGGCTGGACACGTTGACCGAGACGCGCAAGCCCTCGCCGTGCGGTATTTCGCGTTGCAGCCGCACCGCGTCCTGGCAGGCCCGGTTCAGCATCCAACGCGTCATCGGCACGATCTGCCCGGTCTCCTCCGCCAGCGGGATGAACTCGCCGGGCATCACCAGGCCGCGCGCGGGATGCCGCCAGCGCATGAGCGCCTCGACGCCCACCAGATGACGCGAGCCGAGGTCGACCACGGGTTGGTAGTGAGCCTCCAGCTGCCCCGCTTCGATGGCGGTGGCCAGCTCGTTTTCGATGCGCATGCGGCGACGCGCGGCGCGCAGCATTTCCGGCCGGAAGACTTCGGCGCGTCCCTTGCCATGCGACTTGGCCGAATACATGGCCGCGTCGGCATTGCGCATCAGCCGCTCCACCGTGCTCACCCGATCGGCGAGGGCCACGCCCACGCTCGCGCCAACGCGCAGCTGGCGCCCCTCGATCTCAAAAGGCTGCCGGCAGGCATCGAGGATCTGACGGGCCACCGCCATGGCCGCCTCCTCCCCGCCGGCGTGATCGATGAGCACGCCGTATTCATCGCCGCCGAGCCGCGCAACCGTATCTCCCGCGCGCGTGCACTGCACGAGGCGATGCGCGAAACCCCGCAGCAGCTGGTCGCCCGCGCCGTGACCCAGGCTGTCGTTGACCGTCTTGAAATTGTCGACATCGACGAACAGCACCGCGGGCGTCATGCCGTCGGCCAGATGGTTGAGCGCCTGGTGCACGCGATCCGTGAACAGCGAGCGGTTGGCGAGCAGCGTCAGCGAATCGTGGAATGCCAGCGTGTGCAGCTGATCGTGCAAGCGCGTGGCGTCGGTGATGTCGCGGATGTTCAGTGTCAGGCCGCGGATCGACTCCACGTGGCACAGGTTGGCGATCACCATCTTGTAAGAGCGTTTCTCGCCATCCGGCTGCGGAATGGCGAAATTGGCGCTCTGCTCGGCGTGCGCCGCCGCCGCGACCTTGTCGAACACGTCGCGCACGTGCGCCCCCTCGGGGCCGAGCAGCGCGTCTATCTTCCGCCCGGCGAGCTCGCCCGGCCGTGCGCCCAGCAGCTGCTCCGAGGAGGGACTCGCGTAGCGCAACGTTCCGTCGATGTCGCAGATCGCGATCATGTCGCTGGAGCGGCGCACCAGTTCGGTCAGGCGCTCGTCGAAGCGGCGCGTCGCCACCTCGCGATGCAGGCCCACCACCTCGCGCGTGGCCAGCGCCTGACTCACCACGACCAGCACCGTGGCAAACAGCACCACGAACACCAGCACCGGCGAATCCGCGTCGGCGAGGTTGAGTTTCTCGTTGAGCAAGGCGACCACGCCCACCATGAGCGCAACCACCGGCAGGGACCCGCGCAGGTCGCCCTGCAGGCCGCGCGTCACGGGTTGCGCGACGGCCCGCCGCTGCAGGTTCAGGCTCTGGATCACACACAGGTAGAAGGCAGGATAGAAAAGATCGATGGCGGCGCCCGGCTGATAGCGCTCGTTGAGTTCGGCGACCACCCAGGCCAGGTCGGCGATCAGCGTCGCCACCATGGCCACGAGCAACCAGGCGACCGCTTTCTGGGCGCGCCAGTCGGTGACCTGCATGGCGACCATCGCCGCGGCGATCACGCAGACGCCATTGCCGATTCCGTACGTGGCGGCGGACCAGTTCACGCCCAGTTCGGCCATGCTCATCCTGGTCAGGGGCTCGAGAGCGGTGAACCACAGCAAGGCGCCGAAGCCGATGACCAGAGTCGCGAAGTCGACGAGGGACCGCGTGGTATTCAGGCGCCCGCCGAGGTCCACGTAGAGCAGCGAGAACGCGGCGGCGGCCAACGGATACCAGCCGATCCAGACCACGTCGGGCCAGGCGCCCCAGGTCTCGCTGGTGGTGAGCGCGCCATATCCCCAGCCGATGCTCGCGACGAGGTCGAGCAACTGCGCCGCGAACAGCAGTTGGAACGCGCGGCGGCGCTGCCAGCTCGTGGAGCGATCGCGGATCACCGGCCAGGCCATGAGGAACATCAGGGCCATGAGTGGAAAATTGCCCCAGGCGCTCACCCAGCCGGCCAGCGGTTCGCCGCCCCAGCGCGTGAAAATGATGACGGCCATGGCGGCGACATAAATCACCGCGCACGCGATCAGCTCGCGCGACCAGCGATCGAGAAATGACCCCATGGAAAAGCTCATCATCTTCAGGACTCGGCGCCATCCCCACGTGACGTAATGAATGGTGGCAAACGTGCGGCGCTGCGTCCGGGTAACGGTCACGGATGACGCGACTGAAGAGAGATCGTCCTCGGGGAGTTCCCCGGTCGCTGGTTCTGCGATGCGCCTCGCAGGCCTGATTCCGCCGCTTGCATCGCTTGCCAGCCCGTGAACGACTCGTCAGACTCGCGACGGCTTACGGAAGGCCTTCAGAGAAACCCTGTCAGTGACGCGAATCGTCGGAACACTGCTGCTCATGTGCCTCGCCGCCGAGGCCGCACGGGCGGACGAGCCAGCGTCCCGGCAGGCCGGCAGCCCCGCCGCCATCCTGTCCGGCAGCGTGGGTGCGACCAGTGACTTCGTGTTTCGCGGCCTGTCGCTGACGCGCGGCAAGCCCGCCGCGCAGGCGTCCATCGACGCCGAATTCCCGCGCGAATTTTACCTGGGAGGCTTCATCGCCAATGCCGATCCCAACCCGGGCCCGGGGCCCAGCCTGGAATTCGACGTCTGGGGCGGCAAGTACTGGCGCGTGGGCGACGAGTTGTCCGTGGACCTGCGCCTGTCGCAGTACACGTATCCGGACGATCCGCGGCGGGTGAACTACAACCGCAGTGAACTGACGGCCACCGTCGGCTATCGCAACCGGTTCTTCATGGCGGCTATCTACTCTCCCAATACCCAGGCTGTGTCAGCCGCGCCCGGCTACAAAAACGATGGCGCGTGGGCTCTGGAGATCTCCGGCCGACACTCTTTCAACGACCGCTACTCGTTCGCCGCCGGCCTCGGCCATTACGGCCTCGAGGGGGTGTACGGCGGCAGCTTCAACTATTACAACGCCACGCTGATCGCCGGTTTCAGGCCGTTCGAGCTGCAGCTGGCCTGGCTCGGAACCGATGGGCAGGCCGACGAGCTCTTCAGCGGCGACGTCGCCGGAGACCGGCTGGCCGTCACGGCCCTGTGGCGCTTCTCCACCGGACGCTAGCGCGACGGATCGGGAACCTGCCGCCGGAGCGTGGGTACTCAAGGGCATGAAGATGGTGGAAACCCAGGCCCCACGGGCGCCCAATCCCGGCAACGACCAGTCCGAACGGGAGCTGCTCGAGCGTATCGCGCGCTCGCGGGACCAGGTCGCCTTCCGCACCCTGTATGCCAGCTATTACCAACGTCTGAGCCGCCTGCTCGCGCGCATGTCCGTGCGACGCGAGGACATCGAAGAGGTGGTCAACGACACCTTCTGGGTGGTCTGGACCAAGGCCGGCGAATTCCGCGGCGCATCGCAGCTGTCCACCTGGATCATCGGCATCGCCTACCGCCGCGCGCTCAATGCCCTGCGCCGCGCCAAGCTGCGGCCGGTGGCCGATCACGAGTTCGACGAAGATTCGGTGAGCGTCGAGTCCACCGAGACCGAGGAGACCAACCAGCAATGGCTCTCGCTGGGGCTCGAACGGCTGCCGGTCGAACAGCGCATGGCCCTGGAGCTCACATACACGCTGGGCCACTCCTGCGAGGAAGTGGCCGCCATCCTGCAATGCCCCGTGAACACGGTGAAGACCCGGTTGTTCCGCGCACGCGAGACCCTCAAACAAGTGTTGCCCGCCCTCGCGGGCATGTCCGGAGAGAATTCATGAGCCCCCGTATTCCCGACACGCATGCCGAAGCCTGGGATCTGCTGCCCTGGCTCGCCAACGGCCGCCTGGCGCCGGCCGATCGGGAGTGGGTGGAGGCGCACGTGCAGTCCTGCGTCGACTGTCGTGCCGAGCTCGATGCCCAACGACTGCTGGCGGGCAACCTGCGCGAAGCCGGCGCCAAGCCAGTGGCGCGCGCGGCGGACGCAGCCGCCGATGAGCAGCGCTCCTTCGATCGTCTCTGGGCGCGCATCGAGGCCGCGGAATCGGCGACCGCGGCCACGCCGTCCAGCGCCGCGCAGCCGCGCCGGGCCGCGCGCACGGTGCGCTGGCTGGCCGCCGCCGTCATCGTGCAGGGCGTCGGACTGGCCCTGTTCGGCTTCGACGCGCTGCGTTCGCCGGATGCCGGCACCGAGGGCATCCGGACCGTCACCAGCGATGCACCGGCGCGTACCGACGCACCGACGGTCAGCCTGGTGTTCGAACCCACCGCATCCATCGAGACCGTCAATAGCTTGCTGGCGCACCAGGGCCTGAGCATCGTTTCCGGACCCGGGTCGTCAGGCAATTTCACGGCGGCGCTCTCGGCCGATGCGGTTGCCTCCGGCGCCTCCGCCGAGTCGGTGGCCGCGGTAGTCGCCAAGGATCCGAATGTCACGTTCGCGCAGCCCGTCGCTCGTTGAAGGCGTCGCCGCGGCGCTGGCGATGCTCGCCGGCCTGTTTGCCGGTGTGGGCCGCGCAGCGGCGCCGCCGGTGCTGACGCCTGCCGAAGTCCGCAGCGCGCCGGCGCAATTCATCGTAGTGGCAGTGAACAATCCGGTCTCGGCTCGTGCCGGTGCGGTGGGTGGCACGGCGCACGGCTACGGCAACACCTCCACCTACCGTGTGAGCGCCTCGGCCGCCGCGGTCATCGGCGAGCTGGCACGGCAGTATTCATTGACGCGGGTGTCGGAATGGCCAATCGAACAGCTCGGCATGCACTGTGTGCTGTTTCGCATCCCGCCGGGCACCACGCGCGAGGTCGTGATCGACCGGCTGCGGGCCGATCGGCGCGTGCGCATCGTGCAGCCGCTGAACGAATTCGAATCGAGCACCGACAATGCCCCGCCGGGCTACGACGATCCCTACGCGCGCCTGCAAGCCAATGTGCGCGCGCTCGATGTCGTGGAAGCGCACACCATCAGCCGCGGCGCCGGAGTGCGCGTCGCGGTCATCGACACGGGCATGGATACGGGCCACCCCGATCTGGCCGGGCGCACCCAGCTCACCCGCAACTACGTCGACGCCGACGACGCGGCCTTTCACCGGGATCGGCACGGCACGCAGGTCGCCGGCTTGATCGCCGCCGCGGCCAACAATGGCATCGGCATCGTCGGCGTGGCGCCCGACGTGACGCTCTATGCGTACAAGGCCTGCTGGCAGCCGCAGGCAGCCAGCGCCGGCCGCTGCAATTCCTTCACCATCGCGCAGGCGCTGGCGGATGCGCTCACCGCGCGCGCGCAGATCATCAACCTGAGCCTGGTCGGGCCGAGCGATCCCCTGCTCGAAGCGCTGATCGGCAAGGCCACGGATGCCGGCATCATCGTCGTCGGTGCGGCGTCCGCCGATCCGCGGCTCGCCTTCCCCGGTCGCCTGCCGGAGGTGTTGCCTGTGACCGAATCCGAATCCACGGCCGGGGACGCCGGCGTCTTCCGCGCGCCCGCGCGCGACATCGTCACGCTGGTGCCCGATGGGCACTACGATTTCGCGTCGGGAAGCTCGCTGGCCACCGCGCAGGTCACGGGCGTGGTCGCACTGCTGCTCGCGAGAAATGGCAAGCTGAGCGCCGCGCAGGCGCGCGAGCTGCTCCGCCAGTCGACGGTGAAGCACGACACGGCGCGCGGGCCCTATCTATCCGTGAACGCCTGCACCGCACTCGCGCAACTGGTGAGACATGCCCGTTGCAGCGGCTGAGCCGGCGGCTCAGCTCACGGCGCAGGTGGTCTTCGCCAGCCAGCCGACCACCGCGGACAAGGCCTCACTGTCGGTGGCGCCCTGGTCTCGCGCCGCCTGGTAAACGTCCACCTGCTGGTGCGCGCTGGTGCCGCGCTTGAGCAGGGTCCGGGCATGCTCCGTCTCGGCGAGACAGCCGAGCGCCTGGGCGTCTTCGCGCACCAGCGCCAGCAGTTCCTCGAGCAGGTCCGCGAACGGCACCAGCTCGCCGCGCGCCAGATCGAGCAGACTGGCATCGGTGCCGAAACGCATGGCGCGCCAGCGGTTCTCGGCGATCAGCATGTGCGCGTACGGCCGCCACATCTTGTTCTCGCGGCGCAGGCGATAGAGCATGCGCACCAGCGACAGGTTCAGCGCCGCCAGGCACACGGCATCGTCGAGGTGCGCGCAGCAATCGAAAACGCGTGTCTCGAGCGTCGGGTAGCGCGAGCTCGGGCGGACGTCCCACCAGATCTTGGTGGTGTCCTCGATCAGGCCATTGCGCACCAGTGCGTCGAGATGGCGCCTGAACTCTCCATAGCTCTCGAAATGTTCCGGCAAGCCGGTGCGCGGCAGTGACGACAGCAACATCAGCCGGAAAGACTGCATGCCCATGTCGTCGCCTTCCCAGAACGGCGAGGAGCAGCTCATGGCCAGCAGGTGCGGCACGAAATACTTGAGCTGGTTCATGACGTCGATGCGCAGATCGTCGTCGTCGAGCCCGACGTGCACGTGCATGCCGCAGATGATCATGCGCCGTGCCCCGCCCTGGACCTCGCGCGCGATGTCGGCGTAACGCTCGTGGTCGGTGTGTGGCGGCCGCTTGATCGGGCGGGCGAAGGGATGCGTCGAGGCCGCGATCGGCGCGATGCCATAGTCCGCGGTCACTTCGCACACCTTGCGGCGCAGGGCCGCGAGCTCGCGGCGCATGCCCGCCACCGATGCACACACCGATGTCTTGACCTCGAGCTGCGAACGCAGGAACTCCGGACTCACGCGCCCGTCGGTCTCGGCGATGCACCGCTGCAGCAGTTCGGCCGGCGGATCGGCAATGAGATCGCGCGTGGCCAGGTCCACGAGCAGATATTCTTCTTCCATACCCAGCGAAAACGCTGGTTCAGCATTCCCCGCCATGCAGGGCCCACGTTACACGAGTCCCGAGACTGGTGTCAGCTCCCTGGCCCGAAAACTTCGTCGATGGAGACGGGCTCGGCGAGGTGGAACCCCTGGATGTAGTCGACGCCGATCCCTTTGAGGACTGCCAGCACTTCGCTGCTCTCCACCTTCTCGGCGATGGTCGCGACCTGCATGGCGGAACCGATCTTGGCAATGGCTTCGACCATGCTGCGATCGACGATGTCCGTCGCCACGTTGGCGACGAACTGGCCGTCGATCTTGAGGAAGTCCACCGGCAGCGTCTTCAGATAGACGAACGACGATACCCCACTGCCGAAATCGTCGAGCGCGAACCGGCAGCCGCGCGTCTTCAGCTCGCGCATGAAGTAGGTGGCCTTGGACAGGCTGGCGACCGCGGCCGTCTCGGTGATCTCGAAACACAACCCGCGCGCCACGCGTTCGTCGCCCACGCGGGACAGCACGAACTCGAGGAAATCCTCGTCATTAATCGAGGTGCCCGAGAGATTGACCGCCAGCAGCGGCAGCCGCGACGAGTGCGCCGGACAGGTCTCGAAGAGTTCGATCGCGCGCTTCACCACCCACCGGTCGACCATGACCATGACGTTGTAGCGCTCGGCCGCCGGGATGAACTCGTTCGGCGGCACCAGGGTGCCATCTTCGTCACGCAACCGCACCATGAGCTCGTAGAACGGCTGGTCGCTCGCCGCCCGCGAAACTCCCACGATGCGCTGCGCGTACAGCTCAAGGCGGGCGTCCTCGACCGCCCGGGCGATGCGCCCCACCCATTGCATTTCGCGATGCCGGTTGGTGCCGTGGTCGCGCTCATAGACCTGGACGCGGTTGCGGCCGCCATCCTTGGCCGCGTAGCAGGCGATGTCGGCGGCCGACAGCACCGCGGCGGCACTGGTGGTCTCGCGCACGATGCGCACCACGCCAATGCTGGCCCCCACCGACAGGGAGTTGGCGCCCCAGAGAAACCGGTACCCGTGGATGGCCTGGCGGATGCTGTCCGCCACGCGCTCGGCCTGTTCCAGGGAGCAGCGCTCCAGCAGGATGCCGAATTCGTCGCCGCCCAGGCGCGCAATCGTGTCCGACGCGCGCACCCGCGTCTGCAACAGGCTGGTGATGTCGCGCAGCAGCCGGTCACCGGCACTGTGGCCGCAGGTGTCGTTGACCACCTTGAACTGGTCGAGGTCCACGTACAGCAGCACGAACTCGCATTCGCCACGCTGCGCGGCCGTGACCGCCGCTTCCAGGCGAGAGTCGAACTCCCGGCGATTGATGAGACCGGTGAGCGCATCGTGGCTGGCTTGATACGAGAGCGCGCGCTTCAGACGCCGCTCCTTGGTCACGTCGCCGAATACGATGACCGCGCCAATGGCAGCGCCTTCGCGGTTGCGGATCGGCGAGGCGGTTTCCTGGATGGCCAGCTCCTCGCCGCGGCGATTGACCAGCACGTTGCGATCCGAGGGCACCGTCGTCTCACCGGCCTGCAGCACGCGGTCGAGCACATAGGCCACGGGCTTGCGCGTGGCCTCGTCGATGATCTGCAGCACCTCGCCGATGGGCCGGCCCCGGGCTTCATCGAGCGCCCAGCCGGTCAGCCTTTCGGCGACCGGATTGAGATAGTCGATGCGCGCGCTGGCGTCGGTGGTGATCACCGCGTCGCCGATGGACTGCAGCGTGACCTGCGCGCGGTCCTTCTCGGCGAACATGGCCTGCTCGGCACGCTTGCGCTCGGTGATGTCGGCAACCGTGCCTTCGTAGCCGACGATGCGGCCGCTGCCGTCGCGCACGCCGCGTGAATTCTCGAGCGCCACCACCTGCGAGCCATCCCGGCGGCGCAGGACCACTTCCATGGAGCGCACTTCGCCGGCCTCATCGACCTTGCGCACGAACTCGGCGCGATCCTGCGGGCTCCAGTACAGCATCACCGAGCTCGGCAGCGCGTACATTTCCTCGGCCGAGCTGTAGCCCAGCATCTTGACGAAGGCGCTGTTGACGGACACCAGCCGCCCGTCGCGGGTGCTCTGGTACACGCCCTCGATCACACCCTCGAACAGGCCGCGGAACTTCGCCTCGCTGGTCCGCAGGGCCTCCTCGGCGATGCTGCGTTCGATGGCCAGGGCCGCCAGCCGCGTGGCATGCGACTGCAATACCTGCTCGCGCGAATCCGGCAGCCCGGGTTCCGGCCGGTAGATGGCGACCGAACCGAGCAGCTTGCCGCTCGCGCCCTTGATGGGCATCGACCAGACGGCGCGGAAGCCGGAATCGAGCACCACCTGCCGCCGGTCGGCCCAGTGGGCGTCATTGGCCACGTCGGGCACGAACACGTCGCACGCGGAATACACGGCGGCGGCGCACGAGCCCCGGCGCGGCTCGATGGGGGTTCGCTCGAGCACCGCCGCCAGCAGCGGCGGCAGGTGCCGGGCAATGGTCAGCGCGAAACAGCTGCCATCCGGCGACAGCACGGAGATCGTGCAACGACAGCGCGGGTAGACGGCCTGTACCAGCGCGGAGATCACGTCGAGCACCGCCGGCAGACCGGCATTGGAGGCGAGCAATGCGAAGAAGGCCCGCTCGTTCTCGATGATGATCTCGGAGCGTTTGCGCTCGGAGATGTCGGTGATGCTGGCGCGCACCAGCGGCTTGCCCTTGCCGGGCATGCGCACCAGTCGCACCTCGCAGGGGATGTCGCGGCCGGTGGCGTCGCGATGCAGCCACTCGAACACCTGCGAGTCGCCGGCAGCGGCGAGCCTCAGGTACTGGCGCGGTACATTCGAAGGCCGCCCGTCGGGTTGCATCCCGGCGCTCACGGCGTCGAGATTCGCGGCCAGCAGCTGTTCCCGGCTCATCTTGAAGAGGCGCAACGCCGGCTCGTTGGCCTCGACGAAACGCCTGCTGTCGGGATCGATGACGGTGATGGCCTCGGGCGCATTGTCCACCAGCGAGCGGTAGCGCGCCTCGCTGTCGCGCAGCGCCTCTTCGGTGGCGTGACGCTCGGAGATGTCGCGCAGGCAGAGCACGAACACTTCGGCACGCCCGTGGCGCGCGCGACTCACCGCGACCTCGGCCGGAAACAGCGTGCCGTCGGCGCGCCGCGCCATGACTTCCGGTGTGTGGCGCATGCCGCGGAAGGTGTCGCTGGAACTGGCCAGCTTGCCGAGCCCGTCTGCGATCGAAACGCCCTCGGCGAGGGCCGGCACCAGCACGTCCAGGCGCAGGCCTAACAACTCTCCAGCCGGGTAGCCGAACACCCGCTCGGTCATGGGATTGGCCCGGTCGATGACGCCCTCGGCGTTGGCGGTGATCACCACGTCCTTGATGTGATCGAGGATCACCTGCAGCTGTGCGGCACCCTGCTCCGCGATTTCCACGCCCAGCGAACGCGCCTCGTCAGACATGAGCTGCAGGGAGCGCACCATGGCACGCCGCTCGTCGTCCATCGTGTCGTAGTAGCGACTGAGCATCTCGAGCAATTCATGCGCGCTCACGCGGCCGCCGGTGACCCGCGCGCGCAATTCCCGCAATTGGTTCTGGAGCAGCGGATGAAGCCGCCGCATGCTCAGGTCGGTAAGGCCCACTCGTCCGGGCGAGAGCAGCCCGCCCCCGGCCGCGCCGGTGGTTTCAGGAGACTCCTCGTCAGGACTACCTTCGGCTGGTTTTGACATAACCACGCAACCGCGGACCAAATTGCATGATATGTCCGGGGTATAGCCTGCCCCGTGATGCGGCTCGCGTTTTAGCTTGCGGGGGGCGTCGTTGCCGGCGCCGTGTCGGGCGCACGGTCGCCCGTGGCGCCGTAAACGATGACGGGAATGGAGTACAGCCGCGTCACCGTTCCCTCACCGCTTTCGGTTTCCACCGCCGCGGTGATGAGGTACACGCCCTCCTGCGTGGGCTGCACCACGACCTTGTGCGAAAACAGCGATTCGGCCTTGATGTCAGCCGGGGCTTCGAAACGCTCGCCGGTCGCCAGGATCACCGACTCCGGGGTCTCGAACAGCACCCGCAGCGCCGCGAAATCCTGATGCGGCACGATGGCCAGGTTCACGGCCAGGGGCTTGCCCACGGCTGGCGCGGACTCCAGCGCAAAGTGCATGCCGATCAGCGACGACGTCTTGCTGGCCGAAACCGCGGCGACCATGTTGGCCGGCACTTGCGCGCTTGGGCTGGCAGGCTTGGCCGGGCCGGCTGCGCCGGCCGACGGCTTGGCGGGTGGCGGCGCCTCGTCACACGCCGGCAAGAACACGGCCGCGAAGACGGCAATCATCACGACACGGAAAGACGGCGACATCGAGCGACCTCCGGGGTCAATACTAACAGGCCCGCACTTCCGGACGATTGCCGGGGGTTGGGTCCGGACTTGCGGTTCATCGCGACAGTTCATCGCGACAGAATGGGCGGGTCGTCCATGGCAGCGAGCTGTTCGAACAGGTCGCAGATGTGCCGCTCCCAGAAGCGCGCCTCGCCGAACCACGGAAATGCGCGCGGAAACGCCGGATCGGACCACCGGTTCGCGATCCATGCCGCGTGCTGCAGAATGCGCAGCGAGCGCAACGATTCGACCAGCGTGAGCTCGGCGAAGTCGAATTCGCCGAACACCTCGTAGCCTTCCATGAGCGCCGCCCAGGATGCCTGCTGGCTGGCCGCATCCCCGGCGAGGAACATCCACAGGTCCTGGATGCGCGGACCGGACATGCAGTCGTCGAGATCCACGAACAAGGGCCCGTTGTCGCGCCAAAGGATGTTCCCGGCATGGCAATCGCCGTGGATGCGCAGCCTCGGCAGCGGACCGAAGTTGTCGACGTTCTGTCGGACTCGTCCGATGACCTGTTCGCTGACGCGCGCATATTGCCCCCGCAGCGCCTCGGGTACAAAACCGCTGGCCAACACCTGGGTGCGCGCGCCATCACCGAGACGCGCGACGCTCAGGACGGGGCGGTGCGCGAAGCTCTGGCGCGCGCCGACCGCATGGATGCGAGCCAGCGTGCGGCCCAGCAGCGCGAGGGTGGCAGGGTCATCGAGCTCCGGTGCACGGCCCGCGAGGTACGGAAACGCAGCGAAGCGCTGTCCCCGATGAACAAACAAACTTCGGCCGTCGCGCTGCAGCGGTGCGGCCACCGGCAGATCGGCTTCCGCCAGATCGAAGGTGAACGCATGCTCCTCGTCGATGGCGGCATCGCTCCAGCGTTCTGGACGATAGAACTTCAGTACCCAGAGGCCGCCCTGTTCGTCGCCCAATTGATAGACGCGATTCTCATAGCTGTTGAGCGCGAACAGCCTGCCGGAGGGATCGAGACCGATGCTCTCCGCGGCCGCGAATACCGCGTCCGGATCGAGTGCGTCGAAAGGCGCGGGTGCAGAATGCGTCACAGCCACCCTGGAACATTAATGTAAAATCCTGCGTCCTAATACCGGAACCCGCAGAAAAAGAGCATGACAGGAACTTCGACGATTCTGGTCACCGGCGGCGCCGGCTACATCGGCAGCCACACGGTTCTGCAGCTGGCGGCTCGCGGAGAGCGCGTCGTCGTACTTGACAATCTATCCACCGGCTTTCGTCGCGCCGTGCGCGACGTGCCGCTGGTGGTGGGCGACGTGGGCGATCGTGCCCTGGTCGACCGGTTGCTCGCCGAACATCACGTCGACACCATCATCCACTTCGCCGCGGCAGTCATCGTCCCGGAGTCGGTGGCGGAACCGCTGAAGTACTACGGCAACAACACCTGCGCCACGCGCTCCCTGCTCGACTGCGCCGCGCGCGCCGGCGTCAGACACTTCGTCTTCTCGTCCACCGCGGCCGTCTATGGCATGCCGGCCAGTGGCATTGCCGCCGAGGACAGCCCCCTCGCGCCCATCAACCCCTACGGCACGTCCAAGCTGATGTCGGAATGGATGCTGCGCGATCTCAGCGCGGCCAGCCCGCTGCGCCACGTGGTGCTGCGCTATTTCAACGTGGCGGGCTCGGATCCCGAGGGCCGCATCGGCCAGTCCACCCGGAAAGCCACGCTGCTCATCAAGGTGGCGGCCGAACACGCGGTGGGCAAGCGCCCGCACGTGTCGGTGTTCGGCACCGACTTCCCGACCCCCGACGGCACCGGCGTGCGCGATTTCATCCACGTCGCCGATCTGGCGACCGCGCATCTCAATGCGCTCGACTACCTGCGGGCCGGCCAGCCGTCACTGACGGCCAACGTGGGTTACGGCCACGGTTACAGCGTGCGTGAAGTGCTCGACAGCGTCGCGAAGCTCTCCGGCCGCGAGCTGACGATACGCGAGGAACCGCGACGCGCGGGCGACCCGCCGAGCCTGATCGCCCGGGCCGACCGCGTGCGCGAGCTGCTGAAATGGACCCCGCGCCACGATCGGCTCGAGACCATCGTGCGCACGTCGCTCGACTGGGAGCAGCGGCTACTGGCCGATCCCTGGCAGCCGGGTAGCTAGGACCCGCACGGGATGCGCTGGCCGCGACCGAAATCGCTGAGCGGGCTCATGCTGCTGGGCCTCGCGCTGATCGCCGGCCCGCTGCTGGTCGCCGTGGTGGATGCGGCGATTCAGATCAACCGCCTGTCGCAGACCAGCCAGGATCTGGTGCGCGAGGGTGTGCAGAGCGCGCGCCTGTCGCGCAGCCTCATCGCCGACATCGCCTCGCTGGGCCGCACGGTGCGCCTGTACCAGGTGTTGAAGGAAGCCAAGGTGCTCGATGGCTACCGCGAGACGGACCAGCGGCTGGCCGCGATCCGCTCGCAGATGGTGGAACTGCTGGCCGGCGACGAAGCCAGCCGCAGGCTGCTGGACGACTTTGCGACACTCCACAACGAGATTTCCAGCGCGGTCGAGACCACGCCGCCGAAGAGCCCGAACTTCGAGAGCATCTTCCAGACCATCCTGACCCGGATCGACCGGCTCAACGATCTCGCCAATGCCATCTCTTCCTCGGGCAATACCCAGATCGACGCCCGGCTCGCGCAGCTCGACCAGCAGACCGCCAGCACGCAGCGCCGGTTGTTCTGGCAGTCCGCCCTGCTCGCCCCGCTCACGCTCATCGCCATCCTGGCGCTGACGCTGTCCATCGGCCGCCCGTTGCGGGCCATCGACCGGGCCATCAGCGAGCTCGGCCGTGGCACGTTTTCGCGGCCCATCGAAGTGGCCGGCCCGCGCGACCTGGAACGCCTGGGCGCGCAGCTCGAATGGCTGCGGCAGCGACTGCTGGATCTCGCCCAGGAACGCAACCGGTTCCTGCGCCACATGTCCCATGAACTGAAGACGCCGCTGGCCAACATCCGCGAGGGGGCGGAACTGCTCATGGACGGCGCGGTCGGACCCATGGACAACGCACAACGGGAAGTGGTCGCCATCCTTCGCGACAATGGCATCAAGCTGCACCGGCTCATCGAGAACCTGCTGTCGTTCAGCGCCTGGCAGAAGGAGAGCGTCGGACTGGACCTTTCCGAGTTCCGGCTCCGGCCGCTCGTCAAACAGGTCATCGAGAGCCAGCAGCTTACGGTAGTCTCGCAGCGCGTCCGCCTCGAGGTGAAGGTGGACGACTTGATGCTGCGGGCCGACCGCGGCAAGGTTCGCCTCATCATCGAAAACCTGCTCTCGAATGCCATCAAGTACTCGCCCAAGGGCGGCACGGTCTATCTACATGCCGCCAAACAGGACACACAGCTCGTGATCGACGTCGCGGACATGGGTTCCGGCATTCCCGCCGAAGAACGCGCTCGCGTGTTCGAGGCCTTCTACACCGGCCGTCCGCCGGCCGGTGTGCAGGTCAAGGGCACGGGCATCGGCCTGTCGGTAGTGCTCGAGTTCGTGAACGCGCACGGCGGCACCATCGAGATCGTCGACGGCGAGTATCCGGGCGCGCATTTCCGCATCCGCATGCCGGTGCTGTCGGTCACCAAACCCCAGGGACAGGCCCATGCGGCATAGGCCCGTCATCCGCACCCTCGCCGCCCCGCTGCTCGCCGCGCTGGGGGGCGTGCTGCTGGCGTCCTGTGGCGCCATACCGCTGCAGCGCAGCCGGGATTCGCAGGCCCAGCCCTCCATCGACCGGAGCGCGACCGAGGCCACGTTGATCGCCAACTATCTGGATACCTGTCTGAAAGTCGCGCGCGGCACGCCGGCCGAGCAGGCCGAAGTGCTCACCAGCGTGGCCAACGACTACCATGCCACCCCGGCGCCTAGCAAAGTACTGCGTTATGCCATGGTGCTGTCGACGCCCGGCCACGCCGGTTCCGACCCTGTCGTTGCGCAGCGACTTTTGCGTGAAGTGCTCGCCAGCCCCGAGACTCTGCTTCCTGCGGAGCGCGCTCTCGCGTTCCTGCAGCTGCAGCAGGTCGAACGCCAGCAATCCCTCCAGGCGGATGTGCGACGGCTGCAGGTGGGCGCCGAGCGGGCGACGAACGAAAGGATCGCGCAGCTCACCAGACGCCTGACTACCGAGAGCGAGGAAAACAACCGTCTCAAGCGGGCGCTCGCGGATGCGCAGGCCAAGCTCGATGCCATCGCCAACATCGAAGGCTCGGCCAACAAACGTCCGACGCCGCAGCCACCGGAGGGACGGAAACCGTAGAGGTTTTCGATGCTAGCCGCCATGCAACTCGCCACACCCCATACCCCCAAGCGCAAGGCACGCATCCTGGTCGTCGACGACGATCCGGGCCTGCTGCGCCTGCTGACCATCCGCCTTCGCGCCGAGAACTACGAAGTGGAGGCCGTGGAGAGCGCGGCGCTCGCGCTGGCCGCCACCAGCCGATTCCGGCCCGAGTTGGTCATCACCGACCTGCGCATGGACCAGATGGATGGCATCGGCCTGCTGAAGGAACTGCAGTCCCGCTACCCCGGCCTCAAGGTCATCATCCTCACGGCGCACGGCACGATTCCCGATGCCGTGCACGCCACCCAGCTCGGCGCCTTCGGTTTCCTCACCAAGCCCGTCGACAAGCAGGAACTGCTCGACCAGGTGCAGAAGGCCCTGCGCATCTCGGGTTTCATGGACTCGGATGAAGACTGGCGCGCGGAGATCATCACGCGCAGCTCGCTCGTCGAGGAGAAGCTGTCGCAGGCGCACATGGTGGCCGGCACCGACGCGCGCGTGCTCATCACGGGCGAATCGGGGACGGGCAAGGAATTACTCGCCAAGGCCATCCACAACGCCAGTCCCCGCCGCGCCAAGCCTTTCGTGGCCATCAACTGCTCGGCCATGGCCGAGAACCTGCTCGAGAGCGAGTTGTTCGGGCACATCAAGGGTTCCTTCACCGGCGCGGTGCGCGACCACCAGGGCCTGTTCCAGGCCGCCGACGGCGGCACGCTGCTGCTCGACGAGATCGGCGACATGCCGATGCGCCTGCAGGTGAAGCTGCTGCGCGTCCTGCAGGAGAACAACATCCGGCCCATCGGTGCCACGGACGCCATACCGGTCAACGTGCGGGTGATCTCGGCAACCCATCGCGATCTGCAGCAGCTCATGATGAGCGGCCAGTTCCGCGAAGACCTCTATTACCGGCTCAATGTCGTGCACATCGAGATGCCGCCGCTGAACCGCCGCCGCGAGGACATTCCGCTGCTGGTCTCCCACTTCCTCGCGCAGATCAGCAACGAGTCCGGCGTGCGCAAGATCTACGCGCCCGAGGCCGTGGAACTGCTCGCCACCGCGGACTGGCCGGGCAACATCCGCCAGCTGGCGAACGTGGTGCGCCAGAACGTGGCGCTGAGCCAGACGCCCATCATCCCGGTGGAACTGGTGCAGCAGTCGCTGGGCGGCACGCAGAGCAAGCTGCCTTCCTTCGACGAGGCGCGCGACGAGTTCACGCGCAGCTATCTATCGCAGATCCTGCAGATCACCGGCGGCAACGTCAGCCAGGCTGCGCGCCTGGCCAAGCGCAACCGCACCGATTTCTACAAGCTGCTGTCGCGCCATCAGCTCACGCCCGAGGACTTCAAGGGGCGCTGAAGGAAACGATCGCCAGATCATTGACCATGGCGAAATGATCCGAGCCGGCACTCGCGCCCACGCGTAGCTCGCGCACCCACACCGCATCGTTCACCAGGCAGTGATCGATGCGGATACGCAGCAGTGCGGGCAGCGTAGCCGGCCAGCTCGGCACCCAGCCTCGGCCGGCGGCGCAATCGTGAAATCCCGAGCTGCGCTCGAGGTCGCGAAAATGGCTGGACCAGGGCGTGGTATTGAAATCGCCCACCACCACGCAGGCACCGATACAGGCCGCGAGTTCGCCGCCGAGCGCGACCAGCTGGGCATTGCGCGCCTCGTAAGGAACCGGCATGACAGGCCAATCGAGATGCACGCCATGCACCCGCAGCCGCCGATCTCCCAGATCCACCGCCACGCTCGCACCGTACAGCACTCCGCCCTGCCGCAGCTGTCGCGGTTCGCGCAGCGGCCAGCGGCTGAGCAGCATCACGCCGCGCACGCCTTGATCCAGCGCCAGCTGGTGATGCGGCAGCCGCGGCAGTCGCGCGGCGAGCTGCCCGGCACTCGCGGCTGTCACTTCCGCGAGCACCACCACATCAGGCGACAGTGAATCTAGATAATGGGCCACGCCCTCGATATCCGCGTTGCCCACCTGGACGTTGAACTCGACCAGCCGCAGCGGCCGCGCCTCCCCGGGCGGCGGCGCGCCGCGGCCGATGACCATGCCGAGCAGCGGCCAGGACTGCACCGCCAGCAACAGCGCGAGAGCCGTGATCAGCTTTCCATGCCTCGCGACCAGGGCCACGGCCAGGAGCAGCACCAGCGCCAGGCCGAGATGGGTACGAAAGTTGACCAGCAGGTCGCCCAGCCAGATCCAGCGACCACCGTAGCTCAGCAGCGTCGCCAGGCCGAGTGCACCCGTGGCGAAGGCCAGCGGCCGTTCGAGCTGGCTGCGCGTCGCCGCCATTCCCGGTCAGCGGGACATGGCGGGCCGGCTCATCAGCGCGCGCCCTTGCCGAGCAGCACGACTTCGGCGGTCTGCGCCAGCACCATGATGTCGAACAGCAGGCTGTGGTTCTTCACGTAGTAGAGATCGTACTGGAGCTTCTCGAGCGCATCGCGCTCGGACGCGCCGTACGGGTAGCAGAGCTGTGCCCAGCCGGTGATGCCGGGCTTCACCCAGTGACGCTCGCTGTAGTACGGAATCGTCTCGCTGAGCTGCGCCACGAACTCCGGACGCTCGGGACGCGGCCCGACGAAACTCATGTCGTCCTTGAGCACGTTGAGGATCTGCGGCAACTCGTCGATGCGCAGCTTGCGGATGATGGCGCCCACGCGGGTCACGCGCGGATCGCCGGCCTTGGCCCAGACCGCGCCGTTCTTCTCCGCATCCACGCGCATGCTGCGGAACTTGATCACGTCGAAGTGCCGGCCGCGGAAGCCGACGCGCTTCTGCCGATAGAACACCGGAAACCCGCTCTCGATGACGATGGCGAACGCGGTCACGATCATGATGGGCGACGTCAGCAGCAGCAGCAGCGAGCTCGCGATCACGTCGAAGGTGCGCTCCGAATAGCGCCGCAGGACATCGCGCCGGAAGCCATTGCCGAAGATCAGCCAGCTCGGATTGAGCACCTCGAGATGCACCTTGCCGGTCTCACGCTCGAGAAAGCTCACGAGCTCCGTGATCTCGATGCCCGCCAGGCGGCATTCCAGCAGCTCGGCGATGGGGAAGTTGCGGCGGCGGTCATCCATGGCAATGACGATCTCGTCGATCTCTTGCTCCCGGGCGAGGGTCAGCAGCGAGTCCCTGGCCACGAGCAGGCGATCCGCCGGCACCTCGACGGCTTCATCGACGGGCTGCAGGTAGCCTGCGACCTTGAATCCACGACGATCCGCGCGGCGCCTGAGGCCGGCAATGCTCTGCGCGCGCACGCCGCAGCCGTACACGAGCACCTTGCGGCGGAAAATGTCGTCGCTGGTGAACCGGCTGACGATGGCCACCGCGATGCTGCCGAACACGGCCGCGAGCAGCGTCACGAGCAGGATGGTGCGGCCGCCCATCTCGCCCAGGCTGGTCATGCGGGAAATGAGATAGGTCACGAGCCCGGCGCACAGCGCGCCGGCGAAGGCCCGCATGCCGAGGCCGGCCATGCTGGCGCGCTGCCGGCGACTGAACAGCCCGAGCGCCCAGGTGACGGCCAGGCCGATCACCGAGAACAGCAGCGAGAACTCCACGACCACCGAGCCCGGCAGATCCCCGGGACCCCAGACAACGGCCTCCACGCCGAACGGCACACCGAACAGCACCGCGGCGAAGCACAGTGCCATGACGATCAATGGGGTGTGCCAGACGACTCCAAACACTCGCATCGCAGACCTCCTCAGGCTGCCGCGCGCAGTGAGGCGGTGACGTGCGTGGCCGCCAGCACGTCGCTCATGGGCGCGAACGGGAACTCGGACAACAGGCGGCGCAGGCGGTCCTCGCAACGCGACAGGTTGGTGTAGTGGCGCAGGCGTGACTTCCAGCCCGCGTTCACGCGCGGCTGATCGGCATCGATCTCCCAGGGATGCAGATAGAACACGAAGGGCCGCTGCTCGTGCCGGTTGATGCGTGCCAGCGAGGAACGCGTCAGCCAGTAGGGAAAGATGCGGAAATAACCGCCGCCCGACACCGGCAGTCGCAGCGCGCCCCAGCGCGCCACCGACATCGGGAATTCGACCAGGGTGCGGCCCGAGGGCGCGGTGATCTCGAAGGGCGCGAGTGGCGCCTCCGGGATGCCGTAGTTGTCGTGGCGCACGGGAAACACACTCGAGTCGTATGCGAAGCCCGCATCGATGAGCTCATCCAGCGCCCACAGCGAGCGCTTGACGATGGAGAAGCTCGCGGCGCGATAACCGCGCACCGGCTGCCCCACCAGGTCTTCGATCAATTGCTTCGAGCGGCGGGTCTCGTCGCGGAATTCCGCCTGGCTCTGCTTGTAGATGAGCCGGTGACTCATGCCATGACAGCCGATCTCGTGGCCGGCCGCGGCAATCTCGCGGATGAGTTGCGGGGAACGCTCGGCGATCCAGCCGAGGATGAAGAACGTGCCACGCACCTTTTTCTCCTCGAGCAGCGCCAGCAGGCGGCGCACGTTGTTCTCGCAGCGGTACTCCATGCTCGGCCAGCGGTCGCGCGGAATCACGCGCGCGAGGGCCTCGACCTGGAAGTAATCCTCGACGTCGATGGTGAAAGCGTTGGTGAGTGAAGTGCCCATTGATGATCAACTCCCTTCGGCATGCCGGGCCGCATTGGGCATGAAGGGCCCGGCCTGGATGTCATGTTTGTCCATGAGGTCGTACAGCGTCGGCCGCGTCACGCCGAGCAGTTCGGCGGCGCGCGACAGGTTGCCGCCCGCCACTGCCAGCGACTGGCGCAACGCCTGGATCTCGGCGCGCTGGCGCGCGGCGCGCAAATTCAGGTAATCCGTTTCGTCGCCCGGATCGGCGAGCCCGAGCTCGGCGGCGGTGATCACCGCGCCCTCGCCCATGATCACGGCGCCCTTGATGCGGTTCTCGAGCTCGCGCACGTTGCCGGGCCAGGGATGCGTCTGCAGCGCCCGGGCGGCGTCCGGCGCGAGCATGCGAGTCGGTCGGGAATAACGCTCGGCCATGTCGCGCAGCAGGGACTGCGCAAGCAGCAGGCAGTCGCCCTGGCGTTCGCGCAGTGGCGGCACGCGCACCGTGACTTCGCTGATGCGGTAGAACAGGTCCTCGCGAAACGCGCCGCTGCCGATGCGCTCCTCGAGATTGCGATGCGTTGCGCAGACGATGCGCAGGTCGAGCGGCACCAGCTCGCGTCCGCCGACGCGCTCGATGGCGCGTTCCTGCAGCACGCGCAGCAGCTTGGCCTGCAGGGCCGGTGGCATCTCGCCGATCTCGTCGAGAAAGACGGTGCCGCCATCGGCGCACTCCAGCTTGCCGATCATGCGCTTGCTCGCGCCCGTGAAGGCACCCTTCTCGTAGCCGAACAGCTCGCTCTCGAGCAGCGTGTCGGGAATCGCCGCGCAATTGATGGCCACGAAGGGTTTGTCGGCCTGCCGGGACAGGCGATGCACGGCGCGCGCCAGCAGTTCCTTGCCCGTGCCGCTCTCACCGAGCAGCAACACGGTGGCCGAGGTCGGCGCCACTTTTTCGATGGCGCGGCAGACGGCGCGCATGCTGTCGCTCACGCCGATGATGCCATCCAGCGCCATGGCGCCCGTCTGCTCGCGCAGACGCCAGTTCTCCTCTTCCAGTTCGCGGATGCGCATCGCGCGCCGCACGACCAGGGAGAGCACGGGCAGATCGATGGGCTTGAAATAGAAATCAGTGGCGCCGAGACCCACGGCATCGACGGCGAGGCCGCGCGCATCCTGAGCCGTCATCGCGACGACCTTGGTGTCCGGCGCGAGTGCCAGCAGCTGTCGCAGCAGATCGAGACTGGCGCGGGCGTCGGCCGCTTCGCGGCCCTCGCCCAGATCGAAGAGCACCACGTCGGGCTCGAACCGGCGCAGCAGCGCCAGGGTCTGCGCGGAGTCGGTCGACGCCGCGCTCGAAACCTCGAGGTCGCGAAAGGCGATCTCGAGCTCGGCGCGCAAGGTCGCATCGTTCTCGAGGATCAGCAGCCGTCGGTGACGCTGGCTCACGCGATTCTCGTCAGAGCAATGGCCACAGGCGATCGCGCTCGGCGACGTCGCGCGGCGGCAGCGGCCAGGCGATGCCGAGCTTGGGGTCATCGAAGCGCACCCCACGCTCATGTCCCGGCGCGTAGAACTGGTCGGTCATGTAGAAGAATTCGGTGTTGTCGGCCAGCACCTGGTAGCCGTGCGCCACGCCCGAGGGGATGAACAGCGCGCGGCGATTGTCCGCATCGAGACGGGTCGCATAGACGCTGCGATAGGTCGGCGACCCGGGCCGCATGTCGACGAGCCCGTCCAGCACGGCGCCGGCCATGCAGCGCACCAGCTTCTGCTCCTCGGCGGGCGGCTCCTGATAGTGCAGACCACGCACCACACCGGCATGGTGCGTGCGCGCGAGATTGCATTGCACCACCTCGAAGGCGATTCCCGCCGCCTCGAACTCGCGACGGCAGAACGCTCGCGCGAAGGAACCGCGGGCATCGCCTCGCGGCTCGAGCTCGATGAGGAACGCACCGGCAATGGGAATGGGCGTGAAGATCATGCGTGCGGCTTCAGCGCCATGAAACGCTCGATGTCGGCATTGCAGACCGTGCGCATGTCATCACCCGCCTCGTAGCGGCGCGTCCACTTGACGATCCATTCGAGCGTGGTGGGCAGGTCGAGCTTGGGACGCCAGCCGAGGTGCGCGTGCGCCTTGGACGCATCGAGCTTGAGGAAGGTGCACTCGGGCGGACCCGGATTGTGATCGCGAGTCCAGGGAAAGGTGACGCCCCAGAGCTCGTACATCTTCTCGATGATCCAGCCCACCGTCTTTTCGCTGGACTCCGGCGGACCGAAATTCCAGGCGCTGGCGAAGTCGTGACCATCGGTATACAGACGCTCGGCCAGCATCAGATAGCCGTGCAGCGGTTCGAGCACGTGCTGCCAGGGACGCGTGGCCTGCGGATTGCGGATCAGCGTCGGCTCGTTCTTGAGCAGCGAACGGATGATGTCGGGCACCAGGCGATCGAGCGCCCAGTCGCCGCCGCCGATGACATTGCCGGCGCGCGCGCTGCCCACGGCGGCCACGCCTTTTTCCTTGCCGTAGAACGACGACTGGAAGGACTGGATCACCAGCTCCGCGGCGCCCTTGCTGGCGCTGTACGGATCGTGACCGCCGAGTCGATCGGTCTCGCGGTAACCCCAGACCCATTCGACGTTGTGATAGCACTTGTCAGAGGTCACGCAGACCACCGCCTTGATCGATGGCACCTGGCGGGCGATATCGAGCACGTTCGCGGTGCCCATCACATTGGTGTTGAAGGTCTCGATGGGGTTGTCATACGAGTAACGCACCAGCGATTGCGCCGCCATGTGGATGACGATGTCCGGGTTCGCGCCCACCATCACCTTGCGCAGTGAGGCGTTGTCGGTGACGTCGCCACGATGCGAGTCCACGATCCTGCCGATGCCCGCCATTTCGAACAGGCTGGGATCGCTCGGCGGATCGAGCGCATAACCGGTGACCTTGGCGCCGAGCTGCTCGAGCCACAGGCACAGCCAGCTGCCCTTGAAGCCGGTGTGACCGGTGACGAAAACTTTCTTGCCTTTCCAGAATTCGGGTTTGAGCATTGCTAGGTCGCGATTGGGTGAAAGAGGATGGTTCAGGCGAACTTGCGGATCGCCGGCTTGACGGGTCGGCCGCAGAGATACTTGTCGATGCCCTCGTCGAGCGCGCGGCGATAGACCACGAAGGCCTCCGCAAAGGCCTCGACGGTCGCATCGATGTCCGCCTCGCTGTGCGAATAGTTGACCACCAGCGACGTGGCGAGGATGCCGCGGCGCAGGATCTCCTGCATGAGCAGCGTGCGGAACGGTTGCGAAGGCTGGCCCGCGGCATCGCGCGAGCCGAATACCAGACAGCATGGCGGGCCGAGAATGGGCACTTCTTTGGCCACGCCCGCCGCGCTCGCGGCCTGGCGCAGGCCGGTGGCCAGGCGTTCGCCACGTTTCCACAAGGTCTCGACGACCGGCTCGTCGCGATACACCTTGAGCGTGGCGATCGCCGCCGCGAGACCATGCGTTTCGGCGCCATGCGTGGTGGACATCAGGAACACGCGCTCGCGGTCGTGTTCCGACCCGCCGAGGCGCATGAGCTCGCGGCGTCCGGCCAGTGCCGACACCGAGAAACCATTCGCCAGCGCCTTGCCGAAAGTCGAGAGGTCCGGACGGATGCCGTAACGCGCCTGGGCACCGCCGTTGTGCCAGCGGAAGCCGGTGATCATCTCGTCGAGGATGAACACCGCGCCGTGCTGGTCGCAGAGCGAGCGGATGCCGGCGAAGAATCCGGGTGCGGGCGGGGTTTCCTTCTCGGCTTCGAGAATCACCGCGGCGATGCGCCCCTGATGCTGCCTGAACAGTGCCTCCAGGCTGGCGAGATTGTTGTAGTTGAATTTCACGGTGAGGTCGCGCACGACTTGTGGGATGCCGCCCGGCATGCCCGACGCGCCGATGAACCAGTCGTCGACCGAGAAGAATGGATGGTTGGCGCAGATGGCGACCAGGTCACGGCCGGTGTGTGCGCGCGCCAGCTTGAGGGCACCCGAGGTCGCGTCAGATCCGTCCTTGGCGAACTTCACCATCTCGGCGCCCGGGATCATGCCGATGAAGGCTTCCGCCGCCTCGAGCTCGATGCGCGCCGGCCGCACGAAGTTCACGCCGAGCTCGAGCTGCGCGCGCGCGGCGGCCACCACAGGAGCATAGGCATGCCCCAGCGCAACGGCACGCAGGCCCGAGCCGTACTCGATGAATTCATTGCCATCGACGTCGAACACGCGACAGCCCGAGCCACGCACGATGTACGGCGCCATTCCTTCGGGATACTGGTCGTCACCCTTGGCATAGGTGTGCGCGCCACCGGGAATCAGCGCATGAAAGCGCGGCCGGAGCTCATTGGAGCGAGCGAATGACAGCGGTGATTTCACCGCGCGACTCCGCGCGTGGCGAGCACCACCTTGCGGGCGTAGTAGGCCTCGGCAAAACCCTCCGGCGCGTTGCATTCGATGCCACGCAGGCGCATGAGCCCGCGAAAGGTTTCCGGTGTGAACCAGCGCTTGCTGCGCTGGGTGGCGAAGATCTTCATGAGCAGCGCGATCTTGCGCTCGACGTTCTTCGCCGACACCGGCACGAAGAACTGCGGCGACCCCAGGCCGCCATCGAATTTCGGTATCTCGTACTCGAACATCGCGTGATCGCGGAAGGTGTTCCAGGACAGCTCGCCGACGATGCGGTGATCCTGGTGCAGCTCCTCGCGGCAATGTGTGAACACCACATCCGGCGCGAGCGCCTTGAGCTCCTCGAAGAATTCCTTGAGGGCGACGAACTCGGCGGGAAAGAACGCACCGCGGAAGTTCTTCACGATGACGTTGAAGCGCCCCTTGCCGCGCCCGTAGAGTTTCGCCGAGCGGCGCGCCTCCGAGTCGCGGCGTCCTTCGGAGCTCAGCACCACCCAGCTCACGCGGGCGCGGGGATAGGCCGCGAGCAGTTCCATGACCGTGCCGCCGCAGCCGATCTCGATGTCGTCGCTGTGCGCGCCGATGAACAGGAAGTGCGGCTGCCGGCCGCGCGGCAGTTTGAAGCCGAAGTTGAGCATCAGGGCTTGCGCCAGACCATCCAGGGACAATTGCCCTTGGCTTCCATGCGGTCGTAGATGATCTTTTCCTTGAAAGTGTCCATCTGCTGCCAGAAGCCGCGATAGCGATGCACGCGCAGCTGCTTGCGATCGATGAGGCGCTGGAACGGCTTCTCCACGAGTTCATCGCCCTCTTCGATGTAGTCGAAGATCTGCGGACGCAGGCAGAAGAAGCCGGCATTGATCCAGAACTCGCTGTCGGTGAGCGTACCGAAGCTGCTGACCACGCCGCCGTCGTCGGCATGCACGCAATGCAGGCTCTGCGAGGTGCGCACGGCGATGAAGCTGGCCACGCTCTGCGGATGGGCGCGGAACTCGCCCACGTAGTCGTTGAGCGGCAGGTCGGTGAGACCGTCCGCGTAGTTCGCCATGAACATCTCCTCGCCCCGCAGATGCTCGCGCACGCGCAGCAGGCGCTGGCCGATGTTGGCGTGCATGCCGGTATCGACGAAGGTGATGCGCCAGTCGGCGATGTCGCTCTTCAACGGCTCGATTTTCTTGCCGCCCTCGCTCATCACGAAGTCGTTGGTCAGGCACTCGTTGTAGTTGAGGAAGTACTCGCGGATCAGGTCGCCGCGATATCCCAGGCAGAGGATGAAGTCCTTGTGACCGAAGTGCGCGTAATAACGCATCAGGTGCCAGAGGATGGGACGGTAGCCGATGTTCACCAACGGCTTCGGAATGGTGTCGGAGTGCTCGCGCAGACGCGTGCCCAGACCACCGCAGAAAAGAACGACTTTCATCAATGCTCCCGGATCGAAAGGTGTCAGGCCGCGCGCGAAGCGACGCCGAAGCGCTGTCGCTGCTCGACCCGTAACTTGTCGCACAACCGATCCTTCGGCAGTTCGACCTGCGCATAGTGGATCGGCTGGTCCTTGGCGACGTCCTGCTTGAGGCGGCAGTCCAGCGATATCGCCATGGGCAGATAGTTTTCGCGCTCGCAGACCTCGTAGCGCTCGACCAGACCGTAGCAGGTGAAGCCGCCCATGCCGTCGAGGCGCTCGCCGGCCTTCAGATCGCGTTTGGCGTATGCGATGGTGTCGCACACCGGCGCGCCGCGCGGCGTGATGGTCGCATCATTGAACAGCACCGCGCGCGCCACGGAGTGCGGGATCTGCCACGGCGGCAGGTGGTACGGCGTGTAGAACATGTACAGCGGCCCGTCGCCCATCTTGAGATACGCCATGAGTCTGCGTTTTTCGGGATGGTCATTGCGGCAGATCACGAAGGCACCGGTGTGCGGGGCGGCGCCGAGCGAGAATTCCACCAGGCCCTCGCGCGCGAAATCGTCCGGATGGAAGGCCTTGAGCATGTCATTGACATGCGCGAGCGGATAACCGCGCATGCCGCGAACCTGCGGCACGAATCCCGTGGCGTTGCCCATGATGGCCGCTTCGAGCGCGAGCTTCGAGCCGTCGGCAAACGAGGCCATGACATACGGGTTCTGGCCGTGCTTGCTGGCGAAGTCCCGCTGCGTGTCGGGGTTGCGATAGCGATCGAGCATGCCCTTCATCTGGCCCATGAGCACGGGCTCGTAGCCCATGCTGTCGAGGAAGCGATACAGGTTCATGCCCACGCCGGGCTCGTCGCCGTCCGTGTAGCTGTAGGTCACGCCGGCACTGTCGGCATAGGCCTTGAGGATGGGACCAACCGAGGCGTCGATCTCCGCACTCATGAGAATCACGTGTTTGCCGTGGCGCAAGGCCTCGAAGCTCACGCGCGTGCCGAACTCGACGTGTCCGGTCGCCTCGATGACGGCATCGACGTTGCCGGCCTGGCAGACGAGCAACGCATCGTCGGTCACCGCCGGCTGGCCTCGTTCGATGGCCTGCTCGAGCTGGGACACCGTGCTGATACGCGCAGGGTCGGCGACCCCGGCATCGCGGTAGGCGGTTTCGGCCTTGGCGACGGTACGGTTGGCGATGGCCACCAATCTCATGCCGCGCACGGCGCTGACGATCTGCAAGGCGATGCACCTCGCCATGTAGCCGCCGCCCACCAGGGCAACGCGAATCGGGTCATTGGCCTCGGCCCGCCGCGCCAGTGCGGTGTCAACGATGATCATGAAATCTCCTGGAAAAAACCCCCGTCGCAGCAGGGGTTAGCTATCGAGTGCCGGAGGAATTTACAGCACCCGTTATGGCGCCCCGGGGGCACCCTGAGACGTGTTTGCCGAATTCGTGACTTTGTTCAACCTTCGCGTCGAACGGCCAGTTCGAGCAGCCGGTCGAACTGCGCGGCGAGCAGAGACCGGTATTCGGTCACACGCCGCACGACCCCCTCGGTCGGCGGGCGCGGGCGCGAGGCCAGCTCCCGGACCTGTGCCACCACCCCCGCCGGGTCGAATCGTTCGATGGCGTGACAATATCCCCCGAAATCCATCGCGTTCATCAACTCGTCGTTCTTTCTCGCATAACCGATCGAGATCGCGGCACGCCCTAACAGGAATGCCTTGAGGATATTGTGGAATCGACTGGCCACCACGAGGTCGGACGCACCGATTTCGCGCAGCACGTCGTCGTGGGTGCGGATGTCGGCGGCGAGCAAGTCCCCACGCAGGCTGCCTGGATGCGTGGCCAACGCCTCGAACAGATTCCGCACGGTGCGGACATCGCTGCCCCGGTTGCCGATCAGCAGTCGCACACGCAGGCCGCAATCCAGCAGCTCGCCGGCGAGCCGTACGATCTTGCGCAGGTAGGTCGCATGGATGTCCTCGGCGGCCCGACCCGCCACGTTCCAGCCCTTGTAGGCCATCACCCCGAGAGCCACCGTCCGCGGCGGCCAGTTCACCGGCGGCGCCGGGCCATCGGGATAGGGCAGCGCGAATGCCAGGTCCGGCATCACCATGTCGTGCGCGATGTCCACGCCGATCTCGGCCGCGAACGCCTTCGACCCCGGCTCGCGGAACGAGCGGTAGTGCGCGGCCCGCAGCGCATCCGCGAACCAGCGCCGGCTGAGCGGATGACTCGCAGGTCCGGCGCCGATGCTGGCGTACGCCACGGCGCCGCCCTGCTCCCGAACCACTTCGGACCAGCGCATCAGATGATGAGGCGCATCGTACGGACCCTGTCCGAAGTCGTCAGCGATTCCGGTACCCGGGACGAGCAGCAGATCGAATTCACGCGCCACCGCCCGCGTCCTGGCACGGCGCACGGGCTCGGTGATGCGCTGCGCGAACGCGCCCCACGCCGGTTGCCAGCGGGACGGAACACCCGGCCATACGCGGTGATACAGGGGCAGCAGGTCCAGCTCGACCTGCCCCCGCATCGCCGGTACGCCCGCGCCGGCCGGCAATGGGCTCGACACCAGCACCAGCTCCGCGGCCGGGTCACGCTCACGCAGACCGGCGATGGCCGCCGCGAGAGTCGCCTCGTTGCCGAGATTGCGGACCCCGAACAGGCCTAACAATGCGATGCGGCGCGCCCGATGCACGGAACTAGGACTGCGGGTCGGTGCCCGGGCGGGTCATCAACTCGCGCCACAGTGGCGCCCGATGCCACCAGATGCTGCGCAGTACGAAGGCCAGCGTCAGCAACTTTTCGAGCAGGCTGATTGGCGCGCGCAGCACCGAGCGGAAGTAGTCGCAATGCGTGAGCCAGACCACGCGCTCGGCATCCTGCACCCGCGCGCCGAGAAATTCGCGCAGCTCGCGCGGTGTCAGGTATCGCGATGCCGAGCGCCTTCCGAGCCGGCGGTAGAGATGCACCTCCGGCAGCCGGCGGAACCGACCGTACAGCGCGAGCTCCGCGGCCAGCACCGTGTCGCCCGTCGGGTAGCTGCGTTCGACGCCGGTGCGCCGCAGTGCCGCGAGGCGGTGCAGACCGCTCTGCGCGTTGTTGAGCCGCAGCTCGAGACACAGCCGGCGGAAGCGCGTGCTCGGCCGGGCATCGAGCACTTCGAGATCGTGCGGATACACGCGCAGCAGATTGCCCGCGTCGTCGATGAGCTGCGTCTTGCCGTAACACAGCACGACTTCCGGCTCCGCGCGCATCACCTCCAGGCATTGCTCCAGCGTCTGCGGCACGCAGTAGTCGTTGGCGGAAGCCCATTTGAAGAATTCGCCGCGCGCCAGTTCGACGACGATGTTCCAGTTGCGGGCAGCACCGACGTTGTCGGGCTGCCGGAAGTAGCGGATGCGAGGGTCGCGTGCCGCATAGGCCCGGCAAATGGCCTCGGTCTCGTCGGTGGACGCATTGTCCGAAATGATGAGCTCGAAATCCGTGAAGGTCTGGGCGAGCACGCTATCGATGCTGGTGGCCAGGAAACGCGCGCCGTTGTGCACGGGCAACCCGATGCTGATGACCGGCACGTTGCCGCCCGGTGAGTTGCTGGCCGTGACTGAGGCGCCCGCATTCATGATTGCACCGATTCCGTTCCGGAAGCAGCCTGTGCCGCCGGCGGCGCGATCCTGCTCCAGGTCTCGGTCGCCGGATCCCACCGCCGTTCACCACCGATGTGGAGCACGTACTCGGTGGGGCGCCGTCCGATCTCGCGCTCGATCTCGTCGAGCATCTGGTGGGTCACGTGCGCGTCGTGCGCGAGCGGGTCCGTGAGGTCCGAGCGATACGGGCCGAACACCCGCATGCGGATGCCGTGGCCGTCCGCCGCGTGCACCGGCAGCGCCAACAGCAAGGGCGCGCCGCTCTCGCGCGCGAGACGCGCTGCGCCGGTCGCGAAGGTGCGCTCGAGCGCGCCGGCATAGGGGCGCGTGATGCTCGCCGGCTTGCCGCGGCGCCAGTGCGCGTCGACATTGATGGTCAGCAGCGTCCGCGGCTTGCGCAGCTCGATGAGCGACGCATGGTAGGCGGCGCTGCCGACGTAGATGAACGAGAAGTCGTCCGGACGAACCGCACGGGAGCTGGCCAGGATCTGCGCAAGCTGCAGGCGCATGCGCCAGGCGTGCGGCTGAAACTTCTGCGTCGGCGGCCGCAGCGTCACCGCGACCACGCGGCGCTGGCCGAAGATCGCCGGCACCAGCACCGAGGCGGCGGCCCGGTTGCGCACGAAGTGCGATTGCGCCAGCACCAGCGGCCCGTCCTGCGCCATGATGCGGCGCGCCTCCTCGTTCGCCTCGATGACGATGGGCGGATCGCCCCAGCGATGGATGCCGGCGATGTACTTCTGCTGCAGGGCAAATTCCTCGAACTTGCTCGCGTAGGAACTCACCGCCAGCCCCAGACCACCCCACAGCGAGCGGCCGTATGCATTGGCGAACTCCCGTGCAATCCAGCGGTTCTGCGCGAATCCGAGCACCAGCGGCACCGACACGAGACGCGCGAGCACGCGGATGGCGGCCATGGGCAACAGGTACGCCGCGGGGCGGAACAGCAGAAGCATGGTGAGCGCGCGACCTGCCTCGGCCCGTCCGTGGATCCAGGAGCCGATGGCTTCGCGCAGCACGCTCATGCCGGCCTCGCTCCCACCCGCAGGCGCGCCAGCAGTTTCGCGACGAGACCGGACAGGGCACGCCGCTCGTCCGCGGTGGCGCAGACCTTGAGGGCCAGGAGCGGCACCAGCGGCAAGATCAGCAGCACCTGCGCGAAGAAGACCGCCAGGCTGTGCGCCGGCAACCAGAGTTCGAACAGCAACGTGCCGGCGGCGAACGGGATCACGGCGATCGACGGCCGCAGCCAGGCATGTTCGTAGAACGCCCGCACCCGCACGGCCGTGGCGCGTTTCAGGTAGATGGGTATGGCGAGCCCGCCGATGAACACGCTGGGGATGACCGAGCCCAGGGCGACGCCGACCACCCCGACGTGGTGCGCGAACAGGATGGACAGGCCAAGATTGCACAGCGCCTCCACGGCCACCGCCGGGATGATGGAGCGATGCCTGCCGCTGCCGATGAGCGCCGAGACCGCGACCGCGCGCGCGCCGCCGAGCCACACCATGATCGACAGTACGCGCAGCACCGCGCCCGAGGTCGGACCGTATTCCGGCCCCATCCACAGGTCGATGAACGATTCGCCGCGCACCAGGAACGTGACGGCGATGGGCGCCATCGCCAGCGTGGCGAGCCGCGCGGTGGCCAGCACGTCGTCCGCGACGCTGCGCCCGACCGAACTCAGCGCGCTCACCCGCGGCGCCATCGTCTTCGACAGCGCGCCCGACACTTTCGCTGCGTGTTCGCAGAGGTTGCTGGCGATGACGAAGAAGGCGACCGCGCTGATCGGCAGCACCATCGCGATCACCAGCGTGTCGGTGTAGTAGATGATCATGTTGAAGATGTGGATCAGCGACAGGAACGCGCTGTAGGACAGGATGGTGCGCACCTGCGGGCGCAGCGGCCGATCGAAGCCGATGCGCAGCTGCGGGTAGTAGCGGCGCGTGGCCCGCCACATGAGCATGCCGTACAGCATCGCGGCGCCCAGGTGCACCAGCGCGATTCCGAGCAGGCCGTGGTCGGTCTGCAGCACGACGATCACGCCGATGGTGCGCGCCGTGGTGATCGCGATCTCCACGCCGCTGCTCACGTCGAAACGTTGCAGGCCGGTGATGATGCCGCCGTACACGGACGCCACCAGTGTCGTCGCGACGGTGCAGCCACCGACCAGGATCACGAGGCTGGCGCGCGATTCGAGTTCGGCCGGAATGTGGAACAGGTGGGGCGCGAACCAGGCCGTGATGCCGGCGATGACGATCGCCAGCACCCCGAAGGCCCCGAACAACACCAGCGCCGCGCTGGCGATGGCCGACGCGGCCGGCGCGTCGCTCACCGCGTGGTGGTGCGCCACGTAACGCGTGACCGCTCCACGGACCCCGAAATCCAGCAGGCCGAGGTAGCCGACCAGCGCGACCAGCAGCGACCACACGCCATACGCCGTGGCACCCAGGTGCGAAACGATGAACGGCGACAGGAAGAAGCTGACGCCCGCCACGTACAGGAATGCACCCCAGTTCGCGAGCGCATTGCGCATCAGGCCGCGGCCCTGCGGCTGGGGCGCCTGCCTGCCCGGGTCCTCTTGACTGGCTGCTGCTTCCTGCACTTGCTTATCGTTCCCTGCAAACCGGCCGCTCGAAGGCCGCATCGTACGCATCGTCCCGCGCCGCTTCATCCGCGACACCGTGCCATCTGGCGGAACCGTGATGCCCGTCAGATCCCGTGCCCATCTACTGCCCGCGCGACTGCAGGCGCGCCGCCAGCGCGTCGAACGACATCTTCGGGTTGAATAGATAGGACATCAGGGTCGCGAACACGTGCCAGGCGACGCGCGGCGTGCTGATCTTCTCGCCGATCTGCGCGAGGCAGCGCTGGTGCAGCTCCCAGAAAGCGCGCGGATAGCGGCGCAGCCAGCCCTGTGCGAGCGTACGGTACTCGTACCAGTCGACCTCTCGCTTGCGGCGCGCGATCTCGTCCGGCGTCAGGAAGTGCGCGCCGAATTTCGCCAGCATGATCGGATGCGACAGCACCGGCAGGCCGAATGGCTTGAGAATCGACATGGCCGAGACGTTGTCGCGCCGCGTGAAGGTCAGCACCTGGTGCACGAAGCCGAAATCGCTGACCTTGAGCACCTTGAAGGCGGCTTCGAGGTCGTCGATGAGCGACTGTTCGTCGTAGAAGGGATCGAGCGAACGCACGATGTCGGCGCGCATCAGCGAGGCCGTGGGACTGCCGAACGGATTCAATTCCTCGAGCAGATAGCGCCGGCAGACCTCGCGCCCCGGCACGTACCGGCTCGGATACGACAGGCCGCTGAGCGCGACGCGCGTCTCACGCAGCGTGAGGGCGCTGACCATGCCGATGCGCGGGTTCTCCTCGGCACACGCCACCATCTCCGCGAGGCAATTCGGGAACAGCCAGTCGTCCGCCTGCAGCAGCTTCACGTACCGGGCGTCCGGCGCCATCTGCCGCATTGCCTCGTTGTGGTTCGCCTGCTGATTCAGGAATTTCGCGTTGTGAACCACGCGCACGCGCGGATCCCGGCGCGCGAATTCCTCGGCGAGTTCGCCCGATCCATCCTTACTCTGGTTGTCGACCAACACGAGGTCGAAATTCTGGTAGTTCTGTGCCAGCACGCTCTCGACGCACTGCTGGAAGTATGGCGCCGGGTTGTAGAACGGCGTGACGACGCTGACTTTCGGTTGCTGGCTCATGTGCGCACCAAGGATGTGGTAATGGCATCGATCCTTGCTGCCACGGTCTTCCAGTTGAAATGCTCCAGCGCGCGCCGCCGGCCCGTCTCACCCATCGCCCGCGCGCGCACCGGGTCGTCGACCAGCTGGCGCACGGCGGCGCCGATGGCGGCGGAATCGAGGGGATCGACCAGGAGGCCGGTCTCGCCGTCGATGATCGCGTCGGGGATGCCGCCGGTGCGGCCACCGATCACCGGCTTGCCGCAGGCGTTGGCTTCCAGGAACACGATGCCGAAGCCTTCCACGTCGTTGCGGTCCGCGCGCATGCGGCTCGGCATGAGGAACAGGTCGCAGGCACGGTACAGGTCGAGCAGGCGCTCCTGCGGCGCGCGACCGAGGAAGCTGACATGCGCCCGAACGCCCAGGGAATCGGCAAGCGTCTCGAGCTCCGCGCGGTCACGGCCGTCGCCGACGATCGCGTAGTGCAATGACGGGTAGCGTGCGATCAGTTCGGGCAACGCACGCAGGGTCACATCCTGCCCCTTGCGCTGCACCAGGTTTCCGGTGGTGAGCAACAGCGGCGCGGCGCCGCGCAGCTGCGGCCAGGTCGCGTACAGCGCCGGTGACGGTTCGCCCGGCGTGAAGCCGCTCACGTCGCAGCCGGGGTTCACGACCTCGATGCGCTCCGGTGCGACGCCGAGGCCCGCGACGAGCTGCGCCGTATAGCGACTGTTCGCGAGCACTCGATCCGCGACGCGCAATGCCAGGCGCGGCTTTTCCCAGGTGTCGCTCGCGGCACTCAGTATCTCGTTGCCGTGCGCATAGATCGCGAGCGGCAGGCCGAACTTGGTCTTGAGCCAGTAGCCCACCTGTGCGGCGTCCAGGCAGGTGGCGCACTGCACGATGTCCGGTTTCCAGCCCAGCGCGATTCGCGGCCAGGTCCCGAGGAATGCGAGCGCCCGGTGCAGATCGCCGCCGCTGAACACGGCCGGCGAGCGATAGACGCGCACCGGATCCGCGGCGGCGCCCGGCGCACCCGCCGAGGGCACGCCGGTGAGACAGGCGATGCGCTCGCGCCCGAGCGCGCTGCAGATCTCGCGCATCATGGTCGAGATGCCGCCGACCTGCGGCGGAAAATACTCGGCCGAAATCAGCAGCGAGCGCGCGACTTTCACGCGCCGCCCCGCGCCAGCTCGATCAGGCGGTCGTACTGCTTCAGCACGTCGGGCGCGTAGGACTCGCGCGCGCGCCGCACGGCCTCGGTCACCGAGTCCGCCGCCTGCTCGAGCGCCGCGAAGCGGGCCTGCAACGTGGGCGTGTCCACGTTGCCGATGTCCAGGCGGAACTCCTCCTGCCCGAACTGGATGATGTGTGAATCCACCTTGGGATCGAACGAAATGGCGAGCACCGGCTTCTCGAGCAGGTGGGACAGGATGACGCCGTGCAGGCGGCTCGCGACGACCAGGCGGCAGGGCGAGATCGCCTCGAACAGCTGCGCGAGCGTCGGCGGTCTAACCACCTTGAAGCGGTCGGCGATGGCCGGTTCCTCCGCGCGAACCAGCTCGATGAGCTCGGTCAGCGCCCGGCCGTCGGCGCCACTGGTCATGAACAGCGTGATGTTCCAGCCTTCGCGACCCAGCGCGAGCGTGAGGCCGCTCAACGCGCGGATGTAGCGTTGGTAGAGATCCTGCGCCTCATTGGGCCAGCTACCCACCCGGCCGAAGGACATCGGGCTGATCGCCACGGTCTTGGCCGGTGCCGCGGGATTGCGCGCGGCTTCGAGCGCCGGCAGCGTCGAGGCCAGGTCATAGACCATGCGGGGATCACTGCCGGGCACGAGCTCGCGCACCAAGGCGATGCTCTCCGGATCGCGGCAACTCAGGTAATCGGCGCGACGGACCGCGAAGGCGGTCAGCCGACGGCTCATCCAGCTCTGCAACTGGCTCGCGCCGACGCTCATGATCGCGAAGCGGCGGCCGCGCAATTTCGCCAGGCATGCCCAGCGGGCCATGGAATACGGCTGGCCGAGGGCACCACCCCACGTGTCGCAGATCTGCCCACTACCGGCGATGACCACCAGGTCGAGCTGGCCGACGAACCGCCAGGCGCGCACCAGCCAGCGCATCTCGGTGAACACGCTGCGCACGGCGCCGACGGCGGCGCGCAATCCGAGCACGGTTGCCCGCACGCCGGGAATGCGCTTCACGGCCTCGCGCCAGCCGCCCGGAGCATGGCCTGCGTCTGCAGCCGGGGGTGACACGGCCGGCCGCTCGGCCGGCGACGGTCCGCTGCCAAACAACTCCTCGACGTTCGAATAGAACGGCACCGCGAGACCGGTGATCGGGAAGGTCCTGACGTCATGGATCCGCGCCGGACGCCAGGTATTCAGATAAATGCCGGTGATCTCCGCGCCGGGCGAGCGCGCGCGCAGGTTGCCGATGGTCGCGGACTGAACCGCCTGATCGCCGAGATTGGTTCCGGAATAGGGTGAAACGAGACCGATGCGCACTGCGTGCTTTGTCATAAGAGTTCTAGCTGAATGCCGGTCGCGCGTGTTGACAGAATTGTATGGGGCGCCTGCAGTTTGCATAGAATACTGTGCGCCGCTTGCGAAGATTCCCGCCGACCAGAGCTTGCACCCGATAGTGTCAACCGTTTCACAGATTCCCCGCTTTGCCGGATCCAAGGGTATGCATGAACGTGCCGGCTCTCACTGCCCGTTCCGGTGAGCCAGCCACGCCCGTGACCTCGAACTCGCGCCGGATCGCCGCCATCGACGTACTGCGCGGTGCCGCGACGCTCGGCATCCTGGTGATCAACATCGCCGTGTTCGCCATGCCCTATGCGATGGACGATCCGACGGTGTATGGCGGAACCGACTCCCGCAATCTGGGCGCGTGGGTGTTCAACAAGCTGTTCTTCGAGGGCAGCATGCGTGGCATCTTCTCGCTGCTGTTCGGCGCCAGCGCACTGCTGCTGCTGCGGACCTTCGCACGCGACCCGGCACGTGAGGCGCAGGCCGCCGACATCTATTATCGCCGCACACTGTGGCTCACGGCATTTGGTGCCGGCCACGCCATCGTCCTCTTGTGGCCGGGCGATGTATTGTTCGTGTACGGCCTCGCCGGGCTGCTGCTCTATCCATTCCGCAACCTGCCTCCGCCGCGGTTGCTGCTGATCGCGGCGCTGATCCTCGCGGGCATGATCGCCCGGGACGGATTCGGGCTGTACCAGGATCTGCATACGCGCAGCCGGGCCGAGGCCGCCGAAGAGCGGCTGGCGCGCGGCGCCGCGACCGCACTCGACCGCCAGTACATTCGCGAGTGGCAGCAGAATCGCGCCAGCGCGCATCCGGATCCGGCGCAGGTGCAGGACCGCATCGACGGCATGCGCGGCAACTACGTGCAGATTCTCAAGACGACGCTGCCCAGCGTGCGCTACCAGCAGAGCGCCAAGACCTACGACCTGCTCCTGTGGGATGCGCTGGCGATGATGTTCCTCGGCATGGCACTGCTCAAATGGGGCGTGCTCACGGGCGAGCACAGCGTGCGCTTCTATCTGCTGCTGACGGCCGTGGGCTATGCGCTCGGCCTGTCGCTCAAGGCCTGGGAGGTATCGACACTGCTCGCGCACTCGTTCGACGTCCTGTCGCAGTCGCGCACCCGCATCACGTACGAGATCAGCCGGCTCGGTGTGGCGCTCGGCCACATCGGCGCGGTGATGCTCCTGTGTCGTGCGCGGGTCCTGGCCTTCGTGCAGCGTCCGCTCGCCGCGGTCGGGCGCATGGCGCTCACCAATTACATCGCGCAGACGGTGATCTGCAGCCTGGTGTTCTACGGAATCGGCCTCGGGCTCTACGGCACGCTCGACCGCTTCCAGCTGTACTACGTCGTGCTCGGCATGTGGGCGCTGCAGCTGGCGTGGAGCCGCTTGTGGCTGCGGCACTTCCGCTATGGTCCGCTCGAGTGGCTGTGGCGCTCGCTCACGTACTGGCGCGTGCAGCCGTTGCGCGGGTCCGCGCGCGATTGACCCTGCGCGGGCCCGCGCGCGATTGACGTTCAGCGCAGCAGACGCACGGTCGGATAGAGGTTCGCGGCGCCACGCACGTCGAGCGGGGACGTGATGAACAACGTCGCCGCCGGATTGATGTCGGCGTAGGCACGCTCGATGTCGTAGCGGAACAGGAACGTGCGCAAATGGAAGCTGCCGTTGGCGAGGTGCAGGTCCAGCTCGAACTCGTAGGTGTGCGACTCGCCTTCCTGCAGGGTCAACGGCGGCAGGCCCAGCCGCTCGCTCGAGGTATTGAAGACCTCGTAGTACTTGTCGTCGAGGATGTGCAGCACGGCCGCAACGCGCTGGATGGGTCGCACGGCACGCACCGTGATCTCGACCCAGCACTTCTCGCCCGACCGGAAGTCGAAACGCGGCCCGTTGGCGCCGCGCACCTTCACCGAATCGATGACCACATCCTGCGAGGTGTCGTGCTGCTGCTGCGATTGCAGCTGCGTCATGTAGCTGTGAATGACCTTGGACGTCTCTCCGTCCTCGATGAGCTCGCCCTTCTTCAGCAGCAACGAACGCGGGCACAGGTCGGCCATCGCGCGCAGGTTGTGCGAGACGAATACCACGGTCGCGCCGCTCTTGGCGACGGAACGCATTTTCTGCACGCCCTTGGCCTGGAATGCGAAATCGCCGACCGACAGCACCTCGTCGATGATCAGGATGTCGGGCTCCATGTGCGCGGCAACCGAGAAGCCGAGGCGCGCGTACATGCCGGACGAGTAGCGCTTGACGGGCGTGTCGATGAAATCGGCGATACCGGCGAAGTCGACGATGGCGTCGAACTTGCGACGGATCTCATCGCGCGTCATGCCGAGGATCACGCCGTTGAGGAACACGTTTTCGCGACCCGTGAGATCCTGGTGGAAGCCGGCGCCCACTTCGATGAGCGCGGACAACCGGCCGTTGACCTCGATCTTGCCGCGCGTCGGCTTCATGATGCCCGACAGATGCTTGAGCATCGTGCTCTTGCCGGCACCGTTGTGGCCGATGATGCCGACCGCCTCGCCCTTCTTGATCTCGTACGAGATGTTCCGCAGCGACCAGAATTCCTCGGCCTTGAGCTCGCCGGGGCCGGTCATGCGCTTGACCGCGCGGCGGGCCAGCGCCGGGATCAAGTCGCGCAGCGAATCGTGGCGCTCGCCACGCTTGAACTTCTTGTAGACCTGATCCATCCGCAGGGCGACGTCGCTCATTGCCTTGTTCCTAGATACGTTCAGCGAAGGTGGACTCGAGCTGCTTGAACAGCCAGTAGCCCGCGAACAGCGCCACGAACGCGAATCCGGCGCTGTAGCCGAGCCAGCCGTAGTCGGGCGGAACGCCCTCCACCAAGGTGTCGCTGATCCCCTCGAGCAACGGCGCGATCGGGTTCAGCATGATGATGTTCTTCCACTTGCCGACGGCGTCAGCGGAGTACAACACCGGCGTGAAGAAGATCGCGTACGTGAGGAAGATCTCGACGATGTACTTGACGTCGCGAAAGAACAGATTGGTGGCCGACAGCACGAGCGCCGAGCCCAGCACCAGCATGACGGTGACCACCAGCATCGGCAGCGCCCATAGCGCCATCAGGCCCGGCACCCAGCCGAGCAGCGCCATGGCGACCAGCGCCGCGACCGCGGCGATCGCGAAATCGAACAGGCTGGAGAGCACGGCCGCGATCGGGAACACTTCTTTCGGGAACGCGATCTTGGTGACGAGATTGGTGTTGCCGATCAGGCTCGCGGTGCTGAAGCGGACCGCGGCGATCACGAATGACCACACGACCGCGCGCACGATCACCGACTGGATGTCCGCGTTCGACACGTGTCCGCCGGAGAATTTTCCGGCGGCGACGCGCACCAGCGCACCGGCACCGACGATGAGCATGGGCATCAGGATCGCCCACAGGAAACCCATGACGGATTGCTTGTAGCGGATACTGACGTCACGGCGCGCGAGCACGTATTGCAGCGCGCGATAGCGAAACAGGCGTGTGAGTTCTTGGCGCATAGATTCTTGGGTGGTGCAGAGGGCGCGCGACGGCGCGCGGAAGCTCAGTACAAGCCGATGCGGCTCTTCGCCCTCGGCTGGCGGTCGCTCTGCGCGAGCTGATATGTCAGTTCGATCTGGATCGACTTCTCGGCGTAGTCGGCCAGCGGATCGTTCGAGTCGCGCTTCTCGTACCGGCCGGTCACCTGCAATCCCAGGTCGCGGCGCACGCGCAGCGCGGCAGTCAGGAAGCCGTAGTACTCGTCATCGCTGCGCGCGACCTGGCCGAACTGGCGGCGATCGAGCGAACCGCCGAGCTCGAGGCTGAAGCGCGGGGTCACCTGGCGCCGCGCGTCGAACGTGGCGCTGCGATATTCCTGCGCCGCCAGATCCGACTGGGAATGCTGGTACTCGAGCTTGTTGTAGCGCACGCGCACGCCGACATCGGTGCGCGGCGACTGGTACTGCAGCGCGATGTCGCCGAAGCGCTCCTCGAGCGGGTCGGTCACCGGCGTGACGTCGCGGCGCGGGTCGTTGACGCTGCCGTCGCCGCCCTGCAGTCGCGAGAAGCGCCCGAGGTTGTCCGAATACTGCGAACCCACGGCCAGCGCGATGGTGAAGTGCCGGGTGATCGCCCGATCGACCTGCGCGCGCACCAGCGGCACGGTCGAGGAGTCACCGGCATCGTGCAGGCTCGACGCGCCCAGCTCGACGACGAAGCTGGTGCGCTTCATCTCGTTGGCGATGCGTAGGTAGGCTTCCTGAGAGTCGTAACCTTCGGCCCCGTCGGTGATCGGCGGCAGGTTCTCCTGCTCGACGCGCTGCGCCTTGAGATTCAGCGAGTTTTCGCTGTGCTCGGTGCCCGGCATCGCGATCGATACGCGCCCGGAGTATTGCTGATTGCCGGGCACGCGCGAGTTCTCGTAGTCGGCGCGCCCGTAGCGCGCCGAGGTGATCACGTGGAACCCCGCGGTGTCGCCGAACTGCATGTCCGGCCCCGTCGTGAAGTAGCTGTCGTAGGTCCAGTTGTCGGGGCGGTCCTGCGCGAGCGGATTCTCCAGCACCGGGCCATAGCTTTCCTGAAAGCGCCACAGGAAGCGCTGCGGAACCAGGTTCAGCGTGAGCTCGCCATCGAAGCCGCGCAGTACGTCGTCGTCGCTGGTGCCCCGGAAGTAGTGCAGGTACGTGGCCGCGGTGCGCACCGTCGCATCGTAGTGCTCGCCCTGCGCGGCGATGTCCGCCTTCAGCGCCACGGCGCCGATGTTGTCCGACTGCTCGTTGAACGGCGCGAGCAGCGAGTTGTCGGTGTAGGTATCGCCGAAATGCGCGGTGACATCGTAGTCCGCCGCGCCGGCCGGGCCGGCACAGGCAGCCGCCACGGCGAGAGCGAGCAGCGAAACGGGCGCGGGACGAAACACGTTGTTTGGATTCATTTGTTGCACGGACCGATCGGCATCAATCGATGGCCGACGGACGTGCCTCGCCGTCCGCCGGGTAGTAGCTCTGCAGCGACTTGCCCTGGAATTCATTGAGCACGAGACTGACGTGGTGTCCTTCGCCGAGCGCCGCGATGGCTTCCTGCACGGACGAGCGCGGCGTGTGATCGGCGCGCACGACCAGCAGCACCTGGCCCACCGCGTCCGCCAGGGCGCGCGATTCGGTGGTCAGCAGCAGCGGCGACGAATCGAAGACCAGGATCGCGCGCGGTTCGTCGCGCAGCAACTCGTTGACGATCTGCGTCATGCGCGAGCTGGCGATGAGCTCGGTGGCCGAGTCCGAGACGCGGCCGGCCGGCACGATGTTGAGATTCGGCAGCGACGTGCGGAACATCACGTCGGCGAGCGCGGCGCGCGGGTCGGAGAGCACGTCCAGCAGGCCGCGCTCGTCGCGCAGCCCGAATACCGACGTCAGGTGCTGCTTCGCGCCGTCCGCATCGACGAGCACGACGGTCCAGTCACGCTCCGCGGCCAGGCTCATGGCCAGGTTGAGGCTCGTGAACGTCTTGCCCTCGCCGGGCACCGCGCTCGCGACCATCAGCGAATTGGCGCGTTCGACGCCACTCGCGAGGCGGCGCGTCATGACACCCAGCAGCGCGCGCTTGATCGCGCGGTATTCCGACGTGAGGTGGCGATCCGCGGACGATGCGGGCGCGAGACCGGCCTCGCGCAACCGGTTCTTCTCGATTTCGATCATCGGCCGGGCCGCGAGCTTCGCCGCCAGCTTGCCGGTCGAACCCGCACGCTCCGGCACCGGTGGAATGTCGACACGCGACCGCGTCTTCAACTCGGTCGTCGTGCCCTCCCGCTTGGCGCGCTTCAGTGCTTCTTCGATCAGACTCATCGTAAATTCCTCGCAGCCCGCTTCAGCCGAGCAGGTTGTGCATGAACGCGGCGGTCGAAGTGCGGAACGTCATCATCACCGCGAACACGACCAGCAGACCGCCGAATGCCGTTCCGAACCGCAGCGTGGAGCCCCGCATTCTGGCGATGTGCGCTTCCAGGCGTCCGAAAGACACCGAGCCCAGCACCGGCAGCTTGGTGACCTCGGCCAGCGCGGTGGGATTCGCGAACACCGGTCGCATCTGGTGCATCACGTAGGCGAGCGCGGCACCGCCGCCGATCGCGCCGAGCAGCACCGCCAGCAACATGAGCTGACGATTCGGCCCCACCGGCGCGAGACTCGCGGCCGGCGGCTCCAGGACCTTGAACGACACCACGCCGGTTTCCTCCGCGCTCTCGGAGAGGCGCGCGCGCTGCAGGCGATCGAGCAGCGCCTCGTACTGGGTCTTCGTCACGCCATAGTCGCGATTCAGGCGCGCGAGCTCGGCTTCCACTTCCGGCGCCGTGTTGATCGAGCGCTGCAGGTCGGCGATGCGCCGCTCCCGCTGTGCAATGTCGGCGCGCAACGCGGCCGCGTCGACATCCACCTTGTTCAGCTGCATGCGGATGCTCTGGTACAGCGGGTTGTCGGCCACCGCCAGACTGCCGCTGCCCGCGCCACCGCCCTGCAGGGCGGCGAGTTCGCGCTCACGACGATCCTTGAGGTCGGCGATGGTCTGCCGCAGCGCGATCACCTCCGGGTGCCGGTCGGTGAAGCGCAGCAACAGCTCTTCGAGCTTGGTCTCGGACTCCTTGATGCGCGCATCGATGTCCTTCTGGCCGGGCACCTGGAAGTCGCGCGCGGTCGGCACCAGTGGCGCCTGGCCGCGCAGCTGGTCGTTGAGCGCCGCGCGCTGGCTCATGAGGACGTCGAACTGGCTGCGCGCCTGGTCGAGGCCCTGGCGTTCATTCTGCAGCCGCGTGAAGTAGTCGCCGCCCTGCCCCGGCAGTACGCCGAAATTGTGCTGCTTGAAGGTCGCAAGCCGATCTTCGGATTCGCCGAGCTTCTTCTCGAGCTCCGACAACTCCTTCAGGAGGAAGGACTGGGCTTCTTCGGCCTTGACGCGGCTCGCGTCGGCCGTCTCGCTGACGAAGCCTTCGACCAGCGAACGCACTACGAACAGCGCGCGGTCCCGGCTGGTGTCCGGGTAGCTGATCATGAGGATGATCGCGCCTGCCGATTCCTGGCCGCGGATCGGCATGATCTCGATCTTGTCGCGCAGGCGCGAGAGCAGCTTGTCGATCTCGCCGGGCGTCTTGCCGACCGCGCCGAACTCGGGCGACTGCGTCATGCGCAGCAGGTGCGGACGGCTCAGCAAAGTCTGGCGCACCACGGCGATCTGCATCTCGACGTTGGTCTCGACGGCCAGACCCTGGAGCAGCTTGCCGAGCCGCGAGCTCGAATCGACGTACACGCGCGCGGTCGCCAGGTAGTGATCGGGCAGCACCGACACCGCCAGCGCGCCGAGCACCAGCAGGATCCACGCCACCAGCATGGCGCGCCAGCGAAAGCGCCACACGCCGCGCAGCTCGTCCTTGAGATCCTGGGCGAGGAGAGTCAATGATTGTTCGACACCGGCCATGATTCTTTTCGTTCCTTAGAAGCGCGTCTGCGGCACGACGAGCACGTCACCCGGCATGAGCAGGAAATTCTGTTTCATGTCGCCTTTCTCCAGGAGGTCGCCGAGCCGCACGCGCTGCTCCTTGCCCTTCTGTCCGTTCGGCGCCGCGCGCACGATCTTGGCGCGATTGGGCGCCGCGAAATCGGTGAGCCCACCGGTGAGCAGCACGACGTCGAGCACGCGCAGGCCGTCGCGATACGGAATGCTCTGCGGAACCTTGACCTGGCCGAACACCTGCACCTTGCTCATGGTGCTCGCCGCCGTGATCACGATGACGTTGACCGTCGGACTGCGCACGTACTCGGCGAGCACGGTTTCCACGTCGCGCGCGAGCTGGGCCGGCGTCTTGCCCGCGGCGATCATGTCCTCGACGAGCGGCGTGGAGATCTTGCCGTCCGGACGCACGGGCACGGTGGTGGACAGCTCCGGATTGCGCCACACGAAAATCTGCAGGGCGTCGCCGGGGCCGATTACGTAATCGGTACGCGGCGGCGGCAGGTTAGGTTCAGTCGGCTCCGCCGCGAAGGCAGCGGACGCACCTGCGAGGGCGAGAGTCAGCAAAATGCTCTTGAAAATACGCTTCCCGATGCTTGCACGCAGGCTGCCGATCACGACGAACATCCCCTGTCAACGAAGGCGGCGTACGTTACCACGCAGCCTCGAAACGACTTTCCGCGCGGATCGCGCGCCGGACCAATAAGTGACCGAGATCACGAAAAAAGACACGGAGAACTGCGTCACGGAACCGGGCCGCGCGAAACGCCGCGCCCACCCGCGTGAGCACGCCTTGGGTTAGCGTGCCCCACCCATTTTTCGAGGCGGCTCTGGCATGTGTGGCTTCTGCGGAATCTACGACCCGACGTCCCAATCCGGCGTAGACCAGACCCTGCTCATGCACATGACCCGGCTGATGGCGGAGCGCGGACCCGACGCGGAAGGCTTCTGGTCCGATCATCGCATCGGTCTCGGTCACCGCCGCCTGACGATCATCGACCTCGAGGCGGGCGAGCAGCCCGTCTACAACGAGGACCGCAGCCTGCTCGTCGTGTTCAACGGCGAGATCTTCAACTATCAGGAACTGCGTCAGGACCTGATCGCGCGCGGCCATCGTTTCAGCACGCAGACCGACACCGAGGTCATCGTGCATGCCTATGAGGAGTTCGGCACGGCCTGCGTCGAGCGCTTTCGCGGCATGTTCGCCTTCGCGCTCTACGATACCAACCAGGGCACGTTGTTCATCGCGCGTGACCGGCTCGGCATCAAGCCGCTCTACTACAGCCTGGTGGGCAATCGCCTGGTGTTCGCCTCCGAGGTGAAACCGGTGCTGCTGGCGCGCGGCGGGCGCGCGAGCCCGGATGCGGCCGCCATCGATTTCTTCACCGCGGTCGGCTACGTGCCGGGCGAAGACACCCTGTTCCAAGGCGTGAAGAAGCTGCTGCCCGGCCATCTGCTCACCTGGAAGCCGGGGCAGGCGGCACCACGCATCGAGCGCTACTGGGATGTGCCGGATGCACCTGCGCGCAATCTCACGCTGGACGAGGCCAGCGAGGAGTTTCAGGCCCTGCTGCGCGAGAGCGTGCGCCTGCGGCTGATCAGCGACGTGCCGCTCGGCGCCTTTCTCTCGGGCGGCGTGGATTCGAGCGTCATCGTCGCGCAGATGGGCGAGCTCACGGGCGCGCCCGTCAAGACCTTTTCCATCGGTTACGGCGACAGCCCGGAGCACAACGAGCTGCCGCATGCGCGCGTGGTCGCCGAGCACTTGCGCACCGATCATGTCGAGCACGTGCTGACGCACGGCGATTTCTTCGAGAACGTCGCGGCCTTCGTGCAGCGCTCCGAGGAACCCATCGTCGAAAGCGCCGGCATCGCGCTCTACCACCTGGCGCGCCGCGCGCGCCGCGACGTCACCGTGGTGCTGTCGGGCGAAGGCGGCGACGAGGCTCTGGCCGGGTATCCGCTGTACAACATCATGCGCAAGGTCGACCGGCTGCGATCGCTCGCGCGGCCATTCGGCGGCAGCGCCATCGCGCGCGCGCTCGCGACCCGCACCGCCTCGGAGAAGGCGGCCAAGTATCTCGATTGGATCGGCACGCCGCTCGCCGACCGTTACTGGAGCATTCCCAACGACTTCACGCGCGGCATCCGATCGCGCATGTACACCGACGGCTTCCAGCAGGCCGTGGGCACCACGGTAGCCGACTATTTCGGCGGCCTGTTCGGCCATCTCCAGCAGGCCTCACAGCTCAAGCGCATGTCCTACGTCGACCTCAAGAGCTGGCTGCCGGACGACCTGCTCATCAAGGCCGACAAGATGACCATGGCCGCCTCGGTCGAGCTGCGCGTGCCCTTCCTCGATCACAAGCTCATCGAGTTCTGCCTGTCGCTGCCCGACGATTTGCGCCTCAATGGCGATACGGCGAAATATCTCCTGAAGCGCACCGCCGAGCGCTGGCTGCCCAAGAGCATCATCTACCGCAAGAAGCAGGGCTTCCCGGTGCCCATCTCGCGGTGGTTCCGTGACGAGCTCTACGAGCGGGTGGCGGAGATCCTGCTCGATCCACGCACGCTGAACCGCGGCTATTTCCGTCCCGAATACGTGCGTGGCATCCTCGCGCGGCACAAGAGCGGCCAAGGCGATTACAGCCGCCGACTGCTGTCGCTGGTCATCCTCGAGACCTGGCATCGCACTTTCGTCGACGACCTCTGTGTGCCGCTGCGCTCGCTGCAGGCGGCATCAGCCACGCCCGAGGCCCTGCGCGCATGAGGGCGCTGCTGTTCTCCAACCTGTTCCCGACCTCGCGCGACGCGAACCGCGGATTGTTCACGCGGCAGATCGCCGCCGAACTCGCACGTCTGTGCGAGCTCGAGGTGGCGGTTCCGCTGCCCTGGTTCCCGCCGGGGCGGCTGGCGGCGCGCCTCGCGCCGGGCTACGCACGCGAGTTCGGTGGCCTCGCCAGCGAGCTGACCGTGGACGGTGTGCGCGTGAGCTACCCACGCTACCTGCTCATCCCCAGGCTGTCCGAGCGGGCACACGACCGTTTCATGTATCGCGGGGTGCGCAGCACGATCGAGCAGCGCCACGCGGTGAAACCGTTCGACGTCATCAATGCGCACTGGCTGTTCCCCGATGGCGTCGCCGCCATGCGGCTGGGCGAGCGCCTCAAGGTGCCCGTGGTGCTCACCGGCCTCGGCTGCGACGTCAATGAAGACCTGCGCGATCCGGCCAAGGGTCCGCGCATCCTGCAGGCGCTGCGGGCGGCCGCCGCCGTGACCGCGGTGTCGCAGCCGCTGGCCGATGGACTGCGCGCGGCCGGCGTGCCTGCCGAAAAACTCATGGTCATCCCCAATGGTGTCGATACGGCGCGCTTCCGGCCGGGCGACGCCGCGGCGGCGCGGCGCCAGCTGGGCCTCGGGCCGGGCCCGCTGGTGGTGTGCGTGAGCCGCCTCAGCTTCGAAAAAGGCGTCGACGTACTCATCGAAAGCGCACGGCACTTGCGCGGCACGCTGCCCGAAGCGCGCGTGGTCATCGTCGGCGAAGGTGCGCAGCGTCCGGCGCTCGAGGCACTCATTGCCTCGGCCGGCCTCGCCACGCACGTGCGCCTGGTCGGCGCGGTGCCGCATGCCGACGTTGCCACCTGGATGACCGCCGCCGACGCCATCGCCATGCCGAGCCGGCGCGAGGGTCACCCGAATGCAGCCATGGAGGCACTGGCCTGCGGCCGGCCGCTGGTGGCGAGCCGCGTGGGCGCGCTCGGGGAACTGATCACCGAGCCCCGCGGAATCACGGTGGCTGCCGGCGACGTTGCGGCACTCGCCCGGGCACTCCACGACGCGCTGCGACGATCCTGGGATCACGCAGCCATCGCCGCCTCCGTGCAGGAGCAGAGCTGGGCTCGAGCTGCCGCCGCTTATGAGCGCGTATTGCGCCGCGCCGCGTCCTTCGATCCGGTCCGCGACGTCGCGGCCTGAGGAAAGCCCCATGCGTCTGCCGATGAAACTCCTGAGTCTCGCCAGCCGGTTCGCCCCGGACCTGTTGTGCTTCGCCCAGCCTGCCGAGGACCGCAATCGAGTCGCGCTGACCTTCGATGACGGACCGCACCCGGAATACACGCCGCGCATCCTCGAGATTCTCGCGCAGCAGGAAGTGCGCGCGACGTTCTTCTTCCAGGGTGTCAATGCGGCCCGCTGGCCGGCGCTGGTGCGTCGCGTCCATTCGGCGGGGCACCAGATTGCCGCGCATGGCGTCGACCACGTCGCGACGTCCACGCAAAGTCGCGACGCCGCCCTGGTCAATGCCACCGCCTGCCACGCCCTGCTCTGCGAGATCTCCGGCACGCACCTGGCGCCTTACTACCGCCCGCCCTACGGCGACATCACCTTTGGCGCATTGCGCGATCTCGGGCAGCGCGGCTATCGCCTGGCCTTCTGGTCGTACGACAGCCGGGATTCCTTCTGCGACAAGGCGGCGGACATCGAGCAACGCCTGTCGCGCACGGCGCCGCCGCCGGGCAGCATCATCCTGTTCCATGACGATTACGCCCATACCGTCGAGGCGCTGCCGCAGGTGATCGCCACCTTGCGCGCCCGTCAACTCTCCTTTGCCACCGTCGCCGAGCTCTGCAATGAATAAGCCGCTGGTCAGCATCATCATCCCCACCTACAACCGTGCGCATTGCATCGAAGCAGCCATCCGCAGCGCCCTGAAGCAGACCTTCCGGGACTTCGAGCTCATCGTCGCCGACGATGGCTCGACCGACGGCACCGAGCAGGTGGTCGCACGCATGAACGAGCCGCAGGTGCGTGTGGTGCGCAAGGCCAATGGCGGCTGCTCGAGCGCGCGCAACTTCGGCGTGGCCAATGCCAACGGCAAGTACGTCGCCTTTCTCGACTCGGACGACGAGTGGGACCCGGCCTGGCTGGAAACCACCGTGGCTCTCATGGAAGGCGATGCCCGCGTGGGTGCCGTGTACGGCAGCCTGGCCCGCGTGAACTCCGACGGCAGCGACCGCGGTGTGTTCGACCTGTCGCTCGGCGGCCAGCACAGCGTGGCCACGGTGCCCTACGTGCTCTCGCAGGCGTCGGGCCTGCTCGGTTCGAACATCATCGCGCGCCGCGACGTGGTTCAGCAGATCGGTGGCTGGGACGAGACTTTTCCCACCTCCGGTGACTTCGAGTTCGGACTGCGCCTGGCGGTGGCGACGCGCGTGGCGCTGGTGGCCAAGCCGATGATCCGGCTCATCGAAACCCAGGGTTCGCTCAGCAAGAAGGTGAACACCGGCAATCGCCTGCGCGTGCTCGAGAAATTCACCCGCGAGCAACCCGCCCTCGCCGCGCAGCACGCCGACATCATCCGCCGCTCGCGCGCGCAGATCCTGCGAAGCTACGGCGAAGACTGCATGTGGTTCGGTCGCTACGAAGAGGCGGCATCCCAGCTCGGCGCCTCACTGCGCACGCAGTTCAACCTGCGTGCGCTGTGGTTGCTCGCCAAACTACAGCTGCTGCGCCTCAGCGGCCGCAAACCGGGAAACAGCCGCGCCGGCTGAGCGTCACGCCGCCGGCAGCGCCGCCATGATGCGCGTCGCGGTATCGCGCCAGGTGTGGCGCGAGATCAGCATCGCATGCGCGCGGGCGGCAATGGTCTCGCGCAGCGTGGCATCGGTCAGGTAACGCTCGAGCGCAGCGCGACAGGCCTGGAAATCGAGCGGCGGAAACGTCAGCGCCGTTTCGCCGTCGCGATGCACGTCCTCGATGGGCGGCAGCCGGGGCAGTACGAGCGGAATGGACAGCCCCATCATCTCGAACATCACGATGGGCGAGCCGAACACGTTCGAGTGCGGCAACACGCCGATGTCGAATGTCTGGATGTAGTCGTACACCTGCTGGCGCGGCACCGGGCCCGTGAGCTGGATGTCGGCGGAGAATGGCGATTGCGCGACACGCGCGATCAACTGCTGCTCGGCGGGACCTCCGCCCACCAGGCACAGGCGCAGCTTCCCATGCTCGCGACGCAGATCGTCGAACAGGTCCACGAGCAGATCGAGGCGATCCCATCGGTCGAACCAGCCGGCGAAGCCCAGCACCAGGCCGCCATCGAGGCGCAGCTGGCGCCGCATCTCGTCGCGCGAACGACCGAGCTTGAGCTTCGCGGTCTCGAAGCCATTCGGCACGACGACCAGCCGGGAACGATCCAGGCCCGCGTCCACGGCCCGATCTCCCAGCCACGAGGACACCGCATGCACGCGCGTGCAGCGACGGAAGATGAAACGCTCGGTGGCGCCGCAGAGCCCGACGAAGGTCTGCTTGCGGGCGCGATTCGGGATGCCATTCACCTCGTTCACTTCCAGCAGGAAGCGGCAGCCGGCGCGGCGCGCGGCGATAACGCCCGCCACGAGAAAGAATGCATAGCGCTCGAACACCAGGTCGTATTGACCGTCCGCCAGCGCGCGCCGCAGGCGGAAATACGCCGGCACGTTGTAGAAGAGCTCGGCGAGCTCGAACAGCCAGTCGGGAAACTTGCGGCTCATGAGCTTCCACAGCGAACCCCAGCCCCGCGTCTGCGTCCTGGCTTTGTCCACGGGAATGGTGGACGCCGGATCGAAGGGGTCGACGCCGGGCGGCGAGAGCACGTCCACCTGGTGGCCCAGCGCCCGCAATGCCGTCACGATGCTGACGATGTGATTGCCTTCGGCGCCGCGACCCTGGGTGCGGTGGTGATAGAGAATGCGCATCAGGTGCTCTCGCGATGCACCAGCGAGCGGATGGCCTGGTACATCTCCCAACAGCTTTCGTAGTGCAGCTCGAACCCGGGCTGATCGCGATAGCGGCGTTCGAGTTCGCTCCACATCGTCGACAGCCCGCCGCCGAGCAGGGCTTCGAGCGTCGGGTCCTCGGCACCGTGGGTGTGCAGTTTGATGAAGACGTGCCGCTCGGCGCCGCGAATGCGTGGCGCGTACTCGAACCACAGGGGCACACGGTCGGCCGACGGCATGGCATCGGCGGAGATCTCCGCGTTCTCGATCTTCGGCATCAGACCGAGCTTGCGCCGCCGCCAGTTCAGTCCGAGCGGACCTTGCACCAGGAGCAGCTCATCATCGCTGCCCCACTTGCCCACTTCCACGTCACGGCCCCGGTCGTGCGACTTGCGATGGCCCGCGCACCCCTTGGCGAAGTAGATGGAATTGATCTTGCGGGTCTGCGTATCGCTTGGCGCGGAGGGCAAGGTGAAATCCGCCTTGCAGCCGGTCGCGGTCAGCACGGCGAGCTCGTTGTCCACCCCGCACCAGCGCCCGTCGGGACGGGAATTGTCCAGCGCCCAGTTGCCATGCACGAAGGTGTAGGGAATGAGGCCGGAGGCATCCGGGTCGCGCAGCAGTCCATGGCGTTCGCGCAGCGTGCGCGTGAAGCCCAGCAGGGCCGCCCGCAGGCCCTCGGCAGTGTCGTTGTCGTGATGAAAGTGCACGTCCACGTCGCCGAAGCCGCGCCGCGTGAGGTCGGCGAGCGCGTCCAGCACCTCCGGGTCGTACTCCTCGATGGGATAGAAGAACGTATGGCAGGGATGCCGTCCGCGGCTGTCGCGATGCGCGGCGGCAATCACGGGGTAGGTCTGCATCCAGCGGCCGAGACGGCGATGCGCGACCTCGCGCGAAGCCTTGCCACCGTACGGTTCGTAGTGATCGGCCACCGCGACGTGCACGATGGTGTGGGCCTGCGGGCGCGGCCGCACGCGGCGCAGGTACGCCGGCAACCAGTAATGCATGTTGCGTGCGCGGATGCCGGCGGACACCACGGCGACGCCCAGGGCCGCGAGCACCAGGAGGATGACGAGAATGGTCATGGGTTCAGCGTGCCGCCTTGGACCAGAGCACGGAGTGACGGCCACGCAGATAGCGCCATAGCCCACCGGCGGCGGCGAAGTTCATCGCCACGAAGTAGAAAGGCACATAGGCGAAAGTGGGCCGCGTGTTGCGCGCATTCAGCAGCCAGCCGAGCGCCGCCAGCAGATAGAACGACACCTGCGCGAGGAACAGCACGCGGTACAGCGGCTGATGGCTCGCGAGGCCGCTGGTGACCAGCAGTGTGAGCAGAACGATCGGCATGAGCCAGCGCAACAGCTTGTGGCTCGCAAACTTGACGCTGAACCAGCCGGAACCGAACACCGTGCGCCACTCCGAGCGCAGGCTTTGCATGCCGCCGGCAATCATGCGCACCTTGGTATTGAAATCCTCGCGGATGGTCATCGATGCCTCTTCCACCGCGACCGCGGCCGGTTCGTACACCACGCGCTTGCCGGCATCGACGAGCCGGAACGTGAGATACATGTCGTCGTTGATGACGCTCGGCGGGATGGGCGAATAGTCGGCGCGCCGCAGCGCGAAGATCTCGCCATCCGCGGTCACCGTGCCGCCCAGCCGGCTCTCGGCAAGCTTGATCTTCGACTCGTAGCGCCAGTACAGGCCATCTCCGCCGCTGGCTGCGCGCTCGCGCGACTCGATGATCTTCTTGGCGCCCGTGGCGCCGCCGACGCCCGGCTCGCGCAGCCGCGCGGCGAGCACGCGCAGCGCATCACGCGAATAGAAATTGTTGGCGTCGGACAGCACGAGCACATCGGCGTCGATGGCCGCGACCGCGCGATTGAGCGCATGGCTCTTGCCGCGTCGTTCGGGCTCGTACAGGCAGACCACGCGAGGGTCATTGAAGGCCCGGGCCACGTCCGCCGTGCGGTCGGTGGAGCCGTCGGCCACCACGACCACCTGGTACTTGCCGGGGTCGTGGTCCAGCGACAGGGCGTTCTCGATCTTGGCGGCGATGACGCGCTCCTCGTTGAAGGCGGCGATTATGAGCGCGATGCGCTCGCCCCCCGAGCCGACCGCAGGCCCGGCACCGCGGCGCAGGGACGCGAACAGCATGAGCGTGGCGGGATAGCCGACGAAGTGCCAGCCGGCCAGCGCGAACGCGATCCAGCAAGTGATGTCGAGCGCGCTCATGAGCGCGCCTGCGCACCTTCGAGGCGCGCCGCAATGTGGAGCATGAGGTCGGTTATCGATTGTTGGCTGTCGAGGTCGCGCGCATCGTACGTGAAGCGGTTGGCCACGTGATGCAGCAGGAAGAGCCCGGAACACACATCTTTGAACGGGGTCACTTCCGGAAAGGCGTGAACATAAGCCTGCAGCAGCGCCTCGCTGCCCGGCGGCCACCGTTCCGGCAGCAGGCAGGCCCGCATCACCTCCAGGATGTCCTCGTGGGCGCCGCGAGTGATTTCGGCGTATGCCAGCAGGTACAGCAGATCGACCAGCCCCAGGCCGATGGGCGCCGACAGCTCCCAGTCGATGATGGCGCGAACCTCGCGGCGCTGGTTGTCGAACACCAGGTTTTCGAGCTTGTAGTCGCCATGCTGCCAGACAAGGGGCGCGGGCGTCGCCTCCAGCGCGCGCCGCAGTTCTTCACCGAGCCGTGCGGCTGCCTGCGCGGCCCGCGGATAACGCAGGGCGGCGGTCGCCACGGGCTGCGCGACCAGGGCATCGAGCTCCAGCGGCGTCAGCACGCGCTGCCGCAGCGAGCTGCGATTGAAATCGCACAGCACCGTGAAGGCTCTTTGCAGACTCTGGTCGAAGTATGAGTCCGGAAGGTCCAGTGTCGTGCCGGGGATGGCCTCGTACTCGAATACCGCCTGGCGTCCCCAGGCCACTTCCCGCGCCACTCGCGGCAGCAGTCCCGCCACGGGCAACGCGGCCGTGCGCAGACGTGCCAGCGCCGCCAGCTCGATGCGCCGCCGCGAGACGGTATCGGCCCGCGTGGGCACCACGGTGATCAGCGGTACGTCCCCCGGCGCCGCATCGCCGGCCACGAAACATTTACCCGGATTCACCAGGAATTGCCGGAACTGCCGCGCTCCCGCGAATGCCGGCAGCGCACTGAAGGCTGGCGCCACCAACGGCGATCGCGATGCCACCACGCCGTGCACCGGCGCGAACCAGCGGCTGGTATGCGGGCCCAGCAGCCATTGCTTGAGCCGTTCCCGACGGCGCCAGGCATTGCGATTGGCGCGATAGCCCTGCGCCGGAATGATCTCGTTGAGTCGTCCCTGCTCGAAAATCTGCGCGTGAGGTGCCTGATACGCGAACCCCGCATCGGCGAGCACGCGGCGCAGCGCGCCGCGCCCGAGGCCGCTGCGCCTGTCGATGTCGCCGCCCGATTGATACGAGCCGGGATTGTCCACGTCCACATACAGGCAGCCCTTTGGGCGCAGCACCCGCGCCATCTCCGGCATCAGCCGGGGCAGCAGCGTGCGCGCCGGTGCCTGGCCTGCCAGTCGGCAGACGACCACGGCGAAGGCCTCGTCTCCGTACGGCAAGGGGTCGCCGGGCTGCCACGGCCGTGACTGCGACTGCTGGGGTCGCAAACTACCCGACGCGAATTTCGCCTCCGACTGGGCCGCCACGTTCAAGGCGGTGACGTCGTCGTGCCAGAACGCCGCGCCCTCGGCGTAGCGACTGTGGCCGAGCTCGAGACACAGCATCGGCGCCGCGTCGCAGGGTGGCGGCAGAAGCAGCACCCAGCCCGCATTGTCATCGGCGCCAAGCTGTGCGCGCGTGCCGCTCATGAGCGGCGCCGATACACGGCTTCGTAGGCGCCGACCATGGCATCCACGCTGAATTTCGCGAGTGCGCGGGCATGACCGCTGGCCCCGAGCGTCGCGACCCGGACCGGGTCCTCGTTCAAGGCCTGCAGCGCACGCGTGAGCGCGGCCTCGTCGCCAGAATCGACCAGCAGTCCCGTTTCACCTTCCGCCACGGTGGCCGGAACGCCCCCCACGCGCGTCGCGACCACGGCGAGACCGGACTTCATGGCTTCGAGGATGGACATGGGAATGCCCTCGGAGGTCGAGGTCAGGGCGAAGGCGTCCGCCTGCGCGAGCAGCTCGTCGATATCCGTCCGGAAGCCGAGAAAGCGCACCGCGTCCGCGACGCCGAGCTGCGCGGCGAGCGCTTCCAGAGATGCGCGTTCCGGTCCGTCGCCCACCAGCGTGAGTGTGGCCCGCGGCGAGGTCGCCACCAACGCGGCAAACGCGCGCAGCAGCAAGCCGTAGTTCTTCACCGCGGCCAGCCGGCCCACGCTGATGATTCGCAGCGCACCGCGCTCGGCGTTGCGCGTGCGCGCGAGCGGCGGCACCTGCACGCCATTGCTGATCGTCAGCAGGCGATGCGCGGGAATGCCGATCTCGGCGCCGACGTGCACGCGCAGGGCATCCGAGACGCAGACCACGTTGCCGAAGCGGGCGGCCGCGCGGCGTTCGAGGAAATGGCGCAGGGATTTCTTGAGCGTCGTCAGCCTGCCGGGCCCGTAGGCCATGTACGCGCCGTGCACGGTCTGCACCGCCACCGGTACGCGCGCCAACCACGCGGCAGCCATCGCGTCGAGATAGCAGCCCCAGTCGTGAGCGTGAACGACGTCGGCCCGCGCGGCGCGCAGCTGACGGGCGAGGCGCAGCACCACCCCGGGGTCATTGCCTTCTCGCTTGCCGAGACAGGTGACCGGCGCAGCCCGCAGGTCCGCGGCCAGGGGGCCTACGCGTTTGAGACAGACCACCGAAATCTCGTGCCGCTGCGCGAGCTCGTTCGCGAGCGTGACGACGACGCGCTCCGCGCCGCCGATCTCGAGCGATTCGGTGACCTGGACGATGCGCATCAGCCGAGATAGAAGATCACGAAGATCTGCATGAAGACCAGGAAGCCGAGCACGATGAAGCCGATGGACTTGAGGTCACGACTGGTGAATTCCACGGGCTCGGGCACGCATCTGCCGAGTGCCGCGCACATGGCCAGCAGCAGATAGAAGGTCTCGTATTCCAGGGTCACGAAATTGGCGCTGACGATGTAACCCACCAACGACAGGCACGCCGCGAGCGCGAAGTCCTTGTTGTGCGCATCGGGAAAGTGACGCCGCGCGTGCAGCGTCGATTTCACGCAGAAGTACACCAGCGCCACGTAGATGAGCAGGCCGACGATGCCGGTCTCACCGCCGATCTCGACGAACGAATTGTGCGCAATGAGCTTGGAGGTGTAGGCCTTGAAGTTGCCGCGGCCGATGCCGAACAGCGGGTTCAGCTTCATCATCTCCAGGCCTTCGGCCCACATTTCCACGCGGTACTGCGTCGAATTCTGCGAATCGCGCACCGTGGTCAGATGCGAAGGCGCGAACATGAGCACGCCCATGCCGAGCGCACCGCACGCCATCATGGCTCGCAATGACAACTTCGACTTGATGAGGAAGTACAGCCCGAAGATCGCCAGCGTGGCCACCATGCCGCCACGCGAGCCGATGAAATAGGTTGCCACCAGCAACAGCGCGAGCACCATCACCGCGACCGCGCGCGTGCCCAGGCGATAACTACGGCCCGTGCGCACCAGCGCGAACGGCACGACGATGGTGAAGAGCACACAAAACACGCCCGGGCCGTCGAAAATGCCGATCCAGCGTGCGCGCCCCTTGCCACCGGCTTCCAACACCGAGGGATCGATCCAGGAGAAGGTCTGCCCGGCCCAGCCGCGGCCGTCGGCGCTGAAGCGGTGCCAGAGCACCTCGACGCCGAGGATCAGTACCAGCGCCGAGAAGATGCGCACGAAGCTGCGCACCCTGGCCAGGTCCTCGGACATCAGCGCGAGCGCGAGTTTGAAGAGGATGAAGGCCTTGAAGTAGAAGATCAGGTACGCGACGCTGGCCGGCGTGAAGCCATTGAACAGCGAGCTGACGGCGGTCCAGACCAGGAACGCCAGCATCAGCACCTCGTGGGTGGCGAAGCGCAGCAGCTGGGCGATACGGCCGCTCACCAGCACCGCGATCATCAGCAAGGGATAGGCGATGAAGTCCGTGGGCAGCCCGACGAATGGCGGTATCCACAGCTGGGGCGCGATGATCAGGCAGACGAGGAAAAAGGCTATCGCGGGCATCGGGAAAGCATCTGCGTCGCTGCGGCGGGCCTGATCGGAGGGGCCGCAAGCATACGTGACGCGAAAAAGGTGTCGTAACACCGCGCGCCACGCGGAAATACGCGGTGCGAGATGCGTCACAAACAACGCACAGGATGGCGTCCCCAGGGGGATTCGAACCCCCGTTACCGCCGTGAAAGGGCGATGTCCTGGGCCTCTAGACGATGGGGACGCAGGCGGAAAGATTTGGTGGAGCCAGGCGGGATCGAACCGCCGACCTCTTGCATGCCATGCAAGCGCTCTCCCAGCTGAGCTATGGCCCCACGCAGGGCGCGGCAAGTTACGGTCCGTTGTCAGGTATGTCAAGTAAACAAAAGCGACCGCATCACATTGCGGCCAAATGTTGACAAGCGACTGCGTCACCCTGTTAGCCGTTCCCGCCAAACCCCGTGTCGGCCGGTCCCGACACGTTGAAATATGTTTCCGCTGACGTTCCAATCGTTTCCAGAGCAAGGGCAAACCCATCGCGAGGTGGGGACGCAAAGCTTCCGGTCTGAGGCGCGAATGCGGCAGATAGCGGAGTTGCCGGTGGATGAGAGCGAGGCGAAAGCCTGTCGTTCAGCCGTCACCTTCGATCCACACCGCAGTCAGCACGCTTCGGTACTCAGCGAACAATTGGACGGGACCGAACATGCGAATCTCTGGCAAACATCTTCTGCTGGCCCTGCTGGGCCCGGTGGCCCTGGCGGGCTGCACCGGCGAGGAATCGACCGCGAGCGGTTCCACGAATGCGCCACCCATCATTGCCGGCACGCCGAACACCACGCTCTCGGCCGGTTCGCTGTACAGCTTCACCCCGACGGCCGCCGATCCCGATGGTGACAAGCTGACCTTCAGCGTCAGCGATCTGCCCGGCTGGGCGCAGTTCGACAGCGCCACCGGCAAGCTGAGCGGCACGCCCACCGAGGCCAATGTCGGCATGACCGGCAACATCCAGATCGAAGTCAGCGACGGCCAGGCCATCGCGCAGCTGCCCAGCTTCCGCATCAATGTGACCAGCAACGCGACCGCGCCGCCACCCGCCAACGTGGCGCCGACGCTGTCCGGCACTCCGGCCACGACCGCCACCGTCGGCCAGGCCTACACGTTCGCTCCCGTCGGCAACGATGCCAACGGCGATGCACTCACTTACACGATCAGCAACCGGCCGAGCTGGCTGACTTTCACCGCGGCCACGGGCAGCGTGAGCGGCACGCCGACCAGCGCGGACGTGGGCATCACCGGCCCCATCATCATCATGGTGAGCGACGGCGCCGCGACCGCCCAGATCCAGTTCACCATCACCGTTTCGAGCGCGGCGCCGGTGAACCGCGCGCCCAGCATCACCGGTACGCCGGCGACCACCGTGACAGCCGGCAATGCGTATTCCTTCCGGCCCGTGGGCTCGGATCCGGATGGCAACACGCTGACCTACAGCATCCAGAACAAGCCCTCCTGGGCCTCGTTCAGCGCCTCGACGGGCCGCCTGAACGGCACGCCCGGTGCCGCCAATGTGGGCACGTCGGCACGCATCACGATCACGGTGAGCGACGGTTCGCTGACCGCCTCGCTGCCCTCCTTCACCATCCAGGTGGTCGCGGCCGCCAATCGGGCTCCCACCATCAGCGGTTCGCCGCTGACCTCGGTGCTTGCTCTCGTGGGCTATCAATTCCAGCCCAGTGCCAGCGATGCCGACGGTGACACCCTCACCTTCAGCATTCAGAACCGCCCGTCCTGGGCCACGTTCAACACCGCCACGGGCCGGCTCTCCGGCACGCCGACGGCGCTCGATGTGGCGACCTACTCGAACATCGTGATCTCGGTGTCCGACGGCGAGGCCACCGCGTCGTTACCGGCGTTCTCCCTGTCCGTACTGCAGGTGGCGACCGGTTCCGCCACCGTGAGCTGGACGCCGCCCACCACCAACACTGACGGCAGCGCGCTCACCAATCTCGCGGGCTATCGAGTGGCCTATGGCCAGGCGTCCACCACGTTGAATCGCTCCGCGGCGGTGAACTCGGTGGGGGTCACCACGTACACGGTCGACGAGCTGACGGCGGGCACCTGGTACTTCGCGGTCTACGCCGTCAACTCCGACGGCGTGGAAAGCGACATTTCCAACATCGCCTCGAAGACCATCCAGTAGATCTCCGCCGTTCAGCGCGCCAGCGCGGCCTCGAGCCGCGCGAGCGTGCGCGGCTGACCGAGCAGCGCCAGCGTCTGATCGATGGGCGGTGAAACCGTGCCGCCGGTGACCGCGACGCGCAGCGGCTGCGCCACCTTGCCGAGGCCGAGCGAATTCTCCGCCGCCAGTTTCTCGAGCACGCCATGAATGTCGGGGGCCTGCCATGGCTCGAGTGCCGCCAGTCGTGCACGCAGCTCGCCGAGCAGAGCCCGGGCGTCCGCCGTCAGATGCTTGTCCGCCGCCTTGGCGTCGAGCGTGACCGTGTCGCCGAAGAAGAAGCGGCTGTTCTCCGCCATTTCCTTGAGCGTCTTGGCCCGCTCGCGCTGGGCCAGCACGATGCCTTCGAGCAGGGCGTCGTCCTGCGTGAACACGCCGAGCCGCCCGAGATGCCAGCGCAGGTGCGGCACGATGTCCTTGGGCTGCGCGCGCACCAGGTGCTGCTGGTTGAGCCACAGCATCTTCTCGGGGTTGAGCGCCGAGGCGGCCTTGTTGATGTCGCGCACGTCGAAGGCCGCGATCATCTCGTCGCGCGTGAAATATTCCTGGTCGCCATGCGACCAGCCGAGCCGCACCAGGTAGTTCAGCAGCGCCTCGGGTAGATAGCCCTGGTCCTGGTACTCGAGCACGCTCACCGCGCCGTGGCGCTTGGAGAGCTTGGCGCCGTCCGGACCGAGGATCATGGGCACGTGCGCGTATACCGGCGGCGTCCTGCCCAGCGCGAGCAGCATGTTCATCTGCCGCGGCGTGTTGTTGAGATGGTCGTCGCCGCGGATCACGTGCGTGACCCCCATGTCGGCATCGTCCACCACCACGCAGAAGTTGTAGGTGGGCGTGCCATCCGAGCGCGCGATGATGAGATCGTCGAGCTCCTTGTTCTGGAACACCACCTGGCCGTGGACCACGTCCTCGACCACGGTCGCGCCTTCTTCCGGATTCGCGAATCGCACCACCGGCTGGCGGCCGCTCTGCGGGCCGGGGCCCTTGCCATGCCGGCAACGGCCGTCGTAGCGCGGCTTTTCCTTGCGCGCCTGCTGGTCGGCACGCATCGCATCGAGCTCCTGTTTCGAGCAGTAACAGTGGTAGGCCTTGCCGGCCTTGACCAGCTCCGCGATGACCTCCTGGTACCGGCCGAATCGCTGCGTCTGGTAGAACGGCCCCTGGTCATGATCGAGGCCGAGCCACGCCATGCCTTCCAAAATGACCCGCACCGCCTCCGGCGTCGAACGTTCCAGGTCCGTGTCCTCGATGCGCAGGATGAACTGCCCCCGCATGCGCCGTGCGTACAACCAGCTGAACAGCGCCGTCCGCACTCCTCCTATATGAAGCATGCCCGTTGGACTGGGGGCGAAGCGCGTCACGACCGTCATAGATGCCTGAAACCTGGGATTTTCCGGGCCGCGAATCCTATCACCGGTGCCGGGTGAAGGTTTTCGTGGTAATCCCGGGTTTCGCAATTGATTCGGCCCGCCGCGGTCTTTAGACTGCGCGTCCTCTCTGCGGACCCCGCCGGCAATTCCGGCCAAACAGCGGGTTCCACGGCGGGCGGTTAGCTCAGCGGTAGAGCACTGCTTTCACACGGCAGGGGTCACAGGTT
>CAMLGF010000003.1 GCA_946479515.1 uncultured Pseudomonadota bacterium | reverse complement strand
ATCTGTGCGGGACAGGCCTCCGCGGCCTGCCCCCACTCCTACCCGAGGGCCGGGCCACTTCGCCGCGGCCCCCTCTCCTTCATGCCCGCCTCACCGCAACATCCAGCGCACCACCCTTGTCCGCGATGCGCTGCAGGAGTCCATTCCAGGATTTCAGGAACGCTGCCGCGCCTTCCGCCTGCAACTGCCCCGCCAACATCTCCATGTCGAAGCCCGCGTCCGCAAATTCCCGCAGGGTTTGTTCCGGCCCTGCGTCGGCGCTGTCCATGGCTGCCACCACCCTGCCCCGCTCGGCCAGCGCCAGCAGCGTTTTCTCCGGCAGCGTGTCGATGGTCTCGGGCGCGGCCAGCGCCTCGGGGTAGAGCGTTTCCGATGCCGACGGGTCCTTGGTGCCCGTGCTGGCCCACAGCAAGCGCTGAGGAATCGCGCCTGCCGCGCGCAGCGCCAGCCACCGGGGCGATGCCAGCAGTTCGCGATACGCGCGATAGGCGCGATGCGCGATCGCGATTCCCAGCCTGTTGCGCAGGTGTGCCGGCGCGGTGGTCGCGATGGCCCTGTCCCAACGGCTGATGAACAGCGACGCCACCGACGCGACACGGGGGTCGCGGCCGGCGGCGATGCGGCGCTCGATGCCGCGCAGACAGGCTCCGGCCGCCGCGAGATACTGCTCGCGCGAGAACAGCAGTGTCACGTTCACCGGCACGCCGCGGTAGATGGATTCTTCGATGGCCGGAATGCCCTGCGGCGTGCCCGGGATCTTGATGAAGAGGTTGTGGCGACCCGCTTCGCGATAGATGCGCTCCGCGGCGAGGATGGACCCCTGCGTGTCCGCCGCCAGCAGCGGCGACAGCTCGAGCGATACCCAACCGTCGATGCCGTGCGTGGCCTCGTGCACCGGGCGAAAGAGATCGGCCGCGCGCCGCAGATCGGCAAGCTCGAGATCGAGGAAGATGGCCTCGCCGGTCTTGCCCGCGCGCGCGAGGCGCGCGATGTCGGCGTCGTAAGCGCCGCCGCCGATGGCCTGGTCGAATATGGTCGGATTCGACGTGAGGCCGGTGATGCCGTATTCCCGGACGTAGCGCTCGAGCGTGCCGTCATCGAGCAGCTCGCGCGTGATCTGGTCGAGCCACAGGCTCTGGCCGAGCTCGCGCAACCGTCGCAGCGCATTCAGGGGCACACTCATGCGGATCTCCTCGAAGCTGGCCACTGTGCGACCCGCGGCCAGGGAAATCATTCCACGCCCGGCGGCGACCCCCGCCAAATCGCGGCGATGTCCGACCCCCTCAGCGTGCGGGGCGGAATCCCAGAATTCGCGCGGGCAGCAACACCAGGGCACGCAGGAACTCGAAAATCCCCTCCACGGCGATGCCCAGGAGCCGGAACGGCAACGACAGCAGCCAGATGAAAGGCCAGAGCAGCAGAGCCAGGATGGCCAATGGCCAACAGACCACCAGCAACAGGAGCCACAAGAGAAACTTGATCATCGTTTGAGTATCCTCATTGCCATGTCATTCACTGGAAACGCCTTCGCCCGCCGGCGGGTTGCGGCCTGGTTGTTCACGATCGCCGCCATCGCCACATTGGCGTCGACGGCGGCCGATGCCGCGCTGCCCGCCGCCGTGGGTGAAACCCCGGTGCCGTCACTCGCACCGATGGTCAAGCGGGTCGCGCCCGCCGTGGTGAACATCGCCACGCGCGGCACCATTCGCGAACGGACGCCGCAGAATCCGCTGCTCGACGATCCCTTCTTCAAGCGTTTCTTCGACATTCCCGACATGGGTCCTCGCGAGCGACAGTTCCAGAGCGCGGGCTCCGGCGTCATCTTTGATGCAAAAAACGGCTACATCGTTACAAATGCCCATGTCATTGATAACGCCACTGAAATCACCGTCACCTTGCAGGATGGCCGCGACCTGACCGCCACCGTGGTGGGCAGCGACGTGCCGTCCGACGTCGCCGTGGTCAAGGTGCCGGCCGACAGTCTCACCCAGGTCGCGCTGGGCGACTCGTCGAAGCTCGAGCAGGGCGACTTCGTCATCGCCATAGGCAATCCTTTCGGCCTGCAGCACACGGTGACCTCGGGCATCGTCAGCGGGCTGGGGCGCTCGGGGCTGAATCCGGATGGTTACGAGGATTTCATCCAGACCGACGCGTCCATCAACCCCGGCAACTCGGGCGGCGCGCTGGTCAATCTCAAGGGTGAGCTCGTGGGCATCAACAGCGCCATCCTGTCGCGCTCGGGCGGCAACATCGGCATTGGCTTCGCCATTCCGGTGAACATGGCGCGCAGCATCATGGACCAGCTCATCAAGTACGGCTCGGTGAAGCGCGGCCTGCTGGGCGTGAGCATCTACTCGCTGACGCCGGACATGGCCAAGTCGCTCAACATCCCCAGCACCCAGGGCGTGCTGGTCTCGCAGGTGAGCGAAGGCTCAGCCGCGGAGAAAGCCGGCATCAAGCCCGGTGACGTCATCACCCACATCAATGGCCAGAGCATCAAGTCCAACAGCGAGCTGCGCAATGCCATCGGTCTCTCGCGCGTGGGCGACAAGCTCACCGTGGTGCTCATCCGCGAGCGCAAATCGCTGACGCTGACCGCCGTGATCGACGAACCGCCCGCCGCCAGAACCGCGGCCGATACGCGCGGCAGTCTCGCCGCGGCCGGTGAAACCGGCGTCATTCATCCGGGCCTCGAGGGCGCGACCCTGGCAGATGCCTCGGGCGGGGGCGTGGAAGTGCGCGCCGTCGAGCCGCGCAGCGCCGCCGCCAGCTCGCTGCGCAAGGGCGACCGCATCGAGGGCGTGAATCGCCAGACCATCGCCAATCTCAAGGAACTGCGCGACGCAGCCAGGCGCGGCGGCACCCTGGTGCTGCGCCTGCGCCGCGGCAACGCACTGGTGCTCGCGCCCTTGCGCGCGCCCTAGCCGGTTTGCGCGGCGCCTCACTGCCGCAGGCGGCGGTAGATAGGCTGGAAAACGGGATTCGGTCCGCGCGCCAGCTCGAAGGGCTTGCCCTGCTCGCGCGCCTGCCAGTACTGCCAGGGCAGCGGTTGGTCACCGAGCTCATAGTCCATGCCATCCCAGGCCTCGCGGAAAGAATAGAACGCCCAATGCACCTGGTTGGTGTCGAGCGCACTGAGCACGTCCTCCAGGTAGCGTGGGCAGTCCGGCCAGCGGCGCATGCAGCCGAATTCGGCGGCCACCAGCCGCTTCAGCGGCACACCGTGCGCGTCCGCCCAGGCCACCGGCCGCTGTAGATAGGCGGCGACGCGCGCCGCGTCCCACGGGCGCTCGCCTTCACCGAAGGGCGCCGGGCCGGGATATCGCAGCGGATGTGCTCGCTTCATGTTGGGCGCGCTGGTCGCCGCCCAGGGTTCGTACATGTGATACGCGTAGAGCAGCCGTGGATCATCGAGAGCCCGCGGCCAGTAGTCGAAGCCATCGGCGGCGGCATAGAAGCCCGCGTCGAGCATGAGCGGCGTGCGCGCATCCGCCGCCCGCACCGCGGCGATGAGCCGCGCATACAGCGCCGGCAGATCGCGCGGGGTTCCACGCACCCGCGAATACCAGGCCCTCATGGCGGCGGTCGACGAATGTTCCGCGAGCCCGCCCCGGCGCTCGGGCACGGGCTCGTTCACCAGGTTGTAGGCGGCGATCGCCGGGTGATCGGCCAGTGCCGCGGCGAGGTCCCGCCAGAAGGCGGCGGCCTGGGGCGCGAAGCGCGCGTCGCTCCACAGGCGATCGTCGAATCGCCCGTGGTTCAGCTGCACCCAGCGCGCGCCTGGAAGTTCCAGCGGAGTGAGCACCACCTTGAGTCCCGCCGAGTGTGCGTGATCGAGCACGCGCCGCAGGATGGCCAGGTCCTGCGGCACCAGCGCCCGATAGTCGTCGAGACTGCCGAACAGAAAATCGCGCTGGCCGGTTGCCGACTGCCACTTGCTGAACGCGATGCGCACCCAGCTGGCGCCGTAGCCACGCAAGGCCCGGAAGTAGGCCGCATCGGGCGGCGTCTCGTTGAAGCAGTTGGCGCCGTGCCGGGGCGTATCCCAGAAGCCGATGAGATCGGCGGCGCGTGCGGCTGAGGAGAGCGCGGCCAGGGCGATGGTCGCTGTGATGAAGGCGGAAAGGCGGCGCATGCCGCCAGTCTAGCCCCGTCATTCTAGCCGCGTGTGGGCAGCGTGCACTCCCCGACGTCGAGCGGCACCACGGGAAAGATGGCGCGCAGCCGCCGGAAATCGTCTTCGTACTGCGCAAGATCGCCGCGCGCCAGCCGCAGGTATTTGCGCAGGTGCGCATTGAGATGGGGCGTCGCGAATTCTTCGGGCAGCTTGCGCAAATGACAGAACAGCGCCAACGCGTGAACCAGCTCGCCTTCGTTGAGATTCCAACGGGCCTGGCGCGCCGCCGAGTTCGCCATGAACACCCCGAAGCCGAGGAATACCGCGGCCAGTTCGATCGCGGGCTCGTACAACATCGCACCGCGGGGTGGCGGCTCGTCGAACGATTCCACGAGATAGCGGGCCAGCCCGTGCGCGAACTGCGCGATGAGCTTCTCGACATCGTCGTCGGCCGGCGAGTAGTGAATGACCCGCAGGCCGATGCCACCCTTGTCGACCGGCGACTCCGTCGCTGGCGCCACGGCGCAGGGCCAGTCGGCCATGCCGGCGTGATCGCGCACGCGCCGGAACAGGGCCGCCGCCGCCGCGCCGCCCCGCAGGCCGGTATCCGGGAAGTGCTGCTCGTCGTGGAGCACGAGGGCGGTGTCGAGGAAGCGCGGGTAGCCGCCGCAGCCACGCAGCAGCCAGGCGAAGGCATCGAGCTGCCATTGGCGGCGCGCCGCGTCGAGAAAGGATTTTGGTTTCGCCCGGAACAGGTGCCGCATCGCTCAGCCTCGCGAGCGATCATGACACGCGCGCGGCGCGGCGCTCGCGCGAACGCGACATAAGGTTCGCCGCGGCAGCCGGACTTCGCGCCGTGCCCTAGTCCGCCGCCCGATGGCCGCACAGTCGCGCGTGCCGCTCCGCGCGCGGTAGTTTGGCCAGTGCGCGCACGCGTTGGTAGAAACGCGGCAGATCGCGGCCCTGCTCCGCGAGCAATCGCTCGAAGCCCGGCACGCACTCCGAGTAGGTGGACAGCGACGCCAGTCGCGCGTTGTTGGGGCGGCCGTCGAGTTCGGTCGCGAGCGTCGATTCGCCGCCGTACTTCGCGGCAAGGGTGCGCAGCTCGGCGACCAGCCGCGCGAACACCGCACGCTTGCGTTCGCGCATCTCCCCCGGCGGGATCGGCGCGTGATACAGCTGGTCGAGCTCATGGCGATAGCGCGCCACCACCGCCAGGCTCTGCGCCTGGCGCGCGCGCCGCTGCTGGTAACGCCCGAGGTCGTCTTCGCGGCCGCGAAACGCGAGCCAGCGCGCCAGCCCCTCCTGCTCCACGGCAACCGCGAAGGCCTCGTTGAAGGGCGCGTCGCCGGCCACGTAGACCACCTGGTGCGAGAGCTCGTGGAAGATGATGGACGCCAGTTCGTCGTCGCCATAGCTCATCATCGTGTTGAGGATGGGATCATCGAACTTGCCCAGCGTCGAGTACGCCGGCACGCCGCCCACCATGACGTCCATGCCGGCAGCCTCGAGCTTCGCGGCGTATTTCTCCGCCGAGCGGCGCCGGAAATAGCCGCGATAGCTCACGCAGCCGACGATGGGGAAACACCATTCATGTGGCCGCACCGAGAACTCAGGAGTGGCCACCACCGTCCAGGTGACGAATTCCCGCTTCAGGTCCGCGTAGGAGGTGTAGCTCTTGTTGTCGGGCAGCCCGAGCTCACGCGAGGCGAAGGCGCGCGCCAGCCGCACTTCCTCCAGGCGCTGGCGTAACGCGGCGTCCGTGCGGGGATCGGCGATCACCCGAGCGATGGGCTTGCGCGCATTCAGTATCTGCATCTGGCCACGCGCGGCCTGGGCGACGTACAGCGTGCCGCAGCCCGAAAGCGCACAGGCCGCGGCAACGACGAGACAGCTCCGGAAAGTGGGTAACATGGGGTCATGCAAGTGTACTTGGTGGGCGGCGCGGTCCGGGACCGCCTGCTCGGTCGCGAGGTGACCGAGCGCGACTGGGTGGTGGTCGGCGCCACGCCGGCCGAGCTCGAGCGCGCCGGTTACCTGCCAGTGGGCCGAGATTTCCCCGTGTTCCTGCACCCGAGAACCAAGGAAGAGCACGCGCTGGCGCGCACCGAGCGCAAGGTCGGGCCCGGCTATCGCGGTTTCGTCACGCAGTTCTCGCCGGACGTGACCCTCGAGGAAGACCTGCGCCGCCGCGATCTGACCATCAATGCCATGGCCGAGGATGCCGGCGGCGCGATCATCGATCCGCACGGGGGCCAGGCGGATCTCGGCGCGCGCCTGCTGCGCCATGTGTCGCCGGCGTTCGTGGAAGATCCGGTGCGCATACTGCGTGTGGCGCGCTTTGCGGCGCGTTATGCGCCGCTGGGTTTCCGTGTGGCGGATGAAACCCTGGCGCTCATGAGCCGCATGGTGGCCGATGGCGAAGCCAACGCGCTGGTGGCCGAGCGCGTCTGGACAGAGACCGAGAAGGCGCTGGGCGAACCGCGTCCCGACGTGTTCATCGAGGTGCTCCGCGCCTGTGGCGCGCTCGCGGTCATTTATCCGGAACTCGACGCGCTGTTCGGCGTGCCGCAGCCGGAGAAATGGCACCCCGAAATCGACACCGGCGTGCACCAGCTGCTGGCGCTGCGCGCGGCGGTGAAGCTGGGCGGCGGTGTGCCGGTGCGCTTCGCCGTGCTCCTGCACGACCTGGGCAAAGGCATCACCCCCGCCGACGTGCTGCCCTCGCACCCCGGACACGAGGGCGCGGGCACGGCGCTGGTCGAGCAACTGTGCGCGCGCGTGCGCGTACCCCATCAACTGCGCGAACTCGCGGTGCTCGCCGCGCGCTTTCACACCCACGTGCATCGCGCGCTGGAGCTGCGCCCGGACACGGTGCTGCGCACGCTGGAAAGCTGCGACGCGCTGCGCCGTCCCGAGCGCTTCGCGGATTTCCTGCTGGCCTGCGAGGCGGATGCGCGTGGCCGGCAGGGCTTCGAAGAGCGCGACTATCCGCAGCGCGAGTTCTTCCAGCGCGCGCGCGACGCGGCCGCGGCCGTGGTGATGGCTCCGCAGGAACGCGCGGGGCTGTCGGGCGAGCAGATCGGCCAGACGCTGCGCCGCCGGCGCCTGGCCGCGCTCGCGGAATTGAAGACCCACTTCGCGCTGCCCGAGGCGGCAGCGGATTCACCGCCGCCCTCCTGAGCGCCGCGCCCTGGTGCGCATTGCAGACTGACGAGCGGATCGCCGTGAACCTTGGCTAAACTGCTGCTCCCCAACCGGAACAGCGCATGAGCCTGCTCGAAGCGATCATTCTCGGCCTCGTCGAAGGTCTGACCGAATTCCTCCCCATTTCGAGCACCGGCCATCTGATCCTGACCCGCGACCTGCTGGGTCTGCAGGGCGATGTGATCGATCGCCAACTCATCATCATCCAGGGCGCGGCCATTCTCGCGGTGGTCTGGGAATTCCGGCGCAAACTCTTTGCCACCGCGTTCACGCTACACAGCAGTGCGGTTTCGCGACGGTTCCTGCTCAATCTGTTCATCGTCTCCGTGCCGCTGGGCGTGCTCGGCCTCACCTTCGAAGACCAGATCAAGGCCTTGCTGTTCAACCCGGTGTCGGTGGCGATCGCGCTGGTGGTCGGCGGCGTCATCATTCTCTGGGCGGAGCGCCGGCAGCACGAGGAGCGGGTGGTCGACGTGGATCAACTCACCTGGCTCGATGCCCTGAAGCTGGGCTTGTTCCAGGCGCTGGCCCTGATTCCCGGCACCAGCCGCTCCGGCGCCACCATCATCGGCGGATTGCTGTGCGGCCTGTCGCGGCGCACGGCCGCCGAGTTCTCTTTTTTCGCCGCGCTGCCGGCGCTGATCGCGGCGACGCTCTACGAGATCTGGAAGGCGCGCGAGGAATTCGCGCACACCGACCTGACCCCGCTCATCGTGAGTTGCGTCGTGTCTTTCGTGAGCGCACTGCTCGCCACCAAGTTCCTGCTGCGCTACGTCAGCAGGCACTCCTTTGGCGCGTTCGCCTGGTATCGCATCGTGTTCGGCGCGGTGATCCTGATCACCGCGTGGAGCGGCATCGTGAGCTGGTGACCGGACGCCGTCCGCGTCTCACACCGCGGAAATCTCCCAGCATGCCGCGATGAAGCGCACTTCGCTGCCGTGCACGAACGGCGCGAACGCGCCGCGCACGGCCGCGAGCACCGCTGCCCGGGTCGAGGCGTCGGCATCGCGCAGCGCCAATCCCACCGGCCCCATGCGCAGTAGATAGAGATCGAGCTGGTCCGCGGGCAGCGCGCACTGCTCATCGACGGGGTGGATCTGCACCCGGCGCCATCCGGCGGCTTCCAGGATGCCTTGCACGTGCCCGGGATCCGCGAGCGCGAACTGCCCGGCAGCACCGGGCCGCCGCGGCGGCAGGTCGGGCAGCAACGGCGCCGCCGCGCGCTCCGCCGCGATCATGAACGGGTTCTCCGCGGGACCGCGGAACACGAAGACACGCAAGGCAGCCTGCGGCAATGCGGCGCGGCGCAGGTTGGCGAATGCGGCCTGCGGGTCGTCGAAGAACATGACGCCGAAGCGCGAGACGATCAGATCGAATCTGGCGGCGCCGAAATCGTGTGTCTGCGCATCGGAGACGATGAAATTCGCGCTGCTGGCCTCGCGCGCGGCACGCTCGCGCGCCAGGGCGATCATGGGCCGGGACAGATCGACGCCCGTGGCGCCGCCCCGAGCCCCGACGGCACGCGCTGCGGCCAGCGTGGTGGCACCGGTGCCGCAGCCCACATCGAGTACGCGGCGCGCGTCCGTGTCGTGGATCGCGGCAGCGATGCGGTTCGCGAATGGCTGGAACATGCGGTCCAGCGATTCCTGTGCCTCCACCCACGAGGCGCCGGCGGGCCCGTTCCAGATCTTGTCCTGCTCCTGATTGGCCACGATTCGCTCCCGGGTCGCGTGTACGATGGCACAAGGTTGCCAGCTCAAGTCGACTTGAGGTCAAGCGTGAAGAATCTCGACATCAATGCCGTCGCGAAGCAATCCGGCCTGCCGGCGTCGACGCTGCGCTACTACGAGGAGAAGGGACTCATCCGGTCCATCGGCCGCATGGGGCTGCGCCGGGTGTTCGATGCGCGGGTACTCGACAGGCTGGCCTTGATCGCGCTCGGCCGCGCCGCGGGCTTTTCGCTCGAGGAGCTGGCCGCGATGTTCGCCTCCGAAGGCAGGCCCCGGATCGACAAACGCGTGCTGGCATCCAAGGCGGAAGAGCTCGATCGGACCATCCGCAGACTCACCGCCATCCGAGAAGGTCTGCTGCATGCGTCCGTGTGCCGCGCGCCCAGCCACATGGAATGCCCAACGTTCCGACGCATCCTGCGCGTCGCCGGGTCGGGGAGATTGGGGGGAAGAGAAAGAGGGGGCGGAAAAAAGGGGGGACAAAGAAAATGGGGACATGCTTCGTTTTCTTTGTAACAAACCTGTGCGCTCCTGGAGCCGAAAGCACCGCCTGCGTTTGTTACAAAGAAAACGAAGCATGTCCCCATTTTTTTTGTCCCCTTTTTTTTCGCCACTCGTCCCCGGATTTCTCCACCTCGTCAAAAATTCCTTCTCCGGGTCACACGGCTTGCGGACACTGCGGGCCATGAGATTCGACTTCGAGAAGTTCTACCAGGCGGTCAATGCCAAGCGCGAGCAGCGCGCCGCCTCGTGGCGCCAAGTGGCGCGCGAGATCGGCATCGGCAAGTCCACGCTCGCACGCATGTCGCAGAACAAGCGGCCGGATGCGGACGGTCTGGCGGCACTGTCCTTCTGGGCGCAGATCAACCCCGCCGATTTCGTGCACCCCGATCCCGAGCCCGCCGCAGCGCCGGGGCCGTTCGTCGCGATGACGGGCGACAGCGCGAGCGCCTGAACGCGGGCAGCCGATTCACCCGCTCAGAATGGATTCGCCGCCCAACGCCTGATCCTCTCGCTGTAACTGCGGCTCGATTGCAGACGCTGGCCGCCCTTCAGCACCACGATGTACTCGCCGTGGGCGCCGGTCTGCAGCTCCTGCACCTGGGTCGCGTTGACGATCAGCGAGCGGTGGATGCGCAGGAACATCTGCGGATCGAGCGAAGCCTCGAGCGTCGCGATGGGCACGTGCAGCAGGTGGCGCGCGTCGCTCAGGTGCAGCTGCACATAGTTCTCCGCGGCCTGGGCGTACAGGATGTCCGCGACTTCCACGAAGGAAATCCGGCCCGCCGAACGCAGCGCGACCCGCGCCAGGTATCGGGGCGGCGCGGTGAGCTGCTGGAGCAGCGCGCGCAGGTGACCCTCATCGGACTCCGGGGTGGACTGGCGCTCACGCACGCGCGCCAGCGCCTGCTGGAACCTCTCGCGCGTCACGGGTTTCAGTAGATAGTCCACCGCGTTCACTTCGAACGCCCGGATCGCATACTCATCATGCGCCGTGACGAAGATCACCGGCGGCATGTGCTCCGCACCGATCTCGCGCAGCACGGCGAAGCCGTCCATCTCCGGCATCTGCACGTCGAGCAGCACGAGGCCCGGCCGATCGGCGCGGATCGCGGCCACGGCTTCGGTGCCATTGCGCGCTTCCGCGATGCATTCGATGCCGGGTGTGTCAGCCAGCAACAGGCGCAGGCCCGCGCGCGCCAGCGGCTCGTCGTCGACCAGCAGGACCTTCATGTCGGTTCCAGCAGATGAAAGGGAATCACCAGACTCACCAGGGCGCCGCCCGCGGCGCCGCTGCCGGCACGCAGCTCGGCGGCGTCACCATACAGTTGCCGCAAGCGGGCGCGGGTGTTGGCGAGCCCCAGTCCCATGCCGCCCGGGCCCTTGTCGAGAAACCCCGGGCCGTCATCGTGCACTTCCACGTGCAGCGAACCGGCTTCACGACGAGCGCGGATGTGGATGACTCCCGCGGTCGCGCGCCGGCCGATGCCGTGCCGGATCGCGTTCTCGACCAGCGGCTGCAGGGCCATGTGCGGCACGGCGGCATCGAGCGTTTCCGGATCGACGTCGAACTCCACCCGCAGCCGGTCGGAGAAGCGCAGCTGCTCGATGGCCAGATACAGCCGCAGGTACTCGAGCTCGCGGGACAGAGGCACCTCCTGCGCCTCCATGTCGGCGAGCACCGCGCGCAGCAGGTCGCTGAATCGCTCCAGTGTTTCCTCCGCCTGCTGCCCCTTCTGCTGGCGCACCAGCACTACGATGGCATTGAGCGTGTTGAACAGGAAATGCGGCTGCAGCTGCGCCTTCAGGGCGCCGAGGCGCGCCTGCGCCACCTGGGTTTCGAGCTGGGCGGCACGTAGCTCCGACCGCAGCGCCGCTTCGGATTGCTCCCGAAACCGATGGTGGTTGCGGATGGCCGCCTGGATGCTGAGCACCACCCAGTAGGCCACCAGCGTCGTGTGCAACCCGAACAGGAACACCAGCTGGAACTCGCTGCCCACCGGGATGCGCGGCTCCACCGGCCAGAATGCGTACCAGACGAGGTGGAACACCGCCTCCATGGTCAATTTGACCGCCGACCAGGCGACGCTGAGCACCAGGTGCAGCGCCAGCACGCGCGGCCAGGGCGCTTCCAGCGGCCAGCGGCGTCCGGCCCACACCACCAACGGCGTGAACAATGCCGATAGATAGATGTTGGCCAGCCAGTAGCGCAGGTCCTGCCAGGGGTTGGGATCGTCCCAGTAGAAACGGCGCGTGACGTTCTGCGCGAAGTAGACGAGGCCCACCAGCGTCCACGCCAGCAGGTAGAACGCCCACGGCGGGAATTTGCGCTGCCGGTTCATGTCGGCAGCTTAACCCTCGACGGCGCGGGTCGCCGCATGCGTGCTCGCGTGCCGCCCGGGCTCATGGCGCCGTGATAGCGCATGAACGGCGCCGGGCGATAAGGTTGTTTGACCAGGTGGCCGAATCCGTTGACGAAGTGGCGGACCTCCCTAACCGCGCGCCGTGCATGCCGTTACAACGAGAGGGCCTGGGTACTGAACCCCGCCAGCGGCTCGTCGTATCTCTTGCCCACCGCGAGCACCTTGAAGATCTCGCCCATCTCCCCGGGCAGCAGGAGCTGGCGGGCCTCGCCGGCGATCTGCGCCTGCCGTCGCGGATCTGAAGCGGCCAGCTGCAGCTCGGTCGCGAGCAGTGACTCCATGCCGCAGCCGATCAGGAACGCCGCCTGCGTGGCGAAGCCCAGCACGTCCAGGCCCGCGCGATCGGCGGCCCCCGCCACACGCGTGAAATCCACCCAGGCGGTGATGTCCTGCAAGCCGACGTGGACGAACGGGTCGTCATGCGCGCGATGCCGGAAATGGCAGCGCAGCGTCCCGTCGACTCGCTGCGGATGATAGAGCTGCGCGCGCGGCAGTCCATAGTCGATGAGCAGGGCCACGCCGCTCGCCAGCTGCGTGGCAAGGCCCGCCATCCACGGCTGGAATGACAGGCATACTTCGGAGACATAGCCGTCCGGCAAGGGCTCGGGCACGGTCTCCAGGATTTCCGCCACCGCATGGCGGAGCTCCGGGCTCGGCTCGGTTTCGCGCCACGCGAAGCCTCCGCCCGCCACGGCCACGCCCAGCGCCCGCATTTGCTGCGCACCGGGTTCGCCGCGCAGCACGAAGCGCTCCACCGGCATGGCGTCCAGCACTTCGTTGGCCAGCGCGACGCCGGTCATCGGCCGCTCCGGCCAGCGGTCTAACCACTGCACCCGGCGCGCGAGCTCCGGCGGCAGCTCCGCCAATCGGGCGCGCTGGCGCGCCGCGAGGTCGGCGCTGACTTCGAGTATGTAGTAATGGTCCGGCAGCGTGTCCAGCTCGCGCAGCTCGAGCAGCAGGTCGGCGGCCAGCCGGCCCGAACCCGCGCCCAGTTCGAGAACGTCGCCGCCCGTCGCGCGCAGCACGTCGGCGGCCTGGCGCGCCACGCAGCGGGAAAACAGGCTCGAAATCTCCGGCGCGGTCACGAAATCGCCGGCGGCGCCGAATTTGGTGGCGCCCGCGCTGTAATAGCCCAGGCCGGGCGCGTACAAGGCCAGGCGCATCCATGCGTCGAAACCGATGACGCCCCCGTGGGAATTGATGAACGCGCGCAGGTGCTCTGCGACCCGCTGCGAGTGCGCGCGTTCGTCGACAGCGAGCGGCGGCAGGGTTGTGACGGACGCGGGAGAAGTCATAGAGTGCAGTGCATGCGGGACGAGGACCGGAGTCTAACGGGCAAGACCGTGCTCATCACGGGCGGTGCGCGCCGCGTCGGCGCGGCCATCGCGCGCAAGCTGCATCACGCGGGCGCCAAGCTCGTGATCCATTTTCGCAGCTCCCGCACCGACGCCGAGGCGCTCGCCGCCGCGCTGAACGACGCGCGGCCGAACTCCGCGGCCCTGTTCCAGGGCAATTTGCTCGAAGATGCGCAGCCATCCGCCCTGATCGAATTCACCCTGCGCACCTTCGGCGGGCTCGACGTGCTGGTGAACAACGCATCCACGTTCTACGAGACGCCGGTCGGCCAGATCACGCCCGCGGCCTTCGATGACCTGGTCGGCACCAACTTCAAGGCACCGCTGTTCCTGTCGCAGGCGGCCGCGCCGGCGCTGCGCGAGTCGCAGGGGCTCATCCTCAATATCGTGGACATTCACGCACTGCGGCCGCTGCGCAACTACACGGTGTATTGCGCGGCCAAGGCCGGCCTGCACATGGTCACGCGCTCGCTGGCGCGGGAGCTGGGGCCGCAGATTCGCGTCAACGGCATTTCACCCGGACCGGTGCTCTGGCCCGAACACGGCGGCGACGCGGCCAAGCGCGCCAAGATCGTCGAGCGCACCGTGCTCAAGCGCATGGGCGAGCCGGAGGACATCGCGCGCACGGCATTGTTCTTCGCCGCCTCCGCGCCGTTCATCACCGGGCAGGTGCTCGCGGTGGATGGCGGCCGCAGCGTCGCCTGGTAGCCCCGGGCGCGCATCGGTCATCGCGCCTCGGGCGCGCATCGTTGGCAGCTCAAGGGCAGGTCAGCGGCACTTCGTTCATTTCGTGCCCGTCGCGATCGAATTCCTTCCAGAGCTGGGCGATGGTCTTGCCGGCCGTGGGATGCACGACCTCGGGCGCGATCTCTGCCATCGGCCCGAGCATGTAGGGCCGTTTCAGCAGATCGGGGCGCGGCAGCGTGTACTCGGTGGTCTTCTCCACGCGATCGCCGTACAGCAGCACGTCCAGATCCATCGTGCGTGACGCCCACTTCGGCGCGTAGCGCGGCCGGCCGCATTGCGTCTCGATGGCGCGCAGTTTCGCGATGACCGCATCCGGCGGCTGCGCGGTGGTGAAGCCCACCACCAGATTGATGAAGTCCGGGCCGTCGAAGCCCACGGCGACATTACGATATGCGCGCGAAAAGACGGCATCCGGCCACGAATGGCGGATGTCGGCGCAGGCGCGCGACAGATGCTTCTGCGGCTCGAGGTTGCTGCCGGCGGCGACGTACACGCGCACATGTCCGGGCTTGAGGAGGGTCATTGCGCGGCCGCGGCGTTCACGCGGACAGATGCGCGCGCGTGCGCATCACCGCCACGCCGACGTCCTTGCTGTGACGGATCGCGCCCGGCTTGTTGATCGACAGCCGCACCCATTCGATGCCGAACTCCTCGAGGATCAACAGGGCGGTGCGATGTGCCAGCGTCTCCACCAGCTTGAACTCCGACGCCTCGACGAAGGCGATGATGCGCTTGGCGACTTTCTTGTAGTCGAGCGTGTCGGCGACTTCATCGCTCTGCGCGGCGCGCGCGCAGTCGACCGGCATCTCCACGTCCAGCACCACGGTCTGCTTGACGCGCCGTTCCCACTCGATGAAGCCAATGATGCATTCGACGGCGAGGCCGTGCAGGAAGATGCGGTCGCCTTTGTCGGGAGTCGATGCGGAGCTCGGCAGGGTGTGGGTCTTGGGTCCGCTGGTCACTTTGCTCATGTGGCGAAATCTAGTGTGTGGAGGGAGAGAGCGGTCCCAGCTCGGACAGGCTCCAGGTGGCGCGCGCGCGAATGGCCGTGGTTTCGATCTGCCCCGCCTTGAGCCTCGCCATGCCCGCCACCGCGATCATGGCGGCATTGTCGGTGCAAAACTCGATCCGCGGGTAGTAGACGCGCGCGCCGTGTCGACCGCACGCGTGTGTGAGTCGATCGCGCAGCAGCCGGTTCGCGCCCACGCCGCCGGCCACCACCAGCGAGTCGTGGCCGGTCGCGTCGAGCGCCCGCAAGGTCTTCGCCACCAGCGTTTCGACGATGGCTTCCTGAACCCCTGCGGCGATGTCGGCGCGCGTCGCCGGGTCCAGGCCGCCCCCGGCCGACTGCTGCTTCACCGCCAGCGCCGCCGCGGTCTTGAGACCCGAGAAGCTGAACTCGAGTCCGGCGCGATCGAGCATGGGGCGCGGGAAGGAAAACCGTCCCGCCCGGCCGGCGCCGGCGAGTTTCGCGAGCTCCGGCCCGCCCGGGTACGGCAGGCCTAACAACTTGGCGGACTTGTCGAAGGCTTCGCCAGCCGCGTCATCGCGGGTCTCGCCGAGCAATGCATAGCGCCCCGGTCCCTGCACGTCGATCAGCATGGTGTGCCCACCCGACACCAGCAGCGCCAGATGCGGAAACGGCGGCGGCTCGTCTTCGAGCACCGGCGCCAACAGATGTCCTTCGAGATGGTGCACGGCCACCGCCGGGATCTTCCAGGCAAAGGCCAATGATCGGCCCAGGGCGGCGCCGGTCAGCAAGGCGCCGATGAGCCCGGGGCCGGCCGTGTAGGCCACCGCGTCGAGTTCCGCCGGGCCGCACCGTGCCACCGCCAGCGCCGACTTCACCAGGGGCAACAGCCGGCGCACGTGATCGCGCGAAGCCAGTTCGGGCACCACGCCGCCGTAGACGCGGTGCAGGTCGACCTGGCTGTGGATCTCATGGGCCAACAGGCCGCCGGCCTCATCCAGCACGGCGACCGCGGACTCATCACAGGAGGATTCGATGGCGAGGATGCGCATGTACTCAGAGCGTGCGAAGCGTGGCCATTTGGCTTTGATTTATGGTTTCGTCGTCTATAGAATCGCCACCCCTGCTCCCAGCAGGTCGTGGCAAAACTCCAGACAGATCAAAGGGTTGAGGTTTCGATGCCGAGCGTTCGCGTACGTGAAAACGAGTATTTCGATGCCGCTCTGCGCCGTTTCAAGCGCGCGTGTGAAAAAGCGGGCGTGTTGACGGAGCTCCGGCGCCGCGAATTCTATGAGAAGCCCACCCAGGAGCGTAAGCGCAAGAAGGCCGCCGCCGTGAAGCGGCACCTCAAGCGCAACAGCCCGCGCGATTACTCGGCCCGCCCGCGCGCGAGCTGAGACGGCCGCGCCGATGACGCTCAAAGAGCGCATCACCGAAGACATGAAGACCGCGATGCGATCCGGTGAGAAGGATCGCCTCGCGGTCATTCGCATGCTGCAGGCCGCGATCAAGCAGCGTGAAGTCGACGAGCGCATCCAGCTCGATGACGCCCAGGTCACTTCCGTGCTCGAGAAGATGATCAAGCAGCGCAAGGAATCCATCGTCGCGTACGAGAAGGGCGCCCGCCCGGAGCTGGTCGCCAAGGAAAGCGCCGAGATCGCCGTGCTGCAGGCCTATCTGCCGGCGCAGCTCTCCGAAGGCGAGATCGACGCGCTGATCGCCGAAGCCATTGCCGCCACCGGCGCGTCGTCCATCAAGGACATGGGCAAGGTCATGGGCATCGTCAAGAGCAAGGCCGCCGGCAAGGCCGACATGGGCGCCGTGGGCGCCCGCATCAAAGCCAAGTTAGGCGGCTGATCCGCCAGTATGGGTGGCAGGGGCATTGCCACCGCCGGCGCGCTCATCCTGATCGCACTGGTCTGCATTTCCATCTCCCGCAAGATCGAGGTGGAGCGTCGCGAGCTCGGCCACTTTCCGCGCCATCGCCTGCCGCTGGTCATCGGCGGAGCGCTCGGGGCGCTGGCCTTGTGCCTCCTGGTGGCGCTGGCGATCCTGCGGTGATCGCCGTCTGGCAGGTGGCCGTGCGGACGCCGCGCTCGCCCTGAACTTCCGCGCGCAATCCGCAGTGCGGGTTCGCCCGAGCCGATGACCGCCGTGAAACCCACCGCCGCCTTCAGCCGCTAGACTTCATCGATGGCCGGCCGCATTCCCCAGGGCTTCATCGACGAACTGACCGCTCGCGCGGACATCGTCGAGCTCATCGGCTCGCGCGTCGAGCTGAAGAAGGCCGGCCGCGAGTACCGCGCCTGCTGCCCGTTCCACAACGAGAAGACGCCGTCGTTCTGGGTCAGCCCGCAGAAGCAGTTCTATCACTGCTTCGGCTGCGGCGCGCACGGTACGGCGCTGGGCTTCCTCATGGAGTACGACAAGCTGTCGTTTCCGGAGGCGATCGAAGAGCTCGCCGGCCGCCTGGGCCTCGACGTGCCGCGCGAAGCCTCGACCCAGCCCGACAATTCCGGCAGCACCCAGCCGCTCTACGACATGAATCTGAAGGCGGCGAAATTCTTCGCCGGCGCACTGCCGGCCGACGCACGCGCCCGAGAATACGCGCGCAAACGCGGCCTCACGCGCGAGACGCTCGAGAAGTTCATGATCGGTTTCGCGCCCAACTCCTGGAACGAGTTGCTGAAGCGATTCGGTGCGACGGAGGCGGACCGGAAGGTGCTGCTCGACTGCGGGCTGGTCATCGAACGGGAGCGCACCGATTCGCGCACGCTCGATCGGTATTACGACCGGTTCCGCGACCGGCTCATGTTCCCGATCCGCGATTCTCGCGGCCGGGTGCTGGCATTCGGCGGTCGCATCATCGAGCAGGGCGAACCCAAGTACCTCAATTCCCCCGAGACGCTGCTGTTCCACAAGGGACGCGAACTCTATGGCCTGTACGAGGTGCGCCAGTCGCGCGCGACCCTGCGACGCCTGATGGTGGTCGAGGGCTACATGGACGTGGCGCGACTGCACCAGGCAGGCGTCAGCTACGCGGTGGCCACGCTGGGCACGGCCACCACCCCCGAACATTTGCGCCGCATCTTCAAGCTGGTCAGTGAAGTGATCTTCTGCTTCGACGGCGACAAGGCAGGCCGCGCCGCCGCCTGGCGGGCCTTGAACAACGCCCTGCCCGAGGCGCGCGAAGGACGGCAGATCCGTTTCCTGTTCCTACCCGAAGGCCACGACCCGGATTCGCTCGTGGGCCAGGAAGGACGCGAGAACTTCGAGAAACGGCTGGATGGCGCACTGCCGCTGTCCGAATACCTGATCCACGCGCTGGCCGAGCAGGCGGACCTCTCTCATGCGGATGGCCGCGCGCAGTTGGCCGAACTGGCACGGCCGCTGGTCGCCAAGGTAGCACCGGGTGTGTACCGAGACCTGCTGATTGACCGCTTGGCGGAGTCGATCAAGCTTTCATCCGCGAGATTGAACCAAATATGGTTCAACGAAGTCACTGACAGTCGAGGCAATCACCTGGCAGCTGCGCTGTCGGATACATCGCCGCGGCGCCCCGCGCGCCGTGCGAGGGACGGCGGCGGCGGCAAGGGTTTGATCACCAAGGCCGTGAAACTGCTGGTGCACTTCCCCGCCATTGCGGCGCGGGTGAGCGGAGCCGAGCTCACCCGCCTCGAGATGAACGACGACGCCGGATCGCGTTTCCTGTTCGAGCTCATCGATCAGCTCCAGACCGAACCGGCCGCGCACACTGCCCAGCTCCTGGAGCGCTGGCGCGAGCGCCCGGAAGTGGCGCGCATGCAGGCCCTGGCCGCCGAAGAGTTACCCGGCCACGACGACGCCTCCGCGGCCCTGGAACTGACCGCCGCGCTGGAAAAGCTCTCGCTGGAACCTGCCTTGCGCCGGCTCGATGAGCTCGTGAGCAAGGGCGACCTGAGCGACGACGAACGCGCCGAGCTCAAGGAGCTGAATGTCACGATTCACCGTGCCAAGAGCAGAGGCAGCTAGAACCCTCAGGTGCAGCCCCACGGCACCACCGCCCGTCGAGAAAAAAGTCGCCGATCGACCCTTTTGGCCCGAATTTTGCGTTGTCCGGTGAGTCAGAGTTGTTCGGAAGTCGTTGAGCGGCTGGTGGTTTTCGCTTTGTCAAGCCAGCCTCTCTTGCGTAGAATGCGCCCCCTTTCGCGCAAGCCACCCTTGATCGCTACGTGGACACCCCCACGGTGGTCAACCCTTTACGCTCAGGCGTACGGAATCTCATGACACAGAAGCACAAGCGCCCCACTGCCCCTGCCTCGAAGAAGCTGCCCAAGAAGGCCGCCAAGCCGGCCGCGAAGTCCGCGCATCCGGCCAAGGCCGCCGCCAAACACGTCGAGCCCAAGAAGTCGGCGCCGAAAGGCAAGTCGCCGGAGAAGACGTCGGCGGCACCAGCCGAAGCGAAGGGCAAGCTCGTCGATCTCAAGCCGGCGCAGAAGCTGGCCGCGGCGCGTGCAGCGGCCGCCTCGGCCGCGCAGGCCGCTCCCGCCGAGAGCAAGGGCAAGGGCAAGAAGGCTGGCGCCGAGCTGATCAATCTGCCGGCGCGCCGTTCCGTGCTGCCCGAAGAACGCCAGTCGCAACTCAAGCTGCTGATCGCGCGCGGCAAGGAGCAAGGCTACCTCACCTACTCGCAGGTGAACGACCACCTGCCGTCGGAGATCGTCGATCCGGAGCAGATCGAAGAGATCGTCAACACCATCAACGACATGGGCATTCCGGTGTACGAGAAGGCGCCGGACAACGAGAGCATTCTCGCGCCCGAGCCGTCCACACCGACGGACGAAGAAGCCATCGAAGAAGCCGCCGCCGCACTGGCCGCGCTGGATGCCGAGCTGGGCCGCACCACCGACCCGGTGCGCATGTACATGCGCGAGATGGGCACAGTCGAGCTGCTCACGCGCGAAGGCGAGATCCGCATCGCCAAGCGTATCGAGGAAGGCCTCGACGCCGTCCGCCTGGCGCTGTCGAACTATCCTTCCACGGCCGATTACCTGCTGAAGGCCTATGAGCCCGTGAAGACGGGCGGCGCGCGCTTGGTGGACCTCATCGTGGGCTTCATCGACCCGAACGCCCCTGACGTCATCGCCCAGCCGCAGAACCCGACCAAGATGGAACTCGCGCCGGCCGCCACCGACGACAAGGCGGAAGGTGAAGAGGAAGAAAGCGAAGAAGGAAACGGCGCGGAAGAGGAAACCGTCGATACCGGCCCGGATCCGGAAGAGGCCGCGCGCCGCTTCGCCGCCATCGCCAAGCATCACGCCAATGTGCTCGGCCACATCGAGAAGCTGGGCGCAAAGGATCCGAAGACCCTCAAGATCCGCAAGAAGCTCTCCGACGAGTTCATGGAGCTCAAGCTCGCGCCGCGCATGTTCGAGGCACTGATCGCCAACCTGCGCCACGGGGTCAATGAGGTCCGGCAGCTCGAGAAGGAGATCATGATCATTGCGGTCCGCGATGCGGGCATGCCGCGCAAGGAATTCATCCTCTCGTTCCCGAAGAACGAGACCTCGAACCGCTGGCTGCAGAAGCAGATCAAGGGCGGCAAGAAGTGGTCGACGGCCATGGGTCGCCTCGCGGACGAGATCTCGCGCCGCCAGGAAAAGCTGCAGCTCCTCGAGAAGCGGTACCACCTGACGATCACGGACATCAAGGAGATCAACCGTGAAGTGTCGATCGGCGAAGCCAAGGCCCGCCGCGCGAAGAAGGAAATGGTCGAGGCCAACCTGCGCCTGGTGATCTCGATCGCCAAGAAGTACACCAACCGCGGCCTGCAGTTCCTCGACCTCATCCAGGAAGGCAACATCGGCCTCATGAAGGCGGTGGACAAGTTCGAATACCGCCGCGGCTACAAGTTCTCGACCTATGCCACGTGGTGGATCCGCCAGGCCATCACCCGCTCGATCGCCGACCAGGCGCGCACCATCCGCATCCCGGTGCACATGATCGAGACCATCAACAAGCTGAACCGCATCTCGCGGCAGATGCTGCAGGAGATGGGTCGCGAGCCGACGCCGGAAGAGCTGGCCGTGCGCATGGAGATGCCGGAAGACAAGGTGCGCAAGGTGCTCAAGATCGCCAAGGAGCCCATCTCGATGGAGACTCCGATCGGCGACGACGAGGATTCACACCTCGGCGACTTCATCGAGGACACGAGCGTGGCGTCCCCGGTGGACCAGGCCACCATGGAATCGCTGCGTGAAACCACGCACTCGGTGCTCGCGCAGCTCACGCCGCGCGAAGCCAAGGTGCTGCGCATGCGCTTCGGCATCGACATGAACACCGACCACACGCTCGAAGAGGTCGGCAAGCAGTTCGACGTGACGCGCGAGCGCATCCGCCAGATCGAGGCGAAGGCGCTGCGCAAGCTGCGGCATCCGTCGAGGAGCGAGCAGCTGCGAAGCTTCCTGATCGAAGACTGATGAACGAGAAGGCCGCTCCCACGAGCGGCCTTTTCATTTGGGATGACACGCCGGCCGGCGGCCGGCATGCCACGCCCGTCGCCGATCGATCAAGACCGCGCGCGCAGGGTCGCGCGACGGCGATCCGGCAGGCGTTTCCGGCCGGGAATCAACATCGGCACGCGCTCCCTGTACTCGCGATACGTCAGGCCGAAATGCGCGATCAGGTCGCGTTCCTCGAACTGGATCGCGACCAGGATGTACCCCGTGGTCATGATCGCGAACAGCAGGTGCGACAGCGTCATCACCGGCGTCGCCCAGAACACGAACAGCCAGCCAACGTACAGCGGATGGCGCACCACGCGATAGAACGCCGGCGTGCCGAATGGCAGCTGCGTGTAAGGGCGGCCGATGAGCTGCAGCCACAACTGGCGCAGGCCGAACAGGTCGAAGTGGTTGATCAGGAACGTGGCCACCAGCACCAGCACCCAGCCGAACGCGAACGCGCCCCACAGAGCGCCGCGCGCCGCCGCATCGGCCACCGTCCACACCGCGCCGCCCAGCGGCTGCCAGAGCGCGAACATTGCGATCAACGCGAGGCAGGAGGCGAGCACGTAGGTGCTGCGCTCCGCGGACTCGGGAATAACGCGCGTGAACCAGCGCTTGAACGCGGGCCGCGCCATCACGCTGTGCTGGACGGCGAACAGGCCTAACAAGCCGAGATCGACGAGCAGGCTGGCGATGAAAGGCTGTCGCGGCGCGCCATCCAGCGAGGTGGGCGTGGCGAAGTTGCCGATGAAACCCACGGCGTACAGGAAGGTCGCGAAGAACACGGCGTAACTCAGCACGCCGTACGAGAAGATGCTGATACGTTTCAACACGGAGGGCTCCCGAAAAAGGTGATGCGCGCACGTTAGGCGCGGCCCGTGGGAGCGATCGTGGAAATCGGCGTGGAAAATCGCGGGCGAACTGGCCGGCGCGAGCCGGAAATTCAGCCGCGGAGCGCCTCGACTCGGTACTCGAGCATCAGGCTGCAGTCGGCGCGCACGTTGCGCTCGACGCTGCGATGCCCCGGGCAACGCAATTGCCCTGCGCAGTGGTCCTGCTGGGCACGCACCATGGTGTTGACGGCGGTCGACAGATCGAACTCACCGCTGCAGTCCGAGTAGGGACAGGGAAAGACGAAGTACGCGGGGGCTGGCGGATGCAGCACGGCCAGCTGCGGCGCGGGCGTGAACGGCCCGTGGTCACTGAAATCGAACTTGAGCCGCAGGGTGCTGAACTGCGGAAACTGGTTGCGCAGATCGGGTGTGGACGCACGGTCGCGGCGCTGGCGCTCACGCATCTGCACGCGTCCGTTACCCGAGGTTGCGTATGCGAACTTCATGGCATGGCCTTGGGAGCAGCCGATCCAGGCGCCTCGATTCCGGCGGGCGCCTGGGCCCGCGAGTGTTTGCGGGCGAGCTTTTCCTGCTGCCGCGCCTTGCGTGCGGCTTCCTTCTGCTTTTTCGCCTGGCCAAAGTTACGCTTCTGCATTCGGTCCTCGTTCGAAAGTCACGCTGAAATTCGCGGCCGGGCCGGCCGGGTGCGAGCACCTGCCCGGCATGGAAACATGCAGGCACGCATCGTCCCCATAGAGCATCCCGCCTCGGGTGCGCACCTGGCGGAAGGTGCCCAGCACCCGCGGCGGATCGCTCGTACCCAGCAACAGGCGCACTCGCACCGGTCCGTCGCATTCGAGCTCGCGATGCATGCGGCCGCCCACCTGCCAGGCGCCGTCGAGACAGCGCGCGATCACGTAGTTGTCCGGGCCGCGCAGGGTGCCGTCGGCGGCGAAACGCACGCAGGTGGCGATCATGAGCGTGGGTGAATCGCCTCGCAGCGTCAGGAAATTCAACCTCAGCACGCGGACTCTCCGGCGCGAGGGCCGCCCCAGGCGGACGCGGTGGTATTCCCGGATTGGGCGCAGATCATGGGCGATCCTCATCTGACGAACACGGTTCGCGAGTGCTTTGCGGTGGCGACTCTGGCCGAAGTGGCGTCGCGGGACGCGGGGCCCAGGGAGGTCAGGACAAGTTCACAAGCCTGGCGGCACAGTACTCCTATTCGCGTGCCGCGATGGCGCTATTTGCGCACCTCAGCGCCGCAGGACGACGACCTCGAGGTATTGCGTATCCACCCGCATGCTCGCGTCGCCGGAACGATTGAACCGCTGCACCAATTCCAGCAGGGCGCCACGCAGCTCGCGCTTGCCGGCGGCGTCGAGGACGGCGAAGGCACGGATCGCGGGCGCGTAGCTCGCGCGCAGTCGGTCCACCCAGTCCATGGGAGTTCGCGATGCGCTGCCGGCTGCGACGTGTCAGATCGGATGGCACGTCGGTGGCGGTCACGTCGCACCAGCGCCGCGCGGCGGCCATGGAGGCCTGGAAGCTGCCTGCCGCCACGTCGAGCACGCGCTGGTCCTGGCACAAATTCACGGAATCGCAGAGCTCTTCGCTGACGATCTGCAAGGCATTGCCGGTGACGGCATAATCCCCGCTCGCCCAGACGGATTGCTGGAGCGCCTGGCTGGCCCGCAATTCCAGACGGACATTCCGCGACAGACTCGGATCCATGTTTTCCCTCCTCGAATTGAACCATCGGCAAACTACCGGACCAGCGTGGTAAAGGGCGTGGGAAAGTCCGTGGAATCGTTACGATTTCGTCTGCTCGGGCCGCTGGAACTTTCCCGCGGCGGCGAGACACTCGCGCTGCCGGCGTCGCGCAAGGTGCGCGCCTTGCTCGGCTACCTGGTGCTCGCCAGCCGGCCGATCGCCCGCTCGCAGATCTGCGAGCTGCTGTGGGAAGTACCCAACGATCCGCGGGGTGAGCTGCGCTGGTGCCTGTCCAAGATCCGCGGCCTGATCGACGAGCATGACCGCAAGCGCGTGATCGCCGACGGCAGCACGCTACGACTCGATCTTTCCGACTGTTTCGTGGACGCGCTGGAAGTCACGCACGCGCCCGAACACGGCATCAGCAAGTTGGGCACGGAGCAACAGCAGGCGCTGGCCGCGCTGTTCGGCGGCGAGCTGCTCGAAGGACTGGAGATCGCGCGCAGCCCGGAGTTCGACGCCTGGATTACGGCCGAGCGCCGCCGCTTCCGCGGCATCCAGACCGTGTTGCTGGAAAACCTCGCGCGCGATCTGCCGCACGCCGAGGCCGCGGGCTACCTGGAAAGGTGGCTGCGCCTCTCGCCCTTCGATCGCCAGGCACACGACATCCTGCTCACCTCGCTCGCGCGGCAGGGGCGCGTGGCCGAGGGCGAGGCGCACCTAGCCAGTGCCAGCAAGCTGTTCGAGGCCGATGGACTGGACAGCACGCCGCTGCGCGAGCTGTGGCGCACGGCGCGCGCCCGGGCGACCGCCCGCCCGGAGGCCGCCGGACCGCCGCTCGCGATCGTCAGCGCCAGTCTCACCGAGATCCGCCGTGACACCACGCCGGCCTCGTCGCGGCGCGCCTCCATCGCCGTCATGCCGTTCGTCGATCTATCTACCGAGTCCGATCGGCGCGGCGGCGCGGCCGACGCACTGGCTTACGACGTCACCACGCGCCTCGCGAAACTGCGCAGCCTGTTCGTGATCTCGCAAGGCAGCACGTTCGCGCTGCGCGACCGCGCCGTCGGCCCCGAAGAAGCCGGCCGCATGCTCAACGTCGACTATGTGGTCAGCGGCACGGTCCGTCGCAACCACCGCAAGATGCAGGTGAGCGCCGAACTGGTGGAAACACGCACCGCGCGCATCGTCTGGAACGACGTGTTCGACGAAAAGGCCGACGGTGCGCTGGACGTGCTCGAGGAGATCGGCAACCGCATCGTCGCGTCGGTGGCGCACGAGATCGAGATGGTGGAGCGCAATCGCGCCATCCTCAAGCCACCGAGCTCGCTCGATGCCTGGGAGGCGCATCACCGCGGTCTCTGGCACATGTATCGCTTCAGCAAGGCGGACAACGAGCATGCCCGCCGGTACTTCGCCCAGGCGGTGGAACTCGATCCCACTTTCGCGCGCGCCTATGCCGGCCTGTCGTTCGCGCATTTCCAGAACGCCTTCCTGGGCTGGAAGAAGGCTGGACCGGAAATCGACCGCGCCTTCGACGCAGCCGGCAGAAGCCTCATGGCCGACGACCGCGACCCGACCGCCCACTGGGCCATGGGCCGCGCGCTGTGGCTGCGCGGCAGTCAGGACCAGGCCGTGCAGGAGCTGGAACGCGCCGTCGACCTGAGCCCAAACTATGCCGGCGGTCACTACACGCTGGCCTTCGTGCACTCCCAGTCCGGCGACCCGAGGGCGGCGATTTCTTTCACGGATCACGCCCGGCTGCTGTCGCCGTTCGATCCCTTGCTGTTCGCCTTTCTCGGCGCGCGTTGCATGGCGCTGGCGCGTCTCGGCGACTACGAGGAGGCGGCCAATTGGGGCATCAAGGCCGCGGCCCGTCCCAATGCCCATCAACACATCATGGCCATCGCGGCCTTCGCCCTGGGCCTCGCCGGGCGGGTCGAGGAAGGCAATGCGTACACGGCCCGGATCCGGGCGCGTGTTCCCGACTACAAGTTCGCGGATTTCCTGGCCGCCTTCCGCTGTTCCCCCGAGGCCGCAGCGGTGTTCTCCCAGGGCGCAAGGCGCGTCGGCGTGAGCTGAAGCGGCGGGAGAATCCCGCCGGTGGGACGCGGCCCAAGCCACGATTGACGGCCCTTCCGGGGCTGTGATTTATTGCCGCAGGAAGGGGGTCACATGAAATTTTTCTGTCAGCTTGCCGCCGTCACCCTGTTAGGCATCGGCGCCGCCCAGGCCCAACTCAGCATTCCGAACCCAGCGGCGCCGGGCGGTTCATTCGAGTCCGCGGTGCGGCTCGTCTCGACCAGCGACCTCATGCTCGAGCGCCAGATCGGGCGCTGGCTGCGCACTCACTACCCAGGTTGGGACGCCGATCCGCACGAGTTCCAGAATTTCGGCGACGAGCGCTACGCGATCGTCTACATCAGGCACAAGGACCAACCGGGCCGCCGCGTATATTTCCGCATCCTGCAGTCGCATGCGGATCCGGACAATCAGAGCGACAGTTTCCCCTTCTAGCGCATCGCAACATCCGGACGTCGCGGCAGTCGGTCCTTGCCGATAGCCCCTGGGCCGCGCGCGCTCCATACTCGCGGGCGCTCGTGCGGGGGGACCGCGGACAAAGGAGAATTCCATGCAGGCGACCAGAATGCTGGCGGCGATTGTCGCCGCGGCCGTGTTGATCACGGCCTGTGCCAACCAGAAGGAGCCGGCCGAGAAGGCCGTTGCGCAAGTCGAAGCCTCGCTGTCCCAGTTCAAGTCGGATGCCGAGAAATATGCGGCGGATGAACTCAGGAGTGTCGAAGACTCCATTGCCCGGCTGAAGGGCGAACTGGCGAGCAAGAACTACAAGGCCGTGGTCATGCAGACGCCCAATGTCGCCGCCACGATCTCGACGCTCAGGGAATCCGTCGCGCGGAAGAAAGCCGAGGCCGAGGAAATGCTCGCGGCCGCTCAGCAGGAATGGACCGAGCTCAACGCCAGCGTGCCGGAGATGGTGAGCAAACTGCAGGCGAAGGTCGATTCGCTGACCCGCTCGCGAAGACTGCCGTCGGGAGTGGACAAGGCTTCTTGGGAAGCGGCCAAGGCCGACTTCGAGAACATGAAATCCTCCTGGGCCGAGGCCGGCGCGGAGTTCAGCTCGGGACTGGTGGCGGATGCCGTGCGTCGCGGGCGCGCCGCCAAGGCAAAGGGCGAGGAACTGATGCAGAAGCTCGGCGCCTGACCCAACGCCCGGCGCCAGCACCGCGCTGGCCAGTGCCGGCGCCCGACCCGCGCGAGCTCAGGTGACTCGCGCCGAGCCGGGCACCAGGTTCTTGCGCAACAGAGCCTGCCGTGCTTCCCATTCCCGGCCCGGCTCCATGGCCACCAGGAAATCCGACTGCCCGCCGGCGCGGACGGCGACGGGAACGCCGTCGCGGTACAGCACGCGATTGTTTGTCAGCCCGGGCACCCGCGCACCGGGCGTAACGATGCCGGTGAGGTTCAGCGGGTCGGCGGCGCTCAGGGAGACGAGATCGCCGCGCGCTTCCTGCTTGCGCACGGCTCGCATGGCAGCAACGGCGTCGGGCAATGCGTACTGCTCGCCGCTCATCCCGGCCACGAATCGCCCGCCGCGGATCTTTCCCTGCGCTTCCAGCCGCCGGAACACGCGCAGCAGCGCATGCCAGGGCGGCAGCCAATCCGCCTCACGCTCCAGCACGCGGCGAAACACGACGCCGTAGCGGCGCAGCAGGATTTCGGCCACCTGTTCCAGCGCGTCGGCTTCGGACTGCGTGCCGCCCCTGGCGACGGGCTTGCGGGCCAGGCTCCACCGGCCCGCATCCTCGAGACCGAACAACGCCACGCGCCGGCGCCGGGCGGCGAGCTGGCGCTTCTTGTCCGACGGGATGAGCAGCGCGCGCAGGCCCGAGTAGCTGTCGGCGTTGACCAGCCCCGCGGACACCAGCTCACCCAGCGCGGTCTCGGCCTGGGCCCGCAGCAGGCGCGTGCCGCTCACCAGATCGTCGAAGAACGACGCGCCCTGCTCGCGTAGATAGTCGAGCAGCGCGCGCGCCCCGTGCGACAACTGCGGCTCGGCGCGCGGCTCGGCAGCGAGCTGGTTCCACAGCGACCAGTTGCGCCGGGTGAGCAGCGCGATGGGCGTGGTGCGCACGGGCGCGGCGGTGGCGGACCTGGCAGGCTGCAGCCGCGCCCAGAGCGCACGCCCCGAGAGGCACAGGCTGTCGAGCCAGTGCGGGTCGTAGTCGTGCAGCCGGGCGCCCAGCACGTCGCTTTCCCAGGCGGCGGCAGGCACCTCGTAGCCCTCGAGCTGCTTGATGACCGCGTCGAGCGCTTCGACGCCTTCGGGCCTGGGCTGGCGCGTGAGGCCCTGCCACTCGAACAGGAAACGCATGAAGTCGGCGCCGGACACGGGTTCGATCTCGGCGCGCAGCGTCTTGATGGTGTATCGATGGATGCGCGCGAGCAATCGCCGCTCGCACCACTCCAGGCTGGAATCGCCTTCCCGCAGAGCTTCGGGCGTGCTGGCGTCTTCGCTGAAACGCCCCCGTAACACGAAACCCTCGCTCTCGAGCTCCACGAGCGCCACGCCGATTTCGGCGGTCGCGAGCGCGAGCGAATCGGCGAGTTCGCGCGCGGTCACCGGACCCAGGCTCTGCAGCCGCCCACGCACGAGATCGGTGATGGCCTGCTCGCGCTGCCATTGCCTGGCCGCCTTGTCCGCGGGTGCGGTGATCGGCGGATCCCGCGTCGCCGCCGGATACACGGCGCAGATCAACGGCAGGCACTCGGCGCACACCCAGAAAGTGTGTTCGGCGCCGTCTTTGCCGGCGGCTGTCAGGCGGGTGGCGCGCCTGGCCGCGATGAGTTCGTCGAGCCAGCGCGCCCAGTGCGCACGCGCGCCTTCCCCGGCCGTGATCACGCCCATGGCATGCAGCGCATCGTGCAATTCGTCGGCGTTGGTAACCTCCGGCCAGGCCTGTTCGCGCACCAGCGCGATGGCCGCAGGGTCGAGCTTGCCCATGTCCGCGGCGGTTTCCGGATCGAGCCAGCGGCGCTGCGCGACCGCGTTGGTCCGGCGCTCCTCGAGCGGCGCATCGTCGAGGAACGCGTAGGGACGCGCGCCCAGGATCTCCGCGGCCAGCGGCGACGGTTGCGGCAGGTCTTTCGCCACCACGCGGATGGCGCCGGATTCCAGGCCCTCCAGCAGCCTGCGCAGGCCGTCGATGTCCATGGCCTCGTGCAGGCAGTCGTGCAGCGTCTGCTGGACCAGCGGATGGTCGGGGATCTCGCGCGGACCGCTGAGATTCTCCGCACAGGCGATCTGGTCGGGGAACAGCACGGCGATCAGGTCTTCGGCCGCCATGCGCTGGATGTTGGGCGGCGTGCGCTTGCCACCCGACGCGCGCCGGATGGCCAGCGAGATGCTGGCATTCCAGCGCCAGCGCGCGGTGAACATGGGCGAATCCAGCATGGCCTGGATGAGCGTGTCCTCGACGGTCCTGCTGTTCAGGAAACGCGCCACGCTCGCTAGCTCGAAGCTGTGCGTTTCGCCGAGCGACAGCACGATGGCGTCCTCGGTGGCCGCGGCCTGCAGTTCGAAGTTGAACGTGCGGCAGAACTTCTTGCGCAGGCTCAGACCGAAGGCGCGGTTGATCCGGGCGCCGTATGGCGCATGGATGATCAGCTGCATGCCGCCGGATTCGTCGAAGAACCGCTCGAACACCAGAGTGTCGAGCGTGGGTAGTTTGCCGAGCACCGCCTTGGCGCCCGCGAGGTATTCCACCAGCTGGTGCGCGGCGGGCCGCGGCAGACGGTAGTGCTCCTCGATGCTGTCGATGGCGCGCGCCAGCGTCGCGCCGTTCACCTCGGGAAGCAGCGCCTCGACGTCGGCGCGCAGGCGCGAGACCGCCGCGCTGAGCTCGTCGGTGCGCGCCGGCGCCTCGCCCAGCCAGAACGGCAGGGACGGCGGCTGACCCTTGGCGTCCTCCACGCGCACGCGCCCCGCCTCGACGCGCAACACGCGATACGAGGTGTTGCCGAGCTGGAAGACGTCGCCCGCGAGGCTTTCGATCGCGAAGTCCTCGTTGAGCGTGCCGACGAAGGTTCCGGCGGGTTCGAGGATCACCTGGTAGTCGGCGTTGTCGGGGATGGCGCCGCCGCAGGTGATCGCGGTCAGCCGCGCTCCCTTGCGGGCGCGCAGGCGGCGGTTGACGGCATCGCGGTGCAGGTAGGTGCCGCGGCGACCGCGGCGGGTGTCGATTCCCTCGGCCAGCATGCGCACCACGGCGTCGAAATCCTTGCGCGCCAGATTGCGGTACGGATAGGCGCGGCACACGAGGTCGTAGAGCTCGTCCTCGCCATATTCGCGCGCGGACACTTCGGCCACGATCTGCTGCGAGAGCACGTCGAGCGGATGCTCGGGGATGTGCAGGCGATCGAGCTCGCCGCGGCGCACGGAATCGAGCAGCGCGACGCAGTCGACCAGCTCATCGCGGCTGGACGGGAAGATGCGTCCCTTGGGCACGCCGCCCACCGAGTGATTGGCGCGTCCCACGCGCTGCAGGAACACCGAGATGCTGCGCGGCGTACCGAGCTGGCAGACCAGCTCCACGTCGCCGATGTCGATGCCGAGTTCCAGGGATGCGGTCGCGACCATCACCTTGAGCCTGCCGGCCTTCAGGCGCTGCTCGGCGTCGAAACGGGTTTCCTTGGACAGGCTGCCATGGTGAGCGGCGACATGTTCTTCGCCGAGCCGCTCGGCCAGATGACGCGACACCCGTTCCACCATGCGGCGCGTGTTGGCGAAAATCAGCGTGGTGTGATGCGCGTTGATGAGCTGCGCCAGCTGATCGTAGACCGTCGCCCACACCTCGCCCGACATCACCGCTTCCAGCGGCGCGCCGGGCATCACGAGATTGATGTCTCGCTCCCGAACGTGGCCGGTGTTGGCGATGAAGACGGTGCCGGGTGAAGGTTCTCGTGGTAATTCCGGGTTTCGATCGAAGGTCAAGGGCACTTGCGGGTCGCCGGGTTGAAACCCGGAATTACCACGAGAACCTTCACCCGGCACCGACACCAGGAACCGCGCGATCTCTTCGATAGGCTTCTGCGTCGCCGACAGCCCGATGCGCTGCACGGGGCCACTGGCGTTGGCGCACAGCCGCTCGAGGGTGAGCGTCAGATGCGCGCCGCGCTTGGTCTGCGCGACGGCGTGGATCTCGTCGACGATGACCGTGCGCACGGTCTGCAGCATCTGCCGGCCCGAGGCGCTGGTCAGAAGTAGATAGAGGGACTCGGGCGTGGTGACCAGGATGTGCGGCGGTAGCCGACGCATCATGGCGCGCTCGGCCTGGGAGGTGTCGCCGGTGCGCACCGCGGCACGGATCTGCGGCGCCTGCGCACCGTGATTCAGCATCTCGGCGGTGATGCCCGCCAGCGGCTGCTCGAGATTGCGCTGGATGTCGTTCGACAGCGCCTTCAGCGGCGAGACGTACACCACCCGGGTCGCGTCCTGCAGCTGCCCCGCGGCGCCCTCCCGCGCAAGCGAATCGATGGCGGCCAGAAACGCGGCCAGCGTCTTGCCCGATCCCGTGGGAGCGGCGATGAGCGCATGTCCCCCACCCGCGATCGCCGGCCAGGCATCGAGCTGCGCCTGCGTCGCGCCATGGGGAAACGCACGGGAGAACCACGCCTGAACGGCAGGATGGAACTGGGGAAGCGGCATGCGTGAACCATATATCCGGTCGGCCCCCGTATCCATCCAGTCCGGCGGCCAGAAATTGCTGTACGCCCGCCCGCCGACCTGGCGGCGCCCCGCCGGAGCCCCGTCCAGGCGGCATCGGCCGGTTGACGAAGCTCATGGCACACTGGCCGCATGTCCGCCGACCGCATCGTGACCACCGTCATGACGACCGACGCCCTCACCCCCCAGGACTGGGACGAGGTATGGGTACTCACCCAGGAATTCTTCCACGTCGAGCGCACCCATGCCGAAAGCGAATTGCGCCGGCGGCAGCGCGTCGCCTTGATCCGGATGAACGGCGCCCTGCTCGGCATGGTGTCGCTGGATATATTCACGGCGTCGTTCCGCGGGCGGCGCGTCACTGCCATCTCCACCGCGCATGTGCTGCTCCGTGAGAACTGGCGTGGTCGCAACTTGCTGCAGAAGCTGGGGTTCCGCGTTTTCCTGCGCGAGCGATTGCGTCATCCGTTACGGCCTATCTACTGGTTCTTCGACACCTTCAGCTACAAGAGCTACCTGCTGTTGCCGCGCAATTTTCGCACCTACTGGCCACGCCACGACCGGCCGACGCCGGCCGCGCAGACGGCGCTGATCGATGCCCTGGCCAGCCAGGTCCATGGGCCGGCCTGGCAGCCGGAACGCGGCGTCGTTGCGCGATCGGGTCTCAAGCGCATGCGCGAGACCGCGGCGCCGCTGGTCATGGCCCGGGACTCCGACCCAGCGCTGGCATTCTTCGCCAGAATGAATCCCGGCCATGCCGAAGGCGACATGCTCGTGTGCCTGTGTCCACTCGACCTCGCGAACTGGCTGAGCGTCGCCGCCCGGGCGATGCAGCGCTCACGCGCGCGACGCGCCTATTGAGCACCGTCTCGGGCGCTGCCCCGGATTGACGACAATGCGACGCCGGGCGAACCTTGCCGACCCATGGAATTGAATCCGACCCATCTCGAAATGCTGCTGCGTCTCGTGGCCGCCCTGCTCGCGGGCGCGTTCATCGGCTATGAGCGCTCGTTTCATGGCCGCCCGGCCGGGCTTCGCACCCACGTGCTCGTCTGCCTCGCCTCCGCGGTACTCATGCTCGTGACCGTGTACGAAGATCATTGGGTGCGCACAGCAGCGGGAGAAACCCGCCTCGACCCCACGCGCATGGCCCAGGGCATCATGACCGGCATCGGCTTCCTGGGCGCCGGCGTCATCGTCAAGGAAGGGCTCAACGTGCGCGGGCTCACCACGGCCGCCTCCATCTGGATCACGGCCGGCATCGGCGTGCTCGCCGGCGTGGGGCTGTACATGGCGATGACCGCCTCGGTGATCCTGACGCTGCTGGTGCTCGGCGTGTTCCGCTGGGTGGAGAACCGCGTGCCCACGCAGGCTTACTACTTCTTCGACGTGAAGTACGCGCGCGAGGGCAATCTGTCCGAGGAATCGATGCGCGAGCTGCTGCGCAACCTGGGCTTCAGCGTCGCCAATTTCAGTTATCGCCTCGACGGTGTCGGCGAAGGACGGATCCTGCGCCACGTCATGACGCTGCAGACCACCGATCGCGCGGCGGCGTCGCGCCTCGCGCGCTACCTCGAAGAGAACCCCACCGTGCACGAGTTCAAGCTCTCGCCCACCGGCGATTGAATACCCGCCGTGGCGGGCCGGCACCGCTAACAAGAGTGTCCGCCGCTTCCGACAGGTAGTTTGCCCGCAGTCCTGCTTCTTCGCGCACGCGCCGCCACCATACTCGCCGCATGAACCGGTCAGTCAAGGCTGTGGCGGCGCTGGCCGCCGTTCTGCTCGGCGCCTGCGCCAGCCAATCCGCGGGAACGGGGTCCGGAAACGTGCGCGGCACCCGCAAGCCGGTGGCGTTCACCTGGCAGAGCACGGACGGCGTCTCCGGCGACATCACCGCGACCTTCGGCAACGGCGACGTGTTCAAGGGCACGTACTTCCAGATCACGCGCGATACGCGCGTGGACCGGCTCGACCCGCTGTGGGACGGCTGGGGCCGGCCTTATCCGCGTACCGGCTGGCGCTACTGGGATCGCGACATGGATCGCCAGTTCATCAAGGAATACAGCGGCCGCGTGCTCGCCAATCTGCACTCCGACACCGGCAACCACATGCGTTGCCGCTTCCGTCTGATCAGCCCGACCCGCGGCATGGCCGGCGGCGGCGAGGGTCGCTGCCAGCTTGCGGACAGCGGCAAGGAGATCAACGCGGAATTCCCGCGGCAGTCCTGAGCTCGAAACGTCGGGCGGGCCGGCCGGGGGAACTGCCGTTCCACCAGCTCGCCCGTCCGACACCAACCCGACGTTGACCGGCGCACCCGGGCGCGAAGGCCTCGCGTTGAGTTAGGCTGCGCCGATGCATTCACGCGCGATCAAGCTGCTCATGTGGCTGGCGGCCGCCGCCTTCGCCGCATCCTGGTTCCTGCCGGTGCTGGACGGCATGCCGGGGTGGATGGCCTTCCGCTACGCGCTCGCGCCACTCGTGCCCTATCGCGACACCGGCGCGTCCTTGTGGGAAGACAGCGTGCCGCAGGTATTGAGCGCGCTCACGAACCTGATGTTCGTCATCCTGTTTTCCCTGTGGCTCGCGCGGCAGATGTTCCGGCCCGGGTTGTTCGTCCGCATCACGCTGGCCTGCGTGCTGCTGAACCTGTACTGGTTGGTGCTCGCCTGGCGCGACCGGGGCGGTGTCGACGACCTGCGCCTCGGTTACCACGTCTGGCTCCTGTCCTATCTACTGCTCTTCGCGGCGGCCGTGCTCACCGCTTTCGCAAGCCGTCGAACATCGAGAACACCCACGGTCGGCACGCCAGCATGAGCGCCACGCTGCGTTTTTCGCGGCCCGGCAGGTGACGATCGAGCTCGGCGAGCTCGTTGAAATCGGCGGTCAGGCGCGCGAGCTTGCGCTGCAGCACGGTGCGCGAAGCTTCAGAGAGTTCCGCCGATCGGAAATGCAGCGATTCGTCTGCGGCGGTGAATGGCGAACGCATGAATTCGTCACGCACTTGGTGCTCGTAGGTGCCGCGGATCGGGCCGTCCTCGCGCCAGGCGATGGGCGCGCGCACGCGCAATCGCGCGTTCAGCCGCGCACGCAACTCGACCAGCCCGAGGTTGTCCAGCTTCACCAGCCAGCGGCGCAGCAACTTCTCGTCGGCACCGAGCTCGGCGGCCACTTCTCGTGGCGGATGCCCGTTGGTGAGCAGGTAGAAGCAGCCCAGCAACTGCGGATCGGCCGCCAGCGCCGATTCCTGCGCCGCGCTGAGCGTGCTCGAACTTTCCGCGGGCGTACCGGACACCGGTCGCACCAGTTCCTCCAGCGAAATGCCCGAGACCTCACAGATCTTCGCCAGACGCGGCAGGCTGAGCGAACCGCGCGAAAGGATGCGCTTCACCGAGGGCTCGCTCAGCGAGATGCGCCGGGCCAGCATGGCGTAGGTGATGCCGCGGGCACGCAGAGCCCGCTTCAGGCCCTGGATGATCCGATGGGTTTCTCCCTGCATGTCCCCTCTCCGAGTTCCGCCGACGCGTCCCGCTGACCCCTCTGGTCGCGGTGCAGGGTATCACATACCAATACCCGGGCATCGGGTATCGGTCTAGTGCGCGGCGGGCCGCCAGCCCAGCGTCGCCATGATCGCGAGGAAGCCCACCAGGTACCCCGCGGCCACCTGCCATCCCTGCCGCAACCACTGCGCCGCGGATCGGGCTTCCGGGTACAGGCTGGAAACCGCGACGCCCGCTGACGAGCCGAACCACAGCATCGAGCCACCGAAGCCCACCGCATACGCGAGCACGCCCCAGTCGTAGCCACCCTGCTCGAGGGCCAGCCGCGTGAGCGGGATGTTGTCGAACACCGACGAGACCACGCCGAGCCCGAAAGTCGTCAGAGGCGTCGGTGCCGCGAGCCGCTCGACCGGCATCAGCGATGCCGCGAACACCAGCGACAGCAGGAACACGCTGCCCTTCACGGCCGCGGGCAGCACGCTCCAGTCCGGTCGCCGCCAGGGAGTGAGGAACAGGATCACGCCGATGACCGTGGCGCCGACATAGGGGAACTCGCCCGCTCGCCCCTCCGGCAGATGGTTCGCATACACGTTCGCGCAGATCGCGCACACGAGCAGGGTCAGCACGATGATCAGCCGCGGCCAGTCGAGACGCATGCCGGGTACGGGGTCCTTCTGGATGGGCGACAGGCGCTGCTGCAGTCGGGCGGCGGGGATGGCAAATACCAGGAATGCCGCCGCCGCCGCCACGTAGGCCCGCAGCACTTCGCCCGGCGACACGCCCTCCAGCCACATCATGGTGGTGGTGGTGTCGCCCACGACGCTGCCGGCGCCGCCGGCATTCGCCGACGCGACGATGGCCGCGAGGAAGCCCAGATGCACGCGATGGCGAAACACCGTGCCCGCCAGGGTGGCGCCGATCATGGCGGCGGCGATGTTGTCGAGGAACGCGGACAGCACGAACACCAGCGCCAGCAGCAGCAGTCCGCCCGTCCAGCCGTCCGGCAGGACGCGGGGCATGAGGTGCGGCAGATGGCTGTCGGCGAAATGCCGCGCGAGCAGCGCGAAGCCGACCAGCAGGCCGAACAGGTTGGCGAGAACCACCCACTCCTCCTCGAGATGCCACAGCAGTCCGTACCAGCCGGGCATGCCGTGGAAATCCCCCAGCCCGAGTTTGCAGCCGGTGATCACGGCGACGCCGATCAGCGCCACCCGCAACGTGTACCGGTGGAACAGCGCCACGCAGAGCAGCGTGGCGCCGAACAGCACGAACAGCAGCAGGGACTCGAAGGGCAGTGCCACGAACTAGGCGGCCAGGACTGGCGCGTGTGCCGCGATCACTCCCTGCTGCACCGCCTCGGTCATGGCGGCGATGTCCGGCGCCAGGTAGTGATCGATGTCGTAGTGCTTCACACGCGAGCGGATTTCGCGCATGACCAGCTGCAGTCTGCCGGAGGTGACGTGCGGGGCGCGCAGGTCCACTCCCTGCGCGGCCGCCAGCAACTCGATGGCCAGAATCGTGGCGGTGTTCGCGCACAGGTCGCCGAGCTTGCGCGCGGCGAACGTGGCCATGGACACGTGGTCCTCCTGATTGGCGGACGTCGGCAGCGAATCCACGCTGGCCGGATGCGCCAGTAGTTTGTTCTCCGAAGCGAGCGCGGCAGCTGTCACGTGCGCGATCATGAAACCCGAGTTCACGCCCCCGTCCTTCACCAGGAAGGGCGGCAGACCGGAGAGCGTCGCGTCGATCAGCAGGGCGATGCGGCGCTCGGACAAGGCACCGATCTCCGCCACCGCCAGCGCGAGATTGTCGGCGGCGAAGGCCACCGGCTCGGCGTGGAAGTTGCCGCCCGAGAGCACATCTGCGCTGTCGGCCCCGTCATCGATGAACACCAGCGGATTGTCGGAAACGCCGTTCGCCTCGCGCAGCAACACCGACCGCGCGTGCTCGATCTGATCCGCGCATGCACCCATGACCTGCGGCTGGCAGCGCAGCGAATACGGGTCCTGCACCTTGCCGCAATCGCGGTGGCTGGAATTGATGGGGCTGTCGCGCAGCAACTCACGGTAGGCGGCCGCGGCCGCGATCTGCCCGGGATGACCGCGCAGCTCGTGGATGCGCGCGTCGAACGGACTGGCCGAGCCCATGGCGGCATCCACCGAGAGCGCGCCGGCGACGATGGCGGTGGCGTACAGGTTGTCGATCGCGAACAGATTCCACAGCGCCAGGGCCGTGGAAGTCTGCGTGCCGTTGAGCAGCGCCAGGCCTTCCTTGGCGGCGAGCTTCAGCCGGGCGAGCCCGGCGCGCTGCAGCCCCTGATCCGCGCTCAGCACCCGGCCAGCGCATACCACTTCGCCCACGCCTAACAACACGGCCGACATGTGCGCCAGCGGCGCAAGATCGCCGCTCGCACCCACCGAGCCTTTCGCCGGCACGCGCGGCAGCACGTCCGCGTTGTAGAGGCTGATCAGCGCGTCGACCAGCTCGCGGCGCACGCCGGAGAACCCGCGCGCGAGCGCCTGGATCTTCAGCGCCAGCATGAGCCGCACCACCGGCGCGGGCAGCGGATCGCCGACGCCCACGGCATGCGAGAGCACCAGATTGCTCTGCAGCAGCTCCAGTTGATCGTTGGGAATGTGGGTCTGCGCCAGCCGGCCGAAACCGGTATTGATGCCATACGCCGGCGCGCCGCGTCCGACGATGCCGGACACGGCGCGTGCGCCGCGGTCGATGGCCGCGTATGAAGTGTCCGGCAGGCACAGCGTGGCCCCGCCGCGCGCCAATTCGCGCAAGGTGGGGAAATTCAGGGGATTGCCGATCTGCAGCATCGCGCGATGATGCCGGACAGCAGCGAGTTTTGACCAGGGAACCTCTACAATGCCGGCCACTCACCGAACAAGGTACACGTCATGCGTGCTCGCCTGGCTTTCGCCGCTGCGTTCGTTCCTTTTTGCCTGACTGCCTGCCACACACCCATGAAGCACACACCTTCCGCCTCCGCATCCCTTGCCGTCGCCGATGTCGCCGCGCCGGCGCCGGTGCCGCAGCCGCCCGTGGCGGCCCGAAAACACCACCAGGTGTCTTCGCCCAATGGCAGCCGCGAGGACGAGTACTACTGGCTGCGCGACGACCAGCGCCAGGACGCGGAGATGCTCGCCTACCTCAAGGCCGAGAATGCGTATGCGGACGCCATGATGGCGCACGTCAAGGCGCTCGAGGAGAAGCTCTACCAGGAAATCATCGGCCGTTTGCAGCAGGACGATTCTTCGGTGCCCTATCTGATGAACGGCTACTGGTACTACCGCCGTTTCGAAACCGGCAAGGAATATCCGATCTATGCGCGCCGCAAGGACGCGCGAGCGGATGCCGCCACGCCGCCGGAGGAGATCCTGCTCGACGTGAACCAGCTCGCGCGCAACCAGGATTTCTTCGACGTCGGCGACATCGCCATCAGTCCCGACAGCCGCCTCATGGCCTGGACGGAAGACACGGTCGGCCGTCGCCAGTACGTCGTGAAGGTCATGGATCTCACAGATCACTCGGTCTATCCCATCCACCTGTCCAACGTGGAAAACAACGTCGTCTGGGCCGGTGACAACAAGACGTTCTTCTACGTCGAGAAGGACCCGGAGACGCTGCTCGGCTTCCGCGTGCGCAGCCATGCCATCGACAGCGCCAACCACGACGACGTGAGCCAGGATCCGGAGGTGTGGACGCAGCAAGACGAGAGCTTCTACACGCAGCTCTACCGCACCAAGGACGAAAACTACATCATCATCCACACGCAGAGCACGGTGGCCACCGAGGTGTGGTACGCCGACGCGCATGCCAAATCGCCCGAATTCAGACTGTTCCTGCCCCGCGAGCGCGATCACGAATACCAGGTGGAACATGCCAACGGCCGCTGGATCGTGCGCACCAACTGGCGGGCCAGGAATTTCCGCATCGTCGGCGTGGCCAAGGGCGACGAAGCCGATCGCGCGAAATGGCAGGACATCGTCGCGCACCGCGAGGATGCCTTCGTCGATGCGTACGACGTCTCGCGGCGCTTCCTCACCCTCGAGGAACACTCGGGCGGCCTGCGCAAGCTGCGCATTCGGCCCTGGGGCGCCGGCAGCCGCAGCGACAAGGACGTCTTCGTCACCGCCGATGAGCCCAGCTACACCATGGCGCTGGACGTGAACCGCGAGTTCGACAGCGGGAAGCTGCGCTACACCTACACCTCGCTGGTCACGCCGCGCACCACCTACGACTACGAGTTCAGCACCGGCAAGCGCGAACTGCTGAAACGCGAGCCCGTGCTCGGCTACGACCCGGCCCACTACCGCACCGAGTTCGTCTGGGCAACGGCGCGCGACGGCACCCGGGTGCCGGTGAGCATCGTCTATCACGAGGACACGCCGCGCGATGGCAGCGCTCCGCTGCTGCAGATCGGCTATGGCTCGTATGGCAGCACCTACGATCCCGAGTTCTCCATTCTGAATCCCTCGCTGCTCGATCGCGGCTTCGTGGTGGCCATCGCGCACATTCGCGGCGGACAGGAGATGGGGCGCGCCTGGTACGAGAACGGCAAGCTCCTCAAGAAGATGAATACGTTCACCGATTTCATCGACGTGACGCGCTGGCTCGCGGCCAACCGATACTCCGATCCCCGGCGCGCCTTCGCGCTCGGCCGCTCCGCCGGCGGGCTGCTCATGGGCGCGATCGCGAACCTGGCGCCGCAGGACTACCGCGGCATCGTCGCCGGCGTGCCGTTCGTGGACGTGGTCACCACCATGCTCGACGAGAGCATTCCCCTCACCACGAACGAGTTCGACGAGTGGGGCAATCCGCAGCAGAAGGAGTACTACGACTACATGCTGTCGTATTCCCCCTATGACAACCTCGGCGCGCACGACTACCCCGCCATGTTCATTCACTCGGGCCTGTGGGACAGCCAGGTGCAGTACTTCGAGCCCACCAAGTACGTGGCGCGGCTGCGCGCGCGCCGCACCGGCAACAGCCTCGTGCTCCTGCGCACGAACATGGAAGCCGGCCATGGCGGCAAGTCCGGCCGCTACGAGCACTACCGCGAGTACGCCGAGCAGTACGCCTTCATCATCGACCAGGCGCAGTAGAACGGAACATTCGCGGCCGGCCAACGGTCAGTTCCGGATGCACTCGCGTGATCCGCAATCGATCCCGCAATCGATGAACCGCTGGCGTCTACTCGCGCTGCTTCCCCTGCTCGCGCTGGCCGCCTGCGTGTCGCAGAAGGGCGGCCGCCCCGGCGCGGCGCCCACGGTGCGTTTCGAGGCGGTGAAGTTTTCCCGGCTGCCGGGCTGGCGCAGCGATGACACCCTCGCCGCCTGGCCCGCCATCGTCAGCACCTGCCGCGTACTCGGGGCACGCGCCGAATGGCAGTCCTTCTGCGGCGCCGTCGTGGCGACGAGTCCGGTGGACGCGGAGTTCGTGCGCGGCTTCCTCGAACGTCAGCTGCAACCGTACCGGGTCCGGCGCATCGTCGGCCGCAAGCGCGAGAAGACGGGTCTGGTGACCGGCTACTTCGAGCCGTTGATCTTCGGTTCGCGCACGCGCAGCGCCCGCTATGCCACGCCCCTGTATCGGCGCCCCGATGACCTGCTCATCGTCGATCTGGCCGACGTCATCCCCGAGCTCAAGGGCAAACGCGTGCGCGGGCGTCTCGACGGCAATCGCGTCGTGCCTTACTACTCGCGCGGCGAAGCGCGCGAAGCGCCCGGGCTCGCCGGGCATGAGATCGCCTGGATCGACAATCCCCTCGACGCCTTCCTGCTCGAAGTGCAGGGATCGGGACGTGTGCAGCTCGATAGCGGCGAGACGTTGCGCCTGCAATACGCGGATCAGAACGGCCATCCCTACCGTTCCATTGGCCGCTATCTGGCCGATCAGGGTGTCATGCCGCTCGACCAGGTGAACATGCCCGCCATCCGCAACTGGCTGGCCGCCAACCCGAACCGCGTGAACGAGGTGCTCGACAGCAATCCCAGCGTCGTGTTCTTCGAAGAATCGCCACTCGCCGATCCGACGCTGGGACCGCGCGGCGCCCAGGGCCTGCCGCTCACCGCCGGACGTTCGATTGCCGTCGACCCGAGATTCCTGCCCCTGGGCGCACCGTTGTTCCTTGCCACGACACAGCCGGGCGACGGCGAATTGCCCTTGCGGCGCCTGGTAGTGGCGCAGGACACGGGCGGTGCGATCCGCGGGCCACTCCGCGCGGATCTGTTCTTCGGCTTCGGCCAGGCCGCCGGCACCCAGGCCGGAATGATGAAGCACGAGGGAGAAATGTGGCTGCTGTGGCCGCGCGGCGCTCCCCCGCCCGCCGCGAACAACTGACGGAATGGGGACATTCCTCGTTTTCCAGGAAACGGGGACGCACCTCCAGTGCGCTGCGGACCACCCGTCAGGCGCTGGCGGAACGCCGCGCGCGCGTGAGGTCGGGCTTCGCTTCCGAGGCCGCCGGCCGTACACAATGCTGCTCGGCCCGCAGCAGCGTGATCACGTTCTTCTCCACCCACCGCCCGAACAGGCCCGCCAGCCTCGCCAGCGACCGCCCGAGCGGCGTGAGGCGATATTCCACGCGCGGCGGCACCTCCGGATAGCTCCGCCGGCTGACCAGCGCGTAGCTCTCGAGCTTGCGCAGCGTCTGTATGAGCATCTTCTCCGAGACCCCCTGCACGCGACGGCGGATTGCCGCCGTGCGCATCGGCCCGTCCGCGAGCGCCGCGACCACCAGCAGGCTCCACTTCTCGGCGAGCACTGCCATGACACGGCGCGAGGGACACGCCGAACTGTAGACGTCGGGAACCGGTGACTTGGGCATGGCCGCCAATCTACCACGATACCCATCCATCGGGAGGGTACTTACCTACAGGTAAGTACCCTGCCGCGCGCGCCTGGGCCACTTACGCGGAGGTAAGTACTTGTGACGCGGTGGGTGCGTCCCCAGAATGCCGGCCATTCGAACTACCCATGCGAACGGAGTCTCACGATGCAACTGTACTTCTCCCCCGGCGCCTGCTCGCTCGCCTCGCACATCACCGCCCGCGAAGCCGGCATCCCCCTCGATCTCAAGCGCGTCGATACCAAGACCAAGAAACTGGTCGACGGATCCGACTACTACGCGGTGAATTCCAAGGGCGCCGTGCCCGCGCTCAAGCTCGACGATGGACAGGTGCTCACCGAGGGCGTGGCCATCATGCAGTACCTCGCCGACCAGAAGCCCGACAGCAAGTTGGCGCCCGCGGCCGGCACGCTCGAGCGCTATCGCCTGCAGGAATGGCTGAACTACATCACCAGCGAGATCCACAAGAGCTTCTCGCCGTTGTGGAACCCGGCCAATGCCCCGAAGGTGAAGGAATACGCGCTCGCCAACCTCGAGAAGAAGCTCGACTGGACCAATGCGCAGCTCGCCGGCAAGAAGTACCTGACCGGAGACGGTTTCACCATCGCCGATGCCTATCTCTACGCGGTGATCAACTGGGCGCTGTTCCTCGACATCGGCCTGGACAAGTGGCCCGCGCTCAAGGAATTCCACGCGCGCGTCGCGGCGCGCCCCAAGGTGCGCGAGGCGCTCGAGGCCGAAGGCCTCAATCAGAAGGCGGCCTGAGCGGACCTCGAAAAAGAAAACGGCCGCGGACACCCGTCCGCGGCCGTTGTTCCGTCTATCGCCCTACTTCGCCGGAAAGGCGTACAGCGTGTAGTACGCGTGCATTTCCTGCGGCGCGTTCGCGTCGAACAGCGTCGCCGCCGCCACCTTGAAGTGATACACGCGCGCCGTCTGGCGCGGATGCACCGGGGTCAGATCCTGGTTGGCGAGCTTCACGTGGATGCTCCTGCGGTCGGCGCTAACCGACATGCCCGCCAGCGCCTCGGCGCGGGTACCGAGCTCGGGCGAGCCGTAGTCCGGCGCGTCGCGATAAGTCCAGGACTCGAGCGTCAACGCGCTGTTGAGCAGGTCCGGGCTCACGCCGCCGCCCAGCGGCTGCGTCAGCAGGATGCGGAACCCGTCCGAGGTCGCGCTCACCGAGGAGATCGCCGGTGCCACGGTCTTGCCATCCCAGCGCACGTGCTGGAGGCTCGCCACCTTGCCGCCCTTGGCCTGCCAGCCCCGACCCGTCTGGCCTAACAACAGGCTGCCATCGGGCAGGAACACCGGCCGCATGACACCGGACTCCAGCCCTGCGAAGAACGGCATGACGCTGCCCTGCCCCTGCTCACCCACCTTCTCGGTGACCACGCGCAGCAGGTTCGACTGCGTCTGATCGCCGATGAGCATCTGCCCGACGAACGGCCCGAACTTCGGCTGCGTCACCCACGCGGGATTACCCGGCGAGTTCGCCACCTTGTTGTGCGGAAACAGGACCGTGGCTTTTTCGCGCCGGTCGGCGACCGCGTCGTACTGGATCTCGGGCGAATCCGGCGTCATGCCGGGCAGGTCGACCAGGCCCGCGGGATGCCCGTAGAAGTGATCCTTCTCGAGCACGAACAGCTTCGACGTGGCGACGAAGTCGCCCTGGTTGTCCGCGTACCAGACACGGCCGTCCGGCCCCACGCCCAGGCTCGCGGGACTGCGCAGTCCATTGGCGAACGGCCCTCCCTTGCCGTTGCGATCGACGCGGAACGCCCAGCCGTTGAAGCCGCCGAAAGTACCCATGACGCTGCCGCCGCCCATGTACGCCGTGCCCGTGCCGTCGTGCACCAGGTTCAGAGTGAAGTAGTACGCGCCATCCTTGCCGCGCACGGGGCCGTGCATGTAGCTGTGGTAGTTGCCGTGGTACGAGTGCGCGTCGTACAGCGTCTCGTACTTGTCGGCGAGACCATCGCCATTGGTATCGGAGATTCGCGTGAGCTCGGCCTTCTGCCCGGCCACGACGACCAGACCCTTGGCATCCTCGGCAACCACGCCGAGGCTGTCGAACAGGCCTTCGGCGAAGAACCGCCACTCGCCTTTCACCAGCCGCCAGATGCCGGCGTTGCGGGTCGCCACCACCACAGTGCCGTCCTTCGTGACGCTCAGTCCCAGCGCTTCGAACAATTGCTTGCGGCCGTAATTGTCCTTGGGCGCGTAGTAATTCTCGATGCTGTAGCCGGGCGGCAGCTGCGCGCTGGCAGCGCCCGTCTCCAGTGGCTGGCGCAGGTAGGAGTAGTTTGATGCCGCCGGCCGCCACGCGCCGGCGGTGAGGCCGATGGTGCCACGAAGCGTGGCGTGCACTTTGCCGGCAGGCAGGGTCCAGCGATCGCCCGCGAGCGTGCCGGCGCTGGCCGCGGCGCTCTTCAGCAGGTCCGTGTTCAACGCGAACGACTGCCCGGTTGCCAGCCTGCCGCTGACGGTGACGGTCACCTCGCCATTCGCGGCGAAGTTCGACACGACCTCGACCACGTTCTTGCCGACGCGATACCTGAAGGCCGGCGCGGCAGCCCTGTCCTTCGAGTCGCGCGCGTAGCCGAGGAATTGCGCGTCCGCGGCAGCGATCTGCGCGAGTTGATCCTCCTTGCTGTACAGCGCGGCCTTCTGCGCCGCCTGGTCACCGAACTTCGTCTCCTTGAAAGTGAAGTCCACGGGCGCGCCCGCGGCGTTCAGCGGCGCCAGCAGGTACTCGCGGTCACCGAAGCCGATCTCGCGGCTCTGGTAGCCGGGCGCGAGGCCGCGGCCGCCGCGATTGGTGAGCTCGCCCTGCATGTCGAGGAAGCCGCCCTGCCAGATCTTCACCACGGCGAGCAGGCGGGGATCGAAGCTGTAGTTCACGCCGTTGGGCAGGCCCACGTGGATGGCACGGCCGGACGTGCCCTGCATGGGCCCGCGCTGCAGCCGCACGGTGTCGCCGACCAGCCACTGCAGGCTGTCCTGCATCGGATCGTACGGCTCGGCGGGCGCCAGACGGGCGAGGCGCACCACCGGACCGCTATCGCGCAGGGTATTGAGCGTGGCGAGATAGTCACCGATGGCGTCGATCTGCGCGTCGCTGAGCAGGTCGGCGGTGAAGGCCGGCATCAGCGGTAGATAGGGTTGGCCGCGGGTCTCGCCGCTCTCGGCCACCGCCAGTTGCTCCGCCGGCGAGCGCACCGACTGGTGCAGGTATTCGCGCCCGGCCTTGATCTGGAAGCGGTGCCCTTCGGCATCCGCCACTTCGCGCTTGCGGGGATCGTTGCGGAACAGTCCATGGAGATTGGGGCCGGTACTCACAGCGGCATCGCCGGGCTCGACGCGATGGCAGGCTTCGCAGCCCACCTGCGTGAAAAGGTCCTTGCCCATGGCCACCAGGTCTTGCAGATCCTTCTCGTTGGTCTCGCCGCCGGAGGCCGCGGGCAGCGTGATCTGCGCGAAATCCGCCGCTTCGTGGCTGGACTTGCGGATGGCGAACGGCCCGGATCGCACGATGATGAACGCCGGCCCGCGCTGATCCTCGTTCTGCCACACCGAGCCCTCGCTCGGCGCCTCGACGATCACATTGCGGCGGACGTCGGCGCCATTGCGCACTTCCAGGATGAAAGCCGGCTGAATTTTGTTGAATCCCTCATCGAAGCGCGGCGCCCGGAACCTGACCGTGAACGCCTGCCATTCCCCCGTGCCCTTGAGATCGAAGCCATAGCGGCCCATGAGGTAGAACTTGGCGAGCGCCCCGACCGGGGCGCGATACTCGAATGAGGAGACACTGTCGGCCAGCGTGAGGCGACTCACCAGCCCGCGGCCCTCCTCCGGGCCCTGCGTGGTGAGCGCGCCGTCCGACACTGTCCAGGCCGGGTTGTCACGGAAAGCCGCGCCCGGCGCGTCTTCAGCACCTTGGGCATGGAAACTCGCGAGCGCAAACATGGTCACAACCGCCAGGGCGTGGCGGCGAATAAATCCCGACATGGAACCCCCTTCTGTACCGCTACACTAACCGAAATTCTCCCCTCCGAAACACTATCGAGCTATGCCATTTTTATTGCTCCTGGCTGACCAGAGCGTCCAGCCGCTCATTGCTGTCGAATCCACGCCCATCGTCGTCACCGGTTCACGCGTGGCCGCGCCACCCCAGGATCTCGGCGCCAACGTCACCGTGCTGAAGCGCGAGGACTTCGACGTCGAGAAACCCGCGAAACTCGCCGACGTGCTCGAGCGCGTCGCCGGCATCCACGTGGACGCCGTCGGCGGCCGCGGCGGCACCGGCTCGCTGTACCTGCGCGGCGCCGATCCTAACTACACGCTGGTGCTGGTCGACGGCGTGCGCGTCAACGACCCCACGAACTCGCGCGGCGGTTCCTTCGACTTCTCGACCTTCGACGTGGCCGACGTGCAGCGCGTGGAGATCGCGCGCGGGCCGTACTCGGCCGTCTACGGCGGCGACGCGCTGGCCGGCGTCATCAACATCATCACGCGCCATGCGCCGCTGCAGAGCATGCAGGCGTCGGTGGACGCCATGGCCGGCGCCTACGACACGCGCGAGTTCGCGGTGAATGCCGCCGGGCCGCTCGCCAACGGCACCTGGTCGTTGGGTGCCAGCGATTCCAACGAAGGCGCGCAGATTCGCGGCAACGATTTCTCGGCGCAGCGCTTCTCCGCGGGATTCAGCTCCGACTACGACGCGCCCACGCGGTTCAACGTGTCGGCGCGGTACACGGACAGCGATCGCGCGGGCTTTCCCGACGACAGCGGCGGTTACCGCTTCGCGGCCATTCGCGATCCGGAGACCCGTGAGGCGCAGGAGACGGTGCTCGGCGCCAGCGTCGAGCACGACGCCGGCAACACGGGCTTCGCGCTGACGCTGGGATATTTCGATCGCGACGATCACATCGAGTCACCGGGTGTCGCGCCGGGCGTGCGCGATCCGTTCGGCGTGCCGCCGTCGGTGGTCGACTCCAGCATCGAGCGTTTCACCGCCACGCTGACCGGCACGCAGCGCATCTCGGACATGTTCACGGTCGCCTACGGCGCCGAGTGGCAGCGCGAGCAGGGCACCAGCGACGGCGAGCTGGATTTCGGCGGCGGCTTCATGCTGCCCACGTCGTTCGACGAGACGCGCAACTCCTGGGCGCCGTTTGCGGAAGCCCGGCTGACGACACAGTTCGGCCTCAGCGCGCAGGCCGGCGTGCGTGTGGACAAGCCCGAGGACCAGGGGTCCGTCACCAGCCCGCGGCTGCGCGTGTCCTATGACTTCGGCGGCAACGGGCTGCGGCTCGCCGGCAGCTGGGGCAAGGCGTTCAAACTACCCAGCCTGTACGCGCTGGGGCACCCGCTCGTCGGCAACCCCGATCTCGTGCCCGAGCGCGGCGAGTCGCAGGAGCTCGAGCTCTCGCAGAGCCTGCATGACGGCAAGGTGTCGTGGAGCGCGACCTGGTTCGACGGCGAGTTCCGTAATGCCATCGACTTCGATTCGGGTCCGCCGCCCATGCTGGTGAACCGCAATCGCGTGGACACGCGCGGGCTCGAGATCGCCGGGCGTTACGCCATGAACGAGACGTGGTCGGTCGACGGCAGCGTCACGCATGCGAAGAGCCGCATCGCGTCGTCGGGGAACGAGCTGCGCAACCGGCCGGACTGGCGCGGCGGCGTGGGCGTGCATTGGGCGCCGGTGAGCGCGCTCAGGTTCTCGGCGTCGGCGACCTACGTGGGCCAGTCGTTCGACTCGTCCATCGCAACCGGGGACGTGGATGTGGATGCGTACACGCGCGTGGATCTGAGTGCGGTGTGGCAGGTGTCGGCGAAGCTGCAGACCTATCTCGCCGTCGACAATGTCACGGATGAGAAGTACCAGCAATTCGTGGGGTTCGAGGAGCGTGGGGTGATGCCGCGCATCGGGGTGCGATTCGGTCTTTAGCCTGCCGGTCGCGGGCATCGAGCGGAACTGTAGCGCAGGCGCACCACGCGCAAATGAGAAGGGCGGACTCACGCCCGCCCTTCTCTTTCCAGGTCTGTCCCCACTGGATCAGTTTGCTGTCTGCACCGCCTTCGCGCTGGGGTCACCAAGCTTCTTCTTGCGCTCGATCAGCCATACTGCGCCGAAGATCACGAGCAGGATGACAGGAATGATGGCGACCGCCTTGAAGGACTTCTCTGCGGCATAGGCCAGCGTCTGCAGAAGCTCTGAGCTTCCCGGCTGCAGCGCCTTGAAGGCCTCCTCACCGCCGGCACGTTCGGCCTTCGCGGTGTCGTAGATTTGCCCCAGCTTCGGCAACACGAAGTAGATTGCCATCGCACCGGCAAAGCCCACGAGGCCGATGGTCCACGGACCACCGCGCGGATACCGGTGCGCAACAGCCGCGAGCATGGTGGGCCACATGAAGGCCACGCCGATCGCCCACAAGGTCGCTGCGACCAGCGCCGTGACGGGCGAGTTTGCAACCGCAAGCAGATACAGCCCGATTGCCGCGGGAATCGTGCAAACCGCGAGCAATCCCATGTCCGAGATGCGATGCGCCAGCGCGCCGGCAAAGTGCCGCATCACGAACATGATGGCCGACACATAGACCAGCACCAGAATGCCGGGCATGCCGACGGTTTGCGTCAACGAGACATCCACCCACGAGCCCGGGGCCAGTTCCGCCGAGGCAGTGAGGAACATGATGGCCGGGAAGATCCAGAAACTCGGCCGCTTGAAGGGTTCGGTCAGCATTTCTCCGAACGGCACACCGAGATTGGTGCTTTCGGTCTTCGGGAATTTCTGCGTCAGCGCCCAGAGGCCGAACAGCACGCCTGGAACCATGATGGCCGCGACGATGTAGCGCCAGTCATAGCCACCGAAGAACTTGGTCGCGCCGACGATCGTGAGGCCGCCGGCAACGATGCCGGCAGGCCACCAGGCGTGCAGTACATTGAGCCTGTGCGTCTTGTCGGTGGGATACAGCGCCGCCGTCACCGGATTGATGGAGGCTTCGGTGGCGCCCCAACCCACACCGGCGATTACCATGCCGATGTTCATCATCGAGGTGATGGCAGAACCGTCACCCGCGTTCGGCGCGTAGATGATCAGCGCAGGTCCCGCGATGAAGCAGAGCGAGGCCAGCAAGACGATGCGCTTGGCGCCGAACACGTCGAGAAAGGGACTGATGACGAGCAGCGAAATCGCAAAACCCAGGAAAGAGTTGCCGAGCGCCGTGGCGACCAGCTCGCCGGAGTGGACCGCGTCGATGGGGTTGAACACGCCCTGCTGGATGGCGCCCGCGACGCCGGAGCGCAACGAGAACGATAGCGCGGCCGTCACCAGCGCCAGCACGCAGATCCAGAAGATTGCGCTTCGGTTGTAGCCGTCTGTCGGCTGGGTCGCATCGTTCATCTTGTCTACCCCCTTGAGTGTTCCTGAGATCTCATGTCCCAGACGATTTGTAGTTAGATACGGATCCAGGCGCTGTTCGCCTGGCCCGACTTCAACACGGCTTCGATGAAGGCCATGACGCGCGTGCCCGTCACCACGTCGGGTGCGAACAGCGAGGCGGCCTTGGGCGAACGGTTCTCGAGGCGCGCGGTCACGCGCTCGGCGAAATCGGTATAGAGCTGCGAGAAGGCCTCGATGAAGCCCTCGGGGTGACCTCCGGGCAGGCCCACCGAGCTGGTCGGCGTTTCCGGATCGCCACGGCGCACGAAGCGCGGCGCCTCGCCGGCTTCGACCAGCAGCAGTTCTTCCGGCCGCTCCTGGAACCACTCGATGGAACCGCTCTCGCCATACACGCGCAGGCGATGGCTGTTGAGCTTGCCGATGGCGACCTGGCTCGCCCAGAGGCTGCCGCGCGCGCCGCTGGCGAAGCGCAGCAGCACGTTGACGTTGTCGTCGATCACGCGGCCCGGGACGAGCGCGCTGACATCCGCCGCCACCTCCGACACCTTCTCGCCCGTGACGAACTCGGCCAGCTGGAACGAATGCGAACCGATGTCACCGAGCGCACCAGCGCCGGCCTGCTTGGGATCCGTGCGCCACGAGGCCTGCTTCTGCCCGGTCTTCTCGAGCGCGGTGGCGAGCCAGCCCTGCGGATACTCGGCCTGCACCACGCGCAGCTTGCCGATGAAGCCGTCGGCGATCAGCTGCTTGGCGTGGCGGATCATCGGGTAGCCGGTGTAGTTGAACGTCACACCCAGCAGCCGCTTCTTGTCGGCCGCGAGCTTCACGAGCTTCTCGGCGTCCGCCAGGTTGGTGGTCAGCGGCTTGTCGCAGATGACGTCGAGCCCGGCCTCGAGGCAGGCCGCGGACTGCACGTAGTGCACATGGTTGGGCGTCACGATGGACACCACTTCGATGCCGTCGGGCCGCGCCTTCTCGCCCGCGATCATGGCGTCGACGCTGGGATACGCGCGCGCCGGATCCACGCCGAGCGCGGCGGCCGAGCGCTTGGTCTTCTCGGCGTCCGACGAGAACACGCCGGCCACGAGTTGGTAGCGGCCATCCAGCCGCGCCGCCATGCGATGCACGGCGCCGATGAACGCGCCCTCACCGCCACCGATCATTCCCCAACGAAGTTGTCTCACTTGGCAAGCCCCAGCGTCTTCAATGCAACGGAATTGTCACCGCCGGCCGCGAAATCGTCGAAGGCCTTCTCGGTGACACGGATGATGTGTTTCCTGATGAAGGGCGCGCCTTCGCGCGCGCCGTCCTCGGGATGCTTGAGCGCGCACTCCCACTCGAGCACGGCCCAGCCTTCGTAATCGTAGGCGGCGAATTTCGAGAAGATGCCGTTGAAGTCCACCTGACCGTCACCCAGCGAGCGGAAGCGGCCGGCGCGATCCTTCCACGAGGCATAGCCCGAGTACACGCCCTGCTTGCCCGTAGGACGGAACTCCGCGTCCTTCACGTGAAACATCTTGATGCGCTCGTGATAGAAGTCGATGTACGCGAGGTAATCGAGCTGCTGCAGCACGAAGTGCGAAGGATCGAACAGGAGATTGCAGGCCTCGTGGCCGTTCACACGCTCGAGGAACATCTCGAAGGTGGTGCCGTCGAAGATGTCCTCGCCGGGATGCACCTCGAAGCAGCAGTTCTGCCCCTGCTCCTGGAACACGTCGAGGATGGGGCGCCAGCGCTTCGCGAGCTCGTCGAACGCCGCCTCGATGAGGCCGGGCGGACGCTGCGGCCACGGATATAGATAGGGCCAGGCGAGCGCGCCGGGGAAGGCGGCGCAATTCTTCAAGCCGAGGTTGCGGCTGGCCTTCGCGACCAGCTTCATCTGCTCGACCGCCCAGGCCTGGCGCTTGCCCGCATTGCCGTGTACTTCCTTGGGCGCGAAATTGTCGAACTGCAGGTCATAGGCGGGATGCACGGCCACCAGCTGCCCCTGCAGGTGCGCGGCGAGTTCGGTGATCTCGATCTTGTGCTTCGCGGCCACGCCCTTGAGGTCGTCGCAGTACGCCTTGCTCTGCGCGGCCTTGGCGAGATCCATGACACGCGCATCCCAGCTCGGCAGCTGCACGCCGGCGTAGCCGTAGCCCGCCGCCCATTTGCACATGTCATCGAAGTTCTGCAGGTGCGGGCCGCCGCCCGCGAACTGCGCGAGGAAAATCGCCGGCCCCCTGATGGTCTTCACGCCAACCTCAGACCTTGAGCTTCTGCAGGTACTCGCCCGAGATCTTCACGGAGTCGAGGATGGGCCGCGTGAACGGCTCTTCCTGCTCGTAGAAATAAGCCTGGGTGCCGTTCTTCTTCGCGGTGCCGATCACGGCCTTCCAGTCGATGACGCCTTCACCCAAGGCGACGGACGCCGGATCCTTGCCATCGGCGCCGCGCTTGGCGACGTCCTTCACGTGCAGCGCGATCACGCGGTCCTTGTGGTGGTTCAGGATGGCGACCGGATCCTGCTGCGCCACCACCACCCAGCCCACGTCGAGCTCGATCTTCACGTGTGCGGGATCGGTATTGCCGAACAGGTAGTCGAAGCCCGTCAGGCCATTGGACAGCTTGCGGAATTCCGCGCTGTGGTTGTGGTATCCGAAGGTCATGCCGGCATCGCTGACCTGCTTGCCGAACTTGTTGAACAGGTCGACGTTCCATTTCCAGTCGGTGAGGTCCACCGCCTTCATGCGCTCTTCCCAGGGCAGTTTCTCCTTCTCGGGAGAGACGCCGGGTGAAGAGCAGACGACATATTTGAGGCCGAGGGTCTTGGCGTCGGCGAGGATCTTGTCGCCGTTCTTCGCGATGTCGGCCGCACCGGCATGCGTGCTCACCAGCGAGAAACCGATGCCCCTCATGAGCTTGGCCAGCTCGGCCGGGTCCTTGCCGTAATAGCCGGCGAATTCGATTTCCCGGAAGCCGGCGGCATGGACCTTGCGCAGGGTGCCTTCCAGGTCCTTTTCGGCTTCCGACTTCACCGTCCACAGCTGGATGCCCAGCGGAACCGATTCGTGATGATTTGCGAACGCCAGCGAGGACAGCATCGATCCGGCAGTGACGCCGGCACCCGCGGAAATCAGGAACGAACGACGGCTCAACATCTGGCACCCCTCAAGTTTTCCGGACGCCGGAGTACACGGTATAGGCCCCGGCACCGTCAAGGGCCCGACGGCGCGCGTGGGGTAAACTCGTTCTCGCGGCGGGCGGCCGCGCCGCAACCGGGCTGAACCATGCATCTCACTTCAAGGCTGGCCATTCTGTGCCTGACGGTAATCGCGCCTGGCAGCGTCTATGCCATCGAGGAAGTGGGTTGGCGCGACGCGCAGGGCAATCCCGTCCCCGAGTCCGACAGCATGAAGAGCTCGCAGGGTTTCGGCGGCAGCGTCATCCTCACGCCCGATGCGGACTGGCGCGAAAAATGGGCACGGCCGGAGCAACCGCATTTCACCACCACCGGCGAGGTGCAGCTGGGTGGGAGCATCATGGCCCTGGTGTTCTTCACGAACCCGGCCCGCGACGAGAAAGGCAACATCCGCATCCTGTGCGACTATCTGTTGCTGCGGCCCGATGGCTCCGTCTCGCAGGAACTGACGGACGCCACCTGCGCCGCCGGCCCTCTGCAGGGCAGCCCCCGCAACGTGCGGCTGGTCGACCAGCTCGTCGGCTTCACGGGTGAGTCGACCGACCCCGAGGGAAACTGGGTGCTCAAGGTGCGGCTGCGCGACACGATCCGCGGCGCCAGCGTCGACCTGCGGACGTCGTTCACCTATCACAAGACCGCCGCGCACTAACTAATTAATGTCCACACGCCTCGACCGCCCCGTCGACTTGGCGCATGACCACGTGGTCGGTACGCGCCAGGCGGAAATCACCCTGGTGGAATACGGCAGTTACGACTGCCCGCACTGCCGCGCCGCGAACGCGCGCATCGCCGAGGTGCGCGATCAGCTGGGTGAACGCGTGCGCTACGTGTTCCGGCATCGCCCCTTGACGGGCAGCGACATCGCACGGCGCGCCGCGGATCTGGTCGAGCAGGCGGCCAGTGCCGAGGAATTCTGGAGCGCGCACGTGTCGCTGATGACCCGCTCGCGCACGCTCAGCGAGGACGATCTGCGCGCCGTGGCCGAGGACCTGCGGCTCGGCGAGCGGCCCGCCGACATCGCCGACACCGTGCGGCGGGAAGCGCGGGCGCGCGTGGACGCCGACATCGCGAGCTCGCAGGCGAGCGGCGTGCGCTTCACGCCCACGTTCTTCATCAACGGTCTGCGGTACGACGGGCCCTGGGACGAGACGTCGTTCACCGACGCCATGCTGGGTTCGCTCGGTCATCGCGTGCGTACGGCTGCGCTCGGCTTCGCGAGCTGGGCGCCGTCCACCGGTGTGATGCTGCTGCTCGCGACCTTGCTGGCCATCGTGCTCACCAACACGCGGCTCGGCCCCGCCTTCGCGGCGTTCTGGGACACCAGCCTGGGCGTCCGCTTCGGCAGCGCGGATTTCCACATGCCGCTGCTGCACTGGGTGAACGACGCCTTGCTCACGGTGTTCTTCCTGGTCGTGGGGCTGGAGATCAAGCGCGAATTCACCGTGGGCCATCTGGCGTCGCGGCGCAGCGCCGCGCTGCCCATCGCCGCCGCCATCGGCGGCATGACGCTGCCCGCTCTTATATATGTGTGGCTGGTGCCGGCCGGGCCGTGGCAGATGGGTTGGGGCGTGCCCACGGCGACGGACACGGCCTTCGCGGTCGCGCTCATCGCGCTCATGGGCTCGCGCGTGCCCGTGGAGCTGCGCATTTTTCTGACCGCCGCGGCGATTGTCGATGACATCGGTGCCATCGTCGTCGTGGCCATTTTCTATTCCGATGCCCTCAACCTGATGGCCCTGTCGGGCGCGCTCGCGACGGTGGGCTTTCTCGGGCTGCTGAACCGATGGGGTGTGTACCGCGTCACGCCCTATGTGCTGGCCGGCGTGGTGCTCTGGATGTGCGTGCATGCGGGCGGACTGCACGCCACACTCGCCGGCGTGCTGCTCGCCGCGTTCATTCCAACGCGCCCACCGCCCGACTACCGCGCGCTGATTGCGCAGGCCGACGCCATCCTCACCGCGGAGGCGAGCCATGGCGGCGAGCAGTTCCGCCACGGACCGTCGGCGCCGGCACTGCGCGAGCTCGATGCCATCCATGACCGGCTCGAGTCGCCCGCGGACCGACTGTTGCGGCACGTCGCACCTCGCTCCAGCTACCTGGTGCTGCCGCTGTTCGCGCTGGCCAATGCGGGCGTGGTGATCGCCACTGAAATGCTGACCGGCCACGGCCGGCTGATGGCGGCCATCATCCTCGGGCTGGCGCTCGGTAAGCCCGTGGGCTTCGTGCTCGCGTCCTGGGTCGCGGTGAAGTTCGGTGTCGCGGCAAAGCCGGATGCCTATTCGTGGCGCCAGCTCGCCGGCGCAGGCGCGCTCGCCGGCATCGGCTTCACCATGTCGCTGTTCATCGCCGGGCAGGCCTTTCCCCTGAGCGAGGATTTCGCCGCCGCGAAGATCGCCGTGTTCGCCGGGTCCGTCCTCTCGGCCATCATCGGCACCGCCATCCTCTGGCGCGCACCCTAATGGGGACATTCCTCATTTGCAGCAAATGGGGACAGGGCTCGAAACCTCGGCTGCGCGGCACCTCACCGCGCCCGCTCCGGCTCAGCGCGCGACAGGCCTGAGTCCGATCACATTCCCTTCCGGGTCGTACCCGAGAAAAATGCAGGAACTGTCACCGGCCCAGGCAGGCGGACTGTCATCCACGTGACCCCCCAGACGCCGCGCGTTGGCGCGCGCCTGTGCGATGTCGGCCACGGGAAAGTCGAGACGCACGGCCGTCCGTTCACGCCGCACAGGCGGCGTCGAAATCTCGATCGAGCCTGCCAGGGCCGGAGGGATCTGCTGTATCAGCAGGTGAAACCCCTGGCACTCGAGCGACTCGTGGGTGTCGCCGCGATCGAGACTGTTCGCGCCGAGCACGTCACGATAAAACGCCGCGACGCGCTGCGCCGACCTGGCGAAGAGGACGGCGCTGACGGTATTGCTGCCCATGTCGATGCCCTCGCTCAAACGTGGTTGCACGGGCTGCCGAGCGAAGCGTTGGCGCGCTCCGCACGACAGCCCTCGCAATCATGCCATCAGGGGCTGGCGAGCAGCGACGATCGGGCTCTCGCCGATCAGAATCTCCACACGCCACCCAGCTCCAGCGGATAGCTCCAATGCCCGCGCACGTCGCCGCGCGCATTGTCGAGCCCCATCGATGCGAGGTTCGGATCGTCCGAGCGCGCCTCCGCGCTCACGTGATCCGCGGCGGCCGTGAGCCGCAGATCGAAGTTGCGCACCGGCGCGAACTGCAAGCCCAGCTCCGCGCGCTGCGAGAACACCGTCTGAGCTTTGCCGAGCACCACGCGCGTGGTGCCGAAGCCGTCGAAATTGTCGACCGCCGCCTTCGTGGCGGAAAGATGCGTCGCGCCCAGCGCAGCGCCGGCGAAGGCCGACAGTCGCCGCCAGGGCGAGAACGAATACCGCGCGCCGAGATCGAATTCCCGGCTCGCGGTGTCGCCGAACTGTGCCCCGAGAGTGCGCGCAGTGCCACCCGGTGGATCGAACTTCCCGATGTTCACATGGTCGCCGGAGAACTCGTCGATCGCCGCCCTGACGAAGGTCGACACATGATCGTCGAATGCATAGCCGAGCTCGGCGCCGCCGCTCACGCGATGCGCGTAGGCGTCGTCGAACTTCAGGTCGCGGTACACCGCCGCGCCCGGTGTGGACGCGCCCGCTTCGAACGGCACGGTCTGCCCGCGGAACGAACCGGGCATCGCCACGTTGCCGCCGGCAAACAATTCGAAGCTGAACTTGCCATCGGTGGCGGGCAGGGCCTGCGCGGCGGAAGCCGCTGCCACGCAGGCCGCGGCGAACACGCCGGCGGATAAGGTCTTCATGGCCAACTCCTCCTGGGATAGGTGCTGGCTAGACCGCGCGGCATTCGCGGGAGTTGCGTTAAGAATCGGGCTGCCGGCTTAAGAAAGCGTAAGCCGCGCGTCACGCGGCGCGCTCAGCTCTTCGTGCGCTCCAGGATCGCGATCATTCCATTCGCGCGCCCCCACAGGGAGGACGGCATCACGACCTGCGAAAGCCGCCAGCGGTCGGCCGCTTCCTTGTTGAGCAGCGCCGCCACCTCGGTGGCGTCGTCCTGAAAGACGCTGGGCTTGTACGGCAGCAGCACGGTCTTGTACTCGAATTCGCTCATGCGAGACTCCTTCCGCGCGGGAGTCCGGCGGAGAAGGATGGTCTCATGCGCACTGCCCGCCTGTCGGATTAATTCAGCCGATCGCGGTCGCGGGCACAAACAATTCCACTATAGACTTCCACCATGTCACGGATGGTTTTCACGCGCGCCCTCTGCGGGGTGTTCGCCGCGTTGCTCAGCGCATCCAGCAACGCCCAGCAACCACAGGACATCGGGCCGTTCAGCGCGGTCTCCGACGTGGGCGAGCCCGGTCGCCAGACGGTGGTCACCTACGATCGCTCCAGCGGCATCTACTTCGTCAGCGCGGCCGGCGAGAACATCTGGGGCGGCAGCGATGCCTTCGGCTTCGTCTGGAAAGAAATGAAGGGCGATGCCAGCATCGGCGCGCGCGTGCGCCTCATGGGCAGCAGCCCGCAGCCTCATCGCAAGGCGGGAGTGATGCTGCGCCAATCGCTGGCGCCCGATTCCCCCTACGTGGACGCCGTGGTTCACGGCAACGGGCTCACCTCGCTGCAGTACCGCGCGCAGACCGGCGGCCCCACGCGCGAGATCCAGTGCGCGCAGCAGGCGCCGACGGCGCTGCGTCTCGAGAAGCGCGGCGACTACCTGCAGCTGTTCGCTGCGAACGAAGACGGCGTTTTCAGCGCAACGGGCTGCCAGATCAAGCTGGCGCTGCGCGGCCGGTTCCTGGCGGGCCTGGCAGTTTGCGCGCACGGCGCGCACGCGTTCGAGACCGCGCGCTTCAGCAGCGTGACCGTGGGCCTGCCGCCGGAGCGCCGCCCGGTGCGTGTGTCGGCCATCGAGATGGTGCCGTTGGATTCGCTGGAGCGGCGTGTTCTCTGGTATTCGTCTGCCGGCCTCGAAGTGCCGAGCTTCACCGCGGACGGCAATGCCATCTGTTTCAGGGAAGACGGGCAGCTCAAGAAACTCGCGCTCACCGGCCGCTCCGAGCCCGTGCTGATCGGCCCGGACAATATCGCCGAGTGCGCCACCGCAGTGCCACCGCTCTCCACGGGCCAGCGCGTCGTGCATCGGGTCAAGGGCCGCCGGGCGCAGATCTGGCTGGAGCCGGCCGGCGGCCAGGCACGCCCGCTCACCAGCGGCGATCGCAACGCCTGGCAACCCCGCATGGCGCCCGATGCCGCCTCGTTCGTCTATCTGTCGGGCAACGCGCGCGCGGCCGAAGGCCGGCAGGCCGCCGGGGACTATCTACTCATCCATCGGCCGCTCGCGGGCGGCGAGCAGCGGGTGCTGGCGCAGTTCTACGGCGGTCCGGGCTCGCTGGGCATCTCGCCCTGGTCAGCCGACGGCCAGCGCGTGGTTTTCGTGAGCCGTGAACCGGAGCTGACGCAATGACGCGACGAATCGCGATTGCCGATACCGACGCACTCATCGATGCCTGCTGGCCGGTGATGGCGCAGCTGCGGCCGCAGATCTCGCGCGGCGATTTTCTGCCATTTGTGCGGCGTCTGGCGGCCAACAACAGTTTCCGGCTCGCATTCCTCGAGGACGACGGCATCAAGGCCGTGGCGGGCTTTCGCGTTGCCGAGTGGCTGGCGGGCGGCCGGTACCTGGAGATCGAGGACCTGGTCACCGCCGCCGAGGCACGTTCGCGCGGTCATGGCGGCGAGCTGTTCGACTGGCTGATGGCCGAAGCCGCGCGTCAGGGTTGCCGGCAGGTGCGGCTGGTATCCAACGTGCGTCGCGTGGATGCGCACCGGTTCTACCTGCGCAAGGGCATGACGCATGAAGCGCACTACTTCTCCATCAATGTCTCCAGAACCTGAGTCGTGAAAATCCTGGTCACCGGCAGCGCGGGCCACCTCGGAGAGGCGCTGATGCGCACGCTGCGCGGGCAAGACAGGGACGTCGTCGGCGTCGACCTGTTGGCCTCGGCGTTCACCGACGTCGTGGGTTCGATCGCCGACCGCGCCGTCGTCGACCACTGCCTGCGCGGCGTCACGCATGTTCTGCACGCGGCCACGCTGCACAAGCCGCACGTGGCCACGCACCCGCGCCAGGCATTCGTGGACACCAACGTCACCGGCACGCTGCACCTGCTCGAAGCGGCCGTGGCCGGCAAGGTCCGCGCATTCATCTTCACCAGCACCACGAGCACGTTCGGGGACGCGCTGACGCCGCCGCCCGGCTCGCCCGCGGCGTGGATCACCGAGGAGGTGGTGCCCATCCCCAAGAACATCTACGGCGTTACCAAGACCGCCGCCGAGGATCTGTGCCGGCTGTTCCACCGCAACCAGGGCCTGCCCTGCCTCATCCTGCGCACGTCGCGCTTTTTTCCCGAAGAAGACGACGTGCCCGAGCGCGCGGCCGCCTTCGCGGACCAGAACCTCAAGGTCAATGAGCTGCTCTATCGCCGCGTGGACGTCGCAGACGTGGTCAGCTCCCATCTGCTGGCCCTGGAGCGGGCGCCCGCCCTCGGCTTCGGCAAGTTCATCATCACGGCCACCACACCCTTTTGGCGCGAGGACCTGCCGCAACTCGGCAATGACGCCCCGGGCGTGCTGGCCCGCTACTTCCCGGAATTCCCGGCTATCTACCGCCGGCTCGGCTGGAGGATGCTGCCCACGCTGGACCGCGTGTACGTCAATGCCCGCGCGCGCGAACTGCTGGGCTGGCAGCCGCGCTTCGACTTCGGCCATGCATTGCGCTGCGTGGCGGCTGGCCGCGACTATCGGAGCGCGATGACGCTGCTCGTCGGTTCCAAGGGATATCATTGAAGCAGTTGGTCGCGGCGGCGTTCGCTTTCTCGTCGCGCCTGCGGCCTGCACGCCCGCAACGGTGGCTTCCGATGCACCTGCTCGACAACATCATGTGGCATTGCCTGTCCGGCCCGCACGCGAAGTACGCGTCGGGGGAAGGCGCGGTCCGGCGTTACGCGCCGGGCTTCTCACCCATCGTCGGCTGCGAAGATCCTCACCACCCCGACTTCGTCACGCTGGCGAACTACAGCGCGCCCGGCGACAGCCTGTACACCGACATCTGGGACGGGCCGGCGCCGTCGGGCTGGCGCATCGAGAAAGATGCCCGCATGTGGAAGATGGTCTGGGATGCACCCATGCCCGCGCAAGACGCCGCGCCCGACGCCCTCCCGCTGCGCGCCGAACACGCGCCACAGGCGTTCGCGCTCGCGCGGCTCACCAACCCTGGCCCGTTCGGCGTCCGCACGCCGGAACTGGGTGAGTACTTCGGCTGCTTCGAGAGCGGCCGCCTGGTCGCCATGGCGGGCGAGCGCCTGTGCGCTGGAGAACTGCACGAGGTCAGCGGCATCTGCACGCATCCGGATTTCCAGGGCCGCGGGCTCGCGCGCAGGCTCACGTTGAAGCTGGTCCGCCGGCAGATGGCCCGCGGCAAGACGTCCTTCCTGCACGTGATGAGCCACAACACCGGCGCACGGCGGCTCTACGAAAAGATGGGCTACTGCAACTACCGGGAGACCACGGTGCGCGTGATCGTCCGACTCTGATATATAGAGCCGCATGCTGATCATCCCCCTCGGCAGGCCGGGCAGCAGCGGAATACCGCTCGCGACCATTTTCATCTGCGTCGCCTGCCTGCTCGTGCAGTTGTTCGCCAGCAGCATGGACGACCGCATCGCACTGGCCTTCCACCCCGATCAGCTCGATCCGCTGAAGATGTTCACGTCAGTGCTCACGCACGGCGACCTCTGGCATCTGCTGGGCAACCTGTTCTTCTTTTATTGTTTCGCGCGCACCATCGAGGCTCAGCTCTCCTGCATGGGCTTCGTGCTCGCTTTCCTGGTGCTGGTGCTGGTCACCAACCTCGCCTATGCCGCCACCGCGCCGCTGCCCATCCCGACGCTGGGGCTTTCCGGCGTGGTCTGGGGCTTCATGGGAATCTTCCTGTTCCGGCATCCGCGCGAATACATCGAATGTTGGGTGCCATTCCTGGGCAAGGTGAACGTGCCGGCGGCGCTCTTCATTCTCGGCTTTCTGGTCTTCGACATCGTCAGTTTCCAGACCTCCGAAGTGTTGAGCGTCAACTACGCCGCGCATTTTTCCGGGTTCGCCGCGGGAGCGGTGTTCAAGCTGATGTTCTGGAATACCTTCAGCACCACGGACGGCGAAATGCCGCACGGCACGGTGGCGACCGCGCGTTTCCCGCAGGCGCGAACGACACGGCGTTAGCGGCGCGTTGCGAGAGCAGAAGAAATACCGCTACGAACTCACCGGCCGCAAGTAGTCAGACCGCCCCCCACAGCTCGCGCGGGTCCACTTCGCGCCAGGCGCCCGGCGCGAGGCCGCGCACGCTCAGCGCGCCCATCCCTGCGCGCACCAGGCGCAGCGTCGGGTAGCCCACCTTCGCCGTCATGCGGCGTGCCTGCCGGTTCTTGCCCTCGCGCAGCGTGAGCTCGAGCCACGAGGTCGGGATTTTCGCGCGATGGCGTATGGGCGGATCGCGCGCCCAGAGATCGACTGGCTCATCGATGGGCCGCGCGCCGGCGGGCTGCGTGACGAAGTCGCCGAGATCCACGCCCCGGCGCAATGACGCCAGCGCGTCCTCGCCGGGAATGCCTTCGACCTGCGCCCAGTAGACCTTGGCCAGCTTGAAGCGCGGGCTGGAAATGCGCGCCTGCAAGGCGCCATCGTCGGTGAGCAACAGCAGGCCTTCGCTGTCGGTGTCGAGCCGGCCCGCCGGGTAGACGCGTGGCCTGTCGATGTAATCCGCGAGCGTCGGCCGCCCGGGCTCGGGACTGAACTTGCAGATGACGCCGAAGGGCTTGTTGAACGCGATCAGCAAGCGTCAGCTCAGGCAACGCTCGATGAGATCGCCGGGGACGGTGGTGGGCGGCACGGACCGTACCGCGTGCCGGCCCTGCTTACGGCGTGTGCCGTTGCCGCCGTTGGCGCCGCGCGGCGCGAACCAGACGCGCACGTCTTCTTCCAGGCCCACGCCGTGCATGTAGTTGTACAGTGCCTTGCGCAGGCCCGCGCCCAGGTAGTCGTGATCCGTGCCCGTGGGGTCGTGAAAGGCCACGTCGTTGTGCGCGAAGCGGATATCCGGCGGCGGGCTGAGCGTGATGCCGTAGCGCTGCGGGTGCAGCCCGATGGGTGAATGCGCGGTGGCGGAGAAACGATGCCAGTACGCCGACTGGATGCACCCAGCCGCGAACAGCTGGCGCACGCGCTCGAGCGCGTCGACGGTGTCCTGCTCGGTTTCCGTAGGGAAGCCATACATCAGATAGGCGTGGACCATGATGCCGGCGTCGGTGAATGCGCGCGTGACGCGCGCCACCTGACCGACCGTGACGCCTTTCTTCATGAGATCGAGCAGGCGATCCGAGGCCACCTCCAGTCCGCCGCTCACCGCCACGCAACCCGAGTCCGCCAGCAGCTGGCACAGCTGCGCCGTGAAGGTCTTCTCGAAGCGGATGTTGCCCCACCAGGTGATGCTGAGTTTCTCGGCGATCAGCCGTTTCGCCAGCGCCTTGAGGCCGGATGGAGGCGCGGCCTCGTCGACGAGATGAAAGCCCGTCTCGCCCGTCTCGGCGATGAGTGCGCGGATGCGCTCGAGGGTGACATTCGTGGCGGGTTCGTCGTAGCGGCCGATGTAGTCCAGCGACACGTCGCAGAAGGAACACTTCTTCCAGTAACACCCGTGCGCCACGGTGATCTTGTTCCACCGTCCGTCCGACCAGAAGCGGTGCATGGGGTTGAGCATTTCCAGGATGGAAACGTACTGATCCAGCGGCAGGCCATCGTAGGTCGGGATGCCGGTGGCGGCCGCCGGAAAGTCGTGTTGGGCCGGGTCGGTCCTCAGCACCACCTGGCCCTGGTCGCGCACGTAGGTGCGCACCAGCGGCACGTCGCGCCCGCCGAGCCGCGTGAGCAGATTGAGCAGCGGCCGCTCACCGTCATCGAGCGTGACGTAATCGAAATAGTCGAACACCCGCGGCTCGCGCAGCGAGCGCAATTCCGTGTTGACCCAGCCGCCGCCAAGCACCAGCCTGACGCCGGGTGAGACCGCGCGGAAGTTGCGCGCCATGCGGAACGCGCCGTACACGTTGCCGGGAAATGGCGCGGAAATCGCAATCACGTCGGGCTTGCGGCTCTGGGCGAGCTCGCGAGTCAGCTCGTCGAGCGCCGCATCGACCAGCGTCGGCTGCGCGTGCAACGCCTCGTGCAGCGGATCGAACGACGGCGCGCTCGACGCCAGCCGCTCGGCATAGCGCGCGAGCTCGAAGCGCGGATCGATGCCGAGGCGCCAGACGTCGGCGAGATCGTCGACGAACAGGCTGGCGAGATAGCGCGCCTGCTCGGTGGTGCCGAGCGCGCCGAAGGCCGCCTGCAGCGCCTCGTGTTCCACCTGCGCGAAGCGCGGTCCTTCCGGAAGCCAGGCGCGGCCCACGATGCGCAATGCCAGGCTCGGGTCGCGTCGCTGCAGGAAGCGGATCGCCGGCTCGACCACGTCCGCGTAACGCTCGGCGTGCTCGAGGAAATGCGCGATGGACGTCGGCATGCCAGCGGCGAGCTTCGCGTCGTGCGCCCGTGCGCGCAGCTCCCCGGCCAGGCGCGTGACCAGCGGCCGTGAATACAGGCGCAGGAACAGCAGGATGGACGCGTCGGCCTGCGTCACCTCGAGCCCGAGATCCGCCGCGTGTTCGCGCAGGAACCCCGTGAGATACGCCGTCGCGGGGTACGGCGTATTCAACTGGATCATCGGGGGTGTGACGAGCAGCACTCGCATGGGCCGCGAAGCGTAGCGCAGCCTCGCGGCGGGACCTAGCGGAGTGCTAATTTCGCGGGCCAGTGACCCGCACGCCCGACAACCAGGACCCCAACCTGCTGCGCCGCCTGCTCCGCGCGCGCGACCGCATGGACGCCGCCTCGCACGAGGACTGGCCGATGTCGCGGCTCGCCAAGGTCAGCCATATTTCGCCCGCGCACTTCGCGCGGCAGTTCAAGGAAGCCTTCGGCCTGCCGCCGCATCGCTATCTGCTCACGCGACGCATCGAGAAGGCCAAGGCCCTGCTGCGGGACACGCGGATGTCGATCAGCGAGATCGCGTTCCACACGGGGTGGAGCAGCCTGGGCACGTTCGGCCGCACGTTTCGCGACGTCACCGGCGACAGCCCGGGAAACCTGCGCGAGGACACGCGCGCGGCGTCGCAGGCGCTCGCGCGCGTACCCGCCTGCATCGTCGCGGCCGCGCACCGCCCGGACCTGAACACAGCAGTTTCGGAGAAGCGACGCCGCGAAGCCGCCGGTATAAATGGGCCTCGACGACAAACGAGGAGTTCCGATGAGCCAGGGCGTGGAAGTAGCGGGTCTGTACGTGCGAGACCAGGACGAGGCGATCGCGTTCTACGAGAAGATGGGCTTTCGCGTCCACACGGACGTGCGAAACGGTGACTATCGCTGGCTGACCATCCAGCATCCCGGGCAGCCGTCGTTCCAGCTCGGGCTGTTCGCGCCGGGCCCGCCGCTGCAGGACGCGGCCACGGCGCAGGCACTACGCGCCATGGTCGCCAAGGGAGCGATGCCGCCGCTGGTTTTCGTGGTCGACGACTGCCGCGCGATGTACGCGCAGATGCGGGCCAAGGGCGTCGAGTTCATCCAGGAGCCCATCGACCGCTTCGGTACCGTCGATGCGGGGTTCCGCGATCCGTCCGGCAATGGCTGGAAGATGATCCAGGCGCGCAAATGAGTACCGCCCACACCCTGCGCCAGTTCCACCGCTGGACGTCGATCGTGTTCACGGTGGCGGTCGTCATCAATTTGGCGGCCGCCGCGATGAAACAGCAGGCCACGTGGATCGGCTTGCTCGCGCTCTTCCCGCTGGTCTTGCTGATGATCACCGGTCTTTATATGTTCGTGCGCCCCTACATGAATGCGTCAGGCACCAGGAGCCGATGATGGCGAGCAAGAAGCGAAGCGCCGCGCCCGGCGAATCCCCCGCGAAACTCATCGACGCGCGCATCAAGGAGCTGGCGGACTGGCGCGGCAAGATGCTGGGCGAGCTGCGCAAGCTCATTCACGAAGCCGACCCCGACGTGGTCGAGGAATGGAAGTGGGGCGTGCCGGTGTGGTCGCACGACGGCATCGTCTGCACCGGCGAGACCTACAAGAAGGCAGTGAAGCTCACGTTCGCGAAAGGCGCGTCTGTGAAGGACCCGAAGGGGTTGTTCAATTCGAGCCTCGAAGGCAACACGCGGCGCGCGATCGATTTCGCCGAGGGCGCGAAGATCGACGCCACCGCCTTCAAGGCGCTGATCCGCGCCGCAGTGAAAGTGAACCGTGCCGGGTAAGCGACTGGCGGATGCCCGGCAGTTGCATGACGAACTCTGTCGTCGTCTGCGCTCCCTCGGCGTCGAACACCGCCCCTGGCCCGGACGGGACGATGGCTTCGCCGCTCTCCTCCACGACGGCAAGGAGATCGGGCACTTCCATCATTGGGGTGAACTCGACCTGCGGCTCGGCAAGGACGTCATCGAGCGCGAGAAGCTCTCGCGACTGACCGACTCGACCGTGCATCCGGATCGCGCCGCGAATTCGCCCTGGTACGAGATCAGACTCGACGGCGCGCGGGACGTGGACGAGGCGCTGCGCCTCGTCCAGCTCGCCGTGTCCGCGCGGAAGAAATCGCCGCGCTGATCAGCGCGCTACCACCGTCGCACGGCTGACCACCTTGCGCACCAGCGGCGCCACGAGCGTCACCGTGGGGAACGCGATCGGCCAGGTAGTAAGGCAGCTCTTCAGCCACTGATCCAGGAAGCCGGCGTGCAGTCCCTGCGCGCTGAGCAGCACGAAGGCCGAGACGATGGCCACCATGATGGCCGACAACAGCGCGCCGAACAGCAGCGGCGCGAATTTCGCGGGTATCTGCATTTCAATCTCCGAGTGTGTGAAGAAACGTGGCGGCCAGGCCTCCGAGATAGAGGCCGAGGCCGAAGATGGTGTGCGTGACCAGGCTCTGCAGGCGCGCGGCCATGGGACGCGGCGTGCGCGACGCGGCGATTCCCTGGCCCATCGCGGGCTGCATGATCACGAAGGGAACGAGCACGCTGGCGACGCCGAAGGCGAGCGCCGGCGCGAGCGTGGGCCGGGCGATCGAGTCGGGGCCGACCAGCAGCAGGTACACCGCGGCGAACGCGAGGCCGAGCAGGTAGTGAGCCGCCCAGCCGGTGATCTGCTCGCCGGCGACGGGCTGCGACTTGCCGATGGCCGCGTGTCGGAACGTGCCGCGTGCGACATGTGCGACCCAGCGGCCGACGAAGCGATAGTCCGCGACGGGAATTCCGAGCAGCGGTTTGCGGGCGACGCCCCAGACGTCCATGACCGCGGTGGCGGTGACGCCGGCGATGATGCAAGTCAGGTAGTTCATGGGTGGAAAGACTGCTCCCTCAAGTCGACTTGAGGTCAAGAGCCGGCTCCTCGAACGCTCGGATGCGACGCGGGCGCGGTAAACTCCCCGCCCGTGCCCTCTCCCGGGCCTCGCGCCCGTGATCATGACTTCGCCCGACCTCGCGTCCCTGCCCCTCGACACCGTGCTTCGTCGCGACCAGTTCCGCCTGCGGCGCGAGCGCGATCGTTTGCGCAACGAGAAGCTGCGCGGCAACGACGTCGCGAAGGCCGAAGCCTCGCTCGCCGAGCGCTTCGCGGCCTCGGCCGCGGCCCGCGCCGCGCGCGCGGCCAGCGTGCCGGCCATCACCTATCCCGAGGAGCTGCCGGTCTCGGCCAACCGCGACGAGATCCGTCGCGCCATCGAGCAGAACCCCGTGGTCATCGTCTGCGGCGAGACGGGCTCGGGCAAGACCACGCAATTGCCGAAGATCTGCCTGGAAGCCGGCCGCGGCGTGGCCGGCATCATCGGCCACACGCAGCCACGGCGCATCGCCGCGCGCGCGGTGGCCGCACGCATCGCCGAGGAGCTCGGCGTGCCGCTGGGGCAGCTCGTCGGCTACAAACTGCGTTTCCAGGATCACAGCCGGCCCGAAGGCCTCATCAAGCTAATGACCGACGGCATCCTGCTCGCGGAGACGCAGGGTGATCGCTTCCTCGACGACTACGACACGATCATTGTCGACGAGGCGCACGAGCGCTCGCTGAACATCGACTTCCTGCTGGGCTATCTCAAGTGGCTGCAGCCGCGCCGGCCCGATCTCAAGATCGTGATCACCTCGGCGACCATCGACCCCGAGCGATTTTCGAAGCACTTCGGCGACGCGCCCATCATCAATGTGTCGGGGCGCAGTTATCCCGTCGAGGTGCGCTACCGGCCCGTGGAGCTCGACGAGGACGACGAGACCGCGGTGGACGAGCAGGCGGCGATACTCACCGCGGTCGACGAGCTGTGGAGCGAGCAACCCGGCGACATCCTGGTGTTCCTGAGCGGTGAGCGCGAGATCCGTGAGACCGCGGAATCCCTGCGCAAGCATCATCCGCAGAACTGCGAGGTGCTGCCGCTGTACTCGCGCCTCTCGCAGGACGAACAGCAGCGCGTGTTCCGGCCCTCGGGCAAGCGCCGCGTGGTGCTCGCGACCAACGTCGCCGAGACGTCGCTCACGGTGCCCGGCATCCGCGCCGTCATCGACACCGGCGTGGCGCGCATCAGCCGCTACAGCCATCGCAGCCGGCTGCAGCGGCTGCCCATCGAGAAGATCTCGCGTGCCTCGGCCAACCAGCGCTCGGGACGGTGCGGCCGCGTCGGGCCCGGCGTCGCCATCCGGCTGTACTCCGAAGAGGACTTCCTGGGGCGCCCGGAGTTCACCGAGCCCGAGATCCAGCGCACCAACCTCGCGGCGGTCATCCTGCAGATGCACGCGCTCAAGCTCGGCGACATCGAGGCCTTTCCGTTCGTCGAGCCGCCCGACGGGCGCTACGTGCGCGACGGCCAGCGCACGCTGCGCGAGCTGGGCGCGCTCACCGACGAGGGCCAGCTCACCGACATCGGCCGGCGACTGGCCAAACTACCGCTGGACCCGCGGCTCGGCCGCATCCTGCTGGCCGGCGCCGACGAGCATTGCCTCGAGGAAGTGGCCATCATCGCCGCGGCGCTGTCGGTGCCCGATCCGCGCGACCGCCCCGCCGACAAGCAGACCCAGGCCGACCAGAAGCACGCGCCGTTCAAGGACGAAACATCCGACTTCCTGTCGCTGTTGAAACTCTGGCGCGCGTTCACCGAGCAGCGCACGCAGCTCTCACGCGCCAAGCTGCGGGGATGGTGCAAGGAGAGTTTCCTGTCCTACCTGCGCCTCACCGAGTGGCACGACGTGCACGGCCAGGTCATGGAGGTGGTCAAGGGCGAGCTCGCGATGAAGCTGAACCCGAAGCCCGCCGAGTACTCGTCGATCCACCGCGCGCTGCTCGTCGGCCTGCTGTCGCAGGTGGCGCAACGCAAGGAGCAGGGCGAGTACCTCGGCGCGAATGGCGTCAAGCTCGCCATCCATCCCGGGTCCGGCCAGTTCAGGGCGCGTCCGCCGTGGATCGTGAGCGCCGAGCAGGTGCAGACCACCAAGGTGTATGCGCGCACCGTGGCGCGCATCGATCCGCAGTGGGTCGAGGCCGTGGGCGGACATCTCATCAAGCGCCAGCACTACGACCCGCATTGGGAGCGCCGCGCCTCGCGCGCGGCCATCTACGAGCGCACCACGCTGTTCGGCCTCACGCTGACCTCGGGGCGCAGCGTGCCGTACGAGAAGGTGGACCCGAAGGCTGCACGCGAGATGTTCATCCGCCACGCGCTGGTGCTCATGGAATACGACTCGCGCGCGCCGTTCCTGGAGCACAATCTCAAGCTGCTCGAAGAGCTCGAATACCTGCAGCAGAAAGGCCGTCGCGTCGACCTGCTCGGCGACGAGCAGCAGCTCTACGAGTTCTTCGACGCGCGCGTGCCACCCGGCATTTCCACGGGCGCGGCGTTCGAACAATGGCGCCGCCAGGCCGAGGCCAAGGATCCGAAGCTGCTGTGGCTGCGCGAGAGCGACGTCTCGCCCGGCGATGCCGAGCTCGACGCCGACCGCTTCCCCGATCACCTCTCCGCGGGGCCGCTCGTGGTGCAGCTCCGCTATCGATTCGAGCCCGGCAATGAGGACGACGGCGTGTCCGCGCTGGTGCCGCTGCACGTGTTGAACCAGATCCAGGAAGCGCCCTTCGAATGGCTGGTGCCCGGGCTGCTCGAGGAGAAGGTGGAGGCGCTGATCCGCTCGCTGCCCAAGAATCTGCGCGTGCATTTCGTACCCGTGCCGGAAGCCGTGGCCAAGGTGCTGCCGCTGCTCGATCGCGGCCGAGGCAGCCTGCACGAGCAGCTCGCGAATGCCTTGCTGCGCACGGCCGGCGTGCCCGTGCCGCGCGATGCGTTTCGCGAGGACCAACTACCGCCGCACCTGCGATTCAACTTCCTGCTCATCGACGACGCCAGCAAAGTGATCGCGCGCTCGCGCAGTCTCGGCGAGCTGCGCGGGCGACACGCGGGCGCCTCGCAGCAGGAATACGCCAAGCAGTCGCAGATCGAGAGCGGCGCGCGCACCTGGGTGTTCGGCGAGATCCCGGAGCGCATCGACACCGGGCAGCGGCAACAGGTCGGCTACCCGGCGCTGGTCGATGAAGTCGACGCCGTGGGCCTGCGCGCCTTCGCGACGCCCGCCGAAGCGCAGGCCAGCCATCAGCGCGGCAGCGCGCGACTCATTCGCCTCGTCATGGCGCGCGACCTCAAGCCGCTGAAGCGCGATCTCGCCGTCAACGTGCAGGGCGAGATGGTCTACAAGAATCTCGCCAAACACCCCTTGCTGAATGCCGAGCTCGCGCCAGGACGTGACCTGCGCGAGGACCTGCTCGACCGCGTGGTCATGACGGTGTTCCTCGACGGCCGGCCGCCCTTGCGCGGTGGTCCGGCGCTCGATGCGCGCATCACCACGCAGCGCGGTGGCATGGGACTCCCTGCGCAGGAGATCTCGAAGTCCGTGCAGGATTCGCTCACCCGGCTCGGCCGCATCCAGTCCGCGCTGAACAAACCACCCGCCGCGCCGGCGGTGGCGGACATTCGCGCGCAGCTCGCCTGGCTCATGCCCGCCGGATTCCTGCTGACCACACCCTGGGAGCGGCTGCAGGAATTCCCGCGCTACCTGCAGGCCATCGAGCAGCGGCTGGAGAAGCTGCCGCTCGATCCGCGGCGCGACGCCAAACTAGCCGGCGAAATCGCGCCGCTGGAAGCGCGCTATCGTGATCGCGTGAAGGCGGAACGAGGACTCAAACCACCGGGCGAGGACGATTTCCGGTGGCTGCTCGAGGAGTTCCGGGTGTCATTGTTCGCGCAGGCGCTGGGGACGCGGACGCGTGTGTCGGCGCGACGGCTCGAGGATGCCTGGCAGGAGCGCGAACGCGCTCGTTAGTGCGGAAGGCAGCGCGGCGTCAGAACTTCACCATCACATGCCTCACCACCGTGTAATCCTCGAGCGCATACACGCTGAGATCCTTGCCATACCCCGACCGTTTCATGCCCCCGTGGGGCATCTCACTCACCAGCATGAAATGCGTGTTGATCCACGTGCATCCGTACTGCAGCCGCGCGGCCACTTTCATGGCCTTGCCCACGTCGCGGGTCCACACCGATGACGCGAGACCGTAATCGGAGTCGTTGGCCCACTCGATCGCCTGGTCTGCATCCTTGAAGCGCGTGACGCTGACCACGGGGCCGAACACTTCCTTGCGCACGATCTCGTCGGTCTGCCGCGCGCCGGCAATGACGGTGGGTTCGTAGAAGAATCCCGCGCCCGAGCGCGGCTTGCCGCCGGCGGTGATCTCGATGTGCCGCTTCTCGGTGGCGCGCTGCACGAAGCCGGCCACGCGCGAACGGTGCTTGGCGGTGATGAGCGGGCCCATCTCCACGCCCTCTTCCTCCTGCGCACCGACCTTGATACTGCTGGCCGCGGCCGACAGCTCGGCCACCAGCTTGTCGTGGATCTTGGGCCCGGCGTAGACGCGGCAGGCAGCGGTGCAATCCTGCCCGGCATTGTAGAAGCCGAAGGTGCGCAGGCCACCGATCACGCTCTCGAGATCGGCGTCGTCGAAGACGATCACGGGCGCCTTGCCGCCGAGCTCGAGATGCGTGCGCTTGGTGCCGTCGACCGCGGCGCTCAGCACCTTCTCGCCGCTGGCGATGGAACCGGTGAGCGAGATCATCGCGACCTCGGGCTGCGCGATCAGCGGCGCGCCGACGGTGTTGCCGCGTCCGTACAAAATGTTCACGACACCGGGCGGAAACAGCTCGGCGCAGATCGTGGCGAGCTTGAGCGCGGTCAGCGGCGTCTGCTCCGACGGCTTGAGCACCACGGTGTTGCCGGCCGCGAGCGCGGGGCCCAGCTTCCACGCGGCCATCATGAGTGGATAGTTCCACGGCGCGATGGAGGCGACGACGCCGATGGGATCGCGGCGGATCATGCTGGTGAACCCGGGCAGGTACTCCCCCGCCACGGCGCCGGTGAGATTGCGCGCCGCACCGGCGAAGAAGCGGAACACATCGGCGATGGCCGGGATCTCGTCGTTGAGCGCCGCGGCCAGCGGCTTGCCGCAGTTCTGCGATTCGAGCTTGGCGAAATCGGCGGCCTCGGCTTCGATGCGGTCCGCGAGCTTGAGCAGCAGCGTCGAACGATCCTTGGGCACGGTCGCGGCCCAGCCTGGAAACGCCTTCGCGGCCGCCTTCACCGCGGCGGCGATCTGTTCCTCCGAGGCTTCGCTGACGTGCGCGATCACCTTGCCGGTGGCGGGATCGAGCACGCCCTGGTCCTCGCCCTTGCCTTTGACCAGCTTGCCGTTAACGAGCAGTTTCGTGTTCATCGTCGGGCCTCGTGAGGTAGTAAGCCAGGACTATGGGAATCAGCGTGACGGCGATGACGATCACCGCGACCACGTTGGTGACGGGCCGGTCGCGCGGCCGGAACAGCTCATTGAAGAACCAGATGGGCAGCGTGCGTTCCTTGCCGGCCGTGAACAGCGTGACGATGATCTCGTCGAAAGACAGTGCGAACGCCAGCATGCCACCGGCGAGAAACGCCGTCGCCACCTGCGGCAGCAGCACATAGCGGAAGGTCTGCCAGCCGTCGGCGCCGAGATCCATGGACGCTTCCACCCAGCTCGCGGGCAGTCGCCGCAGCCGGGCGATGACGTTGTTGTAGACGATCACGGTGCAGAACGTCGCGTGGCCGGCGATGATGGTGAGTACCGAGGGCTCCACCCGCCAGCTCTTCATCGCGGCCAGCAGCGCGAGACCGGTGACGATGCCCGGCAAGGCGATGGGCAGCACGAACAGCAGCGTCAACGAGTCCTTGCCCGGAAAACGCGCGCGGGCCAGCGCAAATGCCGCCAGCGTGCCGAGCACCAGTGCGAGGACCGTGGCGCAGGCGGCCACGAGCAGCGACAGCGTCAGCGCCTGCCAGATGTCGGAACGCGCAAACGCAACCTCGAACCAGTGCAGCGTGAGCCCCGGCGGCGGGAACTGGTAGGTGCGGTCGTCGGTGGTGAAGGCGTACAGGATGATGAGCAACACCGGCACGTGCATGAATGCCAGGCCGGCAAACGCGCCCGTACGCATCAGCCAGGAGGGCCGGTCCGGCCTATAGCGTCCCCGATGGCGCCCCCTAGAGCGCATCGAAGGCCCCCAGGCGCCTGGCGATAGCGAGGTAGACGAAGATGAGCACGATGGGCACCACCGAGAACGCCGCGGCCAGCGGCAGGTTACCCGCCGTGCCCTGCTGCACGTACACCATCATGCCAATGAAGTAGCCCGGTGCGCCCACCACGCTCGGAATGATGTAGTCGCCGAGCGTCAGCGAAAACGTGAACACCGATCCCGCGGCGATGCCGGGCACCGCGAGCGGCAGCACGATGTTGCGGAAGGTCTGCGCGGGACGCGCGCCGAGATCCGCGGATGCCTGCAGCAGCGAGCCGGGCACGCGTTCGAGCGCCGCGGCCAGCGGCAGGATCATGAACGGCAGCCACATGTACACGAACACGATGAACATGCCGAGATACGACGACGACAACGATGGTCCACCGATGCCGGGCGTCGCGAGCAGCAGGTCCAGCAATCCGGAAAGACCCAGCTTCTGGAAACACCAGGCGATGATGCCCTCGCGCGCCAGCAGCAGGCGCCAGGCGTAGATCTTCACCAGGTAGCTGGTCCACATGGGCAGCATCACGCCCACGTAGAAGAATGCCTTCATCCGGCCCGACGCGTATCGGGCCATGTAGGTGGCGATGGGCAGCGCGATGACGGCGCAGGCGATGGTCACGCAAATGGCCATGAGCACCGTGCGCTTCACGATGTCGACGTTCGCGGGCTGCGTCACCAGTTGCGCATAGGTCGCGAGCGTGGGCTCGCGCACGATCTGCGCGGTGAAGTCGTCGATCTTGTAGAAGCTCTGGGCCAGCAGCGTGAACAGCGAACCCAGGTACACCGTGCCGAACCACAGCAGCGGCGGCGCCAGCAGCAAGGCGAGATACCAGTAGGGGCGCCGATACAGGAAGGTCGACGCCGCGCGCATGGCTCAGGAACCGGCTTCGCGCAACGGCACGGCCGCGGCCCGCGGCCACGCGAGGCGCACGCGCGCGCCCACGGCGAGATCCGGAGCGCGCGCATCCGGAACCCAGGCGCTCCACACCTCACCGGCATCGAGCTGCACCTGCCAGCGGCTGCCCGCGCCATGGAACTGCACCGCGATCACCGCACCCGGCGCCGAGAGGCTGTCGGCACCCACCGGGGCGTTCTCGTTCTGCACCGCCACATTCTCGGCGCGGATCGCGAATGGTTGGCCGCTCCAGCCCGTGAACGTGGCGGCAAGCCGGCTGCCCGCCACGTTGGCGCTGCCAACGAAGCGGGCGACGAAGGCGGTGGCGGGCTGGGCGTACAGAACGCGCGGCGCGGCGAGCTGCTCGATCTTTCCCTGGTTGAACACCGCGACGCGATCGGCCATCGACAGCGCCTCGCCCTGGTCGTGCGTCACGTACACGAAGGTGATGCCGAGCTTCTTCTGCAGGCCCTTGAGCTCGATCTGCATTTCCTCGCGCAGCTTGAGATCGAGTGCGCCCAGAGGTTCGTCGAGCAGCAGCACCTTCGGCTCATTGATGAGGGCGCGCGCCAGTGCGACGCGTTGCCGCTGCCCGCCCGACAATTGCGCAGGCCGGCGATCGACCAATTCGCCGAGCTGCACCAGGCCGAGCATCTCGCGTGCGCGCCGTGCACGTTCACCCGCGGACATGCCGCGCACGCGCGGCCCGTAGGCAACGTTCTCCAGCACCGTCATGTGCGGAAACAGCGCGTAGTCCTGGAAGACCGTGTTGACGTTGCGCTCGTACGGCGGCACGCCGGAGACATCCTCGCCATCGAGAATCACCTGCCCGCGGCCCGGCGTGTCGAACCCGGCGATCAACCGCAGGCACGTGGTCTTGCCGGACCCCGAAGGCCCGAGCATGGCGAAGAATTCCCCGGGCTCGACGGCGAAGCTCACGTCATCGACCGCGCGCAACTCGCCATAGGCGCGCGTGACGCCGCGAAACTCGATGGCAGAGGCCATGGCGTATGTGGACGGGCCGTGAAGGGCCCGTCCCGCACCCGGCTACTTCCCGCCCATCACGGCGGCGTAATCGGTGGTCCAGCGCGCGTACGGCACGCAGCCTTCGGCGTGCGAGGCGCACTTCGCCTCGGGGGTGCGCCAGAACGCGATCTTGTCGAAGTTCTCGATGCCGTTGGTCTTGCAGCCCTCGGGCCCTAACAAGGCGTTGCCCTCGCAGGCCCTGGGCACGACCGGGTTCGACCCGAACCACGCGGCCACGTCACCCTGCACTTTCGGCGAGATCGACCACTCGAGCCATTTGTACGCGCAGTTCGGATGCCGAGCGCCGGTGGCCAGCATGGTGGTGTCGGCCCAGCCGGTCGCGCCTTCTTCCGGCACGGTGGTGGCGACCTTGGCCTTGTTGGCGAGCAGCGTGTTGGCCTGGAAGGGCCAGGAGCCCGACGCCTTGATGCCCTCGTTCATGAAATCCTGCACCTGGACGTTGGCGTCATGCCAGTAACGCTGGATGAGCGGATGTTGGCCGCGCAGCAGCGCGAGCACCGCCACGTACTGCGCGTCGTTCAGCTCGTAGGGGTCCTTGATGCCCAGCTCCGGCTTCCGTGCCTTGAGATACAGCGCCGCATCGGCGATGTAGATAGGCCCGTCGTATGCCTGCACGCGACCCTTGTTGCTCTTGCCGTCCGGCAGCTTCTGCTCCTCGAACACCACCGACCAGGAGGTCGGCGCGGACTTGAACGTCGCGGTGTCGTACAACAGCACGTTCGGGCCCCACTGATAGGGCACGCCATAGTGCTTGCCGTCCACGTAATGCCAGGCCGCCTTCTGCAGCCGCTCGTCGATGGTCGAATAGCTGGGGATGCGCGTGACGTCGATGGGCATCACGGTGCCGCCGCGGATCAAGCGCAGCGAGGCGTCGCCCGAGGCCGTGACCAGGTCGTATGGCGCATTGCCCGGCGGCGGCCAGGAGGCATCGCCCGGCGGGCTGGGTTGCGGCCCGCCGCTGGTCATGAGGGAAACCATCTCGTCGGAGGTGCCGGCGGTCTTGACGTTGACCTTGCAGCCGGTCTGCGCCTCGAACTCCGTCACCCAGTCATAGGCGGTGTCCGATTCACCGCGTTCGATGTAGCCGGGCCAGGCGACGATGTCGAGCGAACCCTCGAGGGCGGTGGAGGCCATCATCGCATCGGCGGCCGGCTTGTCCTCTTCCTTCTTCGAGCATGCGGCCAGCGTGAGCGCCGCGCTGATCAGCAACAGAGACCATCGGGAAGACCGTGTCGCGTTCATGGGCAGCCCCTTTTGTTTGCGTGCGTGCGGCGTCGGTCCGGATGGGCGCACCGCTTTGCCTGGATTCTAGGCCCGCGCCATCGTCCTCGCCAGAAACTTCATGGCCGTCTCGTTCAGGCACGTGGCCGCCGCCACCCGCATCCAGGTGGTGGGCAGCTGCGTCGGCGAGAACAAACTACCGGGCGCGCACAACACGCCCTCACGGCTGCCGGCCGTGGCCAACTCATTGGTGTCGCGGCCGAAATCCGCCCACAGATACATGCCGCCGGGCGGCGGCCCCGCCACCCCGGCACCCATCCGGTGCAGCGCATCGGCCGTGCGGCCGCGGCACTCGTCGAGCCGGGCGCGCAGGCTCTCCAGCATGCGTTCGTAGCGCCGCTCCACGATGATGCGCGCCACCACCCGCTCGCACAGCTCGCTCGAGGCGAGCCCGGTCAGCGCCTTGATGTCGCGCAGCTCGTTGACGAGCCCGGGATGCGCGGCGATGAAACCCACGCGCAGGTTGGCGGCCAGCGTCTTCGAGAACCCGCCGACGTAGATGACGCGGCGCCCGTCGTCGAGCGCCGCCAGTCGGACGGCATGGCGACCCTGCAGATCGCCATAGATGTCGTCCTCGAGGATCATGAAATCGTGACGCGCGGCCAGCTCGAGCACGCGCGCCGCCACCGCCTGCGAAATGCACGAGCCCGTCGGGTTGTGGGCCACGGAATTCAGGATGAACAGCTTGGGTCGCTCGCGGGACAGCAGGCTCTCGAGCGCCGCGATGTCCGGCCCGTCCGCGCCGCGCGGTACACCGACGATGCGCGCGCCGAAGGCCGCGAACCGCGCGAACATGACGAACCACGCGGGATCCTCGACGAACACCACGTCGCCGGGCGCGAGAAAGCGCCGGGCCACGAGGTCGATGGACTGGGTGGCGCCCGCCGAGGTGAGAATCTGTTCAGCGCCCACGTCGATGCCCACCTGAGATAGCCGCGTGCTCAACGCCTCGCGTAGCGGTAGATAGCCCTCGACGGCTCCGTACTTGAGCAACCAGGAGCCACGGCTGCGGCCCACGCCGCGCACCGCCGAGGCCACGAGCTCGTGATCCAGCCAGCGCTCGGGTAGCAGGCCGGCACCCGGCTGCTCACTGCCGGGAGACTGGCGGCGCTGCGCGCGCAGCAGCCAGCTCACGTCGAGCACCGTCCCGGGCAGCGGGTGAGCCGCATGCGGGCTGCGGCGGCGCGCCGGATTGCCGGACGGACGCAGCCGCACGTAGAAGCCCGAGCCGCGACGCGACTCTATCAACCCCTGGGCGATGAGCTGGTCATAGGCCTCCACCACCGTCGAGCGCGACACGCGCGATTCCACGGCGCAGTTGCGAATGGAGGGCAGGCGCGTACCGGGACGCAGCGCGTGAGTCTCGATGCGCTGCGCGAGGCGCGCGGCGAGCTGGGCGGGCAGGCGATGATCCTGTTTGGTCTGCAGCGACATGGGAATGGACAACGGGCCAGTAGAGATGGTCGGGGCGACAACTGTACTGTAACTGTACTGCTGTGATCCTTTATATTTTCTAACCATGAGCATCGCCGCGACGACACTGCCACTGCAGCCAGCCGATCTTCCGGCCCATTTCCCGCTGCCGGACCGGGAGGCCATCGAGGCCGCGGCGGAGCAGCTGCGCACGCTCGTGCCGCCCACGCCGCAATACCTCTGGCCGCAGGTGGTGCAGGCGTTCGGCGCCAACGTGTGGATCAAGCACGAAAACCACACGCCCATCGGCGCCTTCAAGGCGCGCAGCGCCGCCATGTATTTCCACAGGTTGATGCAGCAGCAGCCCGGCTCGCGCGGGGTCATCACCGCCACCCGCGGCAATCACGGCCAGGCCGTGGGGCTGGCGGCGCGGCGCTTCAAACTACCCGCTACCGTGTACGTGCCGCGCGGCAACAGCGTGGAAAAGAACAACGCGATGCGTGCGCTCGGCGTGAAACTGGTCGAACACGGCCTAGAATTCCAGGAAGCGCGCGAGGAAGCAGTCAGCGTCGGCGAGCGCGAGGCGCTGCACATGGTGCCTGCCTTCCACGCCGACATCGTGCTCGGCGTGGCCACCTACTGGGCCGAACTGTTCCGCGCGGTGCCGGACATCGACGTGGTGTACGCGCCCATCGGCCAGGGCTCGGGCATCTGTGCCGCGGCCGCGGCACGCAACGTGTATTCGCCGAACACCCGCATCGTCGGCGTGGTGTCGGCGCACGCGCCCTGCTTCGCGCGTTCTTTCGCGGCACGCCGCGTGGTGGAAGCCCCGGTGAGCACGGTGCTCGGCGATGGCATGGCCTGCCGCAAGCCCGATGCCGAGGCCGTCGCCATCATCTTGGAGAACGTCGAGCGCGTGGTGGAGGTGACCGACGCCGAGCTCGCCGACGCGATGCGCCGCATCTTCGCCATGACGCACAACGTGGCCGAGGGCGCGGGCGCCGCCGCCTTCGCCGCTGCCTGGCGCGAGCGCGAGTCGCTGCAGGACAAGCGCGTCGGTCTCACGCTGAGCGGCGGCAACGTCGACAGCGCGGTGTTCGCTGACGTGCTGGCCGGCAAGTACTGACGCCGATCTGCATCGACTCGCTGGCGTTCGGTGTCACCGGTGCACGGCTCAACATCGTCGCTCGATGCCGCCGGCCGCTACGAGATCTCGACCGATCCCGCGCGACTGGACGTCGACGCGATACACGCCTATCTCGCGCGCTCGTACTGGTCGCCCGGCATCCCGCGCGAGATCGTGGCGCGTGCGGTCCGCAATTCGCTCTGCTTCGGCGCCTACGAGCGCCGCACCGGCAAGCAGGTGGGCCTCACGCGCGTGGTCACCGACCATGCCACCTTCGCGTATCTGTGCGATGTGTACGTGCTCGAAGAGCACCGCGGCCAGGGGCTCGGCAAGGCCATGATGCGCGCCGCGATGGCGCATCCGGCGCTGGCAGGGGCGCGCCGCGCGATGCTGGCGACGCGCGATGCCCACGGGCTCTATCGGCAATGCGGCTTCGTGGATGCCTCGGGCAACACCAATCTCATGGAGATCGTGCGGCCTGGAATCTATCAGTAGTCGGACAACCGCTCCTGCAGGCCCATCAAAGCCGCGGCGTTCTGTATCAGTGCGTGGTCGCGCAGCAGCAGCGCCGGGTCGCGTGCCACGCCGGCGTCCGCCGAAGACTCCATCAAACGTTCCATGATCGAAATCTGTTCGCGCATCTCCGGCGGAAGACTGCCGAGGTTCTCGTCACGGGCGCGCGCCGTCGCATACAGAGCGAACACGCCGGTGGACGGGACTCTGGCTCGGCGGGCGATCTCGCGGCCCACGGCAGCGCCACGCCAGAGCGCGCCGAGCTGTGCGACCTCGGAAAGATCGTAGTGCGAGTGACGCTGGAGCGGGTCCAGCTCGAGCAGCTTCAGGCGCGCGATGTCCTGCTCGCCCGGATCAAGGTAGGTCTTGTCGCCGATATCGTGGAGTCGCTTCCAGGCATTCAGATACTTGCCATCGATGCCCACGGCGGACCGCAGGGACTGAACTGCCCCTTCGTAGTCGCCCTTCGTCTCCCGCAGATAGGCGAGTAGGTAGTGGGCCTGCGCCTTCCCGGGCGTGACCCGTATGACATCGCTGAAGACCCTCTCCGCGATGCCCTGGGCTTCGGAGTCCTGGAACACGCTTTCGCAACCGAAGCAGTGACTTTCGACGCGCCCAAAACTTTCAGGCATCAGTTCATACGCACGACGATAGTGTTCGAGCGCTTCGCGTCGGCGCCCCTGCTTGTTGAGTTGCACTGCAAGCCGGGACTGGATGCAATAGGCATCGGAAAACAGCTCGAGAGCGTCTCTGTAGGTGTCGAATGCCCGTCCATAGAGGCCGGCCGCGTGCAATGCATCGGCTTTCTCCGAAAGACGGATGGCAGCTACGGCGTGTGCAGACTGCTCCGAGTTCTGCACGTCGCCCTTGCGCTGGAGGATCTCCGAAAGTACGGCATACGCACGCATGCGATCATTCGGACCCTCCTCGCCATCGGACGGATCGATGGCGATGGCGCGACGAACGGTGTCTTCGGCTTCACTGAGCTTCCCGCCCGTCAGCAGCACTCTGGCCTTCCAGATGAGCGGTCGCTCCTCGAACGGGTCGTTCTGGTACAGGGCGTCGAGGGTGTTGGTGGCATCCGGATCCAGTCTCGCGACGATCTCATAGCCGACGTCACGCCCGGGCAGCGCGAGCACGAGGGCCCGGGCGACGCGCAGCGCCGCCGCCTTGTCGCCCGTGGCTTCGAGAGCCTCGGCGGCCATCGCACCCAGAGGCGTATTGAGCGAATCGGACACGGCCACCAGCCGCCCGATATCGGGCACTCCCCATCGGGGCGAGTCCGTCAGCAGCTCGACGACATCGCGATGACGCCTCTCAGCGGCGTAAATTCCAGCCAGCTCGACCAGCGCCAGCAGATCCTGATTGTTGCTGCTTCCCGGCAGCCCTTCATACGCTCTGACGGGTTGACGCGATCTCTGCAGCCTTTCGACCACAACAGACTGAGCTTCCGCGGCGAAGCCCTGCCGGCGCAGTTCGGCGAGAAATGTTTTCGCAGTCTCGAAGCCCGAACTGCTTTCGTCCCCTTCCCGGAGCGCCGATGCCTGGCGCGCGAAACTCAGTCCGAGTGTCTTGAGCTGGTTCCGTTCGAGCAGCCGCCCGACCGCGGCAGCGTTCAGTGCGGCCGCTTCGCGTGTCGCCAGGCCAGGCTCACCGCGCATGGGCGGCTTCGCCAACAACTCACGGAGTCCCGCTGCCGCCTCGTCCACTCGATCCGCGGCCAGCAGCGCGGCGACGCGCCGGGCGCGAAGATCGGCGACGACGAAGTCCGGCGAGCCTTTGCGCTTCAGCAGTGAGTCGATGAGCGCCAACGCCTCGGCGCTGCGTCCCACTTGAGCCGCCTGTTCGACGAAAAGACCCCAGGCTCGCAACTCGGGACGCTTAGCCAGTTGCGCGCGCAGGAATTCGAACAGCGGCTCATTGAGGCCAGCTCGTCGCAGCGCGTCCACCGACTCACGTGGCACAGTGATTTCATTGTCGCCGGCCAGAGCCACGAGTATCCGCTCGGCCTCTGCCTGGCTACCGTCCTTGACCATGGCGAGAAAGTAATAGAGCGCGGCCGTTCGCCAGCGCCACTCGTAAGTCTCGGCCTCTGGCGTGGTCTCCCCGGATCTCGGGAACCGCGTACTGATCGCCAGGAAGAGCGGTGCGGATTCCACATCATCGACGAGAGACCACTGGGGAACTCGCATGCGATCGATATTCGAGATCGCGATACGCCGTACGAGTGTCCGAGTTGCTTGACCCCCCGTCACCGAGAGCGACGTCGGCGTCAGCACCATGTCCTGGAGCAGTGATGCCGCCCGCGCCTCACCCACCATGGCGACGATGTCAGGAATCTCCGTGGTGTCGTACGCCTCACCCTGGCGCAAGGAGTCCGCGAGAACTGCAAGCCGCTCCTCGACCGAGCCGTAAATCTGGGCGTGCAACACGCGCGCTCTGCGCAGTCCCATTTCGGTGGAGCGACGCTCGTTCGGGCCAAGCTGCCGGGCTCGTTTCTCGATCGCCGCAAGCGTCTCCAAGGCGGCATCGCGGTCGCCGGTAAGGATTTCGGTGAGATATCGGACCGCCAGTGCGGGGATCTCGGGCGCGGCCGCGGAGGAGCGCCGTGAGGCTTCCGCCCTCAACGCCTTCCAAGCCGCCGGAGGTGGCAGAGAAGAAAGCAGCGAAAGTTCTCCGACAGGCGAATTCGTACTGGTGTCGTACGCCCGCAGGTCGTCCGGACGCACGGGACCAATGCGAATTGCCCGGTCACGCAGCTCGAACCAGCGTGACGCCGCCTGGTCAGCTGGCATCGAAAACACCTGCCGGCGATACACGACGATGTCCTCGAGCAACTGCCGAGCTGGCGAGAGCCCCGGCTCTGCTGCGGAATGCGCGGGTCTGCCTATGAGAGCCAGGACCTCGGAGGCGGGCTTCAATGAGTCTGCGCCGCTGGCAAGTGATGCCAGCAGCAGCGTGCTTGCCGCAAAATGCAGCAGGTAGGCGAGTCGTCGCGAGCCAACAGGCATGAGTCTCTCCGTGTACCAGCCGACTGCCATCCATACTCGAAGCCCTGAAGTTGCGCCAAGGCGAAAGAGTCGAACTGTGACAAACGTATACTGCCGCGCATGATGAAATCCCGCGCCGCACGCCTGTCTTCTGCCGCGACGGCGGCCGTTCTGACGCTCGCCGCCTGCGGCAGCATGCCCACGCGCGAGCGGCCGCTGCAGCAGGTGGTGCCGCTCACGGCGCCGGTGCTCGCGCCCGGCGTCGAGGCGAACTCCGACAAACTGTTCGTGGTGGTCACGTTCTCCGGCGGTGGCAAGCGCGCCGCCGCCTTCTCCTATGGCGTGCTCGAGGCGCTGCGCGACGTGCAGGTGACCACTCCCGATGGCGAGCAGCATTCCTTACTGGACGAGATCGACCTGATCTCGGCCGTCTCGGGCGGCGCGTTCACGGCGGCCTACTACGCGATGTTCGGCAAGGAGATCTTCGAAAGCTACGCGCCGCGATTCCTCAACCACGACACGGAAAAGGACCTGTGGCACAAGGTGCTCACGCCGACGAGCTGGCCACGGCTGGCGAAGCGGCTGGTCAGCCGCAGCGACCTCGAAGTGGAGTATTTCGATCAGGAGCTGTTCAACGGCGCCACGGTCAGCGACCTGATGACGCGGTCGCCGCGCGTCATCATCACCTCCACCGACCTGGTGCGCGCCAAGCCGTTCACGTTCACGCGCGAGCAGTTGAACGGCATCTGCGTGGACCCGGCGAGCGTGCCGCTGGCGCGCGCGGTGTTCGCCTCCGCGGCCACGCCCGTTTACTTCGCGCCGCTGGTGATGCGCAGCTTCGCGGGCAATTGCGGCTACGAACCGCCGGTGGCCATCACCGGGGACGACGAGGCCGGCGAGGATGCCTACCGGCGGGAGCGCACCGAACGACTGTTCTCCTATCTCGACCCCAAGTACCCGTATCTGCACCTGGCCGACGGTGCGCTGGCCGACAACCTGGGCGCGCGCGCCATCCTCGACGAAGTGGCGCTGGGCGACAGCATCACCGATGCCCTGCGCCGCAATGGCTACTCGCGCGCCCGCCGCATGCTGTTCATCGTGGTCGACGCGCGCACCGGCTTCGACCGCAAGTACGCGCGACGGCCCGAACCGCTCGGCATCAAGAAGGTGATGGATGCGGTGGTGAGCGTCACTTTCAATCGCTACAGCTTCGAGACCATGAACCTGATGCGCGCGCGCGTGAAGCGCTGGGAGAGCGACGTGCGCGCCACGCGCTGCAAGACCGCGCTGCCGATCCCGGACTGCGACAAGTTCGACGTGGACCTGGTGGAACTGTCGTTCGATCGCGTCCGCGAGGCCGCGGAGCGCGAGTACCTCGATCGCGTGCCCACCTCGTTCACCTTGTCGCTGCAGCAGATCACGCGCGTGCGGCGCGCCGCGCATTTGCTGGTCGAGGAGTCCCCGGACCTGCGCACCTTCCTCGAGGAATCCGCGCGTTCGTCGCGGAAGTAGCGGCGGCGCCCGGTAGGCCGCCGCTGACTGCTTCTAGGTAGTCCTACCGATGCAGGTGGCGCCAGCGCTGGGCGAGGCTGCCGCCATGCAGCCCATCCGGCGAATACTCGTGGCGGTGAAGGATCCCCAGGCGCGCGCGCTGCCGGCGGTCAACAAGGCCGCGCAGATCGCCAAGGGTCTGCACGCGCAACTCACGCTGTTCCACGACATCGCTACGCCCCTGTACGCGGAGGCGCTGCAGGGACGCGGCATCGATCTGGCCTCCGTGCAGCGCGAAGTGCAGACCTCGCGCCGCGAACAGCTGGAGAAGCTGGCCGCGAGGATCCGCAAGCACGGCATCGACGTGGACGTCGCCGCCGACTGGGACTATCCGCCGGCCGAGGCCATCATCCGCAAGGCGCAACGCGTATCGGCGGACCTGGTCGTGGCCGAGAACCACCATGGCTCGGGCCGCCACCCGGCGCGCTGGCTGCTGGCCTACACCGACTGGGAGCTGCTGCGGATGTGCCCGATGCCGGTGTTGCTGGTGAAGAACCGCCGGCTGTATCACCGGCCACGTGTACTCGCGGCGGTGGACCCCGCGCATGCCTATGCGAAGCCCGGCAATCTCGACCGGCAGATCCTGCGTGCCGGCGCGCAGCTGGTTCACGCGCTGCGCGGCGAGCTCCACGCACTGCATGTCTTCAACCCGCCGTTGGCGATGATGCCGGTGATGCCCGATGGTCCGCTCGTCGACGTCGAGCCGGGCAACGCCGAGCTGGAGCGGGTCGCGCGCCGGCAGCTCGCCGAGCTGGTGGACGGATTCGACGTGAAGCGCAGCCATTGCCACCTCGTGCCGGGCCGACCGAACGAAGCCATTCCGGCCACGGCGAAGCGGGAGCGCAGCGCCATCGTGGCCATGGGAGCGGTGTCCCGCTCGGGGCTGAAACGCTTCTTCATCGGCAACACCGCCGAGTTCGTCATGGACGCCGTGACGGCCGACATCCTGGTGGTGAAGCCCGCGGATTTTCAGTCGAAGGTGCCACGCACCGGGCGCGGCGCGCAGATCCTGTCGCTGCCGACACTGCCCGGCTGAACCGGCGCGGTCGCGCGGGCATCACGGGTCCGCTGCCCGCTCGTCGAAAACATCATGAGGATTCATCTGACAGTCGACCATGACGGGTATGCGGACAATGCGCCCGCATCGACAAGACGGCCTCGAAAGGCGCCACGAACAGATATACCGCCAAGGAGAAGGGCATGACCCGTGAGAAAGTCTCTTCAGCCACCCCGCGCAAACGCGTCCCCCGGAAAACCCTGGCCACGCCGACGTCCGCACCCGCGATGACGCCGTTCGTGGGGCCCGAACAGCGCGCCATGATGATCGCCGAGGCCGCGTATTACCGCGCGGAGTGTCGGGGATTCGCGCCCGGCCACGAATACGAGGACTGGCTGGCGGCGGAAGCCGAGGTCGACCAGAAACTGCTGCGCCAGGCCGCCGCCCCCGGAGTCTGACGACCGGTCTGACGAGGGGTTTGACGGCATGGCCTGCCCTAGCTAGGCCGGCCCGCCGCCACCCGGGCCGCGCAAGTAGTATCTTGCACGGATGTCCGCTCCGACAGCCGACGTCCTCGCCCTGCTCGAGGCCACCCTCGACGCGGTCGTCATCATCGACGATCGCGCGCGGATCCTGGCCTTCAACCCCGCAGCGGAGGAAATGTTCGGCTACCGGGCCGCGGATACCCTCGGCCGCAACGTCAGCCTGCTGATGACGGCCACGGATCGGCTGGCGCACGACGATCATCTGAAGCGTTACCTGTCGACCGGCGAAAGCCATGTGCTGGGCAAGGGTCGCGACGTGCGGGTCCGGCACCGCGATGGCAGCGAGTTCTCGGTGTTCCTGAGCGTCGGGCGGATTCCGCGCACCGAACCCCCGTGTTTCGTGGGCTACCTGCACGACACGTCCCTGCGCCGCAAGGCGCTGGCGACGCTCGAAAAGGAACGCCAGCTCAACCGGCTGTACCTGGACCTGGCGCAGGTCATGCTCGTGGCCACGGACCGCAATGGCATCGTGCAGCTGGTGAACCAGCGCGCCATCCGCGTGCTCGGCAGGCAGGAGCAGGACATCGTGTCCTGCAGCTGGACCGACACCTGTGTCGCGCCCGAAGACCGGGCCATCGCGCGCGGCGCGTTCCGCAGCCTGCTCATGGCGGGCAGTGACGAGCCGCAGAGCTGCGAGTATCACGTCCGCTCCGCGGACGGCGAAGACCGCTTCGTCACCTGGCGCGCCGTGGCGCTGCGCGATACCGACAACGTCACCACCGGTGTGATGCTCTCCGGCGAGGACATCACCGATCAGCGGCGCGCCGAGATGGAGGCGCGCGCCGCCATGGATCGCATGAACAGCGTGTCGCGTCTGGCCACCATGGGCGAGATGGCTGCAGGCATCTCCCACGAGCTCAATCAGCCGCTGGCGGCGATCGCCAACTATGCCCAGGCCTGCGTGCGCCTGCTGCGCCTGCCGTCGCCGGATCTGGGCGAAATCGGCGGTGCACTGGAACAGATCTCCGGACAGGCGCTGCGGGCGGGCGAGATCATCCGCCGCATCCGCTCGCTGGTGCGCAACGAAGACGTGCGCCGCGAGCCGCTGGACATCAACCACCTGATCCGTGAAGTGCAGGGGCTGCTCGCCACCGATGCGCGCGTGCACGACGGACGTCTCGATCTGGACCTGCACGAGCCGACGCCGCCGGTGATCGTGGACAAGGTCCAGATCCAGCAGGTGCTCATGAATCTCGTGCACAATGCCTTCGAGGCCCAGGGCGGCGGCCTGCGCGCCGGCGAGCCGGCGGACGTACGGATCGCCACGCGCCTCACGGACACGGGGGATGTCGAGGTGTCGGTGAATGACCACGGGCCCGGCCTGCCGCCGGATCTGGAACAGAAGATCTTCGAGCCCTTCTTCACCACGAAGGCGGCCGGCACCGGTCTCGGCCTGGCCATCAGCCGTTCCATCATCAAGGCGCATGCATCGCGGCTGGGTTACCGCGCCAACCAGCCGTGCGGCGCCTGCTTCTACTTCGTACTTCCGGCCCACGGGGAGGCTCCGCCATGAAAGAACCGTCGCAGACCGTGTTCGTCGTCGATGATGACGACGCGGTGCGCCATTCACTGAAGCTGCTGCTCAAGTCCGCCGGACTGCAGGCCGAGGTGTTCGCATCGGCGCCGGAGTTTCTCGCGAAGTACGAGGCCTCGCAGCCCGGCTGCCTGCTGCTCGACGTGCGCATGCCGGGCATGAGCGGCCTCGATATGCAACACGAGCTGAACCTGAAGGGCGCCACGATCCCGGTGATCTTCATCACGGGACACGGCGACATCCCCATGGCGGTGGAGGCCATGCAGCACGGCGCCTTCGATTTCCTGCAGAAGCCATTCCGCGACCAGGACCTGCTCGATCGCGTGCAGCGCGCACTGGCGCGCGATGCCGAAAATCGCACCCGACTGCGGCACACCGACCGCATCCGCGAACGGCTGGCGTCGCTCAGTCCGCGCGAGCGCGAGGTTCTGGAGTTGGTGACCCAGGGCAAGGCGAACAAGATGGTCGCGGGCGATCTTGGCGTGAGCCAGCGGACGGTGGAAATACACCGCGCGCACGTCATGCAGAAAATGGAGGCCGGGTCGCTGGCCGAACTGGTGCGCATGATGATGGCCGTCGCGCCCCGGCAATGATCCGGCCACACGAGAAAGTACGTATTACCAGCGGCCGGCCCCGATGCAATGCTGCGCGGCGCGATGACGGCGTCACACGACAATGGCAGCGGCGCCGAAACGGTGGACAAGGTCCGGCGCGCACGCACTATCATCGTTGCAGGACAATCCTCGCCGCGCACCCGTGAGGTGCTGCACGCCCTGCGTGGCTTCGCCAATGTGATCTGGCCCAGTTCCCTGCAGTCGGCGCTGGCACAGGCCCAGTCCAGCGACGCCGCTTGCCTGGTGATCGCCGACGACCTGCGCGAGGAGCCCATCGACGAATTCCTGCAGGAAGCGCGCGGACTGCGCCGCAACCTGCCCATCTTCGTGATCACCGACCCCGATGACGTCGCCGAGGCCGTGTCCGCCATGCGGCATGGCGCCACCAAGGTCATCGAGATTCCACCCTCGTATGCGGCGCTGTGCGAGGAGGTCACTCGCGCAACGCAATGAAACTGTCGTCAGTCCGTCACGAGGGTTGAATGCCGCGCGCCGAAGATCCGCTGATGCCGGTGTAGGAAACCTCCGGATTGACGCCCCGGGATTCGAAGCAAAGACTCGTCCGACAGCCTTCCCTTACTCACGCGGAGCCCACATGTCTGCCCAGCTTGCCGAGGTCCGTCCGCTGAACGTTGCGGCGCCTGCCGCCCGGGGGCTGATCCTGCATGTCGACGACGATGAGGCCATGCGGCGCTCGACGGCGATGCTGCTACGGGTCGCGGGCTTCGACACGCGCGAAGCCAGTAATGGCGAGGAAGCGCTCAGACAGATGGAAACGCTGCGCGGCAAGCTCGATGTGCTGATCGTCGACTACCACCTGGGCAGCGGCATGACCGGCACGGAAGTGGCGGAAGAATCCGTAAGGTTGTTAGGCGGCGCGGTGCCCACCATGATCCTCACGGGCGACCCCGCCAACGCCGAAGTGCCCTGGCTCTCGGACGCGCCGGTGTGGTTGGCGCGCAAGCCGCTGATGCCCGAGACCCTGCTCGCCGCACTGCCCGCGCTGGTGGACTTCCGCCGCGCCGTGAGCGCGGTGGCGGCGGGCGGTCGCGCCTGACCGGCCGGGACTAGCTGGCGCCGCTCAGCCGCGCGCCTTGTAGAGCGGCAGCACCCGCGGCAGCAGCTTCTGGATGTCATTGCTGCGGTCCTTCGGCGAAGGATGCGTGCTCAGGAACTTGGGCTGCCCGCCCTGCTCCGCCTTCTTCATCTTGCTCCAGAGCGACAAGGCAGCGCGCGGGTCGTAGCCGGCCCGGGCCATCAGTTCCAGGCCGATGGTGTCGGCTTCGGATTCCTGCTCGCGGCTGAACGGCAGCTGGAAGGTGACCTGCGCGATCATGTTGGCGATGTTGGCGGTGCTCTCGCTGACGCCCGTCACCGCCGCGACGCCCGAGAGCACCAGCTGCTGGCCATAGGCACGCGAGACCCGTTCGCGCGTGTGTTCGCGCAGCGCATGCGCAACTTCGTGCGCGATCACGGTTGCCAGCTCCGCGTCGGTGAGATCAAGCGCGTCGATGAGGCCCGAATACACCATGATGCGTCCGCCCGGCATGCAGTAGGCGTTCAGCTCGTTGGTCTTCTGCACGTTGAACTGCCAGTTCCACCCGGTCGCGTCCGCCCGGAACGTGGGCGTCGCCGCCACGATGCGCTTGGCGATGGTGGTCACGCGCGCCAGCTGGGCCTTGTCGGTATTGAGCACGCCCTTGTCGCGGGCAGTCTTGAGCTCGGCGGCGTAGGCCTGCGCGGCACCTTCCTCGATTGTTTCAGGTGGTACGAGCATCTGCTGCTTGCGGTCCACCCCGACCGCGCCGGCATTGGTGGTGCGCACCGTTTCGCAACCCGACAGCAGGGACAGCGTGGCCGCCAGAACGCAGGCGAGGAGTGTCTTGCGATTCATATTCATGGAGTCTCACCGTTTCCTGTTTGCGCTAACAACCACAGTTCGCACGATTTTCCTGCAAGCGTTCTCCTACCGGCAAGCGGCTGGGATGCGCCGCGACGCGCGGGCAATGCCTGGCGACGCACTGCGCTGTGAACTTCATCGCAAATCGTCGCGCGAATCCGACATCGATCTGCGCCGCCGGCGTGCGGGCTACGTGCTGCCGCCGCGATATTCCAGTCAAAACAGAGGCTTCGCGCACGCCGTGGCCAAGGTATTGCTACCGGTGTCATTTGTGTGGGATAAAGCACGCCGCGGCTGCGGCTTTGATGCGCGGCCGGTGCAATCCGTTCACCGTTGTCCGTGGGTCTGAAGCCGACCCGCGACCTGGAGGGGCCAATGTCCGAGTCGATCAGAACAGCCGTGAAAAAGGCTGCATTTCCCAGCGCCAAGGCGCTCACCACCGCCACTGCCATGCTGGCCATCGCCAGCGCCGCCGTGGCACAGGAAGCGAATCCCGAGTCCACGCCGGCCGGCGCGGAGTCCGTCGAAGAAATCGTGGTAACCGGTTTCCGCGCGAGCCTCAACAAGGCCATCGAAGCGAAGAAGGAACAGGCCGGCTCGATCGACATGATCGTCGCCGAAGACATCGCCGATTTTCCGGATCTGAACCTGGCCGAATCGCTGCAGCGCGTGCCCGGCGTCGCCATCGCGCGCGACGCGGGCGAGGGTCGCCAGATCTCGGTGCGCGGTCTCGGCCCGCAGTTCACGCGCGTGCGCATCAACGGCGTCGAAGCGATGAGCGCCAACGGCGGCACCGACGCCGCGGGCGGCACCAATCGCGCCCGCAATTTCGATTTCAATACGTTCGCGTCGGAGCTGTTCACCAACCTGACGGTGCGCAAGACCGCGTCGGCCGACACCGAGGAAGGCTCGCTGGGCGCCACGGTCGACCTGCACACGGGTCGCCCCATGGACTACGACGGTTTCACCGTGGCCGGCTCGCTGCAAGGCGGGTACAACGACCTCAGCAGCGAGGTGAATCCGCGCGCGGCCTTCCTCATCAGCAACACTTTCGCCGATGGCAAGTTTGGCGCGCTGTTGTCGGTGGCCTACACGGACCGCAAGCTTGCCGACGAAGGCGCCAGCACGGTGCGTTGGCAGGCCGGCGGCGGCTTCGGTCCTCTGGACCCGGCCTACGTGGGCACGCCGACGCTCGCGGAGATCAATGCCGCGTTCCGTCCGCGCATTCCCCGCTACGACAAATACCGGCATGAGCAGACCCGCATCGGCGTCACGGGTGCTCTGCAGTTCGTGCCCAGCGATCAGACGTCCTTCAACCTCGACGTGCTGTATGCCAAGTTCGACGCGGAGCGCGACGAGATCTTCCTCGAGACGCCGGTGTTCAGCAGCGGCGGCGCGTCGGGCATCGGTGACGTGAACGTGGTCGACGCCGAGATCGACGACACCAACACGCTCGTGTACGGCGTGTTCAACGACGTCGACATCCGTTCGGAGGCCCGTCATGACGAGCTGACCACCGAGTTCACGCAGGTGAGCCTGGAAGGCAAGCACTCGTTCAGCGACGTCTTCTCCGCGAAAGCGATGCTGGGCTTCGCGGAGGCCAACCATGAGAACCCGGTGCAGACGACGCTGCTGTTCGATGCCACCAACATCGACGGCTACTCGTACGACTACCGCGAAAACCGCCGACTACCGTATTTCAGCTACGGCACCACCGATGTCACCAGCCCCGCGACCTGGACATTGACGCAGATCCGCCTGCGCCCCCAGGCCACGATCAACAGCTTCCAGACGGCGGCGATCGACCTCGAGTGGGCCGCGTCCGACACCTGGAAGGTGAAGTTCGGTCCGCAGTGGAAGAACTACGTGTTCAAGTCCTCCGAGAGGCGGCGCTCGAACGGCACCACGGCCAACCAGGAGGGCGTCATTCCCGCCGGCGCCGCCGCCGCGCCGATCAGCTCGTACAGCCGTCTGGTGTCCTTCGGCGACGGGCTCGATCTGCCCGCCAACAGCGTCACGTCCTGGCTGATCCCCGACCTGAACGCCGCCGTCGATGCGCTCAGCCTCGACGATCCGACTGTCTATCCTATGGGCATCCTCTCGGTGCTCGGCAACAACAACGAGATCGAGGAAGACGACAAGGGCGCGTACGTGCAGGGCGACTTCAGCTACGACGTTGGCGGCCGCACGCTGCGCGGTAACATCGGCCTGCGCTACGTCGAGACCACGCAGACCTCCACCGGCTACACGCTGAGCGCCGGAGCGCCGGTCCAGCAGACGGTGGAACGCACCTACTCGGACACACTGCCGTCCCTCAACCTCGTGTACGACATCAGTGACGAACTGCTGGTGCGCTTCGGCGCCTCGAAGGTGATGACTCGCCCGAACCTGGGCAATCTCGATCCGGGCGCGAGCGTGAGCGTGTCGGGCAACAACCGCACCGTGAGCGCCGGCAATCCGTATCTCGACCCGTTCCGCGCGAAGGCGTACGACCTCGCGGTGGAGTGGTACTTCGCGCCCGAGTCGCTGCTGTCCGTGGCGCTGTTCTACAAGGACATCGAGTCGTTCGTGCAGACCATCCGCGAGACGCGCCCGTTCACCGGCAACCCGCTGGGCCTGCCGGACAGCGTGGCGACGGCCGCCTGCGGCACGACCCCCGGTTGCTCGGCATCGACCGACTGGCAGTTCAATCTGCCGGCGAATACCCCGGGAGGCGACCTGAAGGGTTTCGAAATCAGCTACCAGCAGCCCTTCACCTTCCTGCCGGGCGTCTGGAGCAACTTCGGAACCGTGTTGAACTACACGTCGGTGGAATCGGAGATCGACTACCTGAATTCCGCCGGCGTGGTCACCGCATCGACCGACCTCACGGGACTTTCCAAGCACGCCTACAACGCCACGCTGTATTTCGACAACAAGACCTTCAGCGCGCGTGTCGCGGCGGCCTACCGGTCCGACTACCTCACCACGGTGCCGGGACGCAATGGCAACGACGTGGAAGGCACCGCATCCACGCTGAACATCGACTTCTCGTCCAGCTACAACCTCAACGACAACCTGACGTTGTCGCTCGAAGCGCTGAACCTGACCGACGAGGTCGACGATCAGTGGGTCGATTCGGTGGGCAACCGCCTCTCCTACTACCACCACCAGGGCCGCACGTACTTCCTCGGCGCCCGTTTCAAGTACTGAGCCGAGGTAGTTAGTCCGGGAGAGCCACGGGGGACAGGAGAAATCCTGTCCCCTTTTTATTTCGCAGACCGCATACTCGCGTGATGAATCCATTCCTGAGTCGCCGCGAAATCCTTTTCGCGGGCACCGCGGCCGCCGCGGCCGCCTCGTCCGGGGGCGCGCTGGCTGCCTCGGGCGGTGCCCGCGATCCGGGCGACGAGGTGGTCGATCTCTGGCCGGCCGGCAGCCCGGGCGGCGCCCGCGTCTCCGTGCGCGAGGAAGTGATCGAGCGCCTGCCCAATGGAACAATGCGCGATCGCTTCGCGCAGCACGTCACGCGGCCCACTCTCACGCTGTTCCCGCCCGCGTCGGCCTGGAATGGCGTGTCGCTGCTCATCGTGCCGGGCGGCGGCTACGTGCGCGTGGTCATCGACAAGGAAGGCTTCGAAGCCGCGCAATGGTTCAGCGAACGTGGCTTCGCCGCGGCGGTGCTGCGCTATCGCCTGCCGGCGGACGGCTGGGACGCGGGCGCCGATGCGCCGGTCCACGACGCGATGCGGGGATTGCGCGTGTTGCGACAACGGGGGCTCGCGGCCGGCGCCGCGCCGCGGCACCTGGGGCTCATCGGGTTCTCCGCCGGCGGGCATTTGTGCGCGCGGCTGCTCACCGAGCCTTCGCTCGCCTACCCGCGCCAGGATGCCGCCGATGATTTGTCGGCCCGGCCCGATTTCGGCGTGCTCCTGTATCCGGTGATTGCCACGACCGGCAGCGCCGCGCATGGCGGCTCCGCCGATCAGCTGCGCAAGGCCGGCGTGGCCGAGACCGATCTCGCGCGCTATTCACCCCACGCGAACGTGACGGCGCAGACGCCGCGCACGCTTCTCGTGCACGCGGGCGATGACACGGCCGTGCCGGTGGAGAATTCCCTGCTGATGTACCAGGCGCTGCGCAAGGCGCAGGTGCGCAGCGAATTGCACGTGTTCGACCGCGGCGGCCACGGCTTCGGTCTGCGCGGCGTTGCCGGCAGGAACGTCGCCATCTGGCCGCAGCTGGTGCGGAACTGGGCGCTGGCCGATGACACAGCGAAACCCTGATCCACCCGATCCGCTGCGCCGCCGGCTGTTGGGGGCGGCCGCGCTGCTGGCCGTAGGCAATGCGCCGCTGACCCGCGCGGCGCTCGAATCACCGGATGCGCGCCGACCCAGCCGCGTCATTCGCACCACGGCCGGTCGCGTGCGCGGCTTTCTGGATGGCGACCTCATGGTGTTCCGTGGCATTCGCTATGGCGCCGACACCGGCGCGCGCCGCTTCTTGCCGCCGCAGGCGCCGACGCCCTGGAAAGGCGTGCTCGATGCGCACGCGTTCGGCGCGGCGAGCCCGCAGCCGGGCAAGGAACCCAATCAATCCGAAGACTGCCTGTTCCTGAACGTGGTGGCGCCGGTCGCCAGGCCCGAGAAGCCCCGGCCCGTGATCGTGTACATCCATGGCGGCGCGTATTCGTCGGGATCGGGTTCCAGTGCACTCTACGACGGCTCGACCCTGTGCCGCCGCGGCGACGTGGTGGTCGTGACGCTCAATCACCGGCTGAATCTGTTCGGTTATCTGTCGCTGCCGGGCTTTGCCGATTCCGGCAATGCCGGCCAGCTCGACCTGGTGCTGGCGCTCACCTGGGTGCGCGACAACATCGCGGCTTTCGGCGGCGATCCGGGCTGCGTCACCTTGTTAGGCCAGTCGGGCGGCGGCGCCAAGATCGCCACCCTCATGGCCATGCCGGCGGCAGCGGGGCTGTTCCATCGCGCGGCCACCATGAGCGGCCAGCAGCTCACCGCCTCCGGTCCACTGCACGCGGCCGGCCGCACCCGCGCGCTGCTCGACGTGCTCGGCGTGCCGCCCGCGCGCAGCGCGGAGCTCGCGAAGCTTGCGGCGGCCGATCTGCTCAAGGCGCTGGCGCGCACGGTGGATCCGTACATCGGCCGCGGCAGCTGCTACATGGGTCCAGTGCTCGACGAGCGCACGCTCACCCGCCATCCGTTCTATCCGGATGCGCCGCCACAGTCCGCGGGCGTGCCCATGATGATCGGCAATACCCACGATGAAACCCGGTCGCTGATCGGTCGCGGCGATGCTGCCGTGTGGTCGCTGACCTGGGAACAGTTGCCGGCCACGCTCGAAGCACAGCTGCGCGTGGACATTTCCGGCGAGCGGGTGGTCGCCGAGTACCGCCGCCTGTATCCGCATTATTCGCCCACCGACGTCTTCTTCGCCGCGACCACCGCCGGGCGCTCCTGGCGGGGCGCCGTAGTCGAGGCCGAGCTGCGCGCCCAGCAGGGCTCGCCCGCTTATGCCTACCAGCTCGACTGGGGCTCGCCGCTGGACGGCGGCAAGTGGGGCGCGTTCCATACGCTCGACATTGCACTGATGTTCGGCACCCTCACCGCGCCCGGGTCGGGCACAGGGGACGGCGAACAGGCCCGCCAGGTGTCGGCGACAATGCAGCAGGCCCTGCTGGCGTTCGCCCGGAGCGGCGACCCTAACTACAGCGGCATGCCCCGCTGGGAGCCATACACGCTGCCGCGCCGGGCCACGCTGGTGTTCGACGTGCACACCCGCCTCGAGGACGACCCGCGCGGCGCGGAGCGCCGGCTGTTCGCCAAGGTGCCCTTCATCCAGCAGGGGACGTGATGCCAAATGTGCGGGCGGCGTCCCGGTTGTCTGCCGCGAACCATTGAAAATGACACCGGTTTCCCTATATAAAGTCGCCTGCCCCAGCGCATCAGAAAGAAGGTTCCAAATTGGTCTCCGTTGTCTCCGACCTCGCGTTCGACGCCAAGGGGGTGGCCGCTGAATTCGTCAAGGCGCGCCGTGCCGCCGGCTCCTTCACGCAGTATCCCGGCGCCGCGCCCAAGGACCTCGACACCGCCTACCGTTGCCAGGACGAGGCCATCGCGCTCTGGGACGACGCCGTGGTCGGCTGGAAGGTCGGCTGGATTCCCGAACCGCTGAGCGGGCAATTCGGCGCCCAGCGCCTGGTGGGGCCGATCTTCAGCCGCGGCGTACAACGCTCGCACGGCGCCGAGATCGTGGATGCCCCGGTTTTCGCACAGGGCTTCGCCGCCGTCGAGGCGGAGTTCGTCGTGGAGCTGTCGCAGGACGCGCCGGCGAACGTCACCGAGTGGACCGCGGAGACCGCGCGCAACTTCGTCAGGACCCTGTACATCGGCATCGAGATCGCCAGCAGCCCGCTGCAGAACATCAACGACTTCGGTCCCGCGGTCATCGCCAGCGACTTCGGCAACAACGCCGGGCTGATCCTCGGACCGGAGATTGCCGACTGGCAGGCCCGTCCGCTCGAGTCCCTGAGCTGCGAGACGCGTATCGACGGCAACGTCGTCGGGCGTGGCACCGCCGCCCAGGTCAGCGGCGGCCCGCTCTCCGCACTGGCCTTCGCCCTGTGCCTGAATGCCCGGCGCGGGCGCCCGCTGCGCGCGGGGGACTTCGTGTCCACCGGGGCAGCGACCGGTGTCCACCCGATACAGGCAGGACAATCGGCCGAGGCAAGCTTTGCCGGCCTGGGCAGCCTGCGCTGCCGCGCCGTGCCCATGTCCCCCATTGTCCCGGCCTGATTGTTAGGGACAGCCCTGCCGCAATGCGCCCTGGTTCCGTACAATCGCCGTCATGAACCGCCCACGGAAAAAGGCCAGCGCGCCGCGCGCCGTGCCGAAACCGTTGCCGCCGGCCCGGCCCGTCGCGCCGAAGCCTTCCGGCATCAAGCCGGGCCGCAATGCCACCATCAACGACATCGCGCGGCTTGCCAGCGTTTCGAAGAAGACCGTCTCGCGCGTGATCAACCAGTCGCCGCTGGTGCAGGAGGCAACCCGCGCGCGCATCCAGGCGGTCATCGACAAGTTCGGCTATGTGCCGGATCCGCAGGCGCGCGGCCTGGCGTTCCGCAAGGCCTTCCTCATCGGCCTCGTGTACGACAACCCGAACGCGCAGTACATCGTCAACTGCATGGAAGGCGCGCTCGAGGCCGTGCGCAATACGGAATACGAAGTGGTCGTACATCCCTGCGACCGCAAGAAGCCGGACTTCATCACCGGCGTGCGCCGCTTCGTCGAGCGCCAGAAGCTGCGCGGCGTGATCCTCATGCCACCGATCTCCGAGAACGACGAGCTGACGCGCGCGCTCACGGCCGCGGATTGCGCCTACGTGCGCATCACCTACACGCAGCTCGACGATCCGGCGCGCATCGTGATCTCCAACGATCGCCTCGCGGTCGCGGAGGTGGCGAACTACCTGGTTTCCCTGGGCCACAAGCGCATCGGCTACATCGCCGGCCCCTCGGGTTTCCGCTCGGCCGTGGAGCGCCTGGCGGGCTTTCGCGAAGCGCTCGCGGCGCGCCAGATACCGTTTCCCGAGGAGCTCATCGTCGAGGGTGGCTATACCTACGAATCCGGCGTGGCCGGCGGCGAGAAGCTGCTGGCACTGAATCCGCGCCCGACCGCGATCTTCGCCAGCAACGACGAGATGGCCGCCGGCGTGTATCGCGTGGCCAACCGGCTGGGTCTTTCCATCCCCGGCGATCTTTCCATCGTCGGCTTCGACGACGGCCCGCTGGCCGCGCGCCTGCTGCCGCCGCTCACCACCATCAAGCTGCCGATCCGCGAACTCGGCCGGATCGCCGCCACCAAGATCCTGCATCCGGAATCGGCCGGCGGCACGCATGCCATGGTGACGCCGCTGGAGCCGCATCTCGTGATCCGCGATTCCTGCCAGCCTCCCGCCAAGTAGGAACCCTGGAGCGTCGCCACGGCCCGCGGGTGACGTCGTCGCGGCGTCCGGGAACCGCACCACCAGTTTCCCGCATGACACCGGTTTCCTCGGCAGCGGGCGCCGGGTAGAATCGTCACCCCGAAAGACGCACCGGATCCCAGGCCATGAAGTTCGAGACGCGACACGCCAGCCATCCTGCCATCATTCCCACCGCCGATTCGGCCAAGCTGCGCGAGCTGTACCACATCTCCGCGATGTTCATTCCGGACGATGTGAGCCTGACGTTCAGCCACATCGAACGCATGATCGTCGGCGGCGTGATGCCCGTGAACAAGTCCATCGAGCTCAACGAGGTGCCGGCGCTAAACAAGGGTCCGTTCCTCGCGCGCCGCGAGCTCGGCGTCATCAACATCGGCGGCAATGGCAAAGTCACCGTGGACGGGAAGGATTGGCCGCTCGCCGCTCGCGAGGGTCTGTACATTCCGCAGGGAACCCAGACGCTGATGTTCTCGTCGGATGCGAAGGACGCGCCCGCCAAGTTCTATCTCGCGAGCACGCCCGCGCACGCGCGCTACGAAACGGTGAAGATCGACCTCAAGAAAGCCAACCCGATGCCGGTCGGTTCGCCCGCCACCGCCAACGCGCGCACCATCTACCAGTACATCAACCCGGACATCTGCAAGTCGGCGCAGCTGCTCATGGGCCTCACGTCGCTGCAGGAAGGCAGCGTGTGGAACACCATGCCCTGTCACCTGCACGAGCGCCGCGCGGAGACGTACTTCTATTTCGACCTCAAGCCCGATGCGCGCGTGGTGCACATCATGGGCGAGCCGCACGAGACCCGGCACATCTTCGTGGCCAACGAGGAGGCCGTGATCTCGCCGCCGTGGGGCATCCATACCGGCTGCGGCACGTCGAACTACAGCTTCATCTGGGCGATGGGCGGTGAGAACCAGGAATACAAGGACGTCGCCTGGGTTCCGATGGATACGCTGCGCTGATGGCCGCCGGATCCAATCGCATGTTCGATCTCACCGGCCGCATCGCCGCCGTCACCGGCGCGAACACGGGTATCGGCCGCGGCATCGCCGAGGCGCTGGCGGCCGCGGGTGCGGACATCGCCGCGATCGGGCGCAGTGACCCATCCGAGACCGTGGCGGCCGTGAAGGCGCTCGGCCGACGTGCGATCTGGGTCCAGGCCGATCTCGGTGCGCGGCCCGACCCCGCGTCCATCGTCGCCCAGGTCGTCCGCGAGCTCGGCGGCCTGCACGTGCTGGTGAACAACGCCGGCATCATCCGCCGCAACAATTCCATCGATTTCACCGAGGCCGATTGGGACGCGGTGATGGACGTCAACCTCAAGTCGGTGTTCTTCCTGTCGCAGGCGGCGGCGCGGCACATGATTCCGCACGGCGGCGGCAAGATCATCAACATCGCCTCGATGCTGTCGTTCCAGGGCGGCATCCGCGTGCCGTCGTACACCGCGAGCAAGAGCGGCGTTGCCGGACTGACCCGCATCCTCGCCAATGAATGGGCGGTGAGCGGCATCAATGTCAACGCCATCGCGCCGGGCTACTTCGCGACCAACAACACCGCCGCGTTGCAGGCCGACGTGAAGCGCAATGCGGAGATCCTCGCGCGCATTCCGGCGGGACGCTGGGGAGAGCCGCAGGACCTGGGTGGCGCCGCGGTATTCCTGGCCTCGAGCGCATCGAACTACGTGCAGGGCATCGTGCTGCCGGTCGATGGCGGCTGGCTGGCGCGCTAGCCGGACGCAGCGCGGGTTCCCTGCCGCGATGGTCCTGACGCGCGCACCGCACTGTGATCCGACCTGAGACCCGGCGGGCGCGCGTCGTATCATCGGTCAATGCGCATCGCATTCGTCGGTCTCGGCAAGATGGGAGCGGGCATGGCGGCGCGGCTGATTGCCGCCGGCCATGCCGTCTCGGTGTACAACCGCAATCCGCGGCGGGCCGCCCCCTTTGGCGCGCTGGGTGCGCGCGTCGCCGCCACGCCGCGGGAAGCGGCCGTGCGCGCCGACGTCATCGTCGGCATGACTGCGAACGACGAGTCGTCATGCGCCACCTGGCTGGGCGAGTCCGGCGCGCTGGCCGGCGACAATCTTCCCGACGCGCTGGCGATCGAGTGCTCGACGCTGTCGCATGACTGGGTGCTGGAGCTGGCCGCGCGGGTGCGCGAGCGTGGCTTTCGTTATGTCGACGCCCCGGTCACCGGGCTGCCCGACGCGGCCGCCGCCGGCACGCTCACATTGCTGGTGGGCGCGGAGCCGGCGGATCTCGACGCGGCGCGTCCGATCTTCGCGTCGCTCGCGACGCGCGTGCTGCACTTCGGCGGCGTGGGACAGGGCACGGCGTACAAGCTCATGGTCAATCTCATGGGGGCCGTGCAGATCGCCTCCGCCGCCGAGGGCATCGCGCTCGCGGAACGGGCGGGCCTCGATCTGAAGCTGGTGGCGGACGCGGTGGTGAGCGGCCAGGCCGCGAGCCCGCAGGTGGTGCGCAATGTGCGGCGCTTCGTGACCGGCGACCACGACGCCGCCGTGAATTTCACGCCGGCCTTGCGCCTCAAGGACATCGACTACGCGCTGCGCTTGGCGGACAAGCTCGGCGCCGACTGCGCCTTCGGGCAGCTCGCCGGCCGGCTCTATCGACGTCTCTGCGACAGCGGCTTCGCCGCGGACAACGAAAGCCGCATCATCGACGTGCTGCGCAAATAGCGGCGCGCCCACCGGGCCCCACGCCAATGGCGGCGCAGGCACGCGCGCGCCGCATCGGGTTCAGATGGTGCACACCGGCGCGTTCTCGGTGCCGAGCGCATGGCTCGCGGCGCGCGCGTCAGCCTGCCCGGGAAGCGCGCGCAGCAACAGCCCCCACGGCGTGCTGCGGAACGTTCCGGGCGAAATGTCCGGCGCCACCACGCGCACCTCGGCCGCTTTGGGCTCGGGACCGAGCGCGCGGATGCGCGCGCTGATGACCTCGCGGTCGCCGGCGAGCCGTTGCAGCTGCACGCAGAATTCATCCTGCGCACCGATGGTCACGTGCCGTGGCTGGTCGCCCACGCGCAGCATCAGGCGCTGGCCGGCAGGACCCGCGTACCGGGCCGGATCGACATCGAGGAAATATACGCTGCTGCTCGCCTCGACCTGTGCGAGCGCAACTCCCACCATCGCGGCGCACGCGGCCGCGGACCACATCAGTTTGCGCATGGGCTATGGGAGCACAAACAAACTGCGAAGTTCCCTCAGCGTTCTCTCTTACTACCTGTCGGCGAGGGCCGACGCCGGATAACCTGCGGCAAGAGTTGCAAAGCGATGTTCATGACGGTGCAACACGCGATTTTCTGCACAAAAAGTGACGACTCGCGACACAAAGTCACGAAGTTCGTCGCCGGAAACCGACGCTCGCGCAGCGATGATCAGTTCATCGCCCACCTGGCAGGTGCGCGCCGCGGCGCCGTTCAGCACGCAGCAGCGCGAACCGCGCTCACCCGGAATGACGTAGGTGCTGATGCGTGCGCCCGTGGTCTTGTTCCAGATCTCCACGAACTCGTACGGCAGGATCCCCGCGGCCTCGTAGTGATCCGGGTCGAGCGCGATCGAGCCCTCGTAGTTCAGTTCCGCGCCGGTGACCCGCAGGCCATGCAGTTTTCCGATCATCATCGAACGAAACATCGCGTCTCCAGTGTTTGATTACAGCGGCGAACCCGCGGACTCGCCGAGCATGGCGCGGCGCACGAGCGGCACCGGCGGCACGCCGAAGGACAAGAACCGGTCGTGGAACTGCTGCAGCGTGGCGCCTGGGTTCGCGGCCAGCCAGTCGGCGTGCAGCTTGCGGATCATGAGTTTGCCCAGCGTATAGGCCAGGTAGCCCGGATCGTAGGTGCCGCGCAGGGCCTGCTGGCGCGCATTACCGGCGTCGGCGAACGCCTGTTCGCGGAACATCCGCTCCGATTCCGCGAGCGTCATGCAGCCGGCATGCAGACAGATCGCCGACACGAACCGCACGTCACGCAGCAGCGCATTGGTGAGCATGCCGACGCGCATCTGCGGATCGCCCGCGCCGAGCCCGGCGTCGTACATCATCTCCTCGGCGTAGTGAGCCCACCCCTCGCCGAAGGCGTAGTCCCAGTACAGCGCGGCGAGCTTCGAAGGATTGCGGTTGGCGAACTGCCCCTGCAGGAAGTGACCGGGCCACACCTCGTGCGCCGACACGAACAGCAGGTAGGCCTTTCCGGGTAGATAGGCATTGCGCTCAGCGGCGCTCCAGCTCGCATCCGGCGGCGCCACGTAGTAGGTGGCTTTCACCGCCGGGTCCTCATAGGGCCCCGGAATGCTGATGTAGGCGAAGTTGCCGCGGTTGTAGGGCGGCGATTCGGCGACCAGCGCCTGCTCCTCGGTGGGAATGCTCACGATCTTGTGATCGAGCACGAACTGGCGCAGTTCGGCGAGCTGCGCGCGCGCGCCCTCGACCGAACCGCCGCGCGGCTTGTCGGCGCGCATGCGGTCGACGCAGCCATTGAGCGAGGTGCGCGGCGCGTATGCCGCGCAGGCCTCGCGCAAGGCGGTGAGATTGCGATCCAGGTCGCGGCGCCCCACCCGCTCGAGCTCTTCCAGCGGCAGCTCGAGTCTCTCGGTCTCGCGCAGCATGGCAAGGAACGTGGGTCCCCCGAGCGCGAACGAGTCGGTGCCGCTGGCGCGCTGCGCTTCGAGCCATGCGGCCAGCTCGTCCATGGCCTTCGCGGCGGCCTGCGCGGCTGACGTGAGCTCGTTCTTGAGCTGCGCGTCGGCCACTCCGGCGATCATGGGCGGCATTTCTTCGCGGAAGAACGTGGCGTAGCCGCCGAAGCCGGCCACGCCGCGCTCGATGAAGGCCGTGGGCAGCGGCGCGCGCAGGTTGGCGCGGATGTCCGCCGCCAGGCGCGGCACCGCGCGCGCGTAGCCGAGAAACCCCGCCAGGCGTTGCGGCAGCGGCGCGTATTCGCGCGTCAGGTACATGGACGGATCGAGACGATCGAGATACCAGGCCGGGTTGCGGAACGGCTCACCGACGTTTGCCAGCCAGAACAGATCGCGGTCGATGACCCAGGCGAGATACTCGCGCTCGAGCTGTTGCGCGTCGCTGAGCCCCGCGGCAGGGACCTTGCCGAGCCGCGATTTGAAATCGCGCAGCTCGGCCACGTCGGCGTCGATGGCGGCGCGGCTCCAGTCGGGCATCTGCCCGTCGAACTCGTGCCGGCCCGATTGCACGGCGAAGTACGGGTCGCGCTTCATGCGCGCCTCGATGAAGGTATTCACCAGGCCGGGCAGGCCGGCCGGCTGTCCGGTCGCGGGCGTTGGCGCCGGCTGCGGCGGCTCCGCCCGGCGCGAACAGGCACCGAGCGCCAACGCTGCCAGCATGCAGGCGGTGGATGCCAGGGTTCCTGGGCGCATGGACGCTCTCCTCATGATTGCCGGGAGGCGAATCGTAATGGAACGCGAGCGGTCGGTCAGCGCGGACTGCGAGCCCGCCGGGTCGGGGCCGGGTCACGCCGCCAGCGGCATCAGAACGGTTTCACTACCACGAGAATGACGATGGCCACGAGCAACAGTGCCGGCACCTCGTTGAAGAACCGGTACCAGCGTTCCGCGTGGGCATTGCGGTCGGCGGCGAACTGCTGCAGCAGCGCCAGGCACGCGCCGTGATAGCCCACGAGCAGCAGCACCAGGGCCAGCTTCACGTGCAGCCATCGCATGAGTAGATAGTCCGGTGCACGGCCGAGGGAGCCGAGGATGAGCAGGCCGACGCCGCCCACCACCGCGATGACCGCGCCGATGGTCATGATCATGAACAGCTTGCGCTCCATGATCTTGAAGCGCGCATTGCCGCGTTCGTCGTCGATGATCGCGCGCGGATCGCCGGACTGGATCTGCGCGTGGTACACGAACAGCCGCGGCAGATACAGCAGGCCCGCGAACCAGCTCACCACGCCGATGATGTGCAGCGCTTTCAGCCAGAACATGCCATCGCCCCGTGTTCGGTTCCGCCATGCGCAGCCAGCTCGCGCGCCACCAGGGCGGCGATCGCCGCCACGTGATCCGCGCGCGCGTTGAGCGCCGGGATGTACTGATACTGCTCGCCGCCGGCCGCGAGGAACGCGTCGCGGTTCTCCAGTCCGATTTCCTCGAGGGTCTCGAGGCAGTCGGCGGCGAAGCCCGGACACATCACGCACAGGCGGCGCACGCCCCGTTTCGCCAGCGCCGCCACCGTCTCGATGGTGTAGGGCTGCAGCCAGCGATCCGCGCCGAATCGCGATTGGAACGACAGGGTCCATTCGCCCGCGCCGAGGCCCAGACGGCTGGCCACCAGCGAGGCCGTGCGCTCGCACTGCGCCCGATAAGGATCGCCGCGCGTGACGTAGCGTTCGGGGATGCCGTGGAAGGACATCAGCAGATGCTGGGCCCCGCCCTGTTCACGCCGATGGTCGCGCACGCTGTTGGCGAGCGCGTCGAGATACGCCGGATGATCGTGGTAGTCGGAGATGAAGCGCAGCGACGGAACGTGGCGCATGGCGCGCAATGCCGCACTCACCTGGTCGAACACCGCGCCGCTGGTGGCCGCGCAGTACTGCGGAAACATCGGCACCACGACGATCTGCCCGGCGCCCGCGGCGCGCAGCGAGTCGATGGCGGCACGCACCGTCGCGCCGCCGGTGTACAGCATGGCCAGCGCCACGGGCATCTCGCCGTGCAACGCCTGCTCGACCCCGGCGCGCAGGCCCTCGCTGTACACGGCCAGCGGCGAACCCTGCGGCGTCCAGATGGCGGCATATTTCTTTGCGCTGGCCCGAGGCCGCACGCGCAGGATGATTCCGTGGAGGATCGGCAGCCACAGCCAGCGCGGCAGCTCCACGACGCGCGGGTCGCCAAGCAACCCCGCGAGGAAGGCGCGCACGTCGCGCGTGGCCAGGGTCGCGGGCGTGCCGGAATTGACCAGCAGTATTCCACTCTTTCTGTCGCTCTTCATGGCGCGCTCTTCACAGCCACTGGCGCGGCTTGAGGTAGTCGGCCAGCCGGGCCTCCGGCGAACCTGCCGCGGGCGCATGGTCGTAACGCCACTCGGCGCGGGGCGGCAGCGACATCAGCAGCGACTCCGTGCGCGCGCTCGATTGCAGGCCGAATCGCGTGCCGCGATCGAAGGCGAGATTGAATTCCACGTAACGGCCGCGCCGCAGGCGCTGAAAAGCCTGTTCGCGCTCGCCATAGGGGGTGTCGCGCCGCCGCCGTACGATGTCCACGTACGCTTCCAGGTAGGCATCGCCGATGCGGCGGATCAGCGCGAAACAATGCGCGAAGTCACCGCCGATCTCGGCGTGCGCGTCGTTGAGGTCGTCGGCGAACAGGCCGCCGATGCCGCGCGTCTCGCCCCGGTGCGGTAGATAGAAGTAACGGTCGCAGGCCTCCTTGAGCAGCGGGTAGGCGCGCGGGCCCGCCGGGTCGCACGCCGCCTTGGCCGCCCGATGCCAGGCGCGCGCGTCCTCGTCGAAGGGGTAGACAGGGGTGAGATCGAAGCCGCCGCCGAACCACCAGGTCTCGCCACCGCGCGCCGTGAACAGGCGCACGTTGGCATGCGAGGTGGGCGCGTAGGGATTCACCGGGTGCACCACCACGCTCGTGCCCATGGCGCGGAACGGCTGGCCTGCGAGCTCGGTGTGCCGTTCGCTGGCCGCCGCCGGTAATTTGGCGCCGGACACGTCGCTGAAGGCGGCGCCGGCGCGGTCGAAGGTGTTGCCCAGCTCGATCAGCGACAAGCGGCCATTGCCGCTGAGCACGTCACCCTCGGGACGCGTCCATTCGTCGCGTCGCTGCGGCACGCCCGGGTCCAGGGCCGCCCAGGCATCACTGAGACGGGTGTGCAGCCCGAGGAAATACTCGCGCGCCGCGTCGATCTCGCGCGCACCGATGGGCGTGACGCGGGCGGCGGCCGTGGCGCTCATGGCGCGCTCCGGAAGAGATATCCGCGGCCGCGCAGAGTCACGATGTGCACCGGGTTCTCCGGATCGGGCTCGAAGAGCTTGCGCAGTCTCAGGATGAAATTGTCCACCGTGCGATCCGTCGGGAACTGGTCCATGCCCCAGACCTCCTCGAGCAGATCGGCGCGCGTGAGCGCGCGATTCTCGTTGGCCGAGAACACCTCCATGAGGCGCAGCTCCTTGTCCGACAGCGACACCTCGCCCTCGTTGGTGAGCGCCTGGCCGGTGTCGAAACGCACCCAGTACGAGGCGAAGCTCAGGCGTGGCGGCGCGCTCGCCGGCCGCCCGCTGGCACGCCGCAGCAGCGCGCGCACCCGCGCCAGCAGCTCGTTCACGTCGAACGGCTTGGGTAGATAGTCATCGGCGCCGGCATCCAGCCCGCGCACCTTGGAGACCGTGTCGCTGCGCGCGGTCAGCATGAGTATGGGGGCGTCGATGCCGGCGTCGCGCGCCTGCCGCGTCAGTGCGAAGCCATCGCCGCCCGGCAGCATGACGTCGAGAATGGCGAGCTGGTAATCGCCGCCGGCGAGCAGCTTCCTGCCTTCCTCGAAATTCCCCGCGCTGACGATCTCGTAACCGGCGTGGCGCAGATTCACCGCGACCAGTTCGCGCACCAGGCGTTCGTCTTCGACCAGGGCGATGCGCTCAGCCATGGGCCGCACCCGGGGTGATGGCCGTGGCCGCGGGCTGGGGCGCCAGCGCGAGACTGACGGTGAAGACCGCGCCCTGCCCCGGTCCGCCACTGCTCGCGGTGATGTCGCCGCCCATGCGCCGCGCCAGCGATCGCGCGATGGCCAGTCCCAGGCCGGCGCCATGCGTCATGCCCTCGCCGCTGCCGCGATTGTGTATGTCGAAGAGCTTCTCGGCAGCTTCGGGTGCGAAGCCGCGCCCGCGATCGCTGATATCCAGCCGCCATCGCCCCTCGCCGACGCTCGCGGCGATGCGCACCTGGCCGCCGCCGTACTTGTGGGCGTTGTCGAGCAGGTTCTCGAGGATCACGCGCAGCCCGTCGCGGTCGGCGCGCACCTGCACGGCTTCGATGTTTCCCAGCTCCACCGCGCCGCCCGTGGACGTGCGCGCGCGATGCGCGAGCAGCTCGGCGATGAAGCGCGCCACGTCGATGTCCTGCCCGCCTTCGCGCGGATCGCGCGCCATGGCGCGCTGGTACGCGAGGATGGTCTCGGCCAGGTGCTCCAGCCGGTCGCATTCCATCTGCCCGAGGTGGATCAGCTCGGCGCGCTGCGACTCGGGGATGCTGCCGATCGCGAGGCTCTGCAGCAGCCCCTTCACGCCGGCAACCGGCGTCTTGAACTCGTGGCTGGTGAATTGCAGGAGTTTCTCCATGTCCTCGCGCTGCTGCTTGCGCCGCTGCGCGATCAGGAACAGCACCACGAGGCTCCCCGACAGCAGCAGCGCCAGCAGCGTGGACTCGCCCACCAGCATGACCTTGCGCCGGTCGTGCCGGGCGCTGATCTCGAGTTGGCGTTCCTCGACCTCGGCCGCCGCGAGACCGGTGCGGGTGGCGAGCAGCGCGCGCTCCAGCGATTCGTTGCTGCGCATCTCGCCGCGCAGCAGGATGGTCCACCAGACGACCAGCGAGGCGGTGGCGAGCAGCGTCACGCCGAGCACGATGAGCTCGGCGCGCTCCGCCAGCCACTGTCGCAGTCCTGATCGCATCACGCCTCGACTGTCAGCACGTCCAGCAGTGTATCGATATCCGCCGTCGTGTGAGCGGCCGAGAGGAAGCACACCTCGTATGCCGACGGCGGCAGGTATACGCCGCGCGCCAGCCACGCCCGGTAGCGGCGGTGATATTCGTTCACTGCGGTTGCCGAGATCGCTGAGGCGGCCACCGGCAGGCGTGCAGCGACGTCGAAGTACGGCCACACGATGGGGCCGATACGCGGCAGCTGCACGGAGCCGCGCACCGCATGCCGCGCATGCGCCGCATCCAGGTGCCGCCCTAACATCTCGATGTGGCGGTAGGCGCCACCCTCCGCGAGCTCGGTGAGCGTGGCGACGCCGGCCGCCAGGCACACCGGATTTCCCGCCATGGTGCCCGCCTGGTACACCGGCCCCAGGGGTGCGAGCTGCGACAGCAGATCCCGCCGGCCGAGCACGGCCGCCACGGGCAGGCCGCCGCCGACGATCTTGCCGAGCGTGGTGAGATCCGGCTCGATGCCCACCACCCGGTCATAGCCGTGATAGCCGAATCGGAAGCCGGTGATCACCTCGTCGAAGATCAGCACGGTGCCGTGCGCGCGGGTCAGCTCGCGCAGCTTGCGCAGATAATCCGCCGACTGGATCAGCAGGCCGTTGTTGGCCGGCACGGGTTCGATGATGGCCGCGGCCAGCGTGGAACCGTGTTCACGGAAGGCCTGCTCCAGGGCCTGCACGTCGCCCAGCGGTATCACCAGCGTATCGGCGGCCACCTGCGCCGGTACGCCGGCGCTGTCAGCCAGGCCCTGGGTCACCACGCCGCTGCCGGCTTTCACCATGAGCGAATCCACGTGACCGTGGTAGCAGCCGTCGAACTTGAGAATGCGCCGGCGCCCGTTGCTGGCGCGCGCGATACGCACGGCCGTGGCCACGGCCTCGGTGCCGCTGACCACGAAGCGCACCATCTGCGCCCAGGAGTATGCCGCCAGCACACGCTCGGCGAGCTCGCCCTCGTGACGATGCGCTGTGCCGAAGGCCAGGCCATCCGCCGCCGCGCGGCGCACCGCCTCGACCACGCGCGGATGCGCATGCCCGAGGATCAGCGGGCCCCACGCCATGCAGAAGTCGAGGTAGCGATTGCCGTCTTCATCGACCACGTGCGCGCCGTGCGCTTCCTTGAAGAACACCGGTGTGCCACCCACCTTGCGGAACGCGCGCACCGGACTCGAGACGCCGGCGGGGATGACCGCCTCGGCGCGCGCGTACAGCCCGGCCGAACGCGCCAAGGACGGCGGGCTAGACGGGCCGGAGGCCCGCGACTGCTGCTCGGATGAATTCGTCACGTGATTTTCCTTCGGAGAGATCTTGCGGTAGTTCGACGGTGCCGGCCAGCCAGCCGGCATCGCTGGCCAGGCCGAGATGCGCGCGCGCGCCGACGACGTGGCAGCCGAACGGCGTGGAACAGCCGCCCTCGATGACACGCAGGAACTCGCGTTCCCAGCGCGTGGCCGCGACACAGGCAGGATCGGCGAGCTTCGCGAGTTGGGCGTCGATGGCGGCATCGCCGGCGCGGCATTGCGCGGCCAGTGCGCCCTGGCCCGGCGCGGGAATCCACCACCCGGGCGGCAGCTCGATCTTCACGAAGGCCGAAAGGTCGAGCGCCAGCCGCGTGAGACCGGCCGCGGCCAGGATGATGGCGTCCACGTTGCTGCCCTCGCCCAGTCGGCGCAGGCGGGTGGGCACGTTGCCGCGCAATGGCACCGATGACGCCTGCGGCGCATACCTCGCCAGCAGCGCGCCGCGGCGCAAGGAAGACGCACCGACGCGCGCGCCGCTGCGCAGCGGCAGCAATCCGTCCGCGCGTGGCTCATGGAACTCGCGGCGGATCAGCAGCCAGTCCCCGGCCGGTGCGCGCGGCAGCAGGGTGCGATTCAGCAGGCCTTCGGGCGTGGCAGTGGGCAGGTCCTTGAGCGAGTGCACCACCAGATCGATGCGCCGTTCGAGCAGCGCCAGCTCGAGCTCGCGCGTGAAGAATCCCTTTTCCATCCTGCCGACCAGCAGCGGCGACTGGTCCAGATCGCCGCGCGTGGCGATGACGGTGATGTCGGGATGCCAGTTCGCCTGCGGCGCGGCTTCGCGCAGCGCGGCGAGCACGGTGTGCGACTGCCAGAGCGCGAGATCGCTGCCGCGACTGCCGATGATGCTCGCCGTCACGGCTCGCGCCTCGCCGCCGAGATGAATTCGTGCAACATGGCGTTCACCTCGGAGGTGAGTTTGCGGGCACGCTGCGGCGGAAGTCCTTCGAGCAGCCGGGGTAGTTTGTTCTGCATGAATTCCGTACGGATGGCGGTCATCGCCGCGAGCGTGTCGCTGGGCGGCGGGGCCAGCAATGTCTGGCAGATCTTCTCGGCCGTCGCCGCGCACTCGGCCTCGAGGGCGGCGTATTCGGCGTCCGGCAGGACGGCTCCGTGGCCATCCAGCAGCTCATCGAGCGCGGTCAGGCGCCAGCCAGGCGCGCCGGCGATCTGCTGCGGACTGCCGAGGTCGAACACGCGGCGTCCTTCGCCTGCCGGCAACGTGAGCCAGGCGTGCGGCGCACCCGAGGCCACGATGACCACGGCGGCGCGCGCCACTGCGCCCTCGAAGGCGCGCATGCTGGCGCGATTGAAACTCTCCACTTCCGTGTAGCCGGAGTCCGCGAGCGCGCGCAACATCGCGCGGCCGATCTCGCCCAGGCCGAACACGGCGATGGACGCGTCGCGCGGCAGATCGATGAGGCGGTCGATGACCAGTTGCTGGACGCCGCCCGTGCGCCCCTGCGGCAGGATGCGGCGCGCGCGGCCGAGCATTTCACCCACACCGCGCCAGACCACGTGCAGGCTGCGGCACACCGTGCCCGCCTCGTGGGCGCGCTCGAAGGAGCGCAGCACCTGGTTGCCGATGGCGTGCTCGCCCTGCGCAACCGAGTCCAGCCCAGCGGCCACGCGCAGCAGTCCGCCTGCCGCGGCGGCCCCATGGCGCACCCGCGGACGCAGGCGATCGGGATTTTCCGGCGCACCCGTGAGCGTCGCGCTGAACAGCTCGGCCGCCCACGACGGATGCTCGGCGGCAAACAGCCATTCCACGCGCGCACAGCTCTCGATGCGCACCACGCCCGAGACCTGACCGGCTTCGAGCAGTTGTTGCGACGGTCCGCCGGCGGTCGCATCGATGGCCGCGAGCGCCGCGCGCACCGCGGCGGGTGCCTCGCGATAACTCATGCCTACCAATGCGAGCGGGATCATGGCCCGTTCCCGTGACCGTCAGGAAAATTCCGCCACTGTGTCGCAGAGCGCAGCCACCGTCTCGGGCGGCGTGCCCGGCAGGATGCCGTGGCCCAGGTTGAGGATGCAGCTGCGTCCGTCGGAGGTGCGCTTCATGGTCTCGAGCAGCGCGCGGGTGCGCTGGCGGATCACGTCCGCGCTGCCCAGCAACAGCACCGGATCGATGTTTCCCTGCAGCAGGTGCTCGGGATACATCTCGCGCGCCACCTGCCACTCGGTGCGCCAGTCGAGCGAGAAGCCGGTGACGCCGGTCTCGCCGAGCAGGGGCAGCAGGTGGTGGCCACCGCGCACGAACAGCAACGTCGGCACGTTGCGGGCCCGCAGCTTTTCGGTGATCCGCTGCAGCGCCGGCAAGGCAAACTCCCGGTATTCGTCGGGCGCGAGCAGACCGCCCCAGGAATCGAACAATTGCACCGCATCCGCGCCGGCCTCGACCTGGCGCATCAGCAGCCCCGCCACCACGTCGGCGATGGTGTTCAGGGCGCGCTTGGCGAGCTGCGGATCGCGATGCATGAGCGTGCGCGCCTCGCGGAAATCGTCGCTGCCACCGCCTTCGACGCAATAGGCGAACAGCGTGAACGGTGCGCCGGCGAACCCGAGGATGCCGTAGCGGTCCTGCAGGGTGGCTTTCAGATGCTTCACCGCGTTGGGTAGATAGGCGATGCGATCGAGCACGCCGTCCAGCTGCCAGGCATCCAGGTCCGCGCCGGTGCGCAGGGGGCGCGCGATGCGCGGGCCTTCGCCCGGGCCGAAGCTCACACCGAGACCCATGGCCAGCGGCACCACCAGGATGTCGGAGAACACGATGGCCGCGTCCAGCTTGAACCTGTCGAGCGGCTCGAGCGCGGCGCGCGTCGATAGCTCGGGGTTCTGGCAGACGTCCCAGAAACTGTGCTCGGCGCGCAGCGCGCGGTAGCCGGGCAGATAGCGGCCGGCCTGGCGCATCAACCACACCGGTGGGCGGTCGAGCGCGTCACCGCGCAGCGCCGCGAGGAATCGCTCACGCGAGTGCATCGTGGATAAACCCCATGGAAATCAAACGTAAGCGTACGGTCGCCGCCGCGGCGATCTGTCACAGCTGTGTCACGGCGGCCACAACCCGGCCGGAACGCGCGCGGCCGCTTGCTACCATCGCGGCGCCGTGCCCCACAACTGGATCATCACCAAGTCCCAGCCGCATGCCGACAGTGTGGTCATCCAGCTGCGTCGGCAGAATTTTCTGGCGTTGGCCGTGCCCTGCATCGAGCACCAGTGGCGCGACTGGCCCGAGCTGCGACGCATGGGCGCGGACGGACCCGCGGTGCTGTTCGTCACCAGCCGCGCCGCCGCGGCGCGTATCGACATGCCGCGTGACGTGGACAGGAACGTCACGATCGCCGCCCTCGCGCCGACGACCTCCGCGGCGCTGGAAGCGCGCGGCATCCGCGTGGGCCTCAGCGCGCGCGGCGGCGTGCGCGAGTTGGCGCAGGCCGTGCACGAGTCGGCTGCCATCCCGTCGGGCGCGGCGATCTTCTACCCGACCAGCGAAGCGGCACTGCGACAGCCGGAGCACCTCGCCGGCGTCGCGACGCTGTCGCAGCGCTTCGTCCTGCACGAGAAGGCCGTCTATTCCACGGAAGCACCGGCGAACCTTGCGCAGGAACTCACCGCATTGCGCGACGCGCCCCTGCCCTGCGGCTTCTGCTTCTGGAGTCCGTCGGCCATCGAGAACTTCGCCGGCGCGCAAGGTTTCCTGCTGCCGCCGGGACCGGTGGTGCTCGTGGGTGGTTCAACCGAGCGCTGCTGGCGCGAGACAGCGCCGCCTGCGTGGCGTCGCGCCTTCAGGCACGACGCGGACACGCCGCTCGAGTGGTCATTGAGATTTCTGGAGCGCGGACAGGACGGCCGTAGCGGCGATTGAAATCGCAATCGGGATGGCGCCGATTCGTCATTTCCGCAGAGCGCTTTTCCCTTCCAGAATTTCCAGCAACTGGAGGTAGCGCGCACGACGTGGATCAGGCTCGGCGCGCGGGGTCGCGTCGATCCTCATGCGCGCATGAGCGTCGCCGCGGTTGTAAGCGTCCCACCGCGGCAGTCCCTTGCCATTGGGATCGCCGGTCTTGATGAAGTTGGCGAAAAACCCCTGCATGACTTCCGAGACGTGGTGGTCATCGGTTGTCCATGCATACACCTCGTTGGTGGCGAGGTTTCCCAGCGCATACTCGATCTCCGCCGAATGCACCGCGCCCTTGGGTGCCGGCGCGGAAGGCTCGGCCACGGTTGCCGGGCGTGGCCGCGCATAGAAGTAGTAGAACGTGGGCTGGCCACTGCTTGCCCCATGCACGTCCACCCACCGCCAGGTGCCGTAGCTGAGGAAAAGATCGTTGGCGAGCTCGCCCGCGGCGTTTTCCACATCCGCATCGGTGGCGGCCGGATAGAGCGCGAGCAGGCGCGAGGCGATGGGCTCGGGAAATTTTTCTTGCACGCTCTTCGCGAAGTTGTCGCGCGTCGGCGGCTTGTCACCGAGGATGGCGCCCCACCACGATTCCTGTGAATTGGTGCCGGCGAGCAGCGGCACGCGCGCCTGCTCGCCCGCGACATAGACAGCCGTGACGTCCTTCGGGAAAAAATATCCGTCCTGGATGATGCCGTTGCGTGGCGCCGCGGGCTTGCCTGCGAGCTCCAGCAATCTGTCGGCGGGAATCGCGCGCAGGTCTGCGATGGATTTCGCGCCGACGGCTGCCGCGAAATCAGCCCCGGTCTTTTCGGCGTCGGCGAGGGGCCGGAACATCAGCAGGGCCGAACCGCTTTCGCCGATGGCGCCGGCGATGAGATCTTTCGAAAGTGGCGAGGCCATCAGGCCCGACACCGACATCGAGCCCGCCGATTCGCCGGCAATGGTGACTCGCGAGGGATCACCACCGAATGCCGCGATGTTGGCATGCACCCAGCGCAGCGCGGCGGCCTGATCGAGCAGCGTGTAGTTGCCCGAAGCGCCATGGGGACTTTCCTTGGTGAGCTCCGGATGTGCCAGCATGCCGAACACATCCAGGCGGTAATTCACCGTGACCGTCGTGATACCGCGCCGGGCCATGCTCGCGCCATCGTAGCGATATTCCGAACCGTCGCCCGCGATGAACCCGCCACCATAGAAGTAGACCAGCACGGGCTGACGCGCGGTGGAGTCGGTGCTGGCGGTCCACACGTTGAGATACAGGCAGTCTTCGCTGACACCGTTCGAGCGGAACTTCATGTCGCTGAATACCGGCCGCTGCATGCAGCGTGCCGCGAAGGCGTCGGCTTTGCGCACGCCTTTCCACGACTTCACCGGTTGCGGCTCGCGCCAACGCAACTGCCCCACCGGCGGGGCCGCGAAGGGAATCCCCTTGAACTTGAGCAATCCGGCTTCGTGCACTCCCTCGAGAACGCCGCCGGGCAGGGCCACCCGCGGAGGCGCCGCCGCATGCGACATCGGGCTGAAAAGCAACGGCAACCAAAACAACAGGCGAAACCGGTTCATTGCGTGACTCTCCGGGCGACAGTGCCAGGCCTCGCAGGATACCTGTGAAGCAGCGGGATGCGTGGTTAGGCGCCCCCCGCCTACTTTATGGAGCCGGGCTTGCGCATCATCTTGCGGATATCCGCCAGGTGCATCTCTTCGGCCGCAATCTGATCACGCGCGTATTCCTCGAGGAGGAGGCTGTTGCCTTCGGCCAGCTTCAACAGTTCGTAATAGGCATGCAGGCCTTCCTTCTCATGCTCGTGCGCTTCCTTGAGTATCTCGTTGACATCGTGCTGGTGCGTTTCGAGCAGCGAACCGATCTTCAGTGACGGATGACCACCGAGCGCGGTGATGTGCTCGCCGGCAAGCACCGCGTGCGCGTTGGACTCGGTGCCCTGTTCGCGCAGCCAGGCGACGATGGGAATGCGGTTGTGTCCGAAGATCATGAAGCTGTAGTGCATGTACCGCACGACACCGGCCAGTTCGAGTTCGAGAATGCGGTTGAGGCTGTCGATGAGCCTCTCGACGAGCTTGCCGTCGAGTTCGGAATCGGTCATGGCGGTCCCCTGGGGTTTTGTTGACATGCGGGGATGCTAGAGGACTCGCGGGGGGATTTCAGCCATGCGATTGCCGATGCGAATACCTCGTAACGCGGCGCGGCATGCCGCGGCGGTCTGGAGCGGGTGGGCTTGCCCCACCCGCTCCGCGCCACTACGTTTCAGAACTTCGCGCGCGCGCCAAGGAAATAGCGCTTGCCGAAGGTCTCGTTGCCGATGCGGCGGAACGGGTTGTTGTTCTCGATCCGCTGCTCGTCCAGCAGGTTCACGATGTCCGCGAACACCGAAACGTTCTTGTTCAGATTCCAGCTCGCCGACACATCCAGGGTACCGTAGTCCTCGTTGAACTCCGGCAGTCCGCCGCGGCCGGTCGCGGTGATCAGCCATTGCTCGCGCCAGTTGTACGCGGTGCGCACGCTGAACCTCTCGTTCTCGTAGTAGATGGACGCGTTGTAGCTGGTCTCGGACAGGCCCGGAAAGGGCAGCAACTCGCCGGTGAGCAGGTTGGTGCCCTTGAAGCCCTTGTCATTCGCGAACGTTGCGTTGGCCACCACGCCGAAGCCGTTCCACGGCGCCGGCAGGAAGTCGAACGCGTACTGACCGCCCACCTCGAAGCCATCGATCTTGACCGCATCCGTGCCGTTGATCGGCCGCGAAATGGTGTACGTCGTGCCGTCGATGACCTCCGGCGTGGCCTGGGTGATGATGAACCGGCCGATCTCCGTGCGGAAATAGGCGGCGGAAACGTAGCTCACGTCCGAAAGGTAGTACTCCAGGCCAGCGTCGTACTGGCGCGCCTCGAAGGGCTGCAGATCGGGATTGCCACGCGAGCCGGTGAGACCGACGACATCGGTCGACCGCCGGAAGGCGAGCTGCGACGGATTCGGACGTGCCATCACGTCCCCTGCCGTGACTCGCGCCACCAGTTTGTCGGTGAGATCGAAGCGCACGTTGATCGACGGCAGCCAGTCGTTGTAGCCGCCGGTCTGGGAGGCTTGCGGGAAGGTGATCGTGCCGCCCTGCTGCACGCGGTTGAAACCCGACGAGTGCGTGTCGGTCTCGAAGTAACGGGCGCCCACCGTGGCGACGATCGGAACCGGGAGTTCATCCCAGCCGAAGGTGGCTTGCAGATAGCCGGCCCGGGTCTTTTCTTCCACGGCCCAGGTATCCAGATAGTTCTGGAATGTGCCATTGGTATTCGCATTGGCGTTCGTGCCGTACGGGTCCATGGTCAGGCCGCTGGCCGCGACGGTCGCCGCGAACGTGGCATCGCCGTTGTCGTTCCAGTAGCGGATGCCGCCCGGAAAGCCCAGGTCGCCCGTGTCGAAGAACCGCACCGAGTTCACCCCCGAGTTCGTGTCGATGATGTTGGCGATGGTGGCCTGCGGTACAGCCACCGTGGTGGTCGCGCCCGAACTCCCGGGCGTGGGCGTGCGGCTCGAGATCTGGATGGTGCGCTGGAACAGCAGGCTTTCCATGGTCAGGTCGCGCTGCTCGTAGCCGGCCTTGACCGACTTGATCCAGTCGATCTCGGGCTTGAACTCGACGTTGAACTGCAGGCCGTTTTCTTCCTGGTTGTTGTTGCGTGGATTGAAGACCGCCGCCAGATTGTTGACCAGCCCGCCATCGGTGGTATCGATGCCGGGGAAGGAGAAGTTCGGAGCGCCCTCGCCGCCCGTATAGTCGATGATGGCGCGCGGCACGCCGAAGATCGTGGCGGTGGAGTTCTTCTCGTCGTTCTGCACTTCGCCACGCGAGTAGGCATAGCGTGCATCCAGCGTCCAGGGACCCGAGGTCCATTTGCCGCCCAGCATGACGTTGTATTGCTCGCGCTCGAGCTGTCCGTTGATGTTGCGGTAGGCCAGGTCGATCGGGAACTGCGTGCTGCTGGTGAGCTCGATGTGATCGACCGTGTTGTCGGGTCCGATGGTGGTGTTCGCGTAGTCGATTTCACCCGCCGCTGCGCCGAGCTGCATGAGCATGCTGCTCACTTCTTCGCGACCCTTGGCATAGGTACTGTCGAGATACAGCTCCAGCGAGTCGGTGGGTTTCCACTGCAATACGCCGTTGAAGGCCGTGCGGGTTGTCTCACGGCGGTCGTTGATGTAGCGCGGGATTTCCGGGATCCACTCGGCTGTGCCGTCATCATCGATGTCGGTCCAACGGCCGGGGATCGAGCCTGCGCCGGTGGTCGTATGCGGACGCCGCAGCCAGCCCGTGGTGCGCGCGTTGTTGCTATCGAGATGCCTCTGTTCCCACTGCGCCGAAAGCTGCACGCCAAATGTGCCATCCAGGAACGTGCGGCTGCCGATCAGCGCGATCTTCGGGTCGGTGGAATCTGCGAGGTCGCTGTACACGCCCTGCACCGATCCGGCGAGGAATCCATCAGGTGAATCCAGGGGACGGCGCGTGTAGAGACGCACCGTGCCGATTCCGCCTTCGGTCATTTCGGGTGTCGGCGTTTTGACGGCTTCCACACGCGAGATGAACTCCACCGGAATATCGCGGAAGTCGACATCGCGGCCGCCACCCACCGTGAGCGACAGCTGCGAGACGCCATTCACTTCCACGCGGATCAACGATTGGTCGGCACCGCGGATGCTGACGGCGCGGCCCTCACCGTCCTGCCGGTTGATGGAGATGCCGGGCACGCGTTGCAGCGCCTCGCCCACATTCTTGTCGGGGAAGTCGCCGACGTCCTCCGCCGAAATGGCGTCCAGAGCCTGCACCGAATCGCGCTTGACCGAGAGCGAGTCACGCAGCGAGCTGCGAATGCCGCTGACGATGACGGTCTCTATCTCCTCGCCCTGCGGCTGTGCTTCCTGAGACAGGGCCGGTACGGCGGCTATTGCCAACCCAGCCAGAACGGTCGGGCGAACCAGACCCACGGAAATCCGACGATTGAACGCTTGCACTGTGATCCCCCACTGTTTTGACCTGACTCTTACGGCCGGGCCTGATAGATGCCGTACGTGAATTTGCTCTTTAATGATTGATAATGCAAATATCTGCCGGCCAAAAGACAGGAATTGCCAATGAGACGCAGGGATTTGGAATGTTAGCGATCACAAAACATCATAATCGCTCAAAGGACATGCCATGAAATCGATGACGAACCGGGTCGCGAGGCTGATTTCCGGCATGGCCATCGGGTTTCTGCCGTTCGCGGCCCGCACCGCCACGCCCGCGCCACCGCCACTCGACTGGATTGACGCGGCCACCGGTCACCACGTCGTTCGACTTTCGAACGAGGCGAACACGCGTTCCCTCTATTTCCACCAGAACGCGTTCACGCCCGATGGCCGCTTCATGCTGGTGGAGATGCAGGACGGCATCGGCGTCATCGAGATCGCCACCCGCCGAAACATCAGGCTCGCCGCGGGAAACGCCCGCGCGCTATTCGTCGGGCGCCAGAGCGGGCTGGTCTATTTCTCGCGCGGCGAAAACACCGGGCGACCGGAGCAGCAGAAGCAAGTTGGCATCTATTCGATCAAGGTCTCGGGTGCAAAGCCCACGGTCGGCAAGCCAAAACTCATCGCCACCCTCCCGCAGGGATACATCGGCTCGATCAATGCCGACGAGACGCTGTTGTTGGGCTCGTACGCGGAGAGGGAATGGCAGCTCGAGCAAGGTCCGCGAGACCCGCGATTCGAGGCCAATTACGCCGCCACTGACAAGAACGGCAAGCCGCTCAGCTTCGCGGAATCCAAGGAAGTGCGACTACTGGAGCGCGAACAGGCACGCATTCCCATGGTCATGTTCACCGTAGACACGAAGACCGGCCAACAGCAGATCATCCACCGCAGCACCGACTGGCTCGGCCACCTGCAGTTCTCTCCCACCGACCCAAAGCTGCTCATGTTCTGTCACGAAGGGCCCTGGCATCGCGTGGACCGCATCTGGTCACTGCGCCTCGGCGGCGAGCCGAAGCTCCTGCACCAGCGATTCATGAACATGGAGATCGCGGGGCATGAATTCTTCGACCCAGACGGCGCAACTGTCTGGTACGACCTGCAGACGCCACGCGGCGAGGTGTTCTGGCTGGCGAACGTGACCGCGGACGGCAATCGCACCTGGTACAAGGTCGAGCGCGACCAATGGTCGGTTCACTTTCAGGTCGCACCCGACGGCCGGGGCTTCGCTGGTGACGGCGGCGACGAGGAGATGGTGGCGCATGCCCGGGATGGCAAATGGTTGTACCACTTCACGCCGCGCGCCATTGCCGACGTCGCGGGGATTTCGGCGCCGAACTCCGAGCACCTGGTGCATGCCGGCACGCTCATCGCCGAGAAGCTGGTCGACATGCGCAAGCACGACTACCGGCTGGAACCCAACCTGCATTTCACGCCGGACATGAAGCACATCGTCTTCCGGTCCAACATGCATGGCGAGGTGCACACCTACATGGTGGACCTGGAAAAGGCGCGACGTTAGCCAATAGTCAGGAGCTAAGGCTCTTCGAGTCGGTGACGCCAGTTCGCCTGGTACTCGAGCAGCCCGTCGACGCGCAGGGGTATGACGGTGAGCGGCACGTCCGCGGCGGGCGCGCGCATGCGCGCCAGGTGCGCGGCCACGCGCGTGCCACCCCCCTCGGGGTACACACGCACCGTGCCCACCGGTACGCAGGCCGCCAGCAGTCGCGGGAACAGGGGGTTTTTCGCCAGCGGGCCATCGACGAAGATCTCTCCGGCGGAACCCAGCGATTCGATGAGCAGTGAAGTCATGAGGGCGGAATACAGCGTCGCGAGCGATGCGCGCTGCGTGCCGTCGAGGCCATTCGCGTCGTCGAGCCGGCCTTTTCGTTGCGAGTAGGGCCCCGCGCTGGCGAAAGATGGCAATGCCATCGAACCCAGCGTGAGCACCTGGGTGAGCGCATCGACAGTGGGCTCATCGCCGCCGCGCGCGATGGCCTCGTATTCACGACCGCCCATGTAGCGCGCGGTGGCCACCGGGGCGCCGAAAGCGTTGACGTTGGCAAGCATGTCGCGCTCTTCGCGCAACCGTCGCAGGTCGCCGCGATTCGCCATGACAATGGTCCACGTGCCGCTGGATACCACCGTGAAGGCTTCACGCTCGCGATCCATCAGGAAGCGCAGGTAGGACGCATTCGAGTCGTGGATGCCGCAGGCCACCTCGCAAACCGTATCCAGGCCGGTCGCGGCGGCTATCGCCGGCCTGATGCGGCCCAGACGATCATTGGCCGAACGCTGCGGCGGCATCATGCGCGCCCAACCTTGTTTGCGCGCCAGCTGCGAATAGGCCTGCTCGTGCGGACGCCAGAGATCCGTGTGCGTGCCCAGCGAGGTGACCTCGGCCGACAGCACTCCGCACAGGCGCCAGGCCCAGTACTGTGGATAGAGCAGGATGTGCGCCGCGCGCTGGAAAAGATCGGCGCGCCGGCTCTGCAGCCAGTAAAGCTGCCTCCCCAAGTTCAGTCCCTGGGGCAGATTGGGAGAGAACGTGAGCGAATAGGGATCGCGCAGCGGCGCATATTCCTCTGCCACCTCGTCAAAGCACGGCTCTTCGTAGTCCGGGGCGGCAAGCACCTCGCCTGCGTGGTCCACGAGAACCGCGGCCGCGCCATGCGCGATGGGCACGATGACGCCGACGCGTTCGCGTTGCGGCGCCTGCCGCAACGACTCCAGAAGCCAGGCCTCGATGGCCAGTACATCAAGCTGGCGGCCATGCGGTGTCTCGATCACGGCGTTCGGACGGCGCGCGCTCCACACTTCACGGCCCAGCGCCGGGTCGACCAGCGAGATCTTCGCGTTGGTCTTGCCGACATCGAAAACGGCGATGAGCGTTGCCGCGCCGGCGTTCATGAGGGCTTACCGGCCGCCCTGATGCGATCGACCAGTGCCGGCACCGCCACCACCGCGATGAGCAGCGAGCCGACGAAGATGGACATGACGATACCGGGGATGTTCAAGAGCCCGAGTCCGAAGGTGATGAGCCCGAAGACCAGCGCCGCCAGCACCACGCCGAGGATGCTGCCCTTGCCGCCCCATACCGACACTCCGCCGAGTATGACCATGCTGATGATCTCGAGCTCCCAGCCCTGGGCGATCGAAGGCCGTGTCGACCCCAGTCGTGACGTGAGCAGCACCGCGGCCAGACCGCTGAACAGGCCGGTCACCGCGAACAGCGCGAAGCGGTAGCGATTCACCGGCACTCCCGCGAAGCGGCTGGCCACCGGGTTCGCGCCCACCGCGAAAATCACCCGTCCCCAACGCGTGTAATGCAGGAACACGCCGAAAGATAGGGCGAACACCGCGAACAATGCCAGTTCGTTGGAAACCGGCCCCAGAAAATAGCCCTGGCCGAACTCCTCGAAGGCGGGCGGATAGCCCTTGAGCACCCGATCGCCGAGCACAGCGTAGGCAGCACCGCGGAACAGCGTCATGGTGCCGATCGTGCCGACGATGGATGGCACCCGACCCAGCGTCACCAGCGCGCCATTGATCATGCCGGCCGCGAGGCCCGTGCCCAGTCCGGCACAAACCACGGTACTCGTTCCGACACCCGTCGAGGCGGCGAGCCCCATGGACACCGACGACAGCGCGATGATGGCTGCCACTGAAATGTCGATTTCCCCGGCGATGATGAGCAGCGCCAGTGGCAACGCTACGATGGCGCGCTCAGTGAAGTTGAACGTGGCGTCGGAAAGAGTATTGACGTCCAGGAAGTACGGCGATACGAAGGCGAACAGAACGAACTCGCCGACCAGGACGGCGACCAGCAGGGTTTCCCAGCGCAGAAGTTTGACCGTGATCGGGCCTGCTTCATTCCCCGCGCCGCCGCTCATGGGCGCGCCTCCAGTGTCCGGCCCTGGCGATCGCCTTGCCGCGCGCTGAGCAGCACGGCCACCAGGATCACGGCACCATTGATGAACATCTGCCAGAACGCCGAAATGCCCACCAGCGGCAGGCTGCTGCGGATGATGCCGATGAACAGGCAGCCCAACAGCACCCCCATGGCCGTTCCGGTGCCGCCACCAATGGACACTCCGCCGATGAGACAGGCGGCGATCACGGACAACTCGAAGCCCAGCGCAATGTCGGTATAGGCCACCGCGAATCGCGCCACCCACAGGTAACCGCAAACGCCGGCCAATGCGCCGCAGACCGTGTACGCAATGAACTGCATGCGGCCGGGGTCAATTCCCGAGTATTCGGCCGCATGCGGATTGCCTCCTGCGGCATGGAAGTCGCGCGCGATCCGCGTGCGGCGCAGCGCCACCGCAAAGGTGACGAAGACCAGCACCGCGAACCAGGTGAGCAGGGTGAGACCGAGATACGTCTGCCGCGGAAACGCGGTGAACTCGCGGGTCATCTCGTTCTCGTTGACCCAGACACCCTGGGACAGCAGGAAGATTCCGCCGCGGTAGATAGACATCGTTCCGAGAGTCACGACGATGGGCGGCAGGCGCAACCTCCAGACCAGCAGCCCGTTACAGGCCCCTAACAAGCCACCTGCCATGAGGGTGATCAGCAGTACCGGCAACAATCCGGCGCCGGGGAAGCTGCGATTGAACAGCGCCGCCAGCATCCCGCACAGCGCCAGATTGGCCGCGATCGACAGATCGATGCCGCGCACCAGGATCACCAGCATCTGTGCCAGCGCCAGCACGATGAGGATGGCAGTGTCGTCCAGCAGCCCCGATAGATTGCGCGGCGACGCGAAACCGGGAAAGGCCAGTGTCACGGCGATGAACAGCGCCAGGGCCAGTGCACCGAAGAGGAGATCGCGGCGCGTGCCCTCGGAGGTGCGGCACAACCACTGCATCGGCGAGCGGATCATGCGTCGCTGGCCGCGCGCAGCAGCGCGTCGCTGGTCGCCGAAGCGCGGGGGAACTCGTTGCTCAGTCTTCCGCGACGCATGACCAGCACGCGATCCGACATTGCAAGAATCTCGGGCAACTCGGAGGAGATCATGATGACGCCCCCACCCGCGCGGGCGAACTCGCTGGTCACGCGGTGCACGGCCGCTTTCGCGCCGACGTCGATGCCCTTGGTGGGCTCGTCGAGGATCAGCACGGCCGGCGCCCGCGCCAGCCATTTCGCAAGGACCACCTTCTGCTGGTTGCCGCCCGACAGCGAGCGCAGCACCTGCGCGGGGCCTTGGGCACGGATCGAGAGGCGGTCTATCCACTCGCGCGACAACGCGGCTTCGCGGGCGGTGCTGCACCAGCCGCGCGGCGCGAGTTTCGCGAGGTTGGTCAGGGCGACGTTGGCCGCCAGCGAGAAATCGAGGATGGCTCCCTGCGATTGGCGGTCCTCGGGCACCAGCGCGATACCCGCCTCGGCCGCGTCGGGAGCCAGATGGATCGCGCCGGTGTCGTGGCGATTCACACCGAACAGTGACTGCGCGAGCTCGCTGCGGCCCGCGCCGACCAGGCCGTAGATGCCCAGGATCTCGCCACGCCGCAACGTGAAGGAAATGTCTTCGAACTCGCCGGCGCGGCCGAGCTTCTCCACGCGCAGCAATTCGGCGCCGGGCGTGGTCTCGAGTTTGGGGAAGAGCTGATCCACCGGCCTGCCCACCATGAGCCGGATCAGGTCTTCGCGCGTGGTCTCGCGCAACGCGCCGGCGCCCACGGACACTCCGTCGCGGAACACGGTATACCGGTCCGCCAGCGCCTCTATCTCTTCGAACTTGTGAGTGATGAACAAGATGGCACGCCCGGCGTCGCGCAGCTTGCGCACGATGCGGAACAGCTCGGCGCATTCGCGTTGTGACAGCGAAGCCGTGGGCTCGTCGAGGACGAGCACACGCGATTCATGCGTGAGCGCGCGCGCGATCTGCACCACGTGCTTCTGCGCGATGCTGAGCCGCCCCGCGGGCATCGCCGCGTCGAAGCCGGCGTCGAGATCGCGCAAGACAGTGCCCGCGTGCCGGTGAATGGCGCGCCAGTCGACCAGCCCACGCCGCGTGGGGTGAGAATGAATGAAAAGATTTTCCGCAACGCTGAGGTTGTCGAACACCTGGCATTCCTGGTGGACGACGCCGATGCCCAGCGCGCGCGCGGCCTGCGGGTCGGCGATGCGCACCACTGCGCCGTCGAGGCGGATCTCGCCGCCATCCGGCTGATGGATGCCCGTGAGAATCTTGACGAGCGTGGACTTTCCGGCGCCATTCTCGCCGATGAGCGCCATGACGCAGCCGGACGGCAGGTCGAGCCCCGCGCGCTCGAGCGCACGCACGCCGCCGAAAGCTTTGCGGATGTCGGTCAGCGTCAGCACTGGTTCAGAAGATCTTGGCGAACTCCGCCACGTTGCCGGCGTCGTAGATGAAAGGCTTGCTCATCGCACCCTCGCCGTCGGCGGTGAAGCGGATCGCGCCCATGCGGCCGGCACTCACCGGTTGCACCAGGTTACCGCCCCGCGCCAGATGCGCGGCCACTTGCAGACTCGAGTATCCGAGGTCGATGGGATTCCAGATCGCGAACCGGGGCACCACGCCTTTCTGCACGTATCCCGCGAGCTCCGACGGCAGACCCAGACCCGTGACCTTCACCTTGCCGGTGAGCCCTTCATCCTCGACCGCCTTGGCGGATGCGACGATGCCCACCGAGCTGATGCTGACCAGCACGGCGAGGTCGGGATGCTGCTTGAGCAGCGCCACGGCTTCGCGATACGACTTGTCGGAGACGTCGTCGCCATACGCCACCGCCACCATCTCGAGCCCCGGATACTGCGGCAGAACGCGGCGCATCTCGGCAAGCCAGGAATTCTGGTTGGTGGACGTGGGCGTCGCGGAAACCACGGCGAACTTGCCAACGGCGTTGCCGTCGCGCTGCGGCGCGAGTTCCGCCACCAGCGCCACCACGGTTTCACCAATCAACGGGTCCGAAGACGGCGCGAGATGCGCATTGCGGCCCGGCGAGGCGACGGCAGAATCGTATGAGAGGACCTTGATGCCGCGGTCCATGGCCTTCTTCAAGGTGGGAACCAGCGCGTCCGGATCGTTGGCCGACACCGCGATGGCGTCGACGCGCTGCGCGATCAGGGAGTTCAGCGTCTCGATCTGGCCCTCGGCCGAGGGCGTGGTGGGGCCGACGAAGATGACCTCGGCATCGATTTCCTTCGCCGCTTCCTGGGCGCCCTTGTTGACCGCGTCGAAGAAGCCATTACCCAGCGACTTGGCGACGAGGCCGATGCGGATGTGGCCGGGCTTCGTGTCCGCGGCCTCGTCATTCTTGCCGCAACCCGCGAGGCACAACAGCGCGGCCGCCACCGCGATCAGAGACTGTCTCACTGGAACCCCCTCTCACCCGCCTTCTTCAGGCGAGTTTCTTCAAATCGTCTTCTTCGGTGACTTTCGCGACGATGACCTTGATGCCCGCGTTGCGGAAATCCTCGAGTTCTTCCGGCTTGGCGCCGTCATCGGTGACGATGGTATTGATGCGGTCGAGGCCGGCCACGATCATCGCCGACTTGCGGCGCAGCTTGGAGCTGTCGGCCATCACGATGACGTGCTCGGAGCGCTTCAGTAGTTTGGTCTGCGCCTGCACGATGAGCGGGTCCGCCTCCATCATGCCGAAGCGGTTGAGCCCATAGCAGCCGACGAACAGCTTGTTGCCCCAGAAGCTCTCGATGGTGTCGTTCTCGAATGGCGACAACACGATGTTCTGTTCGCGGAACAACGTGCCGCCGGGCAGCGTGATGCGATTGCGGCTGGTGGCAAAAAGCTTGGCGGCGATCGGGAATGAATTGGTGAGGATGTCGAGATCGGAATTCTCGAGGAACTCCACCAGTGCGAAGGTCGTGGTGCCGCCATTGATGATGATGCTTTCACCGGGCGCGATGAGCTCGGCGGCCGCACGCGCGATGGCACGCTTCTGCGGCACGTTCACATCCTGGCTCATGGCGAACGGCATGCCGACGAGATGCGGCTGGTGGCGTGGACGAACCGCCTCCGCTCCGCCGCGGATGCGCTTCACTTCGCCACGCTCCGCCAGCGCATTGATGTCGCGCCGGATCGTCGCCTCGGAGGCGCCGAGGAGATCGAGCAGGTCACCGACGCTCACGATCGAGCGCTCCTCGACAAGCTTCAAAATCAGGTTATGACGCTCTTTTTCCAGCATGATTTTCAACCCCGGCCCCGATTCTGGTTTCAGTGCCATTTTCGATCGCGTGATCGATTCTGAACGTGATTGATTGTATATGACGGCTTCGTGTGTTAAACAGCCTTCCCGCAAATATGAGCGGGGCGGAGCCGTACTTTAGCGCCTGCCGGCCGGAGACATGGGATGAGTGTGGTCCAGATGCCCTCAGGGGGCTCGTTGCAGATCGAAAGCCGCTGGGATGACACCCACGCGGCGCGGCTGTCGCCACCCGAACTCCTTCAATATCGCTCGAATCTGCTCGGTAGCGACAAACGCATCACCAACTTCGGCGGCGGCAACACCTCGGCCAAGCTCAAGGAAAAAGATCCGCTCACCGGCCAGGAAGTGGACGTCCTCTGGGTCAAGGGATCGGGCGGCGACCTCGGCACTTTGAAGCTCGAGGGCTTCGCCACTCTATATATGGAGAAGTTTCTCGGCCTCGAGAAGTTCTACCGGCCCGGCACCGACAACGACGCCGTGATGGTGCCGCTGTATGCCCACAGCGCGTTCAATCTGAACCCGCGCGCGGCCAGCATCGATACGCCGCTGCACGGCCTCATCGACCGCGCGCACGTGGATCACATGCACCCCGACGCGCTCATCGCCATTGCGGCGTCCGCGGATTCGCGCCAGCTCACCGACGAGATCTTTGGCGGCGAGATCGGTTGGCTGCCGTGGATACGCCCGGGCTACGAGCTCGGCCTCGCGCTGCGCGAGCTCACACGCAAGAATCCCCGGCTCAGAGGCGCGGTGCTCGAAGCGCACGGCCTGTTCACCTGGGCGGACAGTTCCAAGGCCTGCTACGAGAACACGCTCGACATCATCAACCGCGCCACCGCCTGGCTCGCCGACAAGAGCCGGGGCAAGCGCCCCTTCGGCGCCGTCGCCGTGCCCGCGCTCGCCGGCGAGCGACGCCGCGAGGTCGCCGCGGCAATCATGCCGGTGATCCGCGGGCTGGTGTCGCGCGCGAGCGGGCCGGAGGCGAGCGCCACGCTCAAGGTAGGCCACTTCGACGATTCGGAAGCCGTGCTCGAGTTCGTGGGTGGCGAGAGACTCACCGAGCTCGCCGCGTTGGGCACGTCCTGCCCCGACCACTTCCTGCGCACGAAGATCTGGCCGCTGGTCCTGCCCTTCGTGCCGGGCAAGGACACAGTCGAGCAGCTCGTCGCGCGCATCCATCCCGCCATCGACGCGTATCGTGAGAAATACGCGGGCTACTACCAACGCTGCAAGCGGCCGGATTCGCCGAAGATGCGCGACGCGAATCCGGTGGTCTATCTGGTGCCCGGCGTGGGCATGATCACGTTCGCGGCCGACAAGGCCACGGCGCGCATCGCCGGCGAGTTCTACGTGAACGCCATCAACGTGATGCGCGGCGCGGCCAGCGTCTCCACCTACCGCGGCCTTCCCGAGCAGGAAGCCTTCGACATCGAGTATTGGCTGCTCGAAGAAGCCAAGCTGCAGCGCATGCCCAGGCCCAAGCCGATGGCGGGCCGCGTGGCGCTGATCACCGGCGGCGCCGGCGGCATCGGCCTCGCGACCGCGCGCCGCCTCATGGATGACGGCGCCTGCGTGTTGATCTGCGACATCGACCGCGAGGCGCTCGCGGGTGCCGAAACCGATCTGCGCAAGAAGTACGGCAATGACGTCATCGCCAGCGCCTGGATCGACGTCACGCGCGAGGACGCGGTCGCCGCGGGCTTTCGCGACGGCGCGTGGAAGTTCGGCGGCGTGGACATCTGCGTTTCCAACGCGGGCATCGCCTCGGCATCGCCCGTGGAAGACACCAGCCTCGCGCTCTGGCAGAAGAACATGGAGATCCTGTCCACGGGCTATTTCCTGGTGGCCCGGCAGTCGTTCCGGTTGTTCAAGGCCCAGGGCATCGGCGGCTCCATCGTGTTCATCGGCTCGAAGAACGCACTCGCCGCCTCGCCCGGCGCGGCCGCGTATTGCACCGCCAAGGCCGCCGAGCTGCACCTGGCGCGCTGTCTCGCCCTGGAAGGCGCACCGCATGCCATCCGCGTGAACGTGGTCAATCCGGACGCCGTGCTGCGCGGCTCGCGCATCTGGCAGGGTGAGTGGGCCACGCAACGCGCGGCGCAGAACAAGACCAGCGTCGACAACCTCGAGACCGTGTACCGCGAGCGCAGCCTGCTCAAGCGCAGCGTATATCCGGAAGACGTGGCCGAGGCCGTGGCATTCTTCGCCTCGGAGCGTGCCGCGAAGTCGACAGGCAATATCGTCAACGTCGATGCCGGCAACGCAGGCGCCTTCACCCGCTGACATTCGAGCCGGCCGCTCCGGCCACGAGGGAACCATGGCTTACGCCGATCCGCGCGACGCCAACTACATCGCGTCGGCCAACCAGCCGCAGGCCGCCGCGCTCGCCGCGGATTACGACCATCTCGGCACGCAGCTCGCGCGGCGCGGCGTGGACATCGACGCCGTCACCCGTGCCGTATCCGGGTTCAAGGTGGCGATTCCGTCCTGGGGCGTGGGCACCGGCGGCACGCGCTTCGGCCGTTTCCCCGGCGTGGGCGAACCCCGCAATGTGTTCGAAAAGCTCGAGGACTGTGCCGTCATCCACCGGCTGACCGGCGCCACGCCCACGGTGTCGTTGCACCTGCCCTGGGACAGGACCGACGACTACCGCGGCCTGCGCGAGCATGGCGCGGCGCTCGGCCTGGGGTTCGACGCCATGAACTCGAACACCTTCCAGGACCAGCCGGGCCAGCCGCTCTCGTACAAGTACGGCTCGCTGACGCACACTGATGCCGCGGTACGCGCCCAGGCCGTGGCGCACAATCTCGACTGCATCGCCGCCGGCCGGCAGCTCGGGTCGCAGGCATTGACGGTGTGGATCGGCGATGGCGCCAACTTTCCCGGTCAGTCGCATCTCGGCCGAGCCTTCGAGCGCTACCTCGAGTCCGCGGCGCAGATCTATCGGGCGCTGCCCGACGACTGGCGGATGTTCATCGAGCACAAAATGTACGAGCCGGCCTTCTACGCCACCGTCATCCAGGATTGGGGCACCTCGCTCATGGCCGCGCAGACGCTCGGGCCCAAGGCCTTTTGCCTGGTCGACCTCGGCCATCACGCGCCGAACGTGAACATCGAGATGATCGTCGCACGCCTGGTGCATGCGCAGCGGCTCGGCGGATTCCACTTCAACGATTCGAAATACGGCGACGACGATCTCGACGCCGGCTCGATCGAACCGTTCCGGCTGTTCCTGGTGTTCAACGAACTGGTGGAAGCGGAGCTCGCGAAGGCCGCCAACTTCCGGCCGGCGCACATGCTCGACCAGTCACACAATGTCACCGACCCGATCGAAAGCCTGATGACCAGCGCGATCGAATTGCAACGCGCCTACGCGCAGGCGCTGATCGTCGATCGCCCGTCGCTGCACCAGTACCGCGTCGCCAATGACGTGCTCATGGCGGCCCAGACCCTCAAGCGCGGCTTCACCACCGACGTCTCGCCCATTCTCGCGCAGGCACGCAAGCTGAGCGGTGCAGCCATCGACCCCGTCGCCGCCTATCGCAGCAGCGCCTATCGCGCGAAATGCGCCGAGACGCGCCCCGGCAGGCAAAACCTGGGCGGCGGCATCGTGTAATAATGGGGTCACTCCGCATTTGCCGGCAGGCTCGCGCCGCATTGCCAACGCCGCCCGCGCGGCGGCGTCCGTGAATCGATCCATGCCCATCGCGAACAGCATCGAAGATCTGCGCCTCGAAGCACGCCGCCGCGTGCCGCGCGCGATCTTCGACTACGCCGACCGTGGCTCGTACGACGAGATCACCTTCGATCGCAACCTCGCCGACCTGCGCGCCCTGCAGTTCCGCCAGCGCGTCATGGTGGATGTCTCGGCGCAGCAGCTGAAGACGCACGTCCTCGGCGAAGAGTGGTCCATACCGGTGGGCATCGGCCCCACGGGTCTCACCGGCCTCTTCCATGCCAATGGCGAGATGCTGGGCGCGCGCGCCGCCCAGGCGTTCGGCGTGCCGTTCTGCCTGTCCACCATGAGCATCTGCTCCATCGAGGACGTGGCCGGCTTCGTGCGCAAGCCGTTCTGGTTCCAGGTCTACCTGATGCGCGACCGCGGTTTCAACGTGGAGCTGCTCGAGCGCGCCAAGGCCGCGAACTGCTCGGCCATCATGCTGACCGTCGACATGCCCGTGCAGGGCCTGCGACGTCGCGATCCCAAGAACGGCCTGTCGATTCCGCCGCGACTCACGCTCAGGAACCTGTTCGAAGTGGCGCTGCGTCCCAGCTGGGCCTTCAAGGTGCTCACCGGCAAGCGGCGCACCTTCGGCAATCTGGAAGCCCGCATGAAGGGAACGGGGGGACTCAAGACCCTGTCGGAGTGGATCGCCAGCCAGTTCGATGCCACGGTCACCTGGAAGGACCTGGCCTGGCTGCGCGAGCACTGGCCGCGCAAGATCATCATCAAGGGCATCCTCGACCCGGAAGATGCGCGCCTCGCCGTTCAGCACGGCGTCGATGCAATGGTGGTCTCCAACCACGGCGGCCGCCAGCTCGACGGGGCGCGCTCCACCATTTCGGCGCTGCCCGGCATCGTCGATGCCGTGGCCGGCCGCTGCGATGTGCTGTTCGACGGTGGCGTGCGATCCGGGCAGGACGTGCTCAAGGCCCTGGCCCTGGGCGCGAAGGGCTGCCTCATCGGCAAGTCGTTCCTGTATGCGCTGGCCGCGCGTGGCGAGTCCGGCGTCACCCTGGCGCTGGATATCCTGCGCAAGGAACTGGCCGTCAGCCTGGCGCTCACCGGCGCCAATGACGTCGCCAAGGTGTCGCGCGACCTGCTCGTCCCCTGAGGCGCCGCGCGCACCGAACCACCGCGCCACAGCGGGGAAAAAAACGGGACCCCCGCCGCCTCGCGGCGACGGGAGTCTCGTTCACGCGGGGGGACGCGCTTAAAACGACTTCAGGTTGAACCCCAGAAACAGCGTCATGCCGGCATAGTCGTAGGTGGCCGGAAACGTGTTTCCATATCCGCCCTGGCCGACGATGACCGGTGGATCAGAGTCGAAGAGATTGTTCACGCCGGCGAACAGCTCGGCCTTCTCGCCGATGTCATAGGTGACCGAGAGATCGATGTAATTCCGCGCGCCGAGCTTCGGGTTCGTCAGCGATGACAGCGCCGGTGGCGTGACGCCGCGGCGCCGCGGCAGCAGGTAGCGGTCCGTCGTCACGCTGTCGATGAAGCGATGCCGCAGGCTCACGCCGAGATCGCCCAGTGTCCAGGTGAAGCGCGTGACACCCTTGTACTGTGGAATCGGTTCTCCGCAGGTCGCGCCATAGGAACCCACGCACTCGTTGGTGTTCTCCGGCGTCGCCTGCATGGGCGTCACGGTGAACTCGTCGGTGTACGTCCAGAAGGTGCTCACGTCGAAGCGGTGCTTGCCCACGTCGAAGCCATAGCGGCCCTGCAGGTCGATGCCCGAGGTCTTGAGTCCGCCGATATTCGCCTGCAGCACGTCGAGCGACAGCGGCACGCTGATCGCACCCGTCGCCGTATTGCGATGCACGGCCTGACAGAAATCGCTGGCGGCATCCTGCACGGTGAAATAGCACAGGTTCAGCGTGTTCTGCGCGCCGCCACCGAGCTGCGCGATGGCGTCATCCAGCGTGATCTTGAAGTAATCGATGGTCACTGCCAGATCGGGCACGGCCTCCGGCGTGATCACCAGGCCGATGGTGCGCGTATCGGAGCTCTCTTCCTGCAGATCCGGATTGCCGCCCGAGCGCGAAGGCACGACGTTGTCGGGCTGCACGCCCGCGGTGAACACCGCGGCGGCCGGTACGCCCGTGGCGATGCACAGCTGGCGCACCGCCTCGGTCTGATTGGCGGTGTTCCGGCTGGAGCAGGGATCCGTCAGCGTCGGGAAATTCAGCTGCAGGCCGCCGAACAGATCGCCGATGTTCGGCGCGCGGATCGCACGCTGGAACTGGCCGCGAAAGGCGAATGATCTGTTGAGCCGCCAGTCGAGACCGTAGAGGTAGGTGGACACGCGGCCCACGCCGTCGAGGTCGTAGTCCGAGCTGCGGAAGCCGCCGTTGGCCGTGAGACTGCGCACCAGCGGCAGGTCCGTCAGCAGCGGCACGCGCACTTCGCCGTAGATTTCCTTGACGCTGACCTCGCCCGCCGTCGGCAGGCCGGGGTTGAAGCCCACGACGTCGCCCGAGCGCAGGAACTCGTCCGGGATGTACTCGGCCTCGGCCTTGCGCCACTCGAGTCCCAGCGAGAATCCCACCGCACCCGCAGGCAGGTCGAAGGCTTCGCCACCCAGGGTTGCCGCGATCACCTGCTGCTCGGCATTGGTGACGTTCGTGGCATTGATCTTGATGGCGTTGACCGCGGCCTCGTCCAGGTTCTGCCCGAAGATGTTGGCGACGGGCGGCGCGCCGTTCTGCGACAGCAGGGCCGCTGCGTAGCGGCTGCGCGAGGCACTGCCTTCCTGGCGGCTGCTGTCCTCGGAGCGCGCGAAGGTGTAGTACACGTCGTAGCGCAGATTGCGCAGGAAATCCCCGGAGACATTGCCGAGCTCGCCTTTGAAGCCGACTGCGGTGCGCCACACGTTGTGGTCGTCGACGTTGTGCCGGAAAGGCAGCTCCACCAGGCGCCGGCCCGCGCTCAGTACCGCGCGGCCATCGTTCGGCGTGGTGGTGTAGGTGATCGGCCCCTGCTGCAGCGTGCGCGTGCCGGTCTCGTTGGCATCGAGCTGCGCCAGCAGGGCTTGCATGTCGGCGCCGAGATACGGATTGTCGGTGTCGAACAGGAAGTCGCCGCCGATGTTCGACTGCGTGAGCTGCTGGTCGACGCGGTTGTTGCTGAAGTGGAACTCGAGATAGCCCGTGGCCTTCTCCGAGAAATCGTAGTGCGTGAACGCATTCAGCATCCAGCGCTCCTGCGGCACCTGCAGGTAGTTGTATTGCGTGAGATTGAAGTCGTCCGCGGGTCGCTGAGTCAGCCGCGCCGTGGTGCCGGCATCGTCGAAGGTGAAACCGTTGTCACCCATGCCGCCGAGACCCGCCGCCGTGAGTGCGCTGGCGACCGCCGGGAGGTTGCGTGTCGCAGTCGGGATGGTGAAGCGGCCATTGGGGATGTCGCCGCTGCCCGAGAACACGAAGCCCATCCTGCCGCCCGAGGCCTCGCAGTTCGCGGCCGAGGCGCCATTGGCCGTGCCGATCAGGCGGTCGCTCCAGGACTCGGCGGTGACGCACGCCTCGCCATAGGGAAGCTCCGCCCAATCGCCGCGCTCCTGGCGCGTGAAACCCTCTCGCCGGTAGTAGTTCAGCGAGATCACCGCGTTGCCGCGGCCTTCGCCGAAGTTGCCGCCGAAGGTGAGATCGCTGCTGAAGGTCGGCGTGCTGGTGGCGCTGTCGAAGCCGTACTGGCCGCCGACTTCCACGCCCTCGAAGTCGTCGCGCATGATGAAGTTGACCACGCCCGTGATCGCGTCCGATCCGTACACCGCGGACGATCCGCCGGTGACCACTTCCGTGCGCTCGATGAGCGCTGTCGGGATGGTGTTGAGATCGGTGACCTGTTCGGGTCCGAATATGGCGAAGCGCCGGCCGTTGACCAGCGTCAGGCTGCGGGTGGGGCCGAAGCCGCGCAGGTTGGCATAGGCGGCGCCCGCGGCCGAACCGGCCGGAACTGTGTTTGCGGTCGCGCCGCCGTTGGTGGCCTGTACGAACTGCGGCGAGTCGCCCAGAACCTTGTCCACGTTCATCGAGCCCGAGAGCCGGATCTCCTCGGCATTGATGATGGCGAGCGGAGTGGAAGCATCCGTGACGTCGCGAGCGATGCGCGAACCGGTGACGACGATGTCTTCACCCTGTGCCGGCTCGTCCGGCGCGTTCTGAGCCTGCGCGATACCGCCCGCGCCAAGCGCCATCGTTATCGCCGAGGCGAGAGCGGTCCTGCGAGCCAGGCTCGCCTTTGAATTGCCAGACATGGATCCCCCTTCATTTGTTTTTCCTTCGTGTGATTGCAGCCCGCCCGCAAAAACGAACGACTACGGTCACGAAACCGCAAGGAGGCACAGGTTCCGCGCTTTGCCTCGCTGCACTTCGATCATGAACGCGCAATTTCGCGCAGGCAAGCCCAAACGTATATCGAGGGATAACAAAAACCGATCAGGGGGTGGGAAGGTGGAGCGCCGCCAGCGAAGGGGTGCTAGCGGCGCTCCGGTTGTCGAAAAGCGCACAGAGCGCGGACAACGTGCACTTCTCGGACTCGTCGGGCCGGCTCACGAAGGAGCTGGGGCCCTGAAATCTGGTGTCCGTACCATTCGGGATCGGGCATAACCGATCGAATCAGGTCACAACCGATCAACTCTGCGCAGTTTCTATCACAAAACAGCTCAAATGACGACCAAAAATCGTATTAATGAGCCAGAAACTTTCGCAACGGGAGGCTACATGGCTGATAACGCTACCGGCCAGAAAATTGTGGCCGGTGAGCTGAAAATTTTGGTTATGGCGGCCGGGAGACTTCCATATCCCTGCCCATTTCGCCGCGCGAGGCGCCCGCCCGGCGGCCGCCGGGACCCCGTCGGCCTAACTACCTGTCGCGCGGCGGCGACGGCGAGCCACGGCGTAAATTTGACAGTGGGCCTGACAACCTTGCCATGCCGTCGGGCCGCAGGTAGCGTGCCGCTCCATGAAAAACCTGACGCGACTCTTCTGCATGACCGGCCTGCTGCTGGCCGCCACCCACGCCTGGGCCGCCGATCCGGCCGCCACGGTGAAGTGCCACATGACCTTCACCATGAAGGGCTGGTCCGTGCTCTACAAGCGCGCCAGCGGCACCGGAACCGTGACCTGCTCCAATGGCCAGACGGCCAACGTGAAGCTCGAAGCGCGCGGCGGCGGACTCACGGCCGGCAAGTCCTCCATCGAAAACGGGCATGGCGAGTTCTCGGCCGTGAAGAACATCGAGGAAATTTTCGGCGCGTATGCCGACGCCGAGGCGCATGCGGGCGCGGTGAAGTCGTCGGGCGCACGCGCCATGACCAAGGGCGAAGTCTCGCTGGCGCTCACCGGCACGGGTCGCGGGTGGGATCTCGGCGTGGCATTCGGGAAGTTCAAGATCACGCGCCAGTAGCCCCGCGGCATCAGGTGCCCGCGGCCTTGCCGGCCAGCGGCGGCGGCTTGCGCGACCGGCCGAGACAAGCCGTGAATTCCGCGCCGAACAGGAAGATCTGCGCCGAGTAATACAGCCACAGTAACAGCGCGGCGAACGACGCGGCCGCCCCATAGGCCGTGGGCTGGGTCGCCTTCCCCAGGTACAGGCCGATGGCCCAGCGCCCCAGATGAAACAGCAGCGCTGTGACCGCCGCGCCGGTCAGCACGTGCCGCCATGCCAGGCGCCTGGCCGGCAGAAAGCGGTACATCAACGCGACGAGGCCGGTGCCGAGCGCGATCGAGATCAGGAAATCGAGCGCGGCGAACAAACCCACCATGCCTTCGAACCGGTGCGTGACATAGCTGCGCAGGGCGGCCAGGGCCGTGGTGAGCGTCAGCGACACCAGCAGCAGGAAGCCGATGGCGAGGATGAAGCCGAACGACAACAGGCGCGCGCGCACGAAGGCGCGCCAGCCATGCGGCAGCGAATCGTGCCCACCCCAGATCTGCTGCAATGCCGCCTGCAACGCCGCGAACACGGTGCTCGCGCCGATCAGCAGCATGAGCGCGCTGAGCGCGGTGGCCCAGACGCCCTCTTCGCTGTTGGCGCTGTCCATCGCGGCCAGGATCAGCTGCGCCGACTGGCTGCCGAACAGCAGCGTCACCTGCGAGCGCAGATAGGAATGGGCGAGATCCGCGCCGACGATCCAGCTGGCGATGGAGACGCTGATGATCAGCAGCGGCGCCAGCGAGAAAGCGCAATAGAAGGCCAGCGCCGCACTGATGCTCGAGGCCTGGTCGTCGAGCCAGTTGCCGGTGGTGCCTTTCAACAATTGCCAGACGTTGCGGCGCGCGCTCACGGGGTCATTCTGCCCGAGCGCGACGCCTAACCACTTGCCCGGCGTGTCGGCGCGCGTCGGCGGAGCACGCCGGAGCCAGCCTACGCGGTCGCCTAGGGCGTGGATGCGGCCGGCCAGGCGAGGCTGCGGTGCAACGCAAAGCCCGCAGGCACCCGTTCGATCAGCAATGCCGGCCAGCGCCGCGAGTCCGCGAGCGCGAGCGCGGCCTGCGGCGGCATCACCACGAGCACGGTGGCCCAGGCATCGGCCGCCATGCAGCTGCCGCCGAGCGCGGTGGCCGAGACGGTGTCGTGGCGCACGGGCTCACCGCTGCGCGGGTCGATGAGGTGCGAATAGTGGCGGCCGCCGGCCTCGAAGAAACGACGATAGTCGCCCGCGGTGGCAATGCTCGCATCGCGCAGCGCCACCACCTCGGTGGCCATCGCCGGGTGCTCCGAGGTCGCGTCGGCCAGCGGCCGTTCGACGGCCACTCGCCACGCGCCGCCCGCCGCGTTTTGTCCGCGCGCGCGCAGCTTGCCCGACAGATCGATGAGGTAATTGGCGACGCCCTGCGCGTCCAGGTACTCGGCGACGCGGTCGACACCCCGCCCTTTGCCCAGCGACGACAGGTCGACGCGCACTCCGGGTTGTTTGCGCGCGCTCCGGCCGCTCACGTCCACCTCCACCTTGCGCCAACCGACGCGGGCGCGCGCGGCAGCGATCGCGGCCGCATCGGGCGCCTGAAAGGTCGCCGGCGCGGGGCCGAATCCCCAGAGGTCCACCAATGGCCCCACCGTGATGTCGTACGCGCCGTCGCTGTCGGCGGCGAGTCTCAGCGCGTAGGCCATGACGGCGGCCAGCTCGGGGTCCACGTCCACCCATTCGCCGCGGTCGTCCTGGTTGAAGCGCGACAGCGCCGAATCGGGCCGATACGTGCTCAGCGCCTGGTTCACGGCTTCGAAGCGAGCCTGGACGGCGGCCTGCAGCTCGGCGGCGGGCAGCGGCAGGGGGCCGGCGATCTTGACCGTCCAGGCGCTGCCCATGGTCTCGCCCGAGAGCAGCGTGGTGTTCGCCGCCGTACCGCGCAGCGGCGCGCAACCGGCTGCCAGCGTTGCGACCGCGGCGAACGCGGCAATGAACGACGAGCGCTGCAAACTACTGCGGCAGCACTTCGAACGTGGCGTGGTAGGACGCACGGCGCGTCTTCACCCCGGGCATGTTCGCCCGCTCGTCGCTCAGGCTGGCCGCCAGCCAGTACAACCCCGGCGCCGGCCAGGTCACGGAAAATTCACCGTCGACGTCGGTCCGCGGCACGAGCGCCTCGGGCGTATCGCGATAGCGGGTGCCCGCGGCGATGATCTCGACCTGCAGGTCCTGCGCGGCCTTGCCGTCGAGCAGCACCCGGAACTTCGCGACCTCGCCCGCATACAGATCGTTGGGGTGGCGCAGCGGCACCAGCTCCAATCCGGCGCCGCTCACGTGCCGAACTTCGGTGGGCGAACCCACGGTCACGAAAGTCTCGACACGGCGCTGCATCAGCTCCCTGTCGACGCCGGCGGCGTCAGCCGGAACGTTCGCCGCCATCTTGGCGGGCTTACCGCGCCAGCGCTTCGGCTTGCCATCTTCCTGCCAGCGCGCCATCACCAGGTCGTCGGCAACGGCAATGCGATAGGTGCCCGGCTGGCGCAATTCCAGATCGAAGCTCGCGCGCGAACGGCCCTGGTGCGGGTTCTGCGGCGCGACCCGCAGCCCGTCCGGACCCGTGACGCTCAGCGAGTCGATGGGCAACGCAGCCTGGTTCACCGAGAACAAGTCATCGGCCTGCGCGGCATCCACGGCCACCCAGCCGCCGGAGCGCGCGAGCACCGTCTGCGAGGGCAGCAGCCAGGGCCGCGCCGCCTGGCTCGCGGCTGGCAGCAGCGCCAGCAGCAGCCAGCAGGTCTTCACCATTGTGTTCATCGTGCGACTCCTCAGGGGTTGAGCGTCAGCGTCACCGTGCCGAGCTCCTTGCCGCCCTGCACCGATGCGCGTTTCGCCGCCTTGATGGGCCATTCGAACGGGATGCGCAGCGCCTCGCGGCCGCCGACTTCGCGCACGGCCTCGACGACCACGGCGTACTTGCCGGGCTCGAGGCCCGCCAGCGGCGGCTGCGCCGCGTCGAACTTCAACAGATGCTGGCCCACGGGACGGGTGGCGCCGGTGAGTCCGTCGACCGGCACCTTGAGGTCGCGGCCACCGCGGCGCCACCACTGACGCAGGTCCGGCAGCCACTTGGTGTGATCGCCGCGCACCTGGTACCAGAGCGCGAGATTCGCGGCGATGGCCTGATCGTCGCCTTCGATCCAGATGGCGACGTACGGGCGGTGGTACTCGGCCACCGGCAATGGCGGGATCTCGACGCTCAGGCTGAGATCGGCGGCGGCCGCACCGCCGCTGCCGAGCACCAGCAGCGCGAGCACGGCGCAGGTTCGATGCAACATTCGTCGTCTCCGTCGGGACACTGTCTAACTATTCAATGGGCGAAGAAGATCATCAGCGCGACCACCAGTCCGGCGCCGCCGGTGACCAGGGGCCAGGTGCCGCGGCGTTGCCGCGCCTGAATCTGCAGCAGGATCAGCCCGGTGATCGAGAAGAACAGGCAGGCCGCCGCCACCACGTCGATGAACAACCACCAGATCACGCCGGTGTGGCGGCCCTTGTGCAGGTCGTTGAAATACGCGATCCAGCCACGGTCGGTGCGTTCGTAGGTCGCGGCGCCGGTGGCACGGTCCACCGACACCCAGGCGTCGCGGCCCGGGCCGGGCGCGGACACGTACAACTCGTCACGCGACCACTCCACGCTGGCATTGCGCGGGTCGATATCGAGCGAGCCTGCCAACCAGTCCGCCAGCGGCGCCGGCAGACTCGCGGGCTCGTCCGCTCCCGCGACCAGGCTCTCGAGCGGCTGCGGCAACCGGGCTTCGCCACGGTTCACGACCGGCGCGCCGCCGATCGAGGCGGCGTGGTTCAGCGTGATGCCGGTGATGCTGAACAACAGCAGCGCGGTGAGGCAGATGGCGGCGCTGGTCCAGTGGAGCCAGTGCGACGTGCGGTACAGCTGCATGCGGCGTCGGGAGTTCACTCGCGGCTCCCGGACGTGGATTCCTGACTCGACATCGACGCGCCCATTGAAAACAGAGCGCGCACGCTACATGAGAAGAATTCTTATTTGCAACCCCATTCTCTCTATTGCCGCCGATGGGCAGCTCACGGGGTCGGCTCGGGCGCCAGCGGCCGCGGATGGTCGATGTAGACGCTGCCGAAGGCGGGGCGACGGAAACGCTTGAGGTTCTTGCGCTTCCACTTCGCATAGTCCTCGAGCGCCAGTTCCTGCGGCGCTCGCTTGCCCCAGGAGTCGCGGTGCAGCTCGACCCAGACGAGCTCCTCGAGAAAGCCATCCGTCGCCGCCCTGGCGATCCGCTTGCCGAACGCAGTCCCGCCGCCCTCGCCGCTGTCGACGAACAGCGTGCGGTACAGGCCGAGCTCGGTCTCGAAGGACGGCACCATCTCGCCCCCGCATACGGGCGCGGCATCCGGCGTCTGCTCGGCGACCGCGCTGAGCAGCATGGGGTAGAGGAGTCCGGCCGTACCGAAGTCGCCGTCGAGCGAGTTCAGGTCGAGATTGATGGCGGTACCGGACTTCTTCGCCTCGGGATCCGCGGGTGAGAGGTGCGGTTGGATGGCCTCGCCGAAGGCCGCGAGAATGACGCGCCGCGCGTCCGGCAGTTCATCCTGTATTTCCTTGTCGGCGGTGAATCGCAGCTTGATGAACTGCCCGGCCACTGCCGTGATCCACACATACGACACGAGGCCGTGGCCTTCGTGCTCGAATTCGAAAACCGCCTCGCGCATCAGCGGCGCGGCCTGCGGCGGCAGCAGTTTCACCAGATGTTCGGACAGCAGCCGGGACTGCTGATAGGCCTGCGACACACCCTGTTTGGCTAGCTCGAATTGCACGCAGGCCGGAATGGTGTCCGCCCCCTGTTCCAGGTCCGCGATGCCGGCGTCGTACACGTATACCGTCAGGCTCGCTCCCGGCGCGCCGTACTGGTAGGAGACCCCCATGCCCGGTTCGCCGTACTCGTGAGGCGTCGGATTTCCGACCAGCGGCCCGATGCGCGCCGGCACTTCCAGCGGCGAAGGCGCCAGTTCGAGGGTCGGTTCCTGCGCGGCCACGCCGGCGGCGAGCAGGGACATCAACACCAGCGCCAGAATCTGCATAGCCGCCATGAGGTCACTCCGCCGCGAGCCCGGGGAATCCGGACCCGCGGCAGTGTAACGCGGCGGCGCGCGTGCCGGGGTTGCTAACTACCCGCGCGGGCGACCGGCGGCGGCGCGATGCGCGGCTCGGGCACTCGATTCCTCACCGCCGGGATGGTGCGCAGATAGGCGTAGATCGCCGCCAGGTCCGCGTCGGTGAAATTGTTGTACACGGGAATGGGCATGGGCGGCAGGACCGGCCGCCCGCGTCCCAGGTGCCGCCCGGTGCGGATGGTCTCGATGAAGTTGCGCTCGCTCCACTTGCCGAGACCGGTCTCGCGATCCGGCGTGAGATTGGCCGTGAAGCTCACGCCCCAGGGCCCTGCCCAGGCGGTATTGGTCGCGCCCGCGACCATCTGCCATGGCCCCGGCACCGCCGGTGCCGGCGGCATTTCCAGGGCTTCGGGATGGCCCGACAGCATGCGGCTCATGTCCGGTTCGGGCCCGCGCTCGGTCATGTGCCACGGCGTATGGCAGTCGTTGCAGGCCGAGGTGGACACCAGGTAGCGCCCGCGCTCGACCATGCCCCGCGGGGCCGAGTCCGTCGCGACGGCATCCGGTGCGGCGGCGGGCGGCGGCGGTTCGGCGGCACGCGCGAACGAGGCGGCGACCACCATGGCGATTCTCAACAGCATCTTCAGCGAACTCACGATTCCATCCTCCAGAACGGGTTGTTAGTTAGAGAGTCCATCCACCCACGCGGCGAGCAGCGCCAGCGCTTCGGCATCCACCTGCGTCGTGCCGAGCGGCGGCATCTGCTGCAGCGGATCGCGCGAGCGCATGCGGATGGCGAGCGCGCTCGCAGAAAAGTGGCCGGGGGCGATGCGCGGCGTGCCGACCGGCGCCTGCGGCGCGCGCACCTGGCTGGGCACGCCGACCAGCGTGCGCAGCACGTCCGCGGCAGACCCGGTCACGCGCTGCGAGAGGTTCAGCTCGAAGATCGACAGCGGCCCGTCGGCGTTGTGGCAATGACCGCAGTTGCCGTGCAGATACCCGAGCGCGCTGCGCTCGCGCGCGGTGGCGGCGGCGATGCGCGGCGGATGCGCGAGCACCGATGGCGGCAGATTTCGCAGCAGCCCGCGCGCGGCCAGCGTGCGCAGGTCCGCGCCGCTGAATGCATTGGCATGCGGCGCCGCCGGATCGCGGTCGGGCGAGAGCTGCAGGGCGCTGAAGCCCAGCACGGGCACCGGCGCGGCTTCGTGGCAGGCGCGGCAGTCGTTTTCCGCGGGAATGCCGTAGCGACCGCCGGGCGCGGCCGGCAGCGCCAGTTCACGGCCGGCCACCGGCACGAGCCGCGCCTCGCCGCCGCGCGCGTCCCACGCGTAGCTGCCGTAACGCCAGGTGCCATCCGCGCCGCGCACGATGTAGCGCGTTTCCACCGCAGCCCCATGGCGGAATTCCTTCCAGAGCTTCGTGCCCCGTGGAAAATCCCAGGCGTCCGGGTTGGCAGCATCGATGAAGCTGCCCGGCGGCAGGTAGATCCAGCGGCGCTTGCCGGCTCCATCCGACCACAGCGGGTACTGCGGCGAGTATTCGATGAGACCGGCCCGCGTGGACTCGTCGTACAGGCCCGTATCGGCCAGTCGCTCCGGCAGGTCGCGAGCCCCGTCGGCCCGGGCCGACCCTGCCAGCACCAGCGCTCCCCACACCAGCCACGCGACTCCCCTGGCCATGATCACGCCGCCGCGGACAACGGAATCCGCGTCTTGTTCTCGGCCAGCCAGGTCGCGAAATCGGCGATGCCGGGATGCAGGGCGCGCACCCGGCGCAGATCGCGGCGCGCGCAGTACGCCGTTGCGCAGTCGCGCTTGAACTGCCACATGTTGCCGACCTCGACCGCGCCGGGAGAATCGAAGGCACGGAACTGGTCCGGGGTCACGGCGTTGTACTGCACGGGCTCGCCGAGCGCCTTCGCGAGGATTCCCGCCATCTGCGCGCCGGTCAGGATGTCGCCCGCGACGCCGATGGAATCGCCGATGAGAACCTCGCCGCGCAGGAAGATCTCGCGCGCCGCGCGGCCGATGTCCTGCACGCCGATCCACGGGATGTGCGCGTCGCCGGTCGGGAACGTGAGCACCAGGCGCCCGTCGGCGGCGCGCTGCGGGCCCATGCCGAAGTGGATCAGGTTTTCCCAGAACCCGGACGTGTACAGATAAGTCACCGGCACGCCCTGCCGCGCGAAGTAGCGGTGCGCCTCGCCCTTGGCGTCGAAATGCGGCACGTTGAAGCGGCCTTCGAGCACGGGCATGCGAGTGCCATCGGCCGGGATGAACTCGCGCGTGTCCTCGAGCGTCGACCAGATGGCGTGGCGCACGCCGGCCTGGGCCGCTGCAGAGGCCAGGTTGTGCGCCTGAACGAGCTCGCGCTCGCCGGACTGATGCTCCCAGAAATTGGTCATCAGGAAGGCGCCGTACGTCCCGGCCATCGCCTTGGCCGCGCTGCAGGCATCGTCGATGTCCGCCATCACCACTTCCGCCCCTGCGCGGCGCAAATCCTGTGCGGCCGCCGCATCGGGCCGGCGGGTCACGGCCCGCACGGCGAAATGGCGGTCAGGGTCGGCCAGCAAGGCGCGGACGAGACCGCCGCCCTGCGCCCCGCTGGCGCCGAACACGGTGATGATGGGTCTGGACATCTCGACTCCTTGAAAGCACGCCCGCTGGCGGGACTAACACTAGTCAATGGCGCGCGCGGGATTGCTAAGTCGCGCTTAGGGATTCCTTAAAATCACGCTAACGTGTGCATACCGGTTCCAGAATTCGAGACAGATGGCGCTCACTGAAGACATGGTCGAGTTCCTCGCCGCGGGCGTGAGCCACCAGGTGGGCGGCTGCACGAACGCGGGCCGGCCTTCGCTGTGCCGCGGACTGGCGGCACAGCTCGAAGCCGACGGGCGGCTGGTCGTCATCCTGTCCGGGGAGTCGGGCTTCGAAGTGCTGGCGGCGGTGCGTGAGAACGGACGCGTGGCCGTGAATCTCACCTTGCCCGAGACCTACAAGTCGATCAGCCTGCTCGGGCGTGACGCGGAGGTGAGCCTGGGCGGCGGCGCCTTCCGCGAACTCGTGTTCGATCGCTACGTGAAATTCCGCAAGCAGCTCGAGACGCACGGCATCCCGCCCGAGTACACGGAGTCCTGGTACCTGCGTCCGGACGACGATCTCATGGCGATCCGCTTCACGCCCTTTTCGGCCCGCAACCAGACGCCGGGACCCGACGCGGGTTGCGCGCTGGCGTTGAAGCCGTGAAGCCCATGAACACCGTGTTCCAGGACGGCCTCACGCTGTTCGGCGTACGCCGCATGATGGAGGGCGTGATCCCGCCCACGCTGTGCACGGTCTCGCCCGATCACATGCCGAACGTCAGCTACCTGTCGCTGGCCGAGTACGTCGATCCGCTGCACATCGCGTTGTCATATCAGTTTTTCAATCGCAGCCGCGAGAACGTGCTGGCCACGCGGCGCGCGGCGCTGACGCTCGACGATGGCTACAGCGGCGCCGGCGTGGTGCTGCAGCTCGAGTACCTGCGCACCGAGACCGAAGGACCGGTGTTCGAGCGCCTGCGCGCCAAGCTCATGGGTGTCGCCAGCCATTCCGGCATGGACCAGGTCTTTCACCTGCGGGGCGCGGACATCTATCGCGTGCTCGAGATGCGGCGCGTGCCCGGGCGTCGCGAGCTGCCGGGCGCGCAACCGCGCGTGGACATCGCCACCAACTCGCGGCTGCTGTCCGAGCGCATGGCGCACTGCGAAGATCTGAGCGAGCTGCTCGACACCTTCCTCGATGGGCTTGGTGAGCTGCTGCGCATCGATCACGCCATGCTGTGGCTCAGCGATGCGGCCCAGGCCGCGCTCACGCTGCTCGCCAGCCGCGGCTACGAGCACGATGGCGCGGGCGCGGAAATCTTCATCGGCGACGGCATCGTCGGCACCGCGGTGCGCGAGGGCGTGCCCATCCGCGTGGGTCACATGATGAACATGGCGCGCTATGCGCGCGCGGCGCGCGAACGCGCCGAGGAAATGGGCTATGCGCCGGCGCTCAAATCCGCCATTCCGTTGCCCGGGCTCAAGGAGCCGCGCAGCCAGCTCGCGGTGCCGCTGCGCGCGCGCGGACGCGTGCTCGGTGCGTTGTTCGTGGAGAGCACGCACGACCAGAACTTCGGCTACGACGACGAAGACGCGCTGATGCTGTTGTGCGGCCAGTTCGCGGTGGCCATGAGCCTGATGCAACCGCCCGCCGAGCGCGAGCCGCAGGAGCCCGCCGCGACGGAGCCGCCCGGGCACGGCGTCGCGGGGCATGGCCCGCCGCTGCGGCTGCGACTGTTCGGGCGCGACAACAGCGTATTCCTCGACGACGTGTACCTGATCCGCGGCGTCGCCGGCGCCATTCTCTGGAAGCTGGCCGGCGAGTACCTGCGCACCGGCCGCCAGGAGTTTTCCAACCGCGAGCTGCGCCTGGCGCCGGAGCTGCGGCTGCCCGACGTGCAGGACAATCTCGAAGTACGGCTCCTGCTGCTGCAGCGGCGCCTGGCCGAGCAGAAGGCGGATATCCAGCTGGAGAAGCTCGGCCGCGGCCGCATGCGACTCAACGTCATGCGCCCGCTGGTGCTGGAAGGCGAGAGCCGGGGCCGCCGCGCCTCGGATCCGGCCTAACCAGCGCCGGCTGTCGGCGGGCGACGACATCCCCGGGCGCCGGGCGAGCAGGTATAAAGGCCGGCGTCATCAGAAGGGAGCAGAACATGACGAAGCATCGGATCCTGGTCGCCACCCTCTTGTCGAGTCTCGCGGGCACCGCGCTGGCCGACGTCACCATCACCACCCAGACCGTGGGCAAGATGGTCCTCGACCTGAGCGGTGACGGCGTCAGCCAGATCAAGGGCAACCGGCAGCGCACCGAAAGCACCTTTCGCGGCAAGACACAGACGCTGATCATGGACATCGAAGGCCGGCGCTTCATCGATCTCGACGCCAAGAAGAAGGTGGCCAACGTCACGCCGCTCGACAGCATCGCCGAGCAGCTGCAGAAGATCGGCACGGGAACCCTGGACGCGACGCTGACCAGAACCTCGCAGACCCGCCAGATCGCGGGCTTCGAGTGCACGGTGCACGACATCAGCGTGTCGCTGCCGTTCAGCCCCACCGGTCATTCGGGCGATGGCATGGATCTCACCATGACCCTGGCCGGCACGGTGTGCCTGGCGACGAAGGTTCCGGGGCTCGCCGACTACCAGGCCTTTTACCGTGCGGCCGCCGACTCCGGCTTCATCTTCGGCGATCCGCGCAGCGCCAAGTCACCCACGGGCGCCGCGCAGGCCAAGGCTTATGCCGCGCTCACGCGCAAGATGGCCGAGGCCGGCATGGCGCTCGAGAGCAACATCAACATCAATGCCGGCGGCGACGGCCCCATGGCGGCGATGATGGCGCGGCTCGCCAAGGGCAACATCACCACCACGGTGACCCGAATCGAGGCCGGCGAATTGCCGGCGGCCTCATTCGACATCCCCGCCGACTACAAGGTGAAAACCCGGGACTGACGGCGCGTCCGCGCGCACGCCAGACCCGGGCCTGACCGCCCGGATCAATCCTTCGCGGCGCCCCGCGCGCGCCGCACGAGTTCGATGAACTCGGCGCGATAGCCGAAGCGGTCCGCACCGCGCGCGGCCTGAGCTTCCTCGATGACGTCGTCGTAGCTCAGCGAACCGGTGTAGGTCTCGCCGCGCAGCAGCTGCGCGAAGCCGGCCACGGCCGTGGAGAAGCGCACGTCGCGCCTCACGGCCGCGGAGACGCCAGCCGTGCGCAGTGGAATGGGCTCGCTGATCAGCTTCGATTCGCTCTCGCCCGGCAGCTTGTAGCGGATCTTGAGGAAGCCATACAGGTCGGTACGGCCGCGCGGCCGGGCGTCGGCGGGCCGGCGATTGCCTTCGAAATAGGGCTCGTCCACCGAACCCCTGGCGCCGACGGGCGTGATCTCGTAGATGGCGGTCACCGTGTGGCCCGCGCCCACGTCGCCGGCATCCACCGCGTCATTGTTGAAGTCTTCGCGCTTGAGCGCGCGGGTCTCGTAGCCCACCAGGCGGTACTCGCTCACCGTGGCGGGATTGAACTCGACCTGCAGCTTCACGTCCCTGGCGATGGTGAACAGCGAGGCGCTGGCTTCCTGCACCAGCACCTTGCGCGCCTCGTTCTCGGTGTCGATGTACGCCGCCACGCCGTTGCCGTTCTGTGCCAGCGCCTGCGCCAGCTCGTCGCGGTAGTTGCCTTCGCCGAAGCCCAGCACCGATAGATAGACGCCGCTCGCGCGCTTGCGCTCGACGAAGCCCTTGAGCTCCTCGGTGCCGGCGATGCCGACGTTGAAGTCGCCATCGGTGCACAGCAGGATGCGGTTCACGCCGCCCTTGCGGAAATGGCCCTCGGCCAGCTGATAGGCGCGCTCGATGCCCTCGGCGCCGGCCGTCGAGCCGCCCGGGCGCAGCGAATGCAGCGCGGCGAGAATCTTCTGCTTGTCGCGCGCCGGCGTGGGTTCGAGCACCGTGCCCGCGGCGCCGGCGTACACCACGATGCCCACCGTATCCGTGGGCTTCAGGCTGTCGAGCAGCAGCTCCATGGAGCGCACCACCAGCGGCAGCTTGTCGGGCTCGTTCATCGAGCCGCTCACGTCCAGCAGCAGAACCAGGTTGGCGGGCGGAGTCTGCTCCCGATCAACTTCGTAGCCCTTGATGCCGATGTGCACCAGCTTCCTGCCCTTGCCCCAGGGTGAATCGCTGACCACCACTGTCGGCTTGAACGGCACGCTGCGCGAATCGGCGGCCGGCCAGTCGTAGTCGAAGTAGTTGATCATCTCCTCGGCGCGCACCGCGTCCTTCTGCGGCAGGTCGCCCTCGCTGAGACGGGCGCGCACGAAGCTGTAAGAGGCGGTATCCACGTCGGCGGAGAACGTGGATACGGGCTCGTCGGCCACGCGCCGCACCGGGTTGAGGTCGAAGTGCTGGAACTGGTCACGGCCTTCGTCGTGATACGGCGGCGCCTCGGAATAGCTGCCGGCGACCGGCTCGGAGGAGATGGCATCGACAGTCCCCACGGCCTCGCGCTTGACTTCCACCGCGTTGGCCAGCGGCCGGCGCATGCCGGTGACGGTGACCGACTGCAGATCCTCCTTCGCCGGCTTCTCGGATGGCGGCGGCGCAGACGGCGCCGCCTGGCTGGGCGACTGCACAGCGCGCGGGCTGTCTTCGCGACGCTCGTCGGCGAGCCTGGCCTGCGCCGCGGCACGCAGCCGGGCCTCCTCCAGCTGCTTGCGCAGCGCGGGGTCGCGCGCCAGGGCCGCCGATCCGGGCTCCGCCGGCGTCGGCGAAGCCTGGTTTTCCGCGTCGGGCACGGACACCGCCGCGGCGCTGGGCGCGCCCGCGGACTGCGCGTCGGCCGGTAGTTCGGTCGCTCGCGGCCCCGGCGGGGCGGACGCCGCCACCGGCGTCGCCAGTTCCTCGGTGTACGGGCGCAGATTCGGCAGCACCCAGGTGAGCCCCAGTGCCAGCACGCCGATTCCGGCGGCGGCGGCATACCAGCCGCGATTCGCAAATCGTTTCATCGAAGCGCTCCCGTGTGAATGATGTTCACGGGAGAGACGTGCCTCGTCGGCGGAATCTTGGCGGGGGAATTCGAGCAGCTTGTCAGCGGCGTGCGCGCGTTCGAACTGCGCGAGCGCCGCGCGCTTCGCACGCAGGCGTGCCTCGGGATCCGGCGCCGGCGCCTTCAGCTCCTCGAAGAAATTGTCGATGCCCTGCTTCTTCATGATCCGCTGCCTCGCTTCGCAGGCAGGACTTCGTTCCTGTGCATGTGCTTGCGGATGGTGTGCACCCGCCAGGAGATCGTCGACTCGGTCACGCCGAGAATTGCTCCTGCCTCCGCATGGCTCAGGCCTTCGCCGTGAACCAGGAGCGCGGTCTCCTTCATGCCTTCGCCCAGCTTCTCCAGCTGCGCCAGCAACTGCAGCAGGTAGATGGACTCCTCCGCCGGGTTGCCGCCGTCCGCCGGTTCGTCGTCCGGGAGATCGGCATGTTCGTGCCGCTGCTGTGAACGCTGCCAGTCCTGCGCGCAGCTGATCACCAGGCGGTACAGCCAGCTCGTGAACGCCGCCTGGAAGCGGTACTGCGCCAGGCTGTTCGCCAGCTTGATGCAGGCCAGTTGCGCGATGTCGTCGGCATTCGCGGCATGGCCGCACCACTTCCAGGCGAAACGGTGGATGGTGTCGTAGTACAGATCCAATAGCGCCGCGAAGGACGTGGAGTCCCCTTCCTGAGCCCTGCGGATGAGTGCCAGATCGTCCATTCCCGCCCGTTCGTCTGCTTCAGCCATTGGACGGAGGCCTCGCGGCGATCCTTGGAAGATAGCGCGAAAAAGCCGGCCGGGCGGGGCCCGGGGTCAGGTCAGATGCGCCGCGGCCACCTTGGACGCCGCGCCGGGCACCTCCCGCACCAGCCGGGGCACCAGATACCCCGACAGCTGGGCGGCGAGCCCGGCCATGAGCTCGCGCGCTGCCGTCAGCGGCACGTCGAAATGCGCCGTCCCGCGAACCCGGTCGGGCAGGTGCAGGTAGTACGGCGTCACGCCGGCGTCGAACAGCGCGCGCGACAGGCTGGCCAGCGCCGCCACCGAGTCGTTCACACCGCGCAGCAGCACCGACTGGTTGAGCAGCGTGAGCCCCGCGGAGCGCAGCCGGGCGCAGGCGCCGCGCACCTCGTCGTCGATCTCGTTGGCATGGTTGACGTGCAGCACCATGGCCGTGGGCAGCCGGAGCCCTTGCAACCACGTGATGAGCCCGTCGTCCACGCGCGCGGGCAGTACCACGGGCTGACGCGTGTGGATGCGCAGCCGCCGCAGATGCGGGATGCCCTGGAGCGCGTCGGTGAGCTGCGTGAGGCGCGCATCCGACAGCGACAGCGGGTCGCCGCCGCTCAGGATCACCTCTTCGATCGAATCGTCCGCGGCGATGGCCGCGAGCGCCGCGCTCCAGCGCGCCGCACCCTGCTCTTCCTGTTGTTCGGCGTAGGGAAACTCGCGCCGGAAGCAGTAGCGGCAGTGGATGGCGCAGGCCTGGGTGGTGATCAGCAGCGCGCGGCCGGCGTACTTCTGCAACAGGTTGGGCGCGCGCGTGTAGGCGCGCTCGGCGAGCGGATCGGCCAGGTAGCCGCCCTGCTCGAGCCGCTCCTCGGCGAGCGGCAGCACCTGGCGCAGCAGCGGGTCATCGCGGTCGCCGCGGCGCATGCGCGCGAGGAAGCTGGGCGTCACGCGCAGCGCAAACGAGTCGTTCGCGGCGCGCGCGCCCTGCAGCAGCACGGGATCGAGCCCGAGCGCCTCGATCAGCTCCTCGGGCCGGGTGATGGCGCGGGACAATTCCCGCTGCCAGGTGGATGCGGCGGTCGTCAACTAACTATTCTGCCAGCGGCCGGATCTCGATGTTGCGGAACCAGACGGGCTGGCTCTCCGCCTGCAACGCGATGTGCCCGAAGGACACCTGCAGCGGCGCGCCCACGGCCAGCAGCCGCTGCGCGGTCTCGTCGCGCGGATCGAGCTGCGGGTGCTGGTAGCGCAGCACTTCCTTGCCGTTGATGCGGTGGATCACTTCCCGGTTGCCGTGCACCTCCACCTCGACGTTCACCCACTCCCCGAGCGGATAGAACCGGGAGCTCGAATCGATGATGTGATCCTCGAGCAGCTTGCCGTTCATCTCGAGATTGGTGCCGGGCGTGCAGACGTTCGCGGTCTGCTTGCCGGCCGAGGAACCCTCGGCCAGGAACTGGAATTCCATGCTCACCGGGAATTCCTGGTCCAGCAACAGGCTGAGCGGTGACTGCGAGTGGATCATCACGCCGCTGTTGAGCTTGGCCCACGGCGGCGAATCCTCCGGCGCCTTGCCCGTGAAGAGGTACTGCAGGCGCAGGATGTAATGGGAGTAGGCCTGGTTGGTGTAGAGGTGCCCGAAGTGGCGGTCGAACTTGTCCCACTTGTCGTATGACACCTTGAGGATGCCGTTCTCGACGCGGAACGTGTCGTTGTAGTTCTCGCCCAGCGGCCGGCCGGCAATCTTGATGGTCCAGCCGCTCAGGTCCTTGCCGTTGAACAGCGGCGACCAGCCCTTGTCGGACCCGCCCTCGGCCGCGTGTGCCGTGGCGAACGTTGCCAATGACAGTGCCAGCGACGATGCGATGGCCAGTTTGATCTTCGTGAACATGAATTCCCCCGCTTTGCAGGGGCGCGAGTCTAGCCTGTGCGCGGCAGCACGACCACGAAGCGCGCGCCCCGGGCCCCGGTTTCGCAACGGGCGTCGCCACCATGCGCCCGCGCCACCTGCCGCACGATGGCCAGGCCCAGGCCGGTACCGCGAGGCTCGGCGGGCGATGACGCCGCGCGGTGAAAAGGCTCGAAGATCTTCTCGCGCTCGGCAGGCGGCACGCCGGGCCCGCGATCTTCGACCGCGAGCAGGGCGCCGCCGTCCGGCGCCGCGCGCAGTTCCACGGTGGCGCCACCGCCGCCGTGCCGATGTGCATTGTCCAGCAGGTTGCGCACCATGCGCCGCAGGAGCGTCGGGTCGCCGCGCACGTGCAGTGCTTCGCCCACGGCTTCGCAGCCGAAGTGCGCCGCCTCTTCGGCCACCAGCGCCAGCAGGTCCACGTCTTCTTCGCGTTCCGGTCGGCTCATGGCGTCCAGCCGGCTGGCGAGCAGCATCTCGCCGATGAGCTCGTCCAGTTCGGCGATGCTGCGCGCCATCTCCGCGCCCGCGGGAGAATCGGCACCGGCCAGCTTCTCGATGGCCATGCGGATGCGCGCCAGCGGAGTGCGCAGCTCGTGCGAGCAATTGGCCAGCAGCATCTTGTGGGCGCGCACCAACTGCTGCACCCGGCCGGCCGATTCATTGAAGCTGCGTGCCAGCACGGCCACTTCGTCGTGCCCCTCGACGGCCACGCGCGCCGCGAGATTGCCCTCGCCCAGCTGCCGCACGCCGGCCTCGAGCCTGCCCAACCGTGCGGTGATGCCGCGCGTGATGGGATAGATGATGAGCGCCAGGGCGGCCGCGAGCGCCGTGAACAGCAGACCGAGGTGCAGCCCGTGCAGCAGGAAGCGCTGGCGCGGATGAACGACGAGCCGGCGGCCGTCCGGCAGCGCGCGGCTGTAGATAGGACCTTCGCGGGTCACCAGCCAGGTGTCGCGCGCCTGTTCGGGCACCGCGGCGAGGATCTCGCCGCGCGACTTGAGCGGCACCGGGTTGCCGGGCGCGTACAGCGCCACGTCGGCCCGAAGTTGCCAGGCGAGTGCATCGAGCATGGCGTCTTCCTGCGGCGGCTCCGGCGGGCTTGCTTCGAACAGCAGCGCGGCGACCCCGGTCGCGCTCTGCACGCCCCACATGGCTTCACGCGGCGCGAAGAAGTGCCAGAGGAGCGCGCCGCCCACCATGAAGACCAGCAGTGTCGCCACCACGGCGAGGTACAGCTTGCGGTGCAGGCGCTTCATCGGTCCTGCTCGCGCGCGAACACGTAGCCCGCGCCGCGCAGGGTGAGGATGCGGCGCGGTTTGCGCGGGTCGTCCTCGAGCGCGGCCCGCAATCGCGAGATGTGCACGTCGATGGACCGGTCGAACTCCTCCAGCGCCTCGCCGCGCGTGAGATCGAGCAGCACCTCGCGCGACAGCACCCGGCCGGCGCGCTCTGCCATGGCCACGAGCAGCGTGAACTGCAGGCCCGTGAGGGCGCGCGGTTGACCGTCGATGCGCGCCACCCGGGCGCCGCGGTCGATCTCCAGCCGGCCGAAACGCAGCACGTCGGTGGGCCGCGCGCCGGCGCCCCGCCGCAGGATGGCGCGCAGCCGCGCCAGCAGCTCGCGCGGCTCGAAGGGCTTGGGTAGATAGTCATCGGCGCCCAGCTCCAGGCCCACCACGCGGTCGAGCGGGTCGCCGCGCGCGGTCAGCATGAGCACGGGGATGGCGGACTGCGTGCGTACCCTGCGGCACAGGTCCAGCCCGTCCATGTCGGGCAGCATGAGGTCGAGTATCGCCGCATCGAAGGCATCGCCGCGCAGCAGCCTTTCCGCCTCGGTGCCCGATGCCGTCGTCGACACGCGGAAGCCCGCCTCGCCGAGATAGTCACAGACCATCGCGGCGAGGCGGGCGTCGTCTTCGACCAGCAGGATGCGGTGAGTCATGACCGCGATGTTGCCGGCATCAGCCGCCGTGCGGAAAGCCCCCGGCGGACGCCGCGTGGCGTTCCTGCATCTTCTCGCCCAGCCGGCGGCGCTGCTCGGGCGTGAGCACCTCCGCGGCGTCGGCCAGCGCCGTGGCGCAGCGCTGCGAGGCCGCGTCGAGCGCGGCAATGTGAGCCGCGCGCAGCTGCTCCAACTTGCCGCGATCGATGGTCGGCGCCGTGAACACCCGATGCATCTCGGCAAATGCACCGGCATGCTGGCCGTGCAGCGCCTTCAGGTCGGCGGCCGCCGCATCGATGATGGCGTTGATGCGCGCCTGCTGCTCCGGCGTGGCATCCACCTCGGCGAGCACGTGCTTGACGTGCACCTGGAAGTGTTCGGCCATCTCGTCCACGCCCATGCGCCCATGACCGCCTTTGCCGGCATGCGCGAACACCAGGGCGCCGCCCGCGAGCAGCGCGAACACACCGGCCAGGACCAGGCCCAGCCCCTTGCGTGACTTCAGTTCCATCTCGTTTCTCCAATTGGGGGACGAAGCGCACTGTGAAGCGGGCCCGTTTCGCCAGCTTCTCGCCCAGGTAAAGAAATGTTGCGCCCGCCGTCCGTGGCGCGCGGAGCGCGGCGCTGGCGCCGGCGCACTCGGCCTGAGCGTGCGACGCGCCTTCCGGCGGCCTGCTCTATCTAACCGGCGTCCGGGCCGCCGCGATCTGCAGCAGGGCCACGCCCTGGCGTGGCACCGTGACCTGGTAGGTCGCGACACGGCCCCGCGTGCTCACCGGGCTCACGCGTTCGCCGGCCAGCTCGGCGGCCTTTTCCAATTCGGCGTACTGACTGGCATTCGGGGACTGCGGCGAGCCCATGGCCTGCCAGGCCGCGAAGGCATTGGCATGGCCGCCATCGACACGGAACAGCCATTCGTCGCGGCGCGCCGGCACGCCCTTCACCTGCACCGTGACGGCGGCGGCGTCGCCGGGAACGTCATCGTCGTGGTAGTGCCACAGCAGCACCTGCACGCCCCCGCCGGCGTCGCGCGTGGCCAGCACGCCCACGTCGGCCTCGCCGCGCACGCCCTCGTTCATGACCACTTCCACCGGAAGCTGGGCGCTGCTGCGGGCACCGACCTTGTCCGGGCCCAGCATCGCAAACAACCGGAACACGTTGAACACCGGCAGCATCACGCCATTGGTGGCGAGCTGGCGGTAGCCGGCGAACCACGGCTGATTCTCGAACTCGAACGACCAGGACAACACGCCCTCGAGATTCACACCGCGGCGTGCCGCCAGCTCCCAGATGCGCGCGAAGCTCGCCGCCGTGTAGCTGGAATACATGGTGCCGTTGCGATACGCATTCTGCGGGCCGGGACAGGCCGCGCAGCCCTCGGGGTCCGACTCGCCGATGATCACCGGCAGGCGTGCCAGCGCCGCACTGGACAGCACCTTGGTGAATCCGCCGTCCACTTCCTTCAGATGCTGCGCGATGCCCATGCGCACATGGCCGTTCTCGAAGCTCGGCCGCCCCTTGGCATGGAAGGAAAGAAAATCCGTCGGCGTGCCTTTCTCCACCACGTGCCGCAGGAAGCCGTCCATGAACTCACCACCGGAGCCGGCCACGTCCGGCCCACCTACCCGCGCATTCGGCAGTGCGCGGCGCACGGCGGCCACCGCCAGGTCGTGCAGCCGGTAGAACTGCTCCGGCGTGCCCTGCCAGTACACCTTGAGGTTCGCCTCGTTCCACACCTCGAAATACCAGCGGGACACCTCCTCGGCGCCGTAACGCTCGACGTTGTGCCGGGTCCATTGATAAACGAGCTCGGCCCACTTCTCGTAGCTCTTCGGCGGCCAGGACCAGCCGGTGGCGATCAGCCGGTAATCGAAGCCCGGCCGCCACGGATGCTGGTACGGCGTGCCCGCCGGCGCAGACGACAGCGCCTCGGGCATGAACCCCAGTTGCAGGTAAGGATGGATGCCGCGCTCCAGATAGGTGTCGATGATGCGGTCGACCACCCGGTAGTCGTACACCGGGTTGCCATCCGCGTCCTCGGTGTAGAGGTTGGTGCTGCCCCATTTGAATGCCGGCGTGCCGTCGCCCGACGACAGCAGGTTGTGGGCCCGGAAATACACCTGCCCCGGCCGCAGCCCGCCCAGTCCGGCGAGCAGCTTGCGTCCGTCGCGCATCGTCGCATAGTTAGGCTCGTCGGCGCCGAAGAAACGCCACACCGGCGGCAGCGCGCCCGTGCTGCGCGTGGCATCCACTGTCACGGCGACGAGGCGCGGCTCGCCCGCCCGCACGGTCGGCGCGCCGGGGCCCACGGCCAGCAGGGCTGCAACGACGACAATGCTGTTGAGTCTGGATTCCATCACCCGCTCCCGCTGCAGCTGCCCCATGACGGACGCGCCAGCATGCCGTATTCCGCAGTCAGGGTTCGATATCGAGCGATAACCGCGTGTGCATCCCGGTGAGGGCATGGCTTCGTCCCTTCCAGACGAACTCGCCGGGCAGATCGCGCGGCGCGCGGATGTCGACCTGCAAGCGGTCACCGCGGACCCGGTATCGCACCGACACCGCACCGCGTGGCGTGGCCGCCGTCGCATCCAGCCGCCGCAGCGCGCCCAGGTGCGGTTCGATGCGCAGCCGCCCATAACCCGGCGCGCCAGGCCGGATGCCGGCGACCAGGCCCAAGAGGTCGGCGGTCGGATGCGCGCTCCAGGCGTGCGTATCCGAGCGCGTCTTGCCGCGCGATTCCGGCCAGGTCGTGTAGTGCAGCGCCAGCAGCCCGCGCCAGGTCTGGAGCAGCGCATGATGG
>CAMLGF010000002.1 GCA_946479515.1 uncultured Pseudomonadota bacterium | reverse complement strand
CAGCTCCGGCAACTCACCGCTGAAATACAGCTCGGTGACGTCGCCGCCCTCGCCGCGACTGCTCACCCAGGCGCTGATCAGCGGCCGGAACCGACCCGACGGTCGCCGCCTCGCACCCGTGAACGTGGCGGTGGTGGAATACCAGGCTCGCGGGGCGCCGAGCTCCGCTTCGTCGTTCTGCGAGCGAGCGACGCCGCCCATGATCTTCGCCAGCGTCGACGGCGTGTAGGCGGCCGCGTCGGTGTCATCGGCGCTGGTCTGTGCGGCAGCCGCTGCCGCCAGGCACAGGCCCAACAGCAGCCCCGCCATTCGCGGCAGGCTCAAGGTCGGCTGCCCGCGAACAAGGCTTCTATCTCGGCGGCGTCGCCGGGGCGCACCACGCGCCCGACTTCCTTGCCCTGGTCGATGAGGATCAGCGTCGGCCACAACTTCACGCGAAACGAGCGCCCGAGCGGCCTGCCCTTGCCGTCTTCCACCTTGATGTGGCTCACCTCGGGATGCTGCGCGAGCACCGCGCCGATGGCAGCTTGCGCCGCCTTGCAGTACCCGCACCAGCTGGCGCCGAATTCCAGCAGCGTCGGCTCGATGAGGGCGTCGATTTCTGCGCGTGTCGGTTCGTCCATGAGGCGAGCCTACACCGCGCCCGCCGGAACCCGGTAGCCGTGGCTCCCCCGGCGTCATCGTCCTACGATCGACAGCCCGATCAGGTCGATGGCGATGTGCGCCAGTATCAGTGGCCAGAGCATGAGCGTGCGTGAGTACACGTAGCCATACAGCAGCCCGAGCGGCACCGCCGTCAGGATGCCGAGCGAGCCTTCGTACAGGTGGCACAGCAGGCGGATGCCGGTGCTCACGTTGATCGCCATCCACATGCCGCGCACCGGTGTGAGCGCGGCGATGACGTATCCGGCGACGAACACTTCCTCGAAGATGCCGCTGGCCACCGATGCCAGGTACAGCAGATTCAGGTTCACGTCGGGCGCGGGCCTGGGGAACCGGTCCGCGGCCGCCTGCAGTTCGGGCAGCAGCTGTCCCGCCAGGAAACGTACGCCGATCAGCAGGCCGTAGGTGCACACCAGCAGGACCAGTCCATAGATAGTGCCCCGCAGCGTGACGTTCAACCCTAACTTCTCGAGCGTCCAGCCACGGATGCGCAGGAACCACACCAGGAACAGCGACTGCGCCAATTCCCACAGCAGCACGCTGACGATCGCCGCGTCGTGGTAGGTGCGCTGCACGCCGGCGAATTCCGCATTACCGATCGAGAGGATGGACGCACAGATCGGCAATCCGAAAGCCCAGGTGACGACCACGAGGAATTCGACGCCCGCCGGCAACCGGCGGATGAGATCGTGCAGCGGGTTCATCGGGGCACTCTAGCAGCCGGACGCGACACGGACATTATCCGTTGCGGTCGAATGCCGTGCCGGCGGCGCTGGCGCGGCATACACTCGGCCCATGCGTACCCCTTCGATCGTCGGCCTGCTGATCTTCGCATTGCTCGCGGGCACCGCCGCCGCCGAGGACGTACTCATCAAGACTGCCGATGGCGCGACGCTGTCCGCCATCGTCGCGCACCCGGCGGGCGGATCGCGCGTGCCCGCCATTCTCGAATTCACTATCTACACCAATCCGGACGACGCGCGCGCCAGCGTCGCCGCGCTGGCCGGTCGCGGCTACGCCGGCGTGGTGGCCTTCGTCCGCGGCAAATACCAGAGCCCGGACCCGATCGCGCCCTATGAGCACGACGCGACCGACACCCATGCCGTGCTCGACTGGATAGTCCGCCAGCCCTGGAGCAACGGCAGGGTGGGCATGATCGGCGGCAGCTACTCGGGCTTCACCGCCTGGGCCGCGACCAAGCGCCGGCATCCCGCGCTCGCGGCGATCGCGGTGTCCGCGGCAGCCATGCCGGGCCAGGGATTGCCCATGCACAACAATGTCTTCCTTGCCGACAACTACTCCTGGGCGTTCTACGTCACCAACAACAAGACGCTCGACGAGGCCCTGTATTCGGATGCGCAACGCTGGCGCCAGCACCCGCGCAACTGGTTCGCGAGCGGCCGCCCCTTCCGCGAACTCGACGCGGTCGACGGCACGCCGAACCCCTGGCTGCAGCGCTGGCTGCGACATCCGGATTTCGACAGGTACTGGCAGGGCATGGGGCCGTACGGCAGTGACTTCTCGCACATCGACATCCCGGCGCTCACCATCACGGGCTATTACGACGACGGGCAGATCTCCGCGCTCGAATACTTCAAGCAGCACGTGGCGCGGGCGCGCGACGCCGAGCATTACCTGGTCATCGGTCCCTACGATCATCTCGGCACGCACGGGCGCCAGAAACCCGCCGAGCTCCGCGGCTACACCATCGATCCCGTGGCGCAATTCGATTCGCAGGCGCTCAAGCTGGATTTCATGGATTACGTGTTGCTCGGCAAACCGAAGCCCGCGCTGCTCGTCGATCGCGTCAACTACGAGGTGATGGGCGCCGACCAGTGGGGTCACGCACCTTCGATCGGCGCGATGCATGGCATCCCGATGCGCCTGTATTTCTCCGGACAGAAGGACGGCGCCTGGTATTCGCTGACGAATCGCCAGCCGCCGGCCGGCACGCGCGTGGTGCACGAGGTGGATCTGGCGAATCGGGTGGTGTTCAACAATTTCCATGCCTTCCCGATGGAGATCGTGCAGGGCCCCCTGCAGCTGGTCACCGAGGCCGTGTTCGCCACGCCGCCTTTCCAGGCACCGACCAGCGTCATGGGCGAATTCGAAGGCGAGCTGGTGCTCGCGATCAACAAGCGCGACTTCGATCTCGGCATCACCGTATATGAAGCCATGCCCGATGGCCGCCTGTTCCATCTTGCGCGCGCCTTGCAACGCGCGAGCTACGCGCAGGGCCGCGAGAAGCGCCGGCTGCTCACGCCCGGCAAGGAGCACCGCGTGCGCTTCATCACCTCGATGGTGGCGCGTCGGATGCAGCCGGGATCGCGCCTGCTGGTGCTGGTCGACGCCAACAAGAACCCGTTCGCGCAGGTGAACTACGGCACTGGCAGGGACGTGAGCGATGAATCGGTGCAGGACGCGGGCGATCCGCTGGTCATCGAGATCCGCAGTGGCAGCTACCTCGCGGTACCGCTGGACAACAGCATCGCGAGGCCGGGCAAGTCGTAGCGAGGTGAACTGGCTGGCGGGCTAGCGCGCCAGCAGATGGGCCTGCGCCATGGCGCGCGTGCACTGGTACTCGCGCGTGACCATCCACAGGTTGCAGTTGCCGTCATCCATGTTGCTGCATCGGCGCAGCTGCCCGGCGATGGGTTCGGCGTCGTCGTATCCCCAGCCCTCGCAGCGATGCAGCGCCAGCGCCCGGGCCTGCTGCTCGCTCACCTGCGGCTCCCGGTATTCCTGGAACTCGTAGGACACGCGCACCAGTCCGGCTGACTTTTCCCCGCCGGTGACACTCCACTGCCTGTGGGTGGCACATCCGGCGGTGACGACGAGTGCGAGCAGGCAGGCGAGAATGGCTGGGCGGTGCATGGCGGATCCGTGGTCTTCTTGAGACTTAGATTGCGCCACACCCCCTGAATGGTTCCTGAAGCTTCGACTGACGTGCGGGAACGGAACTCGCGGGCGTCAGCCAGCGCGCAGCGGCAGGTCGCGCAGTCGCCGTCCCGTGGCGGCGAAGATGGCATTGGCCAGCGCCGGTGCCGCGCCGGGAACGCCCATCTCACCCGCACCGGACGGCGCTGCCGTCGAGGGCATGAGGTGTGTTTCCACGCTGGGTGCTTCCGGGATGCGCATCAGCGGGTAGCCGTCGAAATTCGCTGGACTTCCCGCATCCGCCTGCCAGGCCTGCGCCGCGGCGCTGACCAGCAGCGCGCGCACCTGCGCACCCGCCTCACGCAGCGCGGTCCAGCCCTCGGGAATGTTGGTGCTTCCGCCCGCCCCCTGGCCGCCGACCGGGGACGTGAATTGTCCCGGCTCCTTGCCCGCCGCGAGCCGGTAATCGAGCTGCTCCACGCGCACCTGGTCCCAGCGCACATCCAGTTCCTCGGCGATGAGCATGGGCAGCGACGTGCGTACGCCCTGGCCGATCTCGCAACCGCGCGCGCCGATGACCACGCGATTGTCGGGGTGGATGCGGATGAAGGCGCCGAGCGCCACCGATTCAGTCGCGCCGGATGCGGCGCCGGCAGTGAGCCGCGGCAGGGAAACGGTGCACCAGGGCACCACCGCTCAGCGTGATCTGCAGGAATTGCCGGCGGGAATTGTCCATGGTGAAGCCCGCGGCCTAACTACGCAGCTTCGCGAGCAGCTCCTGCTCGCGCGCCGCGGTCAGGCCCGAGCGCAGCTTCTGCTGCTCCTTGGGCCTGGTTTTCTGCCACGCCAGCGTGTCGCGGATGGTCGTCGCCAGCGGCCGGAACTTCAGTCCCTTCTTCTCGGCCGCCCGGCAGCTCACGAGACCATGGCCCAGGCTCTGCCCCGATGGCGGCGCCCAGATCGGAACTTCCTGGCTGGCCCACATGCCGGGCTCGATGGCCTTGTTGTCCGCGAGGAATTCGCTGCCGGCCCATACGAATTTCGTGTCGGCACCGGTCACCTGCCGGCTGGTCTCGAGCAGCTTGCCCATGGTGGCCCAGCGAGGCGGCGTACAGACGTTGAAGACGCCGGCGGTGCCGCGCTCGGCGCACAGTCGCACGAAATCGGCGAGGTCGCGCACGTCGATGAACTGTATGGGATCGTCCGGCGTGCCGGGAGCGAGCATCTCGCCGCCCCGGGACACGCGCACCGGCCAGTACGTGAAGCGGTCGCTGAAGTCCCCGGGCCCGCAGATGTACGTAGGCCGGATCAGCGTGGCCTGCCTGCCGAAGGCCTGCTGCACGATCCGCTCGCAGAGCACCTTGAGCGCGCCATAGTTGCCGTCGGCGAGCTTGTCCTGCGGCAGGTCGCCGATGTCTGCGAGCGCGTGCGATTCGCGGATGGGTGGGTTCTGGAAATCGTCGTACACCGCGATGCTGGAAATGAACATGTACTGCCCGACGTGCCCATGGAGCAGCGCCGTGGACAACCGCACCTGCCGCGGCGTATAGCCGGAATTGTCGATGACCAGGTCCCAGTCGCGCCCCTCGAGCGAACGGAGGTTGTCGTTGCGGTCGCCTAACAACTGCTCGACCCCCTGCCGGGCCTGCGGATCGCGCCGGCCGCGGTTGAACAGCGTCACCGTGTGCCCGGCGTCGCTCAATGCCTGCACGAAATGCGGGCCGATGAATCCGGTGCCGCCGAGGATCAGCACCTTCAGGATCCGTCGCCTGGCGAGCGCCTGCCCGCCCAGGCATCCCGTGACCGTGGCGGCCAGCGACACTTTGAGCAATTCACGTCGATCGAGGCCCATGGCGACTCCCGGTGCTCCCTGATGCGGACCATACACCGGGCGGCGTCCGCCGCCATTTCGCATCACCGCAATTGCGCCGGCATTCGGCGCACCGCCCGCGAGCCGCGGGCGCCGGGCTTCACGGCAGCGCGAACACCACGTAGCCGCCCTTCCCCAGAGGCTGCGCCGAGCCGATGCCGCTCTCGCGCGAATCGAGACCCGCGGTCTGCGGCGTGGTGGCATTGACCACGAGGTAATGCCTGCCTTTCAGCTCATAGATGGCCGGCAGACCTTCGCTGTACATGGGCAGCTCGTGCCGCCACAGCACCTCGCCGGAGTCGGCATCGAAGGCATAGAACACGCCGTCGCGCGCCGTGCTGAACACGATGCCGGTGGACGTGACGATCATGCCCTGGCGCTGCGCGCCGCGCGGCACCCCGGTCCCCCGGCCGCCGGCTCTGGCGACGTCGCGGTCCTGGCCCAGTGGGCGGCGCCACAGGATCGCGCCCTCGTTGAGATCGTAGGCGAGGATCTGCGACCAGGGCGGCGCGAGTAGATAGGGATAACCGAGGCCGTAGTCGGTGAAGTAGCGGTGCGCGGGCGCCGGCACGCCCTCCGGATAGTCCTGCATGGATTCGGGCGCGGGCCCGTCGAGCGGCGGGCGCGCGATGCCACCCGCGGCCACCACCGGGCCCTCGGGTGTCGGTCCGGCAGGCAGGTCGCCCGGCCGCCGCGGACGCGCGCCGCCCCCGAGGAACGCGAGGATGTCGCCCGCCTGCTGATCGGTGACGTGCGGCAGCGGCGGCATCCGCCCATTGCCATAGGTGACGATGCGGCGGAACTGCGGCGCGCCGATCTGCCCGCCGATGTTCAGCAGGGAAGGCGCGGCGGGCGTGCCGGCGCGATCCGCGCCGTGACACTGGGCGCAGTGTTCGCGGTATGCCGCCTCGCCGCGCTTGAGGGTCTCGGGGCTCGGCGGTCCGTAGCGAAATCCGGTGCTGCCCTGCTCGAGCTCCTGCAGCTTGTAGAACGACGGAAAGTCCTGGCTCAGCAAATACAGGATGCCGCGGCGTGGATTGGCGGCCGTATTGCCCCAATTGGTACCGCCCACGGCGCCGGGCACCACGGCGCTCTCGTCGCGCGACGGCGGATTGAACAGGCCGGTGCGCGCCTGCGAGATGCGCTGCTTCCAGGCTGCGCGTTCGGCGTCCGATATGAGGTACGGCGTGAGATCGTCGGGCAGCACCCGCTGCCGCGCCGTGGGTGGCAGCGTCGAGAACGGTTGCGTGGGCCAGGTCTGCTCGCCCGGCATGTCGCTCTTCGGCACGGGCCGTTCCTCGATGGGCCAGACCGGCGCACCGGTGACCCGGTCGAACACGAACACGAAGCCCTGCTTGGTGGCCTGCGCCACGGCGTCGATGGTCTTGCCGCCCTTGCGCACCGTGAGCAGCTGTGGCGCCGCCGTGGGGTCGTAGTCCCACAGGTCGTGGTGCACCATCTGGAAGTGCCACAGGCGCCTGCCGGTGCGCGCATCCAGCGCCAGCAGGCAGTCGCTGAAGAGATTCATGCCGATGCGGTCTGCGCCGTAGTAGTCGTAGGTGGGCGATCCCACGGGTAGATAGGCAATGCCGCGTTTCTCGTCGACGGTGATCTCGCCCCAGACGTTCACGCCGCCGACGTAGCGGTACGCGTCCTTGGGCCAGGTGTCGTAGCCGAACTCACCCGGCTGCGGCAGGGTGTGGAAGGTCCACACCAGCCGGCCGGTGAGCACGTCGTAGGCGCGGATGTGCCCCGGCGCGGAGAAATAGCCTTCACCGGGCGCGCTGCCCAGGATCAGCAGGTTCTCGAAAATCCGCCCTGGCGTTGCCGAGGCAACGCGCCGGATGGTCGCCGGATCGCGGCCCAGCCCCACGCGCAGATCCACCGCGCCATTCGTGCCGAAACTGGTGATGGACCTGCCGGTGCGCGCATCGATGGCCTGCAGCAGGTCGTCCATGGTGAACAGCAGCCGGCGGTCCTTGCCGTCGCGGCTGCGCCAGTAGTTGATGCCGCGATTGGTGATGCCGCGCAGGTTGGCGTGGATCCACAGCTCCTTGCGCGTCGCCAGGTCGATGGCCACGAGCGAGCTGTTCTTGGCGAGCACGTACATCACGCCATCGGCGATCAGCGGATTGAACTGGTAGCTGCGCTCGTCGCCGGTCGGGTAGACCCATGCGATCGAAAGCTTCGCCACGTTCTTCTTCGTGAGGTCCGGGGTGACGACGTACTTGGACTGGTCGGCGCCGCCACCGTAGTCGCGCCATTCGGTGGCGCGGTCCCGTGCGGGCAGCGAGATCGGCAATGTCATCAGCATCAGCGCGATCGACGCGCAGCTCGAGAGCCTGGTCATCATTCAGCTAGTGAACCGGGGTGGGGGTTGATTGAACGGGCCGTGGACGCGGCGCCGACACGTCGCTCACGTCGGGCACCGGCGATTGCACGCCCTTGCGCGGCACCGGCAGGCGCGCCGCCCAGGCGATGCCGTTGAGCAGGAACTTGCGGTAGTCGTCGCGCGCCAGGTTGTCGCGGAAGTCGAGGCCGCCGAACACGAAGGAGCGGCCGCCGTCCTCGCGCTCGTAGGCCCAGGAGGCGATCTGCGGCCCGATGCGCAGCCTGTCTTCCTTCGGCGAGGCCAGCAGCAGGTTGGCGCGCCGTGCATCGTTGGGCAGGAAGAACCGGCAGAACACCTCGTCACGGTAAGTCCAGGGCTTCACACCGCGCAGGATCGGATGCTTGCGGTTTTCGAGAGTCATGGTCCATTCATCGACCGGGTTCTTCGAGCCGCCCTGCACCCACAGGCCGCCGGTCCACCGCAGGTGATTCTGTCGCGCCGTCCAGTTCTCGGCCCAGAGCGCGTAGTGGAAGATCACCACGCCGATCTGCCGGGCCGAGATGAGCTCGTTCAGGCGATGCAGGTACGCGGTGGTCTCGGCATCGTAGCCTCGCCCGTTGGTGCTCGGGTCGGGCGGAAACAGCGGGTGGGTCTCGTTCTCCGCGCGATCGGAGCTCGAGTCGATGACGATGGCGGCGGCGTCCTTCACCGCCTCCAGATCGCGCGGCAGCGGACCGACGATCAGCTGCGTGCGCACGCCCGGCAGATTGCTCGCCCGTTCCAGTGACTGCGCGAGCGTGCGCAGGTCGCGCTCATACTCGTGGCGGCCCGGCGCGCCATGGTCGCGCGGCCCCGCGAGGAACAGTATTTTCGTGTCCGCCGCGCTCGCAGCCGGCAGCGATCCCAGCAGCGCCAGCGCCGCCAGCAGTTGCAAAGCTTTCAAGAGACCCCCTTCGTCTCTCTGGGTGCCGACGCGCATCATGGGACAAACCGTTACTTCTGACGAGTGGCCAGAGGGCTGCCGCGCGCCTGCGTAACGGGAACCGTGCCGTGGGGCGTCTATATCAGCGCAATTCGCGATCAGGTTTGCCGCGGCGAAAGCCGCGGATATCCGACTCGTACGCGGGCGTTCCCCCTGGCATTGCCCGATCTGGCGTTTCGGAGACGCGCGCTGGCCTGAGGCCAGCGCGCATTTTTTCGCCGTCAGCCTTTTCCGCCGTCAACTTGCGCCGCGGGCGCGTAGTGGATGCCGCAGCCTCCCAGGCCGCAATATCCATGCGGATTCTTCGCCAGGTACTGCTGGTGATATTCCTCGGCGTAGTAGAACTCCGGCGCCTCGGCAATCTCGGTGGTGATGGCCGCGCGATGTGCCTTGCTCAGCGCTTCCTGGTAGCGGCGCCTGCCCTCTTCCGCGGCCTTCTTCTGCGCGTCGCAGGTGTAATAGATGGCAGACCGGTATTGCGTGCCGACGTCGTTGCCCTGGCGCATGCCCTGCGTGGGATCGTGCGATTCCCAGAACGCCTTGAGAAGCGATTCGAAACTCACCCTGGCGGGGTCGTAGATCACCCGCACCACCTCGGTGTGCCCGGTGCGGCCCGAACACACTTCCTCGTAGGTGGGATGGGGCGTGTAGCCACCCGCGTATCCCACCGCGGTGGTGACTACGCCGGGGATCTGCCAGAACAGGCGCTCCGCGCCCCAGAAGCAGCCGAGGCCGAACACCGCTTCCTCCAGGCCACCGTCCGCCGGCTGCTTGATCTGCGAGCCGTTGACGAAGTGCCGCCCGGAGAGCGGCAGCGGCGTGTTGCGGCCGGGCAGAGCCTGGTCGTGCGAAGGCAGGGTGGTCTTCTTCTGGAGCAGGGCCATGGAGACTCCTGAATGGAAAAACCGGGGGGGGAAAACCGGGGATGGACCAAAGTGTGGGGGGCACAGCGGCATTACTCAAGACCGCGCGGCGGCAACGAATATTGCGCCGCCAATGGCTAAACTGCCGGGCCCATGACCGACTCGCCCAGCACCCCGCGCCTGCGCATCACTTTCGCGATCTATCTGGCGCTCATCGCCGCCACCGCGGTCATTGGTCCCAGGCAGCTCACCGGCTGGACGTACTACCTCATGGGCGTCGCCGGCTTCATTCTGGTGTGCCTGGCCTGCCTCGGGCGTGTGTGGTGCTCGGTATTCATCGCCGGGCACAAGGATGCCGAACTGGTGACCACGGGTCCCTATGCCCGCTGCCGCCATCCGCTGTATGGCTGTTCCATCGTGGGTGCGCTCGGGCTCGGACTCGCGTCCAGATCATGGCTGCTCTGTGTCTGCACGGTGCTGCTGATCGCGGCGCTGGTGGTCTATGCCGCCGCCTGCGAAGAGCAGTTTCTCGGCGACGCCTTTCCGGACGAGTTCAAGGCCTACGCCGCGGCCACACCCAACATGTGGTTGCCGGGCCCGGCCCGCACGCTGCCCGACTCCCTGGACGTGCGGCCGGGCGTGTTCTGGAAAGCCTTTCTGGATGCGGGGGCGTTCTTCCTGCTGTGGCTGCTGGTCGCCGTCGCCGCCGAGTTCCGGCTGGCCTGACGTGACACATTCTGACAGTCGCCGGGCGTCGGGCGGGTATACGCTTCGCGCATGATCGCGCGCCTGCCGTCCTGCGCCATCCTCGTGACGCTCGCCCTAACTATCGGCGGGTGCGCCACACCGCGCGTGTCGGAAACGGTGGCGGCCGCCGCCGCCGTGCCGCTGGTGAACACGGACTGGCGCCTGACTCGCCTCGGCGAACGGATTCTCGACAATCCGCCCGGCGCCGATGCCGTGCGACTGCAGCTGCAGGCGCAGAATCCGCGCATCACGGGCTTCGCCGGCTGCAACCGCCTGTTCGGCGGTTACCTGCTGAACGGCGATCAGCTCAAGTTCGCGCAGGTCGGCGCCACGCGCATGGCCTGCCTGGACGAGTCGCGCATGGAGCTGGAACGCGACTTCTTCCAGATGCTCACGCAGGTGTCGGGCTGGAAGATCGACGGCAGCTCGCTGCAGTTGGTGGATCCGGCGGGCGCGCCGCTCGCGACCTTCAGCGCTGGCGAGCCTGGCGCCGCACATTAGTTCGTAGCGCCGTTACCGATCGTTCCTGATACAGCGGTACTCGCGGATCACGCGCCACTTCGTGCAACTGTCCTGCTCGCCCGCGAGACACTGGCGGTCCTCGCTCTTGCGCTGCGCATCGGGGTAACCCCAGTCGTGGCAGCGCTCGCGCGCCATCGCCACGCCGGCGCGCTCGTCCACCTGGGGACTCTCGAACTTGCGGTAGTCGTAGTACAGCGCCACCGTGGCGGTGTCGCGATCGCTGTCCGCCACGCTCCAGAGCTTGTAGGTCGTACAGCCGGCAACCAGCACGGCAAGGGCGGCAAACGTCGGACGGAGCATGAATCACCTCTGGGGTCACCTCGGGGGTCACCTCGGCGGAGCGATGTGCACTGTAGCGTTTTTCGACACCGTGAGGCAGCCGCGCGTTCTGGCAAATGGCGCGCCAGTCGGGCTATATAGCGGCATGCAAGGTGGCGAGTTGCCCGAGCAGATCCCGGGCGCCGAACAATCGCAGTTCCGGCTGCTGGGCACGCGCCGCTTCCTGCCGTTCTTCCTCACCCAGTTCCTGGGCGCGTTCAACGACAACCTGTTCCGCAACGCGCTGGTGGTGTCGATCACCTTCGGCGCGTCGGCGGCCGCGCACGATGCCGGTGTGCTCGCGAACGCGGCGCAGGGATTGTTCATCCTGCCGTTCTTCCTGTTCTCGGCGCTGGCCGGGCAACTCGCCGACAAGTACGAGAAGAGCCGCTTGATCCGGCAGACGCGGCTCATCGAGTTGGGTCTCATGTGCTTGGGCGCGGTGGCGCTGTATCACGGCCATGTGCCCTCGCTGCTCGCCATCATCTTCCTCATGGGCGCGCTCGCCACCCTGTTCGGGCCGCTCAAGTATTCGCTCATGCCGCAGCACCTGCGCCAGAGCGAGCTGGTCGGCGGCAACGCGCTGGTGGACGCCGGAACCTTCCTGGCCATTCTCATCGGGACGATCGCGGGCGGACTGCTGGCGCCCACGGCGGACCACGGCGGCCCGGCAGTCGTGACAAACATCGGCGGCGGCGATGCGCGCATCGGCGCCGCCATTGCCATGGTGGCCGTGGCGGCCCTCATGTACGGCAGCGCGCGTTTCATTCCGCGCGCCGAGGCCACGGACCCGGGACTGAAAGTGAACTTCAATCCGCTCACGGCCACCTGGCAGGTGATCCGGTTCGCAGCGCAGACGCGCGCCATCTTCCTCAGCTTGCTGGGCATCTCGTGGTTCTGGCTGGTGGGCGCGCTGATCCTGGCGCAGCTGCCCTCCTTCGCGCGCGATGTGCTGGGCGGCGACCGGACGGTGTACACGCTGTTGCTGGCCTCGTTCTCGATCGGCACGGCGCTGGGATCGCTGTGCTGCGAGAGGCTCTCGGGACACAAGGTGGAAATCGGCCTGGTGCCGCTGGGTTCCATCGGCATGACCATCTGCCTGCTCGACCTGTATTTCGAATCGGCGGGCGTTCAGCCCGGCAGCCACGCGGCCGGCGCGCCGGCGATCGGCTGGCTCGCCTTTCTCGAGGCAGGTGGCTGGGACGTGGTGCTGGACTGCGCCTTGATCGGCTTGTTCGGCGGCCTGTTCATCGTTCCGCTCTATGCGCTGATCCTCCAGCGCAGCACCGAGAGCCATCGCGCGCGCATCATCGCCTGCAACAACATCCTGAATGCGGGGTTCATGGTGCTGGCGGCGGCCCTGGCCATCCTGTGGCTGGAAGTGCTCGGCTGGACGATTCCGCAGCTGTTCATCCTCGCGGCCGTGCTCAACGCCGCGGTGGCCATCTACATCTACTCGCTGGTACCGGAATTCCTGATGCGGTTCCTCATCTGGGTGCTGGTGAACATCCTGTACCGCGTGACGGTGCGCGGGCTCGAGAACATTCCCGAACGCGGGCCGGCGCTCATCGTCTGCAATCACGTGAGCTTCATGGATCCGCTGGTGATCGGCGGCAGCGTGCGCCGCCCCGTGCGGTTCGTGATGGACCACAACATCTTCAAGGTGCCCGTGCTCAACTTCATCTTCCGCACGGCGCGCGCCATCCCCATCGCGCCCGCGCGCGAGGACTTCGCCGCCATGCAGGAGGCCTTCGATCGCATCGACGCCGAGCTCGCGGCCGGCGAGGTGGTCTGCATCTTTCCGGAGGGCAAGCTCACGCGCGACGGCGAGATGAACGAGTTCAAGCGCGGCGTGGAGAAGATCCTGGAACGGCGCCCCGTGCCCGTGGTGCCCATGGCGCTGCGCGGTCTCTGGGGCAGCTTCTTCAGCCGCCGCGAAGGCAAGGCGCCCATGAGCAAACTACCGTCGCGGTTCTGGTCGCGCATCGAGATGGTGGTCACCGCACCGGTGCCCGGCGACGACGCCAGCGCCCCGGCATTGCAGAAGATCGTCTCCGGGTTGCGGGGCGAGTGGCAATAACGGGCCGCGCCTCGTGCAGATCCTGAAGTCGGACACTTTCGGCACGATCAGCCGCGACGGCGCGCGCGTGGTCCGCGACACGCGCCCGGCCCGACCCTGGGCACGCGCGTTGGCGCGATACCTGCTGCGCCGCGAACGCCGCGCGCTGTCGCATCTCGCCGGCGCGCACCTCGACGGGGTGCCGGCCCTGCTGGCCGCCGATCGCCGCACGCTGACGCGCGCCTGGATCGACGCGGCGCCCATGCACCTGGCGAAGCCGGCCGACCCCGGCTATTTTCGCGCGGCATTGCGCCTGCTGCGGCGCCTGCATGCCGCGGGCGTGCTCCACAACGACCTCGCCAAGGAAACCAACTGGCTGGTGACGCCCGACGGGCGTCCGGCCCTGGTCGACTTTCAACTGGCCTCGATCGTCGCGCGGCCGCGCGGCGCGTGGGCGCGGGCGCGCGGACACGACGACCTGCGGCACCTGCTCAAGCACAAGCGCAGCTATCTGCCCGACCGGCTCACCGCCCGCGAGCGGCGCGTCCTCGCGACGCCCTCGCTGCCGTCGCGCACCTGGCGGGCGACCGGCAAGCCGCTCTATCTGCTGGTCACGCGGAAGATCCTCCGCTGGCGCGACCGCGAGGGCGCGGGTGATCGCATGAAATGAGGGGCCTTCGCGTGGCGGGACGGGGGCGGCTTTCCAGGTTCGCGCTGCGGCTGTTTCTGCCAATCGGCTCCGCGATGTCCCGCGCGGATCACTTCGATTCCAGCACGTACTGGATGAAGCCCAGGTTCTTCGCGACCTTGTCGTACAAGGTGCGGCCCGGCGTGTTGGTGGTATGGGTCAGCCAGTAGACGCGCGTCGAGCCCGCATCCCTGGCGATCTCGTGCACGCGCTCGATGAGCGCGCGGCCGACGCCGTGACCCCGGTAGTCAGGAGCGGTGAACAGATCCTGCAGGTAGCACACGGGCGCGAGCCGTGAGGTGCTGCGATGAAAGATGTAATGGCAGAGTCCCACCAGCACGCCCTCGCGTTCGGCGACCACGCAGTGCACGGGCTCGTTGGCATCGAAGAAGCGCCGCCAGGTGGCGTCCGTCACCTCCTCGGGCAGTGCCGTGGGGCCGACACGCTCGTAGAACGCGTTGTAATCGTCCCAGAGCGGCTTCCAGGCTTCGAAATCTTCCGGTCGGACGGGGCGAATCGTGACCGGCGGACGTTTGCTGCTCATTTGCGGGAATTGACCTCGGGGACTTCGCCTGGCATCCGCGCCCTCGCCCCTGGACCTGTGCCGATGTTATGGGTGGTGCGCGCATTCGCGCAATGAAACACGACGATTCTTCCGCAGGACGCGGGTTATTGTCTTGCACGGCCGCAGGGTGATTCGTACCCTTACGCCCCTTCCGGAGGATTCCCTCCGGATCAGGCAGGAGCAGCAATGGCGATCGTCCACCCTCACAACCTGCGTCGCCCCGACGCGGGTATCCAGCGGCCATATGGCGTGCGCATCACCCTCAAGCCGGGTGACCCGTTCCGCAAGCTGCTCGGCGCGGACTGGAACAAGACGCATTGGTACGGCAGTGCCGGCGAGCGTGACGCCGCCCTGATCGAGATGGCGCGCAAACACGAGTACTCGCGCCCCGGCGACCTGCCCGCCCTGAGATTCGAGAAAGTCGAAAAGCTGCACGAGAGCCGCGGACTCTGAATCAATGGGGACATTCCCCATTTGCTAGCAAATGGGGACGGGCCTCAAATCGAGACCTCGCCGCCCGCTCAGTCTTCACGTCCTGCGTACTGCCGGCGCCAAGCGATGTCGCCGGCCACTCCGGACCCGTGGCGAACCGCCACCGAAATCCTTCGCCCGATGATGCAAACGCTCCGCGCCCGCCGAGTCCGCGCCGGAAAGGCTTCGGGCGGCTCCCTGAGCCGCGTCCCCATTTGCAGCAAATGAGGAATGTCCCCATTAGAACGTGCGGCCCAGGAACAGGTAGTAAGCGGAACCGCCCTGGTCGTCGAAGCCGGTGGCGAAGTACACGGGGCCCAACAGGGTGTCCAGGCCGACGAACAGGCTGCCATTGGTCTTGGCGCTGGCGAACGAGATGTCGCGCCGGGCGTTCCACACATTGCCCATTTCCAGGGACGTGCCGACGTAAACGGGCACGTCGAGGAACCCGGTGCCGGTTCCTTCGCCGATGCGCCGGTAGTAGATGGCGCGCGCAATCGCGAAGTGCGGACCGGTGAGCGTCTCGGGCGTAACGCCCGACATGTTGAGGAACCCGCCGAGCGAGTAGTAAGACCGCACGCTGTCCACGTCCGAATCCAGCCGCGTGCCGAACGACGTCCAGAGGATGGCGGTATTGCGGCCCCAGGAGCGCGCATACAGCTGATCGAGCAGCAGCAGATCGGCCTTCTGCGCATCGCCGCCACCTTCGCGCTCGCCCTGCCACGCCATCGAGAACGAGCCGCCGCGCCGCGGGAAGTTGACGTCGTCGACGCTGTCGTAGCGAAACTCGCCGAAATATTTCTCGGCATCGAATTCGGTCGGCGGCAGCAGTGGGTCGCCGATGCGGACGCGCGCCGAGCCGATGGTGCGCCCCGCGCCCAGCCGGATCTCCCCGTAGTTGCCCAGCTCGCGCCCCAGGTCCACGCCGTAGTCGGTGGTGCGCACGCGGTACTCGGCCAGCAGGCGCTCGTCCGCGTCGACCAGCGGCAGCGTGCGGACCTGGAACTGCGCGTGCGGCGCCACGAACCAGCGCGACCGGTAGCCCACCGGCAGGTAGACCTCGGTGGCCACGCGCGGCGTCTCGCCCACCTGGAAATCCCACAGCCACTCGCCGCCGTAGCGCGTGATCTCCGCCAGGGTGCCGCGCGCCGCGGCGTTGAACGACGAGTTTCCCTCGAAATCGTTCTGCAGCTGCAGCCCGAAGCGCAGGTAGTTAGGGCCCCAGGAATTGCGGCGCGTGGTGAACGCCAGGCCATACTCGGGCGGGCCCTCGGTTGGCGTGTCCGGGTCGGACCGCGTGACCAGCTGGTAGTCGAAGATCTCGAGATTACCCTGGCCGTACAGCTCGCCGATGCGGCGCGTGAGCCGTGGCACGTTCACCGGCTTGCCCACCTGGTCGCCGAACAATGCGTCGATGGCGCTCGCGTACTTCTCCGCGCCGGGTTCCAACCGCAGGAACTGCACCGTCGGCAGGCCGGTGCGCTTCGCCGCGCGCGCTGCGACGATGCGCTGGAACTGCTCCTCCGGCACCGACAGGTCCGCGAGCCGTTGCTGCTGACCGCGCGCGGCCTGCTCGCCGATGCGCATGGCCTTGGCGTGCTCGGTGAAGTCCAGCGAGGAAAAGTCGCCGAGCGCCGGGTCGATGACCACGTCGGCGGGCCGCAGCGTCTTGCGCTGCTCCGCGGAATTGTGCCGGATGAGGATGGCCAGCATCTGGCTGGACACGGTCGCCACCGAGACCAGCTTGCTGCGTTCGAGCAGCGGGAAGCCGCAGTCGACCACGATCAGCACGTCCACGTCCATCTGGCGGGCAACGTCGATCGGCAGGTTGGACGAAAGCCCGCCGTCGACCAGCATGCGGCCCTGGAATTCCACCGGCGAGAACACGCCGGGCGCGGACAGGCTGGCGCGCATCGCGGTAGTCAGGTCGCCGTGATCGAGGATCACGCGGTCGCCGGTGACGATGTCCGTGGCGACGGCGCGGAACGGGATGGCGAGATGGTCGAAGTCCTCGATCTGCGCCACCGGCAATGTCAGGCCGCGCAGGATCTGCGTGAGCTTCTGTCCCTGCACGAGCCCGCGCGGCAGCCGGAACCGGCGGCCCTTGATGCCCAGCGGGAACTTCACCAGGAAGGTCTGGTCTTCGAGCTTGCGCCGGAAATTGAGGTCGGTACGCGCCGGCCGGTCGCGAAAGGCGTCCTGCCAGTCAACCGAGGTCATCACGCGTTCGATGTCGCTTGCCGAGAGTCCGGATGCATACAGACCGCCGACCACCGCACCCATGCTGGTGCCGGCGATGGCGTCGATGGGCACGTGATTCTCTTCCAGCACCTTGAGCACGCCGATGTGCGCGGCGCCGCGCGCACCGCCACCGGAAAGCACCAGTCCGATGCGCGGACGATCGCTGTCGGACACGGACGGCGTTTCCTGCGCAGGCACCGTGGCCGCGGCCAGCAGGGCCAACACCGCAAACAACCTGCGATTTCCGGAGCGTCTGTTCATCCTGCGTCATGGCAAGGATAGACGTTCATGGTGATAATCGGCCACCTGAACATGCGAACCTTCCTCCTGCTCGCGGCGCTGCTGCCGTACGGCGCCAGCGCCGCTCCTCCGCCACCGGCCGACTCCGCGCAGGAGGGTCTCGATACCAACGGCCCCGACGACATCGTGGTCACCGCCACGCGGCAGCGCATGTCCGCCTCGCTGGCGCCGGCCAGCGTCTCGCGCATCGATGGCAAAGATTTCGCGCTGGTGGGCGCGCAGCACCAGGCCGACGTGTTGAACGACGCGCCAGGCGTGTACGTGCAGCGGGGCAGCGGCTCGGAGAGCCTGGCCGGCATACGTTCGCCGGTGCTCACCGGCGCCGGCGCCTGTGGCGCCTTCCTCATCGCCGAGGACAGCCTGCCGATCCGACCTGTGGGCTTCTGCAATCTCAACGAGATGTTCGAGCTCAACTACGAGCAGGCGGGTCAGCTCGAGATCCTGCGCGGGCCCGGCTCGGCATTGTTCGGTGCCAGCGCCGTGCACGGTGTCATCAATGCCATCACGCCCGATCCCCGCTCGATGCCGCGGCTGTTCCTGGGGGCCGAAACCGGTTCGGACGCTTTCAAACGCGTGAGCGCCGGCTTCGCGCACGACTTCGATGCGAGCGCGGACACATCGATCGGCGCGTACGGCCTGGCCACGCGCGCGCCGGGCTGGCGCCACGCCTCGGGCGTCGACGAACTCAAGCTGAACCTGCTGGGCGACACCCGCGCATTCGGCGGTGAGCTGCGCGTGCGCGCCGCGGGCTCGGTGCTCAACCAGGAAACCGCGGGCTTCATCGAGGGGCGGGACAGCTATCGAGATGCGGCCAGCGCGCGCAGCAACCCCAATCCGGAGGCTTTTCGCGACGCGTCCAGCGCACGTATCGCCGCGCATTTCGACAAGGACGCGGTGTTCGGGCCACGCTCCCGCCTGGAGGTCGCCGGCCTGTACCGTCGCTCGCGCATGGACTTCCTGCAGCATTTCCTCATCGGCAAGCCGCGGGAGCATAACGCGCAGACCAGCTACCTGCTGAGCGCCGCGGCCATCGTGCCGCGCGGCAGGCTGACCACGCGCATCGCCCTGGACGCGGAGACCGCGACCTCGGAGCTCAGCGAATTCCAGCCGGGCCCGGCCACCGACGGTCCGCCGGCCGCGAACGCCATCCGGCCCGCGGGCTACCACTACGACTACGTCGTCGACTCGAGCACGCTGGGCGGCACGGTTTCGGCCGACTATGCATTCGCCCGGGACTGGCATGCCACCCTGGCGATGCGTGCCGACACGACTAACTACGACTACGACAACCGCATGCTCGCGGGCGACACCGACGAGAACGGCGTCGCCTGCGTGCCCCAGGGCTGCCTGTACGCCCGGCCGGCGGATCGCAGCGACACCTTCGACAACGTCTCGCCCCGCTTCACGCTTGCCTGGGACCGGGGCGGCAACAACGTCTATCTGAATGCCTCCACGGGTTTCCGCCCGCCGGAGATGACCGAGCTCTATCGCCTGCAGCGACAGCAGTCGGTGGCGGATCTGGACAGCGAGCACGTCGATTCGTACGAAGTCGGCTGGAAATCCCGTGACCTGGGTTTCCTGCAGGCGGAGGCGGCGCTGTTCTACATGAAGAAACGCAACGTCATCCTGCGTGAATCGAATGGCTTCAACGTGGGCGACGGCGCGACCAGCCACCGCGGCCTGGAATACGAGATCCGCTATGCGCACGACCGGATGCCCGGCCCCGTCGCGCGGCTGGTTCTGCGCGTATCGGGAACGGTGGCGAGGCACGAATACGATTTCTCCCGCGCGGTCGAGGGCGGAGAGACCATCGTCGCCGGCAACGACATCGACACCGCGCCGCGCAACCTGCACTCCATCGAGCTCTCGCTGGCTTTCGGCGAGCGCGGACAATGGCAGACCGCGTTGCACCTGCGGCACGTGGGCCGGTATTTCCTCAACGCCGCCAACACCGCCACCTATCCGGGACACGAGGTCGCCGGTCTGAATCTGCGCTACCGGGGTCCGTCCGGATACGGTGTGACGCTGCAGGTGGACAATCTATTCGACACCGCGTACGCGGACCGCGCAGACTTCGCCTTCGGCGACTACCGTTACTTCCCGGCGCGCGGCCGCGCCGCGTTCCTGTCGGTCGACTTCCTGAAGCCCTGAGCAAAACATCATGTTCCCGATGTACATCGTTTCCGGACTGCTCTCGCTCGGTCTCGTGGTCCATTGCATCAAGACCCGCCGCAATACCATCTGGGTGTACGTGCTGGTGGTGCTGATGTCGATGCCCTTCGTCGGCGCCGCGGTGTACATCGCCGCCGAGTTGCTGCCGGAGTGGCTGGGCTCGCGGACCAGCCGGCGGGCGATGCGCGGCATCCGCAGCACGCTCGATCCCGAAGGCAACCTGCGTCGTTACGAGAACGAAATGCAGGTCACCGGCAACGTGGCCTCGCGCCAGAAGTACGCCGACGAACTGATCAGGCTGGGCCGCGCGCGCGAAGCGGTGCCCATCTATCAGAATTGTCTGACAGGCGTCTTCGCCGACGATCCCAAATTATTGTTGGGTTTCGCGCGCGCGCAATTCGAAGCCGGCGACGCCGCCGGCGCGCGGCGGACGCTCGACCTCCTGATCGAGAAGAATCCGGATTTCAAATCTGCCGATGGCCATCTGCTGTATGCGCGGGCGCTGGAAGCCGAGGGCAACGTGGAGAAGGCGCTGTCCGAGTACGCGACGCTGGCCGAGTACTTCGCCGGCGCCGAGGCCGGCGTGCGCTATGCGAGATTATTGATCCGCGCGGATCAGCGGGCGCTCGCCCGACAGACACTCAAGGCGTTGCTGGACCGCGCCCGCTTTGCGCCGGCGCACTACCGCAAGGCGCAGCGCGAGTGGCTGGACGAAGCGCATCGCGAACTGCAAAACACCTGAAATACCGAGGTTTGGCGCCAGGACCGGGCGAGAAAGGGGCCGCTATTTCTTGCGGTTGATGGAACGAAAGGAAACGCCCTCCATCATCGCCTTGTAGCGCACCGCGCCCGGCGAGCGACCCAGCTTCGAAGCAGCCACGCGGGCGGACACCCGGGACTTGGCGAAGGCGCGCAGCTTCTTCATGTCGACTTCCGACCATTCGCGCATGTGCCGGGCACCTTTCTTCTTGGCAGCCATTCCGATGTCCTCTCGCCGTGGTGGGATGTGGGTCGGCCTAGTCTAACAACAATCCCCCGGGTGCGAGTCAATCGTCGCCGGTTGACGACATGTCGGAATTACGCCTATCAATCTCGCGACATTGTTCTCTTGTGGCCTCACAAGAACGGCCGGGCCGTCGCGGGCATGCCCTCAGGCGAGCTTGATGTTCTTCGGATCGAAGTTAGGGCTCGGGAAACGCAGCGGCAGCTGCTCGAATTCGTATATGAGCAGCTGCGAGACGGCGAAATCGCGGAACCATTTGCGGTTTGCGGGCACTACGTACCACGGGGCATGTTCGGTGGAGCAGCGCGCGAACATCGCCTCGAAGGCGCGCGTGTAGGCCGGCCACTGCTGGCGCTTCTCCAGATCGCCGGTATCGAATTTCCAGTTCTTGCGCCTGTCGGTGAGGCGGTCCTCGAAGCGGGAACGCTGCTCGTCCTTGCTCACCTGCAGGAAGATCTTCACGACGCGCGTGCCACAGGCATCCAGCAGCCGCTCGAAGTCGTTGATCTGCTCGTAGCGCCGGCTCCAGACATCCTCGGGAACCAGATCGTTGACGCGCACGATGAGCACATCCTCGTAGTGCGAGCGGTTGAAGACGGCGATTTCGCCCTTGGGCGGCGCGTGCTTGTGGATGCGCCACAGATAATCGTGGCGCAGTTCCTCGGCGCTCGGCGCCTTGAAGGCCGTCACCGTGCAGCCCTGCGGATTGAACGCGCCGAACACGCGGCGGATGGTGCTGTCCTTGCCGCCTCCGTCGATGGCCTGCAGCGCGATCAGCATCGCGAAGCGGCCATCGGCGAACATCTTGTATTGCAGCTCCTCCAGGCGGGCGACGTTCTCCGCCGTGGCCGCCACAGCCTTCTCCTTGTCCCAGCCGAAGCAGCGATCCGCGTCGGCGTCGACGAGCTTGGGCCGCGAACCGGGGCGTATGCGCAGCTTGTCGGGGATGTCGCGTCGCGGCACGGGGCGCTGTCTCATCGGGGCACCTGCTGAGTGATGCAATGGATGTTGCCGCCGCCTAACAGGATTTCGCGGGCGGGCACGCCGACCACCTGGCGCCCCGGAAAGGCGCGCTTGAGCCGACCGGCGGCGATCCTGTCGGTCCTCGGGTCCAGCAGCGGCATGACGATGCCGCGGTTGGCGATGTAGAAGTTCACGTAGCTGGCGGCCAGGCGCAGCCCGGCCTCGCGCCGGTGCGAGGTCGCGCTCTCGCGGATGCCGGCGGCCTCTTCGGCCGTGAGCTCCAGCGGTCCGGGCATGGGCAGCTTGACGATCTCGAGCCTGCGCCCGCGCGCATCGTGCGCCCGCTTCAGCCGGCGCAGTGCGTCCGCGGAAACCGCATGCTGCGGGTCGGCGGTGTCGTCGGTCCAATGAAGCGCGATCACGCCCGGCTTGACGAAACACGCCAGGTTGTCGACGTGTCCATCGGTCTCGTCGTTGATCACACCCTCGCCCAACCAGAGAATCTCGCGAACTCCGAGATAGTCCCGCAGGTGCGCCTCGATCTCGGCGCGGTTCAGGCCGGGGTTGCGATTGCGATTCAGCAGGCATTGTTCGGTGACCAGCGCCGTGCCCTGGCCGTCCACGTGGATGGCGCCGCCCTCGTTGATCAATGGCGCGCGATAGCGGTCGCAGCCTTCGATCTCCAGCACTTTCTGCGCGACGGCCTCGTCGAGGTTCCATGGGAAGTACAGGCCGCCGTCCAGCCCGCCCCAGGCATTGAACCGCCAGTCCACGCCGCGCCGCACGCCCTTGCGGTTCACCACCATCGTCGGGCCGACGTCGCGCATCCAGGCATCGTCGTGCGAGATCTCGACCACGCGAATCGCCGCGGGCAATTGCGCGCGCGCGAATTCGTACTGGCTGGACGACACGCCGACGCTCACCGGTTCGAAACGGGCGATGGCCGCGGCCACCTCGGCGAAGGCGCGCTGCGCCGGCTGCGCACCGTCACGCCAGTTGTCGGGGCGCTCGGGCCAGAGCATCCAGCAGCCGGAATGTGGCGAGAACTCCGCGGGCATGGCGAAGCCATCCGCGGCCGGTGTGCTGTCGAGAGTGCGGGTCATGATGCTTCGGATTGTAGCGAAGCCGCGCCGTGCCCCGCTCTCGGGGCCGCCGCCATCGTTGTGCTAGCATCGCGGCCCCTCCGTCCCCGTAGAAAAGAGACCGCAACACGATGGCAACGCCCACGAGTCCCAAAGTCGCGCCGCCCGCCGGTGGCGCCAAGATTTCCATCCAGAACGGCAAGCTGCAGGTTCCGGATCAGCCGATCATTCCCTTCATCGAGGGCGACGGCACGGGGCGCGACATCTGGCGTGCCAGCGTGCGCGTCATGGACGCGGCCGTGGCCAAGGCCTACGGCGGCCGGAAGAAGATCCACTGGCTCGAGATCTACGCCGGCGAGAAGGCGTTCAAGGCCTTCAACAACTGGCTGCCGGACGAGACCGTCGAGGCCTGCCGCGAATACCTGGTGTCCATCAAGGGCCCGCTGACCACCCCCGTGGGCGGCGGCATCCGCTCGCTGAACGTGGCGCTGCGGCAGTTGTTAGACCTGTACGTCTGCCTGCGCCCCGTGCGCTGGTTCAAGGGCGTTCCCTCGCCCGTCAAGGCGCCGGAGAAGGTCGACATGGTCATCTTCCGCGAGAACACGGAAGACATCTACGCCGGCATCGAGTTCGAGCATGGCTCCGAGGACAACAAGAAGTTCAAGGAGCTGTTCAAGCAGGCATTCCCCAAGGCATACGCGAAGATCCGCTTCCCGGAGTCCTCGGGCATCGGCTTCAAGCCCGTGTCGCAGGAAGGCACCGAGCGGCTGTTCAAGGCCGCGCTCGAATACGCCGTGGCGAACCAGCGCCGCAGCGTCACCATCGTGCACAAGGGCAACATCCAGAAGTTCACCGAGGGTGCGTTCCGCAACTGGGCGTACGCGCTGGCCGAGAGCGGCGAGTTCAAGGACAGGTTCTATACCTGGGAGGAATGGGGCCGTACCAAGGCCGCCAAGGGTGAGAAGGCGGCCAACGAGGAACAGGCCGCGGCGCTCAAGTCGGGCCGGATCCTGGTGAAGGACGCCATCGCCGACATCGCCCTGCAGCAGGTGCTCACGCGCCCCGATGAATTCGACGTGATCGCCACGACCAACCTCAATGGCGACTATCTATCCGACGCGCTGGCCGCGCAGGTGGGTGGCATCGGCATCGCGCCGGGCGCCAACATCAACTACGTGACCGGCCACGCCGTGTTCGAGGCCACGCACGGCACGGCGCCGAAGTACGCCGACCTCGACAAGGTGAATCCGGGCTCGGTGATCCTCTCGGGCGAGATGATGCTGCGCTACATGGGCTGGACCGAGGCCGCCGACGCCATCATCAGCGCCATGGACAAGACCATCGGCCAGAAGACCGTCACCTACGACTTCGCGCGTCTCATGGAGGGGGCGAAGGAAGTGAAGTGCTCGGAATTCGGCGATGCACTGATCCGGAATATGTGAACGGAACGGTGCCGGGTGAAGGTTCTCGTGGTAATCACGGTTTTCACCCGGCCCCCTCCTCCGGCAGCTTCTCCCGTATCGCCTGCCGAAGCGTCGCTTCGGTGCGATTCAACCGCCGCGCGACCTCCGACAGTGTCGCGATGCCCCTGAGCCTGGCCTGCATCGCGATCCACGCGCGCACCTTCGACAGCACCGGATCGCGCAGCGGCGACCCCAGTCGCCCTTCCACCACCCGATAACGCCGGCACGCTTCGGCGATCAGTTCCTCGAGGCTCTGCCGCGGACCGCTATCCCGGGTTGCGCGCACCCGCCGCAGGAATTCCTCGTCGCCAAGGACATCCGCCGCCCCGGGGCCGATCTCGAGTGCCGCAGCCCAATCCGGCGTGTCGCGCTCATGCAGATAGGCCTGGTATGCCGCGACCGCTCGCGCCCGCGTCGCGCCGAACTCGCGCAGCACGACGTCGGTCTCGACCCACGAGCCATGACGCGCGCCCAGGTACTCGTGGTGGCTCGACCATTCGTGTCCGGCGGGATCCGTCACGATGCCTGCTTCGACGGGATTCAGATGTATGTAGCGGACCACCGCCTTGAGATAACGATCGGAGTCGACCAGCGTGGCGTGGTATCGCCGCTCGAAGAAGTGCCCCGATGTCGGCAGATGCCACTGCACGCGCCGCGCGTATTCGGATGCCACCTGGCGCATGAGGCAGCCGAGCGGTGCCTCCCCGACCTGGACCAGCAGGTGAATGTGATTGCCCATCCAGCAGTACGCATGCAGGCGCGCTTCGTGCTTGAGCAGCGCGCGCGCCATGATGTCGTTCAGCAGCAGCCGATCGGATGCCGCGAAGAAGATGACCTGCTGGTGATTGCCGCGCAGCGTGACGTGATAGAAGCCGCCCGGGACATGGATGCGCAGACGTCTGGGCATGGGATTCTCCGCGAGTGGCTGTCGCGGAAGTCTGTGGGCGGAGCCGTCGCTCCGGCAGCGCGGATTAGCGACGCAAACCTGCAGTTACCACGAGAACCTTCACCCGGCACCGCTCAATGCCTGGTCGATGTCATCGATCAGGTCGCCAATGTCTTCGAGCCCGATCGAAAGGCGCACGGTCGACGCCGTGACGCCGGACAACTTCGCCTGATCCGGCGTGAAATCGCGGCTGCCCACCAGTTGCGGCGGCATGACCAGCGACTCGGTCGAGCCGAGGCTGGCGGTGAGCGCGAAGAGCTTGAGGCTCTCGCTGAACCTGCGCGCCGCCTCACTACCGTCGCGCAGGTCGAAGCTGACCACCGTACCCGGTTCCTTCATCTGCCGGCACGCGAGCGCGTATTGGGGATGCGAGGGCAATCCCGGGTAGTGGCAACGGGTGACCGCCGGATGCCCGGCCAGGAACTCGGCGATTTTCCGGGCATTGGCGGCCTGCGCGCTGTAACGCACGAAGTAGGTCTTGAGACCGCGCTGGATGAGGAACGAGGCCAGCGGATCGAGGTGTGCGCCGAGCACCGAGAAGTCCGGCCGAAGATCGTCGATGAGTTCCTGGCGGCCAATGACGGCGCCACCCATGACGTCGCCGGTGCCGGAGGCGTACTTGGTGAGACTGTGCACGAACAGGTCGATCTCGAACTCACCATGCTGGTGGAAGCCCGCGAAGGTGTTGTCGATGACGGCGAGTGCCCCGTGGCGATGGGCCAGGTCGACGATGCGCGGAATGTCCGCCACTTTGGTGACCGGGTTGGTCGGGCTCTCGAAGAACACCAGCCGCGTCGGCCGTGACGCCAGCACGTTCTCGATACCCGCGAGGTCCTCGATGGACAGCAGGGTGTGCTCGACGCCGAATCGTCCCAGCAGCCGTCGGATGATATTGCGCGTGGGCCCGTAGGTCTCGATGAAGAAGAGCACGTGGTCGCCCGACTTCGTGAGCCCGATAAGTGTCTGCGCGATGGCATTGACGCCGGATGCCGTGGCCAGGCAGTCGTCCCGGCCCTGCAGCTTCGCCAGCGTGAGCTCGAGCTGGCGCGTGGTCGGATTGCTGGCGCGCATGTAGAAATAGCCGGGCGCGTCGCCGCGCAGCATGCGCAAGGTTTCGTCGACGTTCTCGAACTCGAACTTGACGCTCTGGTAGATAGGAGCGATCACCGGCTGATTTCCCGGCGGCGGCGACACGTCGGGAGGATGATTGACCAGGGTCGGGTTCTTCATGGCAGGTGCGCGATCACGGGTTCAGGGCAAAGGTGTCGGCGTCCAGGTGCGCGGGAAATTTGTCGCGCCAGCCGCGCACGGCCTCGATGTCCACGGGCACGGTGGCGGTCAGCGCGTCCTCGCGCGCCTCGAGCAGCGGCTGGCCCATGAAATCGAGCACCACGCTGTCGCCGGCGTGCGCGATGCCCGTGCCGTCGTCGCCGATGCGGTTCACGCCCACGCAGTACGCCTGGTTCTCGATGGCCCGGGCGCGCAGCAGCGCATTCCACGCATGGCGGCGGGCCGCCGGCCAGTTGGCAGCGTACAGCAGCACGTCATAGTCAAGTTCGGGGCGACGGCGGCTCCACACTGGAAAACGCAGGTCGTAGCACACCAGCGGACACAGGCGCGCACCCCGCCACTCGACGATGAGCGCATGCGCGCCGGCATCGTAGTGGCGGTGCTCGCCGGCCATGCGGAACAGGTGCCGTTTGTCGTACCAATAGGCCGGGCCCTGCGGCAGGGCCAGAATGAAGCGGTTGTGGAAACGGCCGTCGTCGTTGACCGCGACGCTGCCACCAACGGCCGCATCCAGGCTGCGCGCCTGCTCTATGAGCCAGGCCTTGGTGGGCCCGTCGGCCGGTTCGGCATGTTCCTCAGGCTTCATGGTGAAGCCCGTGGTGAACATCTCCGGCAACACCGCCAGGTCGGTCTTGCCCGCGAGCGACGCCAGTTGCGCGGCGAAATGCGCACGGTTGGCGGCGGGGTCCAGCCAGGCGAGCGGCTGCTGGACGATGCTGATCCTGAAGCTCATGCGGCGGTGATCGGGCGCGAGGGGTTCATGGCCGTGAAGTGTACGCGGTGATCCGGCGGGCAGCGTCGATCAGGGTCTCGTCCCGCTTGGCCACGCACAGACGCACCAGGCGCATGCCGGCTGGCGGGTCCCGATAAAACGGCGACAGCGGAATCACGGCCACGCCCGCGTCGTTGAGCAGCTTCTCGGCGAACTGCACGTCGTCGAGGCCGGCGAATCCGGCCAGCTGGCCGTAGTCCGCCAGCTGAAAATAGCTGCCCTCGGCCGGTGGCAACACCAGCCCGCTGCCCTCGAGCTGGCGCGCCAGCAACCCGCGCTTGGCGCTGAAGAAGCCTGACACCTCCTGCCAGGCCTGCGGGTGGCGCTGCAGGTACAGCGCGATCGCCGCCTGCAGCGGCGCGGCGATGCTGAAGGTGTTGAACTGGTGCACCTTGCGCAGCTCGCGCGTGAGCGCGGCCGGGGCCACGCAATAGCCCACGCGCCAGCCGGTGATGTGCAGCGTCTTGCCGAACGAGTAGACGGCGAAGCTGCGTTCCCGCAGCTCCGGATGATTCATCACCGATCGATGCCGCCGCCCGTCGTAGAGCACGTGCTCGTAGACCTCGTCGGCGAGCACGGTGATGGGCCGGTCACGCACCAGCGCCGCGAGCGCGTCCAGGTCATCGGCGGTGGCGGCCGTACAGGCAGGGTTGTGTGGGTTGTTGATGATCACCAGGCGCGTGCGCTCGCTGAGGGCCGCGCGCACGCGGTCCCAGTCGTAGCGGAAATGCGGCGCGGCCAGCGGGATGTGCACGCAGCGCCCGCCGGCGAGCCGCACGGCCGGATCGTAGGCATCGTAGGCGGGATCGAACACGATCGCCTCTTCGCCGTGCCCGACCACGGCCTGGATGGCCGAATAGATGGACTCGGTGCCGCCGCAGCTCACCGTGAGCTCGCCGTGCGGATCGACGGCCCGCCCCCCCGCGGCGGCGATCTTGGCGACGATGGCCGTGCGCAACGGCAGGCTGCCTTCCATGGGTGCGTACTGGTTGAAGCCCGCGGCCACCGCTTCGGTGACGCACGCGGCGAGTCGGGAATCGATGGGATAGTCGGGGAAGCCCTGCCCCACGTTGACCGCGCCCAGCTCGGCGGCGCGGCGCGACATCACGGTGAAGATCGTGGTGCCGACGTCCGGCAGTTTGCTGACCAGACCGGTCGGGTCGGAGGCTGGCAGGCCGGCGCCGGGCGGTTCCGGGGCCGGACGCGTGAATGCCGGATCGGGAATTTCCTGCGGGGCGGACACCCGCGCAGTGTACAGCCGCCGCGCACCCCCGTACGCGGCGCCTGCATCGGACGCCTTACTTCTTCTTGGCGCGCTTGGCCTTGCGGGCAAGCTTCTTCTGCACACCGGCCGGCTGGTCGATGAAGCGGAAGCGGATACCCTCGACCATCGCCTTGTATTTCACCGCGCCGGTGGAGCGGCCCAGTTCCTTGGCGGCTAGACGCGCGGACATCCTGGCTTTCGCCAGTGCGCGCATCTTCTTGAGATCCGCCGGGGTCCAGGGGGAGTTGTGTTTACGTGATTTGGCCATTGCAGGAATCCTCGTCGATTACGATGGTGGAAGTCTATCAGTAGTTAGCCGGATGCGGCCATCTGTTCCTCGCGTTTGCGACGTTGTTCCTGCCGGCGCATGAGAACCGCCGAAAGGATCACGCCGAGAGCAACGATGACGACCATTATGGTCGCCAAGGCGTTCACGACCGGGCTGACACCTAGTCGAACGCGAGAAAAGATCACCATGGGCAGGGTGTTGGAGCCCGGACCGGACACGAATTGGGTCACGACCAGGTCGTCCCAGGAGAGCGTGAAGGCCAGCAACCACCCGGAGAGGATGGCCGGCAGGATCAGCGGCACGGTGATGCGGAAGAACACCTTCGCGGGGCGGGCGCCGAGGTCCATGGCCGCCTCCTCCAGCGAGTCGTCGAAGGACGCCAGGCGCGACTGCACGACGACCGTGACATAAGCCATGGTGAAGGTGATGTGCGCGATGGTGATGGTGGTGATGCCGCGGTCGAACTGCCAGCCCAGCAGAGCCTTGAACAGCTGCTCCAGCGACACGAACAGCAGCAGCATCGACAGGCCGGTGATCACCTCGGGCATGACCAGCGGCGCGGTAGTCAGGCCCTGCAACAGCGCACGGCCCTTGAACGGGCCGAATCGCGCCAGCACCAGCCCGGCGAGCGTGCCGAGAATCACCGCGCCCGTGGCGCTCATCGCCGCGACCTGGATGGAAACCCAAGCCGCCGAGACGATCTGGTCGTCGTTCAGCAGCTGCTTGTACCAGCGCAGCGAGGGCGACTCCGGGCTCCAGTCGGTCACCGCCCGCGAGGCGTTGAACGAGAAGCCGACCATCAGCAGGATGGGCACGTACAGGAATGCAAAACCCAGCGCGAGCATCGACTTGCTGAAATAGCCGCGGGTCCTCATCGGGGTGCGCTCATTTCTTCTGAGCCTCCAGCTCTTTGTTCTGGAAGTGCTGGAAGATCATGATGGGAACGACCAGCAGCAACAACATGGCGATGGCCACGGCGCTGGCATTCGGCCAGTTGCGGTTGTTGTAGAACTCGGTCCACAGCAGCGTGGCGATCATGGTCTCGTCCTTGCTGCCGAGCAGCGACGGGATCACGTACTCGCCCACCACCGGGATGAACACCAGCAGCGAGCCGGCCATGATGCCCGGGAACGACAGCGGCAGGGTAACGCGCAGGAACGACTTGATCGGTCCCGCGCCCAGATCCTGCGCAGCTTCGAGCAGCGTGAGATCGTGCTTCTCGAGGTTCGAATACAGCGGCAGAATCATGAACGGCAGGTAGGAATACACGATGCCGATGTACACCGCGAAGCTGGTGTTCATCATCACCAGCGGCTCGTCGATCAGCCGCAGCCACAGCAGCACGTTGTTGATGACGCCGTCGGTCTTGAGCAAGCCGATCCAGGCATACACGCGCAGCAGGAACGACGTCCAGAACGGCAGGATCACCAGCATCAGGAACAGGTTGCGCAGGGTGGGCTGCGAGCGCGCGATGGCGTACGCCATGGGATAACCCAGCAGCAGGCACAGCACGGTCGAGAAGAACGCGATCTTGAGCGAATACAGGTACGAGCTGACGTACAGCGGCTCGCTCAGCAGGAACGTGTAACTGCCGACCAGTAGTTTGATCTGCAGCGCCCCCTCCTCCAGCCAGCGGAACACCGGCTCGTAGGGCGGCCGTCCGAGCGGCGAGAACTCGGCGAAGGAGATCTTCAGGACGATGAGGAACGGGACCAGGAAGAACAGCAGCAGCCACAGGTAGGGAACCGCGATGACCAGACGCTGGCCGGACCAGTGCTGCAGCACGTACTCGGACCAGCGGGGCGGACCATAGCGGAAAAAGAAAGTCCACAACGGGCCCAGACGCCCGGGTTGGGCTCGCGTTCCCACGGTGCGCACGCCGACCGGCTTCACGGCCCCCGGGTCCTCACTGGGACACGACCACGGGGCTGGACCCATGCCAGGTCAACCACACTGTCTCGTCCCAGAGAATCCGCTCGTCATCCGACAACCGCTCCACGTTGGGCAAGGTGACCCGGATTGTCTTCCCCGTGTCTATCTTCACCAAGTAGATAGACACGTCACCCATGTAGGCGATTTCCTTCACGACCCCCTTGACGCAGTTCTCGGCGGTGTCGGCCGGCGCCTGGCGCAGGATGTTGATCTTCTCGGGCCGCACCGCGGCCCAGACCGTCGCGCCGGGCGCGGAGCTGATGCCATGATCGACGTAGATGACGGCACCGAGTTCGTCGGACTGGATGCGCGCGCGGTCCGGCAGGTCCTCGACCAGCCGCCCCTCGAACATGTTCACCGAGCCGATGAAGTCGGCCACGAACTTGGTCATCGGGAATTCGTAGATCTCCGTCGGCGTGCCGATCTGCACGATCTCGCCGCGGTTCATGACGCCGATGCGCGAGGCCAGCGTCATGGCCTCTTCCTGGTCGTGGGTGACCACCATGAAGGTCACGCCCAGCTGCTCCTGGATGTTGATCAGCTCGAACTGCGTGGCTTCGCGCAGCTTCTTGTCGAGCGCGCCCAGCGGCTCGTCGAGCAGCAGCAGCTTGGGGCGTTTGACCAGGGCGCGCGCCAGCGCCACGCGCTGCCGCTGGCCGCCGGAGAGCTGGTGCGGCTTGCGCGCGGCGAACGACGACAGCTTGACGATCTCGAGGATGTCGGTGACCCGGGTGGCGATCTCCGCGCGCGACAGGCTCTTCTCCTGTTCCAGGCCGAAGGCAATGTTCTTCTCGACCGTCATGTGCGGGAACAGCGCATACGACTGGAACATCATGTTGACCGGCCGCTCGTAGGGCGGCACGCCGGCCATGTCCTGGCCGTCGATGAACACCGAACCGGAGGTGGGCGGCTCGAAGCCGGCCAGCATGCGCAGCAGGGTGGACTTGCCACAACCCGAGCCGCCGAGCAGGCAGAAGATCTCGCGCTGGTAGATCTTGAGACTGACGTTGTTGACGGCGACGAAATCGCCGAAACGTTTGGTGACGTTTTCGATGCGCACGTAGGCGTCGGCGTGCGGATCACGCCAGGGCTCGTGCTTGCTCTTGCTCTTGTCTACGCGTCGTTCTGCCGTCTGCATGGCAGCGGACCCCCGTTGCAAACGAAGCCGGCCGCCGCTCCCTAAGCGGCGGCCGGGCTTCAGATCATTTGCCGGTACGGAAGCGCGTCCAGGTGCGCGTCAGCGAACGGGTGAACTCGGCCGTTTCCGGCAGATCCGGGACCAGCTTGGGCATCATTTCCGGGGTCGGGAAGATGCCCGGGTTGTTCTTCACCTCCGGGCTGACCAGCGGCCAGGAAGCGGCGTTGCTGTTGGCGAAGCTGATGAAATTGCTGTTCTGCGCGGCGACTTCGGGACGCAGCATGTAATTGATGAAGACGTGCGCGTTCTTCACGTGCGAGGCATCGGCCGGAATGGCCATGTTGTCGAAGAACATGACCGCGCCTTCCTTGGGGATGTTGTACTTGATCGTGAAGGGCTTCTGGTTCTCCTCGGCGCGGGTCTTGGCCTGCAGCACGTCGCCCGACCAGCCGAGCGCCAGGCAGATCTCGCCGCTGGCCAGCTCTTCGATGTAGGCGGAGGAATGGATCTTGCGGATGTACGGCCGCACCGACATCAGCACTTTCTCGGCGGCCGCGAGGTCTTCGGGCTTCTCGGAGTTCGCGTCCTTGCCGAGGTAGATCATCACGGTGCCGATCACCTCGGAGGGGGCATCCAGCACCGAAACGCCGCACTTGGCGAACTTGGCGACCACTTTCGGATCCCAGAACATCGCGAAGCTATCTACCGGCGCATCCGGCATGGCGGCCTTGATGGCCTCCTCGTTGAAGGCCACGCCCGAGGTGCCCCACATGTAATTGACGGCGTACTCGTTGCCCGGGTCGAACACTTCCAGGCGGTGGGTGATGTCCGGATCGAGATTCTTGAGGTTCGGCAGCCTCGACTTGTCGAGCTTCTGGTAGATGCCCTGCTTGATCTGGCGGGCGAGGAACGAGGCCGAAGGCACGACCACGTCGTAACCCGTGCGGCCCGCGAGCAGCTTCGTCTCGAGCAGCTCGTTCGAGTCCATCACCTCGTATTGCACCTTGACGCCGGTTTCCTGGGTGAACTGCTCGAGCACCTGGGGATCGATGTAGTCGGACCAGTTGTAGACGTTGACGACCTTCTCAGCGTCGGTATCGAAGGCCTCGGCGTTCGGCGCCGCGTTGCCGGCGGCGGGCGGAGCTTCTTCCTTCTTGCCGCAAGCGACCAGCAATAGGAGAGCGGATGTCGATACCAATGCCGACAGGCTGCGAGTAATCATGTTGAACCCCTAGAGTTGTCGCGGCGTGAGACCCACACGGCCGCGTCTTTGGAACCGTTATATAACAGCCTGCACGTCTATAGCCAGCCCTTGGCGCGAGCATGAACGGCGGTTTCATCGAGCGAACGCACCACTTTGGTCAGTAGTTCGTCAATTTCGCTCCGGGATATGACCAATGGCGGCGCGACGAACAGGGTGTCGCGCGTGGCGCGCATGACGAGCCCGTTGCGCGTGCAGGCATCGCGCATGAACACGCCCACCTCGCCGCGCGGCTCGAAAAACCGCCGTTCGCGCTTGTCGGGGACCAGTTCGATGGCCGCCAGCAGGCCCAGGCAGCGCGCCTCGCCCACCAGCGGGTGGTCCGCGAGCTCGCGCCAGCGGGTTGCTAGATAGGGTGCCGCCTCGTTCCTGACCCGCTCGATCACTCGTTCGCGGCGGAAGATCTCCAGGTTCGCGACCGCCACGGCACAGGAGGCGGGGTGTCCGCTATAGGTGAAACCATGAAAGAACTCCCCGCCCTTGTCGATGAGCAGTCGGGCGACCCGCTCGCCCACCATCAGGCCGCCGATAGGTAGATAGCCTGATGACAACGCCTTGGCGAGGGTGAGGAAGTCCGGCCGGGTGCCGAAATACTCACAGCCGAACCACTCGCCGGTGCGGCCGAAACCGCAGATCACCTCGTCCGAGGCCAGCAGGATGCCGTACTTGTCGACGATGCGCTGGATTTCCGGCCAGTAGGTGTCCGGCGGGATCACCAGACCGCCGGCGCCCTGCACCGGCTCGCCGATGAAGGCCGCCACGCGCTCGGGCCCGATCTCGAGGATCCTGGTCTCGAGCTCGCGCGCGCATTTCAGCCCGAATTCGGCCGGCGTCAGGTCGCCGCCCTCGCCGAACCAGTACGGCTGGTTGATGTGGACGATTCCCGGCACGGCGCCGTTTGCGCCAAGCTGGTCGTGCATGGGCTTCATGCCGCCCAGCGACGCCCCCGCCACGGTGCTGCCGTGGTAGCCGTTCCATCGCGAGATGACGATGTTGCGCTCGGGCTGGTCCATGAGCTGCCAGTAGCGGCGCACCAGCCGCAACAGCGTGTCGTTCGCCTCGCTGCCCGAGCCCGTGAAGAACACGTGCTCGAACTGTGGCGGCGTCACCTCCCCGAGGATGCGCGCCAGCTCGATGGCCGGGGGCGTGCTGCTCTGGAAGAAACTGTTGTAGTACGGCAGCTGCTGCATCTGCGCATACGCCGCCTCCGACAATTCCCGGCGTCCGTAGCCCAGCGCCACGCACCACAGCCCGGACATGCCATCCAGGATCTTCTGGCCGTCGCTGGTGTAGACATAGACCCCTTCCGCGCGGGTGACGATGCGCGCGCCGCGGGCGGCCAGCGCCTTGTAGTCGGTGAAGGGATGCAGATAGTGCGCGCTGTCGAGCGCCTGCCATTCTTCCGTGGTGCGCATGGCGCCCTCTGTCCGGTTCAGACGTTCAGGAGCAGGTGCTCGCGCTCCCACGAGCTGATCACCTGCAGGAACACTTCGTACTCGGCTTCCTTGACGATCGTGTACGCGGAGATGAACGGATCGCCGAGGATGCGCACCAGCGGCTCGCACTCGCGCAGCTCGCGGATGGCATCGTCGAGCGAGCGCGGCAGCGAGAACGGCAGATCGTGCGCGCTGCCCGAGATCGGCTCCGAAGGCAGCAGGCCTTCCACCATGCCCAGATAGCCGCAGGCCAGCGAAGTGGCCAGCGCGATGTAGGGGTTGGCGTCGGCGCCGGCCAGGCGGTTCTCTATGCGGCGCGCCGTGGCATCCGACGCCGGCACGCGCAGCCCCGCGGTGCGGTTGTCATAGCCCCATTGCACGTTGATGGGTGCCAGCTGGAAGCGCGAGATGCGCCGATACGAGTTCACGTTCGGCGCCAGCAGCGCCATGGCCGCCGGCAGATATTTCTGCAGGCCCGCGATGTGCGCGAAGAACAGCGGCGTCGGTGTGCCGTCTTCCTTCGAGAAGATGTTCTGCTTCGTCTTGCTGTCGACGATGCTCTGGTGGATGTGCATGGCGCTGCCGGGCTCCTTGGCGTGCGGCTTGGCCATGAACGTGGCGTACATCTTGTGGCGCAGCGCGGCCTCGCGCGCCGTGCGCTTGAACAGGAACGCCTGGTCGGCGAGATCGAGCGCATTGCCGTGCAGCAGGTTGATTTCCATCTGCGCGGCGCCGTCCTCGTGGATCAGCGTGTCGATCTCGATGTCCTGGTCCTCGCAGAACTGGTACATGTCGTCGAACAGCGGGTCGAACTCGTTCACCGCCGCGATGCTGTAGCTCTGGCGGCCCGGCTCGGCGCGTCCCGAACGGCCTACCGGGGGCTTCAGGGGATAGTCGGCATCGATGTTGGGCTCGACCAGATAGAACTCGAGCTCGGGCGCCACCACCGGCTCCCAGCCCCGGCTCGCATACAGCTCGAGGATGTGCCGCAGCACGTTGCGCGGCGCCATGCCGACGCGGCGTCCGTCGGCGTAGAAGCAGTCGTGGATCACCTGCGCGGTGGGCTCGGCCGCCCAGGGCACGCGGCGCACGGTGCGCGCATCGGCTTTCAGGGTGATGTCGATCTCGGCCGGGCTCATGGCCTTGTCGGTGTTCGGCGGGTAATCGCCGGTCACGGTCTGCAGGAAGATGCTCTCCGGCAGCCGCATGCCCTCATCTTCGCCGAACTTCTCGCTGGGCATGATCTTGCCGCGCGCGATGCCCGCCATGTCCGGGATGATGGCCTCCACTTCGGAGATGCCGTGATCCTTGAGAAATTGCCTGATTTCGTTGGCCATGGTCGATCCTGGAGGTCTGTCGCCTAACTAGTCATTCGGGTGCGCGCCGCCCGGCCGAATTCGCCGAACAGCGCCTGGGAAAACGGGTTGCTCATCACCTGCCACTCGGGGTGCCATTGCACCGCCAGCGCCAGGGCCGGCGCGGACTGCACGCGGAAAGCCTCGACCAGGCCGTCGGGCGCGCGCGCCTCGATGGCGAGATCCGGCGCCAGCCGGTCGACGCCCTGGCCGTGCAGTGAATTCACCTCGACGCGGTCCCGGCCGGCGAGCTGCCGCAGCAGGCCGCCGGGCTCGAGCCGCACCTCGTGCGCGGGCGCGTACTGCAGGTCCAGCGGCAGTTCCTTGTCCTCGCGATGATCGCGATAGCCGGCCGCTTCGTGCACGCGCTGATGCAGCGTGCCGCCCAGCGCCACGTTCATTTCCTGGAAGCCGCGGCAGACGCCGAACACCGGAATGCCGGCGCTCACGGCGCGCGGTATCAGCGTGAGCGTGGTGGCATCGCGGTGCGGATCGTGCAACGTGCCCGGCAGGCTCGGCTCGCCGGCGTAGTGCACCGGCTCGACGTTCGACGGCGAGCCGGGAAAGAAGATGCCGTCGACGTGCGCCAGGATCTGGGTCACGTCCAGCGGCGTCTCGAGCACGGGAATCAGGAACGGCAGGCAATCGGCGGCCTGCACCACTGCCGCGATGTATTTTTCGCCGACCGCATGAAACGCATGCGGACCGATCATGCGTCGATCGGCGGGGATGCCAATGACGGGACGCTTGTTGGCCATAACGTTTGCTACAGGGGATCGAGGGATCCACGCTGTCTATTATCTTTTACGGACTCGCGGCGACGACCCGCGCGAGACCGCCATTAGACCACAGCTCACGCGAATCGGGCTCGGCGGGATGGTCGCGGTGACAGGGGTGCTGACGGGCTCATTTCCCCCCTTACCCGACAATATCCCGGTTTGCCGCCCGGCTCGCGGCGGGCATATGCTGCGGCGCCTGGCGCGGTATTGGCGTCGAAAATAATAGACAGCCATGATCGAACGATTCCTCGCCGAACATCCCGAGGTCCGGTTCGTCGACGCCTTCGTGAACGATCTCAACACGGTGGAGCGCGGCAAACGCATCGATCGCGCCGCCGCGCCGGGTGTGTTCGCCCGCGGCATGTCCCTGCCGGGCTCGATGTTCGCGCTGGACATCGAAGGCGGCACCGTCGAATCGACCGGACTGGGCTTCGCGGACGGCGACGCCGATCGACCCTGCATGCCCATCCCGGGCACGCTCGTACCAGTTCCCTGGGCCGCGGCGGACGGCGTCGCGCAGGTGCAGCTCACCATGCACGAGCACGACGGTTCGCCGTTCTTCGGCGACCCGCGCCACGTGCTGGGCCGCGTGCTGGAACGCTTCAGGCCGCTGGGTCTCACCCCGGTGGTGGCCATCGAGTACGAGTTCTATCTCGTGGACACCCAGCGCAACGAGCACGGCCAGCCGCAGCCGCCGCGCAGTCCGCTGACCCGGCGCCGTGAGTACCGCACCCAGATCAATTCCATGGCCGACCTCAACGAGTATTCGGACTTGCTGGCGGAATTCGACCGCGTGTGCCGGTTGCAGGACATACCGACCACCTCGGCGCTCGCCGAATACGGCCCGGGGCAATACGAAGTGAACCTGCGCCACGCGCCCGACGCGCTGCGCGTCTGCGACGAGGCCCTGCGGTTCAAGCGCGCCGTGAAGAGCGTGGCGCGCGCATCTGGCTGCGAGGCCACATTCCTGCCCAAGCCCTATCGCGACATGGCCGGAAGCGGCTTGCACATCCATGTGAGCCTGCGGGATGCCGGCGGGAAGAATCTCTTTGCGGCCGCCAGTCCCCTCGACAGCCGGCCGTTGCGCCACGTCATCGGCGGCACGCTCGCCACGCTCGCCGACGGCATGGCGCTGTGCGCACCCGGGCCGAATTCCTACCGGCGTTTCCGCGCCGAAGCGTACGTGCCGCTGTGCGCCACCTGGTCCATCAACAATCGGGGCTCGGCCATCCGCGTGCCCGCGTCGGACCCCGACAATCTGCGTATCGAGCACCGCCTCGCGGGCGCGGATGCCAATCCCTACCTGGTGCTCGCGTGGGTGCTGGCGGGCATGCTGCACGGACTGGAGCACGCGCTCGAGCCGCCGCCGGCGCTCACCGGCAACGCCTATGAGCAGGGCGGCGAGCCGCTGCCGGTCACCTGGCCCGAGGCCATCGGTCGCTTCGCACGCAGCGAGTTCGCGCGGGGCTGCCTCGGCGAAAAGTTCGTCAGCCTGTTCACCACGGTGAAGCGGGCGGAGATGGAGGAATTCAACTCGTGGATCACGCCGCTGGAAATTGCCCGCTACCTCGGCCCACTCTGACATCGTGACCAGCGCCGACGCACAGAACTATTACTACGCGAGCACGCCGCCCATGGCACCGTTCGCGCCGCTGCGCGGCGAGGTGCGGGCCGACGTGTGCGTCGTCGGCGGCGGCATCTCGGGTCTCTCGGCCGCCCTGCACCTGCGCGAGCGCGGCTACCAGGTCGTGCTGCTCGAAGCCCAGCACCTCGGTTACGGCGGCTCGGGCCGCAGCGGCGGCCAGTCCATTTTCGGTTACGCCTGCGAAATGAGCACGCTGGAGAAGGCGGTCGGCGCCGCGGACGCGCGCCGCATGTGGGACGTGGCCTGCGAGGGACTGGACCTGCAGCGGACGCTCATCGCCCGTCACCGCATCGACTGCGACTACGTGCCCGGCCACATGATCGTCGGGCTCAAGAAGCGCCACGACGACGCGCTGCGCGCCGAGATCGATCACCTGGCGGAACGCTACGACTACCACTCGCTGCGCTTCATCGGCCGCGAAGAACTGCGCGGCATCGTCGCCAGCGAGCGCTACACCAGCGCGCTCTACGATGCCAACGGCGGGCATCTGCATTCCTACCGCTACACGCGCGGCCTGGGCGCCGCCGCCGCCGCCGCCGGCGTGGCCATTCACGAGAATTCCTGGGTCACACGCCTGGACGTCGCGCAGGATGCGACCGCCGACAACGCCGTGCACACGGCGCAGGGAACGGTTCGCGCGCGCTACCTGCTGGTGGCCGGCGGCGCCCTGCTCGGCCGGCTGGTGCCGCCGCTGGCGCGCAAGCTCATCGCCATCGGCACCTATATCGTCGCCACCCAGCCGCTCGGCGAGGAACGTGCACGTTCGCTGGTGCGCAATGGCGCTGCCGTGGCCGACATGAACTGGATCCTGGATTATTTCCGGGTGCTGAAAGACACGCGCTTGCTGTTCGGCGGGCGCGTGAGCTATTCGGGCATCGACCCCTTCGATTCCTCGCGAGTGCTGCGCCAGCGCATCGCCCGGGTGTTCCCGCAACTCACCGAGGCGCGCATCGAATACGCCTGGGGCGGCTACCTCGACATCACCACCAATCGCGCGCCGCACTTCGGGCGGCTGGGGGCGAATGCGCTGTTCATCCAGGGGCTGTCGGGTCACGGCATGGTGATCGCCGGCATCGCCGGCAAGCTCGCCAGCGACGCGATCGCCGGTAGCGCCGAGCGCTTCGACATGTTCAGCCGTATCGAGCACGCCAACTTTCCCGGCGGACCCCTGTTCCGGCGCCCCGCCCTGGTGCTGGCCATGCTCTGGTTCCGCTTGCTGGACCTGTTGTGATGCCCGCGCAGACGGGCTTCGACTTCGCCGTCTGGTTTTCCGCGCTGCCCTTCCTGCTAGGCGCCGCCACCTTCAGCTGGCTGATCTCCCTGCCACTGAAGAACGTATCCCTCGCGGACCCGCTATGGAGCCTGATGTTGTTCATGGCGGGAGTGGTGTATGCGCTGGGCAGCGATCCGCGCGCGCCGCGGCTGTCGCTGGTGCTGTGGCTGCTGGCGGCGTGGAGCCTGCGGCTTGCGGTCCACCTCGCGGCGCGCAATGTCGGCCGCGGCGAAGATCCGCGCTACCGGGAGCTGCGCGAACGCATCCGGCCCGGCTTCGCCTGGAAGAGCCTGTACCGCGTGTTCTGGCTGCGCGCGGCGCTGGCCTGGGTAGTTTCACTGCCGCTGCTCGGAGCATTCGCGGGCAATCGACCCCTGGGCTGGCTGGATTACGCGGGCGCGGCGCTGTGGCTGGTCGGTTTCGTGTTCGAGGCCGGCGCCGACTGGCAGCTCGCCCGCTTCCGGCGCAACCCGGCCAATGCCGGGCAGGTGCTGCGCCGCGGCTGGTGGCGCCACACCCGGCATCCTAACTACTTTGGCGAGGCCTGCGTCTGGTGGGGCTTCTGGCTGATCGCCCTGTCGGCCGGCGCCTGGTGGTCGGTGGCCGGGCCGATGCTGCTGTCGTTCTTGCTGCTGCGCGTGTCCGGCGTGGCGGGGCTGGAGCGGAGCATCGGCAAAGGTCGGCCGCAATATGCCGACTACGTCTTGAAAACCAACGCTTTTTTCCCGGGTCCGCCCCGAAAATAGCCTAAAGCGTGCCCTGTTTTGGGCCGATAACGCCGGGGACAACCGGAGTTCGGTGCCAGGTGAATGCAGGGAAACCCGTGAACGAGGAGGAAAAAGCGCAGCGCGAGGCTCGTGCCCGTGAAGTGCGTCACGAAGTCGTGACCGCGCTCACGTTGAGCACGCATCGCACTTTCGCCGTCCTGTTCGCGGTGCAGTGGCCCGCGGCGCTGCTGCTCGCGTGGAATACCGCGATGCCGGGCGGCACGCGTGTGTGGCTCACGCTGACCCTCGGCGCCATGTTGTCGGTGCCAGCCCTGTTGTTCGCGCGCGCGGCGCCGTCCGCCTGGTGGGTGCGGCACTTCATGGCATTGTCGCAGGTGGGCTGGTCGCTGGTTTTCATGTGGCTGCTCGAAGGCCGCTCCGAGGCCCAGTTCCATCTATTCGTTTCGCTGGCGTTCATCGCGTTCTACCGCGACTGGGCGGTGATGCTGACGGCCGCGGTCGCCGCCGTTGCCTATCCCGTGCTGCGCATCGCGTTGCTGCCCGAATCCTTCGTCGTCGGGCCCTCGGCTCTGTGGCGCGTGTTCGACCAGGGCATCTGGGTGGTCTGCGAGGCCGTGTTGCTGCTGATCGGCGTCCAGCAGAGCCTGCTGACCATCTTCAACTTCGCGCGCCGCGAGGCCGACCTGCGCGCCGACAACGAGCTCATCCAGCGCGAGGCGCGCAGGCAGGCCGCCGACCTGGAACGCAGCCGCGAGCAATACCGGCTGATCGCGGAAACCACGCGCGCCATCCCTTTCGAGCTCGACCTCACGCAGGGCAGATTCACGTACGTGGGACCGCAGGCCGAGCCGCTGCTCGGCATCCCGCAGGCGCGCTGGCTGGAACCCGGTTTCCTGGACGAGCTCCTGCCGCGTGACCGCGAGATGGCGGTACGGCAGCAGTTCGCCGAAGCCTCGCCCGGCACCTTCGAGGCCCTGTCCTCGGTGATCACCGGTGACAATCGCGTGATCGAGTTGCGCTGGACCGTGTCGTGCGAAGTTGCACGCGGCACGCGCTGCCTGCGCGGTCTCATGATCGACGTGACCGAAGCGCGACGCCTGGTGCGCGAGCTGGCGCAGGGCCAGAAGCTGGAATCCGTCGGCCGCGTGGCCGCCGGCGTGGCGCATGAAATCAACACCTCGGTGCAGTTCATCTCCGACAGCGTGAGCTTCGTGCGCCATGCGCTCAAGGATCTGCCGACGGCGTTGGCCGACTACCGCGCGCTGGCCGCGGGTGTGCTCTCGGGCCGGGACGTGACCGAGGCCGCGAAGAAGGCCGGCGAAACCGACGAGGCCGCCGACGTCGACTACTTCCTCAAGAACGCGCCGGATGCGCTCGACCGGGCACTCGAGGGCATCGGCCGCGTGGGCTCGATCGCCAAGTCCATGACCGAATTCGCACACCCGGACACGCAGAAATCCAACGTGGACGTGAACCGGGCCGTGCGCACCACGCTCACCATGGCGCGCAACGAGTACCGCAACGTCGCCGAGCTGGTGACCGAGTTCGCCGACGTGCCGACCGTGCATTGCCATGCGGGCGACATCAGCCAGGTGGTGCTGAACCTGGTGCTCAATGCCGCCCACGCGATCAGCGACGTGGTCGAGGGAACGAGCAACAAGGGGCGCATTACCGTACGCACCCGGTACATCGCCGGCTACGTGGAGATCTCGGTCGCCGACACGGGCGCCGGCATCCCGGAGTCGGTGCGCGGGCGCATCTTCGAACCATTCGTCACGACCAAGGAAGTCGGACGCGGCGCGGGCCAGGGCCTGACGCTGTCGCGCGGCATCGTGGTCGAGAAACTCAAGGGCTCTCTTCACTTCGAAACCGAAACGGGCAAGGGCACGACCTTCTACATCCGACTTCCGGTGTCGGAGACGGCGAGCCTTGCCACTCCTTCCAACAAGCAGGCTGCCGCATGACTTCTCCTTCCCTTCACGTGCTCTTTGTCGACGACGAACAGGCCATCCTCGATGGCCTGCGCAATTCCCTGCGCAAGGAACGCAAACGCTGGGAGATGACGTTCGCGCTCGGCGGACAGCAGGCCCTGGACGCCATGAAGCAGTCTCCGGCCGACGTGGTCATCACCGACATGCGCATGCCCGGCATGGACGGCGCGGAGCTGCTGCGGCAGATCCAGCGCGACTTCCCCGCCGCGGCGCGCATCGTGCTGTCCGGCCAGGCCGAGCGCGAAGCCATCATGCGCGCGCTGCCGGTGACCCACCAGTTCCTGCACAAGCCCTGCGACGGCGAGACACTGCGCGCCGTCATCGAACAGACGCACAACCTGCACAAGCTCATGCAGAATCCGGCGCTCACCGCGCTGGTCGGCAAGCTGGAACGCATCCCCGCGGTGCCGACCACCTACACCGAGCTGTCGCGCCTGGCCCAGGATCCCAAGGCCGACAGCGCCTCGTTCGCCAAGGTGATCGAGATGGATGCGGCCGTGTGCGCCAAGGTGCTGCAGCTGGTGAACAGCGCCTACTTCGGCCTCGGCCAGAAGATCGTGTCGATCCGCCCGGCCGTGACCTACCTCGGCGTCGAGATCATCAAGTCGCTGGTGCTGGGCTCGACCTCGTTCTCCGACAAGGCCATCAGCGAAGTGAAGGGCTTCTCGCCCGACCGGCTGCAGCATCATTCCATGCTCACGGCGCTGGTCGCGAAGAAGATCGTCTCCAACCCGCAGCTCGCGGACGCGGCCTTCACGGCCGGCCTGCTCCACGACATCGGCGCGCTGGTGCTGCTGCACGCCGCGCCGCCTGACTACATGCGCGCGCTCGAGCGCAAGAAGGAACTGGGTGGCGACGGCGCCGCGGCCGAGCGCGAGATCTTCGGCGTCACCCACGCCGAGGTCGGTGCCTATCTATTGGGGCTTTGGGGCATCCCGTTCCCGATCGTCGAGGCGGTGGCCTTCCACCATCGTCCGAGCGAGGTGCCCCCCGAATCGCGGCCGCTGGTCGCGGCGGTGCACATCGCCAGCGGCCTGGTCGAGGAGATGACGGCAACTGACGCACAGCGCAGCGGCGGCCAGGGGGTCGCCAGCTCCGGCATCATCGACGTGAGCTTCCTGCGCGATGCCGGCCTCGAGGAGACGTTCAAGAAGAACCGCGAAACGGCCCAGAGCCTGATCGGTAACGTCGCCGACCGCAGCTGAAGTTCGCTACCCACTAACGGGGATTCCCCATTAGCATCGTCTTCCTCGAACAAGGGGGACCGATGCGTGCAGCGAATCTGACGGCCATGGGCCTGGCGGTGGCAGTGGGAATCACCGGCGCTCTGTGGCTCACGCCCAGCGATGCGGCGCGCGGCGACCGCGACGACGCTGCCGATGCAGCCAATGCATTCCTGGCATCCCTGCCGGCCGGCCTGCGCAGTTCAGCCCAGTTCGCGCTGGATTCTCCACAGCGCTACGACTGGAATTTCATTCCCAAGGCACGCGCAGGCGTTTCCCTGCTGCAGCTCGACGACGGCCAGGCCGAACGGGTCGGCCCGCTGCTCGCCACCGCGCTCAGCCCCGAAGGCCTGCTGGCCGCGCGCGGTGTCATGAAACACGAGAACATCCTGCGATTCGTCGAAACCGCGCGCGGCATCGACGCCACGCGGCGGGATCCGGGGCTCTACTACACGTCCATCTTCGGCAAACCGGGCGCCGCCGCGCCCTGGGCCTGGCGCTTCGAAGGCCATCACCTCTCGATCAACGTGGCGCAGGCCCCCGGGCAACCGCCACTGATCGGACCCGTGTTCATGGGCGCGAACCCGGCGAACGTGCCCACCGGACCACACCAGGGCTTCCGGCTGCTCGCCGCCGAGGAAGACCTGGGCCGCGCCCTGGTCAGGATGCTGCCCGAGGACCGTCGCAAGACCGCGCTCATTCGTGACACGGCGTTCTCCGAGATCCTCACCACCACGGACCGCGAGGTGAAGCTCGAAAGGACCGGCCTGCCGGCGCGCGACATGTCGGCCGAAGAGCGCGAGCAGCTGCGCGATCTGGTGGCGCTGTACGTGAACCGTCTCGAGAGCCGCGCGGCGGCCGAAGTGCTGCAGCGCATGGATGCCGCGGGCTTCGACGAGCTGCGCTTCGCCTGGGCCGGCGGCATCGAACCCGGTCAGCCCCATTACTACCGCGTGCATGGCCCGACGCTGCTCATCGAATACGACGACACGCAGAACGGCGCCAATCACATCCACACCGTGTATCGGGACCTGCAGCACGATTTCGGCGGCGACGTGCTGCGCGCGCACTATCTCGGAACCGGCGGCGCGCGTGCCGCGGCGCCATAGACGCCATCCATGCACCTCATAGGAAATTGCCAATAGCGAGGGTTGGTGGGCCTCGCTAGACTGCCCGGCAAACTCGTGAGGAGCATGCAAATGGCCAGGAAGAACACCGCCCTGTCGACCGACGCACCGCAGATCGACATCGGCATCAAGGGCAAGGATCGCGAGAAGATCGTCGCGGGCCTCTCGAAGGTGCTGGCCGACACCTATACGCTGTACCTGAAAACGCACAACTTCCATTGGAACGTGGAAGGCCCGATGTTCAACACCCTCCATCTCATGTTCATGGAGGAGTACACCGAGCTGTGGAACGCGCTCGATGCCATCGCCGAGCGCATTCGTTCCCTCGGTTTCCCCGCGCCCGGCACCTATGCCGAGTTCGCCAGGCTGACATCCATCGAGGAAACCGGCGGCGTCCCGGAAGCCCTGGAAATGGTGCGGCTGCTGGTCGCCGGCCACGAAGCCGTGGCGCGCACCGCGCGCGCCGCCTTCCCCGCCGCCGAAAAAGCCGGCGACGAGTCCACCTGCGACCTGCTCACGCAGCGCCTGCAAGTGCACGAGAAGACCGCCTGGATGCTGCGCAGCCTCCTCAAGTGAAATGGGGACATGCCTGATTATTGTTGTCACATTCGCGCGCCACGCTCGCACCGCCCCTTCACCGGCGACTCCTGAATGAAAAATGCCCTGCTGGCGCTGGCCGCCACGGTTTTCGCGGCGAGCGCCGCCATGGCCGCCGGACCCACGCTGAAGGTCGCGCTCACCTTCGACGACCTGCCGCGAAACGGGACGCTGCCGGAGGGCAAGAAGGACTCCGACTTCGCGCGCGACACCATCGCCGTGCTGCGCGAGCACCGCATCCCACCCTCCTACGGTTTCGTGAACGCGCTGAAGCTCGAGCGCAACCCGGACGGGGCGCTCGCCCTGCAGATCTGGGTGAACGGCGGCCACCCCCTCGGCAGCCACACCTACGACCATCTGAATCTCACCCAGAACAGCGTCGAGGATTTCCAGCGCCAGATCCTGCGCAATGAACCCACCCTCGAACTGCTGATCCCCCCGGGCGGCAAACCCGCCGGCCACGACTGGCGCTGGTTCCGCTACCCCTTCCTGCACGAGGGCGACACGCTGGAGAAGCGCCGCGCGGTGCGCGCCTTCCTGCAGGCCAACGGCTATCGCATCGCGCAGACCACGCTCGACTGGGAAGACTATCTCTGGAACAGCGCGCACGCCCGCTGCTGGATGCAGCACGACGAGGCCGCCCTGCGATGGCTGCGCGAGAGTTATCTGACCACGGCGCGCGACTTCATCCGCTTCCAGGTCGAGTACTCGCGCAAGGTGTTCGGCCGCGACATCCACCACGTGGCGCTGTTGCACCTGGGCTCGTTCAGCGCGCACATCCTGCCCGACCTCTTCGAACTACTGCGGGCGGAAGGATTCGAGATCGTCACGCTGGAAGAGGCGCAGTCCGACGCCGCCTACGACTACGACCCCGACGTGGCCTCGCCGAACGGCGGCACGCTGATCGAGCTTGGCATGGAGGCCAGGCACATACCCTGGCCCGCGAACGCGCCGCGCAAGCCGCGCGAGCAGTTGACCACGATCTGCCAGTAGCTCCGATTGCGCGCCGCGCGCATGCACCCGGCATCCGGGCGGCGCCAGGCGAGGATGCTCAGGCGGCCGGGCGCACCACCCGGCCGCTGGCCGCCGATTCGTAGATGGCGCGCACCAGCGCCACCGCCTTGCGCGCCTCCGCGCCTTCGATGAAGAACGGCCGCTGCTCGTTGATGCCGTCGATGAAATCCTGGATCTGCCGCTGATGCCCTTCGATCTTGATGTCCATGGGCGCGGCGGCACCCGAACCCATGGCCGCGCTCTCGCGCATTGCACGAATCTGCGCATCCTCGGGCCACGCCTCGCGGAAGTCCCAGCGCGCGATGTCGTCGTCTTCCATAACCGCCGAGCCGTGCTCACCGCAGATCTCGATGCGTCGCGACCAGCCCGGCCAGGCCGCCGTAGTGCCTTCGATGGTGCCGAGCGCGCCGCTGGCGAATTTCAGCGCGGCGACACAGGTGTCTTCGGATTCGATCGCGTGCACGCGCTGCGTCGACCACGCGAATACTTCCTCGGGCATGCCGGCGAACCATTGCAGCAGGTCGACGCCGTGGATGGCCTGGTTGATGATGACGCCACCGCCATCCTCGGCGAGTCTGCCCTTCCAACCCGTGTAGTACTCCGGCGCGCGGTGCCACTTCACGTAGCAGCTCGCCAGCGCCAGCCGGCCGAAGCGGCCGGCGTCGAGCGCGGCCTTCACCCGACGCGCAGCGTCGCCGAATCGCGCCTGGAAAATCGAGCCCACGCGCACGCCGGCCTGCGCGGCTTCACGCAGGATGCGGTCCGTGCCTTCGACCGTGGCATCGAGGGGCTTCTCGATCATGAGGTGCTTGCCGGCGCGGATGGCCGCGAGTGCGGGCTCGAGATGCAGCGCCGACGGCGTGGTGATGCACACGGCATCGATGCCCGGCTGCTGCAGCAAGGCGTCGACGTCGTCGCCTGCGAAGCTCAGGCCATGCTCGGCCGCGAATTTCTCTGCCGTCGCCCGCGAGCGGCTGACCACGCCGAGCGCGACGCCGCCGCGCGAGACGGCCACCGCCCGCGCATGGAAGTGCGCGATCGCGCCGGCGCCGATGAATCCGAAGCCGAGGTTCCGGGTCACCTGGCCAATGCCTCCGGCAGGTTGTGATACACGGCGTCGCGGAAGGTCTTGTGCAGCTTGATCCTGTCGAAGGGACGGAACTGCGTGAACAGCACCGCGGTGATCTCGTTCTTCGGATCCACCCAGAACAGCGTGGTGGCGGCGCCATCCCAGAAGAACTCGCCCACCTGGCCCGAGGACTCGCTGGCGTCCTTGGGCGGCGCGACGCGAACCGCGAAGTCGATGCCGAAGCCCACCTGGCCCTTGCTCGGCAGCCACGACTTGTCGGTCACCTCTTTCGGCATGGCGTCGGTGGCCATGAGCTTCACGGTCTCGGGCTTGAGGATGCGCGCGCGGCCGAGCTTGCCGCCGCCCTGGAGCATGCGTGCGAACTTCATGTAATCGTCGATGGTGGCGACCAGTCCGAAACTGCCGGGCTTGTAAGGCCAGTTCGCGCTGTTGAACTTGTAAGCCTCCTCGTCGGCCTGGCGCGTGAACGTGCCGTCGTCGTTGCGCGTGTACATCGCGGCGAGCTGCGGACGGTCCGGGTCGGTGGGCAGGATGGTGTAACGCACCGAGCTCATGCCCAGCGGCCGGAAGATGTGCAGCTCGAGATATTTGTCGAAGGGCACGCCCGACAGTTTCTGCGTGAGCGCGGCCTGGACGTCGACCGCATCGGAGTACAGCCAGCGCGTGCCGGGCTGGTACAGCAGCGGCACGCGGGCGAGCTTCTGCGACACCACCGGCAGCGGATTGTTGTAGCCGCCACGCACGTCGGCGTCGCGATACAGCCGGCCCACGGGCGAGTCGTCGGCCCCGCCGATGAAACCCGCCGTGTGTCGCAGGATGTCGCGCACCAGGATCGGCCGCTTCGGCGGCTCGAACTTCGGCTGGCCATTGGCGTCCTCGCCGGCGTACACCGTCACGTCCGCGAACTCCGGCAGGTAGTTCGACAGCGGATCGTCGAGCTTGAACTTGCCGCGCTCGTACATCTGCATGAGCGCCACGCCCACGATGGGCTTGGTCATGGAGAATATCTGCACCACCGTGTCGCGGGTCATGGGCTTGTGGTTCTCGCGGTCCGCGAGGCCGAAGGCCCCGAAGTACGCTTCCCGGTCGTGCTGGTACACGAGCGCGGAAACGCCGATGAGCCGCTGGTCCTCGACCATGCCTGCGAGGGCCGCGTCGATGATCGCCGGGTCGATGACGGGCGGCAGCGGCGCGGCGGCGTCGGCGGGCGCCGCCGTGGCATTCGCCGGCGGCTGACCCTGGGAGAAGGCCGGCGCGAGCAGCGCCGCGCCGAGCACGAAAGCCGCAAGGGCGGACAGCGCCGCGGTTCTGAACTTCATCTGCTTCATCTCGTTGGTCCCTTCTGGTTCGTGCCAGGACAGCCGATGCGCGCGCGCGACAGCGCCACGTCGTCTATCCACAGGTTCTGATCGTTGGCGGAGTCCGCGTACCGTTCGAAACCGATGTACAGGCTGTCGAATTTCGGCGGCGCACGCCATTCGCCCTGCAGGTCGTCGCCGCGGCAGGCGTGGTCGGCGGCGGCGCGCCGGATCACGTGCGTGACGGGCTTGCCGTCCAGCCAGAATTCCATCTCCTGCGTGGCCACGTCCATGTGCCACTCGACGCAGGCCCAGCGACGCAGCGGCAGCGTGCGCCGCGACTGCTGTTTGCAGTCGGTGCGCAGCGGCGGCGTGGTCTCGTAGTTGGCCATGAGCTGGGTGCCCTGCTGCCGCTCCACGCCCAGGCGGTAGATGGCGTTGTAGCGGTCATCGGCGGAGCGGCCTTCGCCCTGCAGCAGCGTCCAGTGGACCGGTTCGCGCGTCAGCGACACCGGGGCGTCGTCGAGCCAGACCATGGCGCGGCCGTACAGGGCGGCCTGCAGCGCGGGCAGCGGTCCGCCGAGATGGATGGCGACATAGCCGCGCCGGTACTGTGCGCCGCGCGGCGTGAACACGTGCAGGGCCTGTCGGCCGCTGTGGGCATGCGTGCCGTCGATGCGGATGACCGCGCCGGACTTGTAGGTCTCTTCCTTCCAGGGCGCACCGGGAAGCTGGCCTGCGGGTTGTGACTCGAAATCGTCGAAGAACTGCACCGTGGCGGGCTCGGCGGCGTGGGCGGCCGCCATCCAGCACCATCCCATCACGGCCCACCAGGCCTGACCCCTTTTGCTAGCAAATGAGGAATGTCCCCATTTCATGGATGGGCGACCGTGAGGATGCGGTAGCAGGTATCGAGCGTCGGCATGGGAACACCGAGCTCGCGCGACTTGCGCAAGGCGTAGCCGAGGGTCTCCTCGCTCTCCAGGCGGCTGCCGCGCAGGACGTCCTGCTGCGCGGACATGCGGTGCTCGGGCGAGTTCTGCCGGAATTTCTCGCCGATGTCGCGCACGATGGCGATGGCATCGGCGTCGCTGGCATGCGCGATGCTGGGCACCGGCAGGGGCGGCATGTCCACCAGCTCCACTTTCATCGCGGCAGCGAGCTGCGCCGCCTCGCGCACGATGCGCACGATCACCCCCGCGCTGCGCTCGTCCATGAGGAATTTCCAGGTGATCTGGCGCGTCAGCACGGCCAGCGGGAACTGGGCGATCCAGCCGGCGAACTTCGACCACTCGCGCGTACGTATGTTGGATGCCTGCGTGCAGCGCACGCCGGCGTCGTCGATGGCCGCGGCCAGCGCTGCCACGCGCGCGCTGGTGCCGCCCTTCTCCTCGCCGAGATGCAGGCAGACGTTGCGCGTGAACTTGACCTCGCCGTTGGCCAGCAGCTCCCCCGAGAAATCCGCCATGGCGCCGATGACGCGCGAATAACCGAACACCGCGGCCAGCAGCTCGTTCTTGAGCACGCCGTTCTGCACCGACAAGGCGTTTTCCAGCTTGACGTGCTTCAGCGATTCGAGCGCCTGCGCGGTGTCGATGGCCTTGGTGGCGATGATGAGCGTGCCGGTTTCGATCAGCCTGGACGGCTCGTCCAGCACCTGCGGCCGCGCCTTGATGTCGGAAAGGCCGTTCAGCACCAGCCCCTGGCGTTGCAGGGTGCGGGCGCGCTCGCCGCGCGCGAGCATCACGACCTCGTGACCGGCCCGCGACAGGTGCGCGCCGAGTATCGTGCCGAGCGCTCCCGCGCCAAGGATGGCGAATTTCATGCGATGGATTTCATGGGCTCGACTTGCTCTGACGTCCCTGGCTACTTTTTCCGGTATCTCTCGAACCACGCCAGGATGTTGTCCACCTTGGCGATCAGGTTCGACGGCCGGGCCACCATGCCGCCGTGCGAGGCCTCGGGCATGCGGACCATCAGCGTGTCGATCTTGCGCAGCTTCAGCGCCTGGTAGAACTGCTCGGATTCCTCGATGGGCGTACGGTAGTCCGCCTCACCGGTGATGAGCATGGTCGGCGTCTTCACATTGCCCACCAGCGACAGCGGCGAGCGCTTCCAGTACTGCTCGGGCTGCTCCCAGGGCTGGGCGCCGAACCAGTACTTGTAGAAGAACGTGTTCACGTCCGAGGTGAGCACGAAGCTCGACCAGTTGATCACCGGCTTGGCCACCACCGCCGCACGGAACCGGTCGGTCTTGCCCACGATCCAGGCGGTGAGCACGCCGCCGCCCGAGCCGCCCGTGACGAACAGGTTGTCGGCGTCCACGTTGCCCTGCGCGATCAGGGCATCCACGCCGGACATCAGGTCGTCGTAATCGTTGCCCGGGTAGGCATGGTGGATGAGGTTGCCGAATTCCTCGCCGTAACTCGTGCTGCCGCGCGGATTGGTGTACAGCACCAGGTAGCCCGCGGCCGCGTACAACTGCAACTCGCTGGCGTAGTTGGGCCCGTACGCCGCGAACGGCCCGCCATGGATCTCGAGTATCAACGGATACTTCTTCGCCGCATCGAAGTCCGGCGGTGTGATCACCCATCCCTGGATCTCACGCTGGTCGTGCGAGCTCTTCCAGGTGAGTTCGCGCACCTGGCCCAGCGTTCTGTTGCCGAACAGGTCGTCGTTGAGCGCGGTGAGCACTTTCGTCGCGCCGTTCGTGGTGGCGATCGCGACGTCGGCCGGCCGCGCGGGCGTGTTGTGCGTGAATGCCAGCCGACCGTTGCGCGCCACGCTGTACATGCCGGAGGTGTACGGCCGGCCGAGGTCCGTGCCGCCCAGCCCCGCGGCGATCGTTCTCACCCTGCCCTCGATCGACACCAGTCCCAGCTTCTTGACGCCGCGGTCATCGTAAGAGAAGTACAGGCCGCGGCCGTCGCCGGCCCAGCGGGGGTTTTCCACGTCGCGATCGAACTTCGCGGTGATCGAACGCGGGTTCGTGCCGTCCCTGTCCATCACGTAAAGATGCGTGACCTGATAGCCCTGCAGCCGGTCGTCGAAGCCGAGATAGGCGATGCGCCTGCCGTCGGGCGAAACCATCGGCGAGAAATCCGGGCCATCGCGGTTGGTGAGTTGCGCGAGCCTGCCCGTGGCGATCTCCACCGAAAAGACTTCGCTTTCCTGAGGGTCGCGTTCCCAGTCCGCGCCACGATTGGCGGAAAACACGATGTGCTTCGAATCCGGTGTGAACGACAGCGGGCCGTCATCGTTGAAATTCCCATCGGTGAGCTGTCGGGCCGTGCCACCCTCGGCCGACACGATGAACACATGGTTGAACCCGGCATCGAGGTACCCCTGGCCGTCGGCACGGTAGATAACCGAGTCGATGACCTTCACCGGTGGCGCCCAGGTCGCGCCTTCCGGCTTCTCCGGCGGCAGGGCCAGCGGCGGCTTGTTCGCGGGCACGAACTGCGTGAATGCGATCGACTTGCCGTCCGGTGACCAGGCAATCGCGCCCGGCGCCTGCACCAGGTTGGTCAGCAGCGCCGTCTGCCCCGTGTCCATCCAGCGCACGTACAGCTGCGGCGAGCCCTCCGCGGCGGAGACGTAGGCGACGCGCGTGCCATCCGGCGACCAGCGCGGCGACTGGGAGCTCTTCGTCTCGGAGCGCAGCGGACGGTTGTTAGAGCCGTCGGCGCCGATGATCCACAGGTTGCGCCGCGCGCGGTCGGTCATGATGTCGTGGCTGACGCGCACATAGGCGATCTGCGAGCCGTCCGGGGAGATCTGCACGTCGTCGGCGTATTCGAGCTGGAACACGTCGATGGACTTGAATCGCTGCAAGTTCGGCTCGGCGGCGCCGGCCTCGCAAACCAGGGTGAGCAGGGTCGCGGCACAGGCGGCCAGGCGGAATGTCGTCATGAGTGTTTCTCTGCGGGAGTTGGGCGTACTGTATCCGACGGCCGAAGCAAGACAAAACAGGAGGACAGATCATGCGCAAGTGGCTGTGGTGTCTGTGGCTGGTACCCGCAGTGGCGGGGGCGGCGGAGGGGCCGGGCGACAAGGAGATCTCGCTCACCATCTACAACAAGGACCTCGCGCTCATCGAGCACGTGCGTCCACTCCACGTGCCCGCGGGCCGGCAGCGCATCGAGTTCGCCGGCGTCTCCGCGCAGATCGTCCCCGAGACCGTGTCCTTCCTGTCACCTGGGCTCGAACTCATCGAGCAGAATTTCGACTACGACCTGCTCACGCCCGCCAAGCTCATGGAGAAGGCCGTGGGTGGCACGGTACGCATCATCCGCGTGAATCCGGCCACAGGGGTCGAGACCAGCGAAACCGCGCAAGTGCTGTCGACCGAAGGGGGCACCGTGCTCCGGATCGGCTCGCGCATCGAGGTGCTGCGCGAGGACAACCTGCCCACGCGCGTGGTCTTCGACAAAGTCCCCGAGAACCTGCGCGCGCAGCCCACGCTGTCGGTGCTGGTGAACGCGCCGAAGCCCGTGAACGAGACGGCGCGACTCACCTATCTCACCCGTGGCATGACCTGGAACGCGGACTACGTGGTCACCTTCGACGAGGCGAAGTCCCAGGCCGCATTCCAGGGCTGGATCACGCTGCGCAACACCTCGGGCACCACCTTCTCGAATGCACGCGCACAGCTGGTCGCGGGCGACGTGCACCTGGCCGGGTCGGAAGATCAGTGGTGGCAGTTCTGGCAGCAGCGCCGCAACCTCGGCAATGTGCGCAGCGCCGGCACCGAAAGCACGAACCGCCAGCGGCTCGGCGACTATTACGTCTACCCTATCCACCAGCTCACGACCGTAGCCAACAACCAGAACAAGCAGGTGAGCTTCGTCGACGCCGCCGGCGTGAAGGCGGGCAAGGGCTACGAAGTGTCGTTCTACGGGTTCTCATCCAGCGACGATCCCATTTCCGCGGAAGTGCGCGTGCGCTTCGCCAATTCGAAGGCGAGCGGCCTGGGCGAGCAGTTGCCGAGCGGCGTGGTGCGCGTGTACGCGCGCGACGCGCGGGGCCAGCCACAGTTCATCGGTGAAGATCACATCGGTCACACCAGCGCGGGCTCGGAGATCGCACTGAAGATAGGCGACGCCTTCGACGTCACCGTGCAGCCCGTGCTCGAGAAGACCACGCGCGTCAACAAACGCAAGTCCGACTACGACATGAGCTACACCCTACGCAACGGGCGCGGCGAGCCGGTCATCGTGACGTTGCGGCAGGACGGGCTGCATCGCGAGAATGCCGTGCTCAGCGAGAGCATCAAGGGCAGGCGCACCGACGCCGACAGCTTCGCCTGGGACGTCCCCGTGCCCGCGGGCGGCATGACCGTTCTCAAGGTCACGATGCGTGACGGGTGGTGAGCACATGCGCTCACTGATGGCCGCGCTGTGGCTGCTCGCACCGGGCCTCACACTGGCGAACGGAGCGCCCGCGCAAGGCGAGGCGCCGCCGCCGCGCATCCCGCCGCCGGGAGAAGCAGCCGTGGAGATCATCTCGCCTCGCGCGGATGCCGTGTCGGTGACCGTGTACCGCGATCTCTTCGCGCTGATCACCGAGACGCGCACCGTTGATCTACCGGCAGGCGAGGTGACCCTGTCCTTCGACGGCGTGGTGGAGACGCTGATTCCCGCGTCCGCCGTGCTGGGTGCAATGGATCGGGCCCAGGTCGAGCGAAATTTCGACTACGACACGCTGGCACCCGCGAATCTGCTGCACCGCTCTGTGGGCAAGGACGTCGTGCTCACGCGCACCCTGCCCGGCTCGGGCAAAGTCATCCAGACCGCCGCCACGATTCTCGCGGCGAACGACGGCGGCGTGACGCTGCGCACCGCCGACGGCCACGAGGCGCTGCGATGTTCGGGCCTGCCCGAAGGACTGACGTTCACGCAGATCCCGGGAGATCTGCAGCCGACGCCGCGGCTTTGCGTGCGACTGGGCGCCGGTCCGCCCGGCAAGCGCGTGGTGAAGCTGAGCTACATCGCGCAGGGCTTCGCGTGGAAGTCCGACTACGTGGCGCATCTGAGTTCCGATGGCCGGCGCCTGGATCTCACGGGCTGGGTCACGCTGCGCAACCTGACGCGCGCGAGCCTGCGCAATGCCGAGGTGCAGGTCGTGGCAGGCCGACTGAACCTGATCTACGTCGAGGACGGCGGCTCGAGCACCATCGGCAACAGTTCGGATTTCGGCTCGGAGCAGGAACTGCAGGAATCGCGCGACCAGCGGCTGGCGGAAATGGCATCCGAACCCGCGGGCAGCGCGATCGATCTCGCCTTCCTGCACGGCTGCTATCCACTCAGCGGCCTGCGCCCGCCCTCAGGCCGCCCGCTTCCGCAGCGATCGCAACGCTTCGGCAGCAGCATGATATCGCCCGGCTATTACGACGCCGAATTCGAAGAAGTCATCGTGACCGGCATGCGCGCGTCCCTCAACGCGCCCGAGATGCTTGCCGACTACCACCTCTACCGCATTCCCTGGGCCACGGATCTTGCCGCGCGCCAGACCAAGCAAGTGGTGTTCCTGCAGAAGAACGCCGTGAAAGCCGAGAGCTTCTATGGCGTGCGCATCGATCCCGATGACATGGAATACGACGATGACCCGCTGCGGCCCCAGGTGCTGCTGAGCTTCGAGAACCGCAAGTCGAGCGGCCTCGGCGAACCGCTGCCCGGCGGCATGTTCCGCCTGTTCGAGGCGACGGACTCCGGGTGGGTGTTCGCCGGCGAAAGCACGGTCGGCGACAAGCCGGTGGGGGTGCCGGTCGAGCTCACGCTGGCCAATGCGCTGGATCTCGCGGCGGAAGTGACGGCCGTGGAGGACGAAGACGCCGACGAGGATGAAAGCGATGTCGTCGTGCGCGTCACCAACGCCAAGGCCTCGCCGGTGCTGGTCGAAATCCGCCAGTTGCGCGGCGACTCCGACGACATCTTCTCGGTGCTCAAGGCCACGCACCGCACCGGGAGCAAGTTTGGCGATCCCGTGTGGCGGCTGAAGGTTCCGGCGAACTCGGTGCGGGAACTGCGCTATCGCCTGCGCGTCGAGGACCCGCCGGAACCCGCGGGCGAGTAGCTAGGCCAGCTTGGCCGCCAGGCTGATCTTCGCGTTCAACACCTTCGACACGGGGCAGCCGGACTTGGTCTGCTCGGCGATCTCCATGAAGGTCTTGTCGTCGATGTTGGGCACCCTGGCCACGCACACCAGGTCGCTGTGCGTGATCGCGAACCCGTCGCCGACCTTCTCGAGACGCACGGCCGCCGTGGTCTCGATGGAATCCGGGGTGAAACCCGCCTTGCCGAGGCCCGCGGACAGCGCCATGGAGTAGCAGGCCGCATGCGCGGCGGCGATGAGTTCCTCGGGGTTCGTGCCGGGGCCATCCTCGAAGCGTGCCTTGAATCCATAGGGCACGCTCTTGAGCGCGCCCGACTCGGCGGAGATCGTGCCGTTGCCATCCGTGAGACTGCCTTTCCAGGCCGCGGAACCTTTCTTGATCATCGTGACTCCATTGCCCGCCGCGCGAGCGCCGCTGGTGGTTGGGGAGGCCCGTTGTACCGTCAGCCTGGAGCCTCGTCCACCTTCAAGGCTTGTCGGACAACCCCAGCCTCAGCGTGGGGTGATCTCGAAACACTGGTGAATGCGTGGGTTGCGCTCGAAGTCCCGGGGCAATGTCGCGCGGGTGATGTCCTGGACCACGTAGCTCTCGGCCAGCGCCGGATCGAGCTTGAACTTCTGCGCATTGTTGGAGAACACCAGCTTGCCACCGCGCGCCAGCAGCGCCATGCAGCGATGCACCAGGTCGGCGTGATCTCGCTGCACATCGAGGACGTCGTCCATGCGCTTGCTGTTGGAGAACGTGGGCGGGTCCAGGAATATCAGGTCGAAAGCGCGGCGCTCCGCCACGGCTGCCTTGAGCCACGCGATGCAGTCCGCCTGGACGAATTGGTGGCCGGAACCCGAGAAGCCGTTCACCGCGAGATTGCGCCGCGCCCAGTCCAGGTAGGTGGCCGACATGTCCACCGTGGTGGTCTCGCGCGCACGGCCGGCCGCGGCATACACGGTGGCGCTGCCGGTGTAGGCAAAGAGGTTCAGGAACCGGGTGCGCGCGGCGTCGGCGCGCAGGCGCTGTCTGGTGATGCGGTGATCGAGGAACAGCCCGGTGTCCAGGTAGTCGGTGAAGTTCACCCAGAACCGCAGGCCGCTCTCGGCCACCAGCTGGAACTCGGCCGATTCCCCTAACTTCTCGTACTGCTCGCCGCGCGTGGTGCGCCGGCGCTGCCGCAGATGGATGCGCTCGGCGGGCACGCCCGTGACCCCGGGCAGTGCGGCCAGCGCCTCGTTGCGCCGGCGTTGCACGGCTTCGGGCTCGATGGTCCTGGGAGCGGCGTATTCCTGCACGTACAGCCACACACGCTCGCCGTCCGCCTCGGCATAGCGATCGATGGCGAAGGAGTACTCGGGCATGTCGGCGTCGTAGATGCGAAAGCAGCTCACCTGCTCCTTCGCCGCCCACTTCTCGAGCTGCTTGAGGTTCTTCGCCAGGCGGTTGCCGAACATCTTCGAGCCCGGCGACTCCGCCAGGGACTCGTCGATGCGCGCCGCTCCTCCCTTGTGGAAGAACTGCCGGGCCGCGGCAGCGCCGATCTCGAGCCGCAACAGCCGGCATTCGAGCGCGCCATTCCACACCGTGTGCACGCGTTCGGCACGGATGCCGAGCTCGAGTCCCGCGTCGGGCGAACCGGCCAGGATGGCGGCATCCCAGCCGATGAAATGCTGGCGCAGCAGCGCGCCGAGCTCCTTCATCAGGGCACGCGCGGCATCGCGGTCTTCGAGGCGCACGCCATAGGGTGGATTGGTGGCGAGGAATCCGCGGCCCTCGACCGTGGGGCGCGCCGCACGCATCTGGCCGCGCGTGAAACTCACCACCTCGCCGAGCCCCGCGCGAACTGCATTGGCCCGCGCCGCTTCGAGTACCCTTTCGTCGGCATCCTGGCCGCGCAGTGCGATCGCCGGCCTGATCTCGCGCGCCAACGCCTCCTCCCGGAGGCGTTCCCAGGTCACTCCGTCGTGCCCCGGCCAGCCGAGGAAACCGAAGTAGTGTCGACGGGCGTTCGGCACCATGCGCGCGGCGATCATGGCGGCCTCGATGACCAGCGTGCCGGAGCCGCACATCGGATCGAGGAATTCGCTCGCGGCAGCGCATTTCCCGGCCCAGCCCGCGCGCAACAGGATGCCCGCGGCAAGGTTCTCGCGCAGCGGCGCCTCGCCGGCCTCGGCGCGGTAGCCGCGGCGATGCAGTCCTTCGCCCGACAGGTCCAACGACACCGTCACGCGCGGGCCGTTCGCGTGGGCGTGCACGCGCACCGCGGGCCGCTCGGGCGAAACGTCCGGGCGTTGGCCGGCGACGTCGCGCAGCTGATCGCAGATGCCGTCCTTCAGGCGCAGCGCGCCGAAGCGCGTGTGCGTGAGGGCCGGGTGCCGGCCCGAGAAATCGCAGGCCAGCGTACGGCGCGGATCGACGTGCGGCCGCCAGTCGAGCGCGCGCACGGCGTCGTAGAAGGCCTGGTCGGTGGGTGCATCGAATTCGGCCAGCACCAGGAACACCCGCGACGCCACGCGCGATTCCAGGCAGGTGCGATAGGCCGTCGCGAGGTCGCCGGTGAACTCCACCCCCAGCGCGCGCTCGCGCACGTCCGCGGCGCCCAGCGCGCGCAGCTCCTGCGCCAGCAGGTCGCCGAATCCGCGCGGGCTCGACGCGAGAAAGCGCTGGCCGCTCACGACCAGTCGTCCTCGCGCGGCCTGGGAAGCGGCATGACGCGTCGCGTGCGCAAGGCGCGCTTGAGGATGCGGAAGACGTCCGCGTCGAAGGCGCGCGGGTGACGCCGCAAGCGCGAGTAGTTCGACAGACCGTCCTCGGCCTCGTCGCCATCGAAGGTGGCCAGGTGCTGCCAGGCGTCCACCAGGTGGTATTGCCGGCGCTCGCCCTGGCCTTCCGGGATCACCACCGGCCCGTCATGCGGCCAGGGAGGCAGGTGCTGCCGTGCCAGCCCCAGGCGCACCCGCGCCAGGTGCAGCGTCACCGGTTCGCGGCCGACGCAGACGCCGGTGCAGCGTTCGACCTGCAGCCCGAAGCACGATCCTTCGCCCGCCTCCAGCCCCAGGATCTTCAGGCACCAATGCTTCTCGCGCGCCAGCTCGGTCAGCGCGCGGCGCGCGTCGCGTTCCGAACGCCAGGAACCATAGGCATTGCCGCCGCACAGTGCCTGCGAGTCGAGCGCGATGAGCCGCGGCGGCGCATCGCCCTCGAACAACCACGCGTAACGCGGACCGGCGCCACGCAGCTGCTTGTTGTACACCGGCTGACGCTCGCGCACTTCACGCGCCTCGAGAAGCAGTGCGCCGAGTTCGCCGGCCGTGACCGTCCAGGTCACCTTGCATGTCTGCGCGGCCAGTCGCTGCGACTTCGGATCGCGGCCGCGGAAGTGATCGAACACGCGCTCGCGCAGGTTGTTGGCCTTGCCCACGTACAGCAGCGACTCCTCGCCCGCCTCGTCCACGCCGAACAGGCGGTACACGCCGGGTTCCTCCGGCAGATCGTCGGCCAGATCGGCGCGCACGCCGGGCGGCACCTCCGCGTGGCGAGCCAGCGCATCCAGCACGTCCTGCAGTTCGTCGCGCGGCCAGGCGGCGCGCAGCTCGCGCCAGAATTTCCACAGCGCCTGCGCGTCCGGCAGCGCACGATGGCGCGCGGGCACGTCGAGCCCGTGATATTCGATCACCGCGTCGAGGTTGTGCCGCTCCATCTCCGGATACAGCCGGCGCGAGAGCCGCACCGTGCACAGCGACGGACTGCGCCAGTCATGCCCGGCGCGCGAGAACTCGCGGCGTATGAAGCCGTAATCGAAGCGCGCGTTGTGCGCCACGAACACGCGGCCGTCCAGCCGCTGGCGCAGTTCGTCCGCCACCTGCGCAAAAGTGGGCGCATCGGCAAGCACGTCGTCGTCGATGCCGGTGAGCGCGCGGATCGCCGGTGACAGCCGTACGCCCGGATTCACGAAGCTGCGCCATTCGAATTGCAGCTCGTCGGCACGGGCGCCGACCACCGCCACCTCGATCACGCGGTGCAGCGCGGCGTTGCCGCCCGTGGTCTCCACGTCGACGAAGGCCAACGGCCCGTCCAGGGGAAAGCCGGCCGCGCTCAGCTCAGTTCGATCCACGTGGTCTTGAGTTCGGTGTACTTGTCGAAGGCATGCAGCGACTTGTCGCGGCCGATGCCGGACTGCTTGAAGCCGCCGAAGGGCACGGTGATGTCGTCGGCGTCGTAGCAGTTCACGTACACCGTGCCCGCGCGCAGCGCGCGCGCAGTGCGATGCGCGATGTTGATGTCACGGGTCCAGATCGCCGCGGCGAGTCCGTACTCCACGTCATTGGCGATCTGTATCGCCTCATCGACGTTGCCGAACGTGAGGGTCGCGAGCACCGGTCCGAAAATCTCCTCGCGCGCGATGCGCATGTCGGAACGCACGCCATCGAACACCGTGGGCTCGATGAAAAAGCCGCCGCTGTCGCTGCGCACGCGCGCGCCGCCGAGGGCGATGCGGGCGCCGTCGCTCCTGCCCGCGTCGATGTACGACAGCACGCGTTGCATCTGCGTCTCGTCGACGATGGCGCCGAGCCGGGTGGCCGGGTCCAGCGGATCGCCGGGCTGCATGTCGCGTCCCACGCGGGCGATCTTCTCCAGCAGGGCGTCCTTGATGGACGCTTCCACCAGAAGTCTCGAGCCCGCCGAACACATCTCGCCCTGGTTGAAGAAGATGGCGAAGGCCGCGGCGGTCGCGGCCTTGTCGAGATCCGGCGCGTCGGCCATGACGATATTGGGCGACTTGCCGCCGCACTCCAGCCCCACTTTCTTGAGATTGGATTGCGCCGCGAGCTGCATCACCGTCTTGCCGGTGGCGGTGGAACCGGTGAAGGCGATGCAATCCACATCCATGTGCGCGGCCAGCGCCTTGCCGGCAGTGTGGCCGAAACCCGGCACCACGTTGAACACACCGGGCGGCACGCCCGCCTCGACCGCGAGCTCGGCGACGCGCAAGGCCGTCAACGGCGATTTCTCCGATGGCTTGAGCACCAGCGAATTGCCGGCCGCGAGCACCGGTCCGATCTTCCAGCTCGCCATGAGCAGCGGGAAATTCCAGGGCACGATGGCGCCGACCACACCCATGGGCTCGCGCGTGATGGTGGCGAGCGCCTGCGGGCCCGTGGGCGCGACTTCGTCATAGATCTTGTCCACTGCCTCGCCGTACCAGCGGATGCAGTTGGCCGCCGAGGGAATGTCGACCGCCAGGCTGTCGGCGATGGGCTTGCCCATGTCCAATGTCTCGAGCAGCGCAAGCTCCTCGCGATGCTGCAGCATCAGGTCGGCGAGCTTCAGCAGCACCTTCTTGCGCGCCTTGGGCGGCATGCCGGCCCAGCTTCCCTGGCGGAACGCGGCGCGCGCGCTCGCGACCGCGCGGTCGACGTCGACGTCGTCGCCCGAGGCCACCGCACCCAGCGACCTGCCGGTGGCGGGGTTGATGTTGTCGAAGGTGGCGCCGCTGGCCGCGGCGACGAACCTGCCCTCGATGAACGCCTGTGAACGGGGCTTCAGCGCGGCGGCGCGGGCGCGCCATTCGGCGGCGGAGATCTGCGGCTGTGCGGACATGGGCCTGCTAGAACGTGGGCGGGGTGGATGCCGAGATGATCTCACAGACCTCCCGGCCGACATTGCGGAACTTGTGCGGCGTGGCGCTGGAGAAATAGTAGGCATCGCCCGCCTCGAGCACCCGGCTCTGGCCGCCCACGGTCAGCTCGATCCTGCCGCGCACGACGACGCCGCCCTCTTCGCCCCGGTGGCTGAGCATTTCCTCGCCGGTGGCGGCGCCCGGTTCGTAGCGCTCGTGCAAGACAGTGAGCTGGCGTCCGGGCCGCTGTGCGGCGACCAGCCGCAGCGAAGCACCCTCGCCGCCGATCTCCACCAGCTCGTCGGCGGCATAGAACACCTGGGCGGCGCTGGTCACGTCCAGGGTGAAGAATTCCGCCATGGACAGCGGAACTCCGTCGAGCACCTTCTTGAGCGAGCCTACCGAGGGGCTGACGCGGTTCTGCTCGATCAGTGAGATGAGGCCGTTGGTGACGCCCGCGCGCCGCGCCAGCTCGCGCTGCGACAGGCCGTGCAGCTCGCGAACGTGTTTGAGTCGGGCGCCAACGTCGATGGACATACGCCGAAGCATTATGATCCGGCGCAACTCCCGGAGTCGAACATGCCAGACCCAGCCATCCCGCTCGACGCTTACTGGATGCCGTTCACCGCGAACCGCCAGTTCAAGGACAAGCCGCGCATGCTCGCGCGCGCGTCGGGCATGTACTACGAGACCCCGGAAGGCCGCAAAGTGCTGGATGGCGTGGCCGGACTGTGGTGCGTGAACGCCGGTCATGGCCGCCCGGAGATCACCGAGGCGGTGTCGCGGCAGCTCGCGCAGATGGACTACGCCCCACCATTCCAGATGGGGCATCCGGCCGCGTTCCAGCTGGCCGACGCGCTGGTGCGGATCGCGAAGCCACAGCCGGCGGCAGCGGCGCGACCCGCGCTGGAGCACGTGTTCTTCACCAACTCGGGTTCGGAGTCGGTGGACACCGCGCTCAAGATCGCACTGGCCTATCACCGGGCACGCGGCGACGCGGCACGCGTCAGGTTGTTAGGTCGCGAGCGCGGATATCACGGCGTGGGCTTCGGCGGCATCAGCGTGGGCGGCATGGTGGCCAATCGCAAGGCCTGGCCCACGGCCATGATTCCGGGCGTGGATCACCTGCGGCACACGCACGATCCGGCGCGCAATGCGTTCACCCGCGGCCTGCCCGCGCACGGCGCGGAACTCGCCGGCGATCTCGAGCGGCTGGTCGCGCTGCACGATGCCTCGACCATTGCCGCCGTCATCGTCGAGCCGCTCGCGGGCTCCACGGGCGTGGTGCTGCCGCCGGTGGGTTACCTGCAGCGACTGCGCGACATCTGCGATCGGCACGGCATCCTGCTCATCTTCGACGAGGTGATCACGGGATTCGGTCGCACCGGATCGGCATTCGCCGCCCAGGAGTTCGGCGTCGTTCCCGACATCATCACCTGCGCCAAGGGGCTGACCAATGGCGCCGTGCCCATGGGCGCCGTGCTGGTGTCGAAGTCGATCTACGAGACCTTCATGCAGGGGCCCGCCGGCATCGAGCTGTTCCATGGCTACACGTACTCGGCGCATCCCATCGCCTGCGCGGCCGGACTCGCGGCATTGGACATCTACCAGCGCGAAGGCCTGCTCACGCGCGCGAAGACCCTGGCGCCGGCCTTCGAGAATGCGGTGCATGCCTTGCGCGGGCTGCCGCACGTCATCGACATCCGCAATTACGGACTGGTGGCCGGTATCGAGCTCGAACCGGCGCCCGGCGCGCCCGGCAAGCGGGCCTTCGACGTCTATCTGCAGTGCTTCGAGCGGGGACTGCTGATCCGCACCACCGGCGACACGATTGCACTGTCGCCAGCGCTCATCATCGAGCAGCAGCACGTGGATGAGCTGTTCGGCGTGCTGTCGCAGGCACTGCGGGAGTGCGCCTGATGCCGGTGCTGGCGCGTGTGCTGCCCTGGCTGGTGCTGGGTTTCGCGCTGCTGGCGCTGGCGCTCGGCCTGTATGAATGGTCGCACCCGCCCTTCACCGACCAGCAGCTCGGCGCTTCGCTCACCGATACCTGGGAAGTGGCCGCGTCCACGACCCGAGTGTTCGCCATCGTGTTCCTCGGGCTGGGACTGATCTGCGTCGTGCTGGCGCGCAAGGCCTCCGAGGCCACTTCGCGCCTCGCCGCATCGCTGGCCGCCATTGCCTGCCTGCTGACGCTGCTGGTGTTTCTGCGCAATCACGTCGAACTCACGCAGCGCGCGGCCCGAGTCACCGGCCATGACTTCGGCCCGACCTACGGCCTGCTTTAATGGGGACATTCCTCGTTTTCTAGAAAACGGGGACGCGGCTCTTTTTTCCCGCGACCATCCTCACGGCAACCAGTGCGGGCCCAGGCAACGCATTTCTGCGTGCTCTGAGCAGCTTTCCGGGTGCCGACGATCGGCACACCCAACTACCCTGACGCGCATGCCCCGGACCGCTCGCGCCATCATTCCCGGCTACTGCTACCACGTGCTCAATCGGGCGAACCGGCGCGCAAGGATCTTCCACGGTACCGACGATTACGCCCAGTTCCTGGCGCTGATCGCACGCGCGCAAGAGCGGCTGGAACTGCCCATACTCGCGATGTGCCTGATGCCAAACCATGTCCACATGGTGGTGCGGCCCGCGGCGGCCGGCGATCTGTCGCGATGGATGCAGTGGGTGTTCACGACGCATGTCCGCTGGCATCACGCGAAGTACGCAACCACGGGCCGGATGTGGCAGGGGCGGTTCAAGGCTTTTCCCGCGCAGGGCGATCACCACCTGCTGACGATCCTGCGCTATGTGGAGAGGAATGCGCTGCGCGCCAACCTGGTGGAGCGCGCGGAAGACTGGCGTTGGGGCAGTCTGAGCTGGCGCGGCTCGCGCTCGCCGCCGGTGTGCCTGGCGGAGGCGCCCGTTGCGCTGCCCAGCTACTGGCGACACCTCGTGAACGAGCCGCAGACCGAGGCCGAGTTGGCGGCGATCCGAACCTGCGTGAACCGGCAGCGTCCGTTTGGCGCGCACGACTGGGTTCGTGCGCAGGCGCAGGCGCTCGACCTCGAAGCCTCGCTCGCGCCGATCGGGCGTCCGCGCAGGTATCTGCCGAGGCGCGTCCCCGTTTTCTAGAAAACGAGGAATGTCCCCATTAAGCAAAGTTCAGGCGGCGGTTGAATTCGCGCCGCACGAGTCCGAAGGACACCATGGCCTGCACGAACATGCTGCACACGGACAGGTACCAGAGATGGTGCAGCTCGAAGCTGGGCAACCTGGACATCCACAGCGCAGGTACGACGAAGATCACCAGCCGCAGGGCGCTGGAAAAAATGGTCGGCCAGGTGTTGCCCAGCCCCTGGAACATCGACGAGCAGCTGAAGATCACGCCATTGGCCGCGAAATTCCACGAGCTGATCATGAGCATCTGCGCACCCACGCCGACCACTGCCGCCTCGTTGGTGAACACGCGCATGAAGCCGTCGGACTCGTACTGACAGAGCACCGTCAGCATCAGCATCAGCACGATGCTGATGACCACCGTCCACTTGAACGTCTCGCGCACACGCTCGGGCTTGCGCGCGCCGAAGTTCTGGCCGGCGATGGGCGCCGACGCGAACGCCACGGCCATGGCCGGCAGCATGATGATGCGCATGATGCCCTGCCCCACGCCAAAGCCCGCCTGCGCGGCCGCGCCGAAATCGCGGATCACCCAGTAGATGACCGCCATCACCACCGACATCAGGAAGAACTCCAGGCCCACCGGCAGCCCGATGTGCAGCAGCTGGCCCCAGACCACCCACCGCGGCCGCATCTGCTCGCGATGCACGGAAACATACTTCTCGTGCCGGTGAAAATAGTAAGCGCTCAGGATCACGCCGACGATCACCGACAGCGTGCTCGCGAGACCCGCGCCCGCGGTGCCCATGGGCCTGCCCGTGCCCCAGCCGACGATGAGCACGGGCGCGAGCATCACGTTCACGAACACCGTGACCATCTGCAGGATCATCGTCGGCTTCACGATGCCCGTGCCGCGCAGCGTGGCGAACATGGCGATCATCGCGAACTGCAGGCCGAGGCCGGGCGCGAACCAGTACAGGTACTCGATGCCCGCGCGCGCCGTCGCCTCGTCGGCCCCCACGGTGTGCATGTAGACGGGCGCGGCGAGATACACGCCGCCGATCACGAACAGGCCGACGTACACGGACAACAACAGCGACTGGTTGAACACCAGGTTGGCGCGTTCGCGCTGCTGCGCGCCCACGGCATGCGACACCAGCGCGACCGTGCCCACGTTCAGTATCTGTGTGAGCGCGAGCACCACGAACCACAGATTGCCGGCGGAGGTCACGCCGGCGATGGCGTGGTCGCCGAGTTTCGACACGAAGTACAGGTCGATGAAGAAATACAGCGTCTGCACCAGGATGCCGATGGCCATGGTGATGGACATCGTGGCGATGTGCCCCGGAATCGAACCGTTGCTGAGGTCTTTCATTCGGTGTCGGGAAGCGGAAAGAAAAAGGCCGGTACTGTGACCGGCCTTTCCCTGTATTGCCAGCGCGAAGCTGGTCTTGTTCTTACGCGAACCTCATTCGCCCCAGGGCAGCGTCGTCGTGACGCCGACCAGGAAGCGCGGCTCGTTGTTGTTGCCGTCGAACTCGATCTTCTGAGCGCCGCTGGCATCCGTGCCGGTGAACTTCGCGAACAGCGTGAAGTTGTTGACGTCCCAGTTGAGCTGCACCGCATAGTCGAGCAGCTCGGCGTTGTCCCAGGCATCACCCCAGGCATAGCCTGCGTGGAAGCCCAGTGAAACCGCGTCGTTGATCGAGTACGAGTAGTTGGCCTCGGTGTATTGGCCGCTCACACCGGAATCGAACAGGCTGTCGGCATACCACTGCTTGATGGAGAAGTCGCCGGCGTTCAGGCCGACGAAGAACTCCGGATACTCGCCGACGTCGTCCGAGCCCGGATACGAGTAGTAGTTGAAGCCAACGGTCCACGAGAACGTGTCGTTGATCTCGCCCGTGTAGTTCGCATAGATGTCGAGCTCGATGTCGCCGTCGACATCGATGCCCAGCTCCGGCACGTCGAAATCGACGTTCGACGCCCAGGCGCCGACCGCGAAACCGCTGTCACCGAATGCATAGTCCGCGCTGGCCTGCAGGGCGGGATCCTTCGCGCTCTGGCTGAAGCCGCGAAAGTCGTAGTCGCTCACCAGGGTCCAGGTGGAACTGAATTGAGCTTGGGAAACGCCGCTTAGGCCCAAGAGGCCAACCACGAGCGCCATCGTCTTCAAAGATTTCATTTGCTCCTCCGAGGGCTAATAGGCCCCATGTAGCCAAGCAAGGGCTGTGCCATACATGTCGCAAACAAGCGTTAAGCGTCGATATTTCAGCGAGTTAGATGTCGCTTAAAAAAACACAACCACGTGCGCGGGCGCGATTATGCCGTCATCGAAGCCGCCAATGCACGATTTAAGTGCGTGCTTCGAAAATGGCGTAGAACTTGGTGCAAGGTTCCAGCACTTCCCAGGTGCCTTCGAAGCCTGCGGGCACGACGAATCCCATTCCGGGACCGAACTCCCAGCGTTCGCCTGACTGATTTTCGAGCACCACCCGCCCTCGGGTGAGGCAGCAGAACTCCGATTCGGTATAGCGGATGCGCCACTTGCCGGGGGTGCTCGACCAGGTGCCGGCAAAGAACTGCTGGGTTGGGTCGGTGAAGTGGTTGGCGACGGTCTGCCGCGGCTCACCGCAGATCAGACGCTCTGCGGCGGGAGCGGTGCTTTCGGTGGGCAGCGCCCGGGTGAAATCGATGATCTTCATGGCCGTGAGTATGGCCGTAACAGATTCGAACGGGGTACGGCCTGCCGCCGTACCCCGCCCGCGGCGAACGGGCACATCCGCCGTTGATCGGATCAGTTGCGGGCCAGCGAGGCAGCGGATTCGAATCGGATTTCGACGCAGCGCTCGAAAGCCTGGTCGTCCGTCGTGGCGTCGCCGCTCGCGAAGCGCTCGCCCATGGCTTCGATCACCAGTCGTTCCTTCGGAACACCGGCCTTCTCCAGCTCTTGCGCCACCGTCTCGGCGCGCTGCTGCGAGAGGGCCAGATTGTAGGTCTCGTCGCCACGCGAATCGGCGAAGCCCTGGATGCGCACGTGCATGCCGTCGAGCTGCGCGACCAGTGCGCCCAGCCGCTGCAAACGCGCGCGATCACTGTCGCGAACTGCCGTCTGACCCGTGCGGAACTGCACGATCGAACCCATGGCGCCCGCCTTGGTTGCAAAATCGGCCAGCGTCAGGTGCAGCGAATCGAGGTCCGATGCCAGCCTGGCCGATTCGGCCTGACGGGCCGCCAGCACCTCGCTCTTCTTGTGGCTGCGCTCGCCCATGATGACTCCGACCGACGCGCCAACGAAGGCGCCGATCGGACCACCGGCTGCGGCGCCGATGGCTGCGCCCGACGCGAAGCCCACGGCGCCCTTCTTCGAGCCGGGGTTGGGTTCACGCGCCAGAACCGGGTTGGCGGCCAGGGTGATGGCCAACACGCCGGCGATCAGCGCGGGTTTGCGAAATTTGCTGTTCCAGATGCCCATGTGCGTTCTCCGGTAGTTTGGATGAAGACCCGAGCATTTCTGCTCTTGGGATCCATTTCACCGGCAGATCGGGCGCGTACCGGGGCAGGTTGCGGGCGCAGCGCCGATGGATTGTGGCGAAAAGTGGGAACAATCGACGCAAGCGATCGCGCGTTCCATTCAATGGAACTGGCGCGTTTCGGCCTCCTCGTGAAAACGCGCGAGAAACAGCCGTACCTGCTGCTCGGCTTCGTCGGGCGCCATCAGGCGCTGCTCGGTCAGCACGCGCGCCATGTCGCGAATGGACCGTTCGCCGTTGATCAGCGCCAGCAGGAATGCATGTACGCGACTCGATACCTGCTGCATCTCGACGGCGCGCGTACGCGGCACGGGTCGCTCTGGATGCAGCAGCCAGTCCGGAAGTTGCTTGCACCGCGGCCGCTCGCCGGCCACGCCGGTCTTGCGGGTAACCCAGGTCACGATCTCCTCGACCCGGGCGTGGCGGCTCGCGGGGGAATGCATGTAGGGAATGCGGGTCTGCCGAGGTGTGATGGGCGCGAAGCCGGTTCCCGGGAGGATTTCGCTCACCTCTTCCAGACACAGCCGATCGGCGAACGCCGCGCGTGAAAACGCCAGCGAACCCGAGTTGATCCAGCGCCCGCCCGGCTTGAGCAGCATGTTGATGCGGCTGGCCACGCGCGCGAAGGGCTCGCCGATGATGTCGACGAACCACGGCGTCACCACGGTGTCGAAGACCCCCTCGGCGAATGGTGGCTGCAAGGCATCGGCCGCCACGATGGCCAGGCCCGTGCGCGCACGCGCGGGCGCAGCCAGACTGCGCAGCACGGCGTGATCCGCGATGGTGCGCGGCGCGATCGGGAACTCGTACAGCTCGAGCGTGCCGCCGGCGAAAATGTCGCGCGCCGCGAACAACAACAGTGGATTGAAGTCTGTCGCCACCGTGAGCGGCGCGTCGCCGCCCTGGTGCAGGTCATAGGCCAGCCGCCCGCCGCCCGCGCCCTGCACCAGAGTGCGTCCCAGACCGGCGAGATCACCGCCCAGTACGCTGCGGATCTCGGCGAGCGCCGCGGCGTTTTCCTCGTCGCCCCAGCACCAGTCGCGGTGCAGATTGACGTAGTAGTTAGTCAGCCCCTGGTCGGTGGGCAATCGGGTACCCAGCGCCTGCAGGGTGCCCTCGGCGGCGGCGGGCTCGTGGATGCCGAGCGGCGCGAGCAACTGGTCGAGCCGGCGGATCTGGTCGTCGTGCGCGGCGGCCGTGTGCGCCAGCCGACGCCGCGTGGCAGCGGGCAATGCGGGCGAATCGGCCTCGGCACGCATGGCCGCCGCCTCGGAGGCCAGGTGCTGGGCCAACAGACTCAGGCGGTCGCGCCATTCCGACAGCGCCTGGCGGGGCTCGGGGAACAACCAGGGCAACTCGCCGATGACCGGATAGCCGCTGCTGCAGGCGCCGCACATCCAGCCGGCGCGCCCGAGCGTCACGGGCCCGCGTTCGCAACGCGGGCATGCAAGAACATCGGTCAGTGATTCTGCGGTGGACAAGGCGTGGCATTTGGGAGCAAACGCGAGCGAAGCGCAAGTGCCCGCATTACACTGGCCGCCTGTTACGTGGCGAGAGGTCGACATGAACCGCCGCAAAGCTGACCGGATGCGCCGCTCGCGCGGCAACGTGCTGTTCGCACCGGCGTTCTTCCTGGGCATCCTGGCCGGAATCTCGATACCGGCTTACCAGGACTACACGCTGCGCTCGCACGTGGCCGAGGGTTTGATTCTCGCCAGCTCGCTCAAGGCATCCGTGACGGAACATTTCTTCGCGACCGGAAGATGGCCGAGAGATCTCCGCGAACTGAAGTTCGAAAGCGCACCTCGCGGCCGGTACGTTACATTCGCCGCGCTGAATCATGGCACCGTGGTCATCCGCTACTCTGGCGCGGCGGGCGCGCACCTCGCGCGCACGCAGTTGACGCTGCGCCCGACCATCTCGAGCGCAGGTGAAGTCATCTGGAGCTGCGGCTACGCTCCGGATCGGGGAAGTGACCCTCCCGGCCGTGCCGCGGCTCCGCATGCCACGACGGTTCCCGCCCGGTATCTGCCCTCGATGTGCCGAGGCTAGCCGCGCCCTGTCGTGGCGGCGATGGCCGCTCGGCCTCGCCGTCGCTTCCGGCGCCGTCGCGCCAGTAGTTGGGCTTCGTCCCGGGCACCTGGGCCCGCAGCGACACGGCGTGCTCGCCACCCCCGCGCCAGGGTGGAAAATCGCGGTTTGATTTTTCGCCGCGGAATCGGATACTCGAACGGATGTCTTTTCAATGACGGTTCAGAAGGGGGACTTGTCGATGAACTGCTCTGCCCGTGTGGCCTTCGCCACGGCTTCTCTCGTCTCTTGCGCAATCCTGGCTGGTACTTCCCTGGCCGCTCCGCCAGCCATCGAGAATTTCGCGCGCCGGCCACAGATGCATGGCGTGACGATCTCGCCCGACGGCCATTACGTGGCGTTCCTCACCGGTGTCGGCGACGAGACAGCACTCATGTCCTTCGACCGCACCGCGCCCGGCACGCCGTTCAAGAAGATCACGATGTCGGTGCCCGGCAAGTTCGACCTCGGCTGGTGCCGCTTCGCGAACCAGAAGCGCCTGTTGTGCGGCGTGTACGGCAACATCATCGGCAAGAAGTACGTGGAGCCTGCCTATACGCGCATGTTTTCGGTGGAAGTCGACGGCTCCGCCTACAAGGCGCTGGACCAGTCGGCGCGGCAGGGCAACTTGTTCGTGGCTTCCACGAGCATGCGCAACTTCGACATCAACCAGGGGCCCACGGTCGACAAGAGCTTCAACTCGAATCGCGGCACCTGGAACAACGACGCGCCGAGCGGCACGGCGGTGGCCACCTACGCCTCGGCTTTCGTGCCCGATCGCCAGGACCAGGTCATCGATTTCACGCCCGGCGAAGACGAGAGCGTGCTCATACAGATGGACGACGACGGCAACGGCTGCAACTCCATCTTCGTGCTCAACATCTACAGCGGCAATCGCGGCGTGCGCATGCCCGATCATCCGCCGATCCAGGAATACGTCACCGACGGTCGCGGCAATCCCCGCCTCGGCTGGGGCCTCGAAGGCCTGGTGACCAACTATTACGCGCGGCTGGAGGGTGAGAACGACTGGCGCAAGCTGGACGCGACGCAGATCTTCACCGAGGAGAACCGTCTTCGTCCCATCGCCATGGCCCGGTCCACGAACACGGCCTACGCCATCGGCAACTACGCCGGCCGGGACGCGCTGTGGTCCATCGATCTTGCCGACAAGAGCGAGCCCAAGCTGCTCTTCAATCACAAGCTGGTCGACGTCGGCGAGCCCATCCTGCGCGGCGACCGCAGCCTGCTCGGCGTGCGCTACGACGTCGAACGGCCGTACGTATGGTATGCGGACGAGGGGTTGCGTGCGCTCATCGAAAGGCTCGAGCGACTGTATCCGGGGCGCGTGCACGATATCGTAGACAGCACCGAAGACTTGAAGATCCTGGTGGTGCGCTCCTCCAGCGACGTCGACGCGGGCACGTACTTCCTCTACGACCGCGACAAGGACAAGCTGTCGAAACTCGGCAGTGCGTACCCGGAGCTGGATACCCGGTCGCTCGGCACGATGACAAACATCATCTACAAGGCCAGCGACGGCACCGACATCCCCGGCTATCTCACGGTGCCGACCGGAGCGGAGAAGAAGAACCTGCCGCTGGTGGTGCTGCCGCACGACGGCCCATTGGCGCGCGATTCCTGGAGCTTCTCGTTCCTGCGCACCTTCCTCGCGAGCCGCGGATACGCCGTGTTGCAGATGAACTATCGCGGTTCGTCCGGCTTTGGTCAGAACTGGCGCAATGTCGCGCACCAGGACTGGGGTGGCATCACCTATTCCGACATTCATGACGCCACGCGCTGGGCGATCGCCCAGGGCATCGCCGATCCAAAGCGCGTCTGCATCATGGGTTGGGGATTCGGCGGGTATGCCGCACTGCTGGGCGCCGCGCGCAACAGCGATGTCTACAGGTGCGCAGTCAGCATCGGCGGCATCGCCGACCTGCAGATGCAGATCGACCACGGCATCGTCACCGGCGACAAGGCGATTCGCCGCTACCAGATCGGGGGCGATCCGGCCAAGCTCGAACGGGACTCACCCGTGAAGCAGGCGGCGCACGTCGACATTCCGGTCCTGCTCATCCACGGCGCCAAAGACTGGCAGGTGCAACCCGATCAGAGCAAGGCAATGGCCATCGCACTGCGCCGCGCGAAGAAGAAAGTGGACCTCGTGGTCATCAAGGGCGCAAATCATGAGCTCGAGCGCCAGTCGGACCGCGTGACCCTGCTGAAGCAAATCGAAGGATTCCTCTCGGCGAATCTCGGCGCAGGCTGATTTCACGGATCGTCGGCCGCGAGGCCGTCTATCCTGAACGTGTAGGCGCCCGAGAACGGCAGCGACAGCATCACTTCGTCGAGCGGCGGCGCAGCGATCACCAGGTCATTGCCGCGCTGCCGCCAGTCGATGCGATCACGCGGCCAGCCCAGCAGGCTGACGCGCGCACCCTTCGCGGCGCGGACACCGCGTATTGCGAGCTCGCCGCGCGGGTAGATGGGCAGGATGGCGTAAAGTGTGGCGCCCTTGCGCGTGAACAGGATTTCCTTGCGCGCATCGCCCGCGGCCGGGCGCAGCGTGAGTTTTTCCACGTCGTAGCGGGCGCGGTAGTTGGTCGACGTATCGACCTCCTGCCGGCGGCCCGCGGTCCATTGCGCCCCTTCGCGGAAGGTGCGCGTGCCGTACACCGCCTCGCCGTTGTACCGCACCCATGCGCCCAGATAGGCGAGACGCTCCTGCATCACCACCGGAATACGGCCGTCGGCGGTGGGACCGATGTTGAGCAGCAGATTGCCGCCGCGGCTCACGGTGTCCAGCAAGGTCAGCAGCAGGCGCTGGCCCGTGGCGTAGTCGCCGAGATCTTCGTTGCGGTTGAAACCGTAGGAGTGGCCAACGCCGCGATTCTCTTCCCAGGCATGCGTGGCGCCGGGCAAGCCGGCGCCATATTCGGTGGTGTAGTACCCGCCGTGCAGGTGGCGGCTCTCGGCGCCCCAGCGGTCATTGACCACGACGTGGTCCTTGACCGCGCTCTCGTTGTACAGCCAGGCGAGCAACTCCGGCGCGCGCCACTGCTCCGAGGGCAGATCCCACTCGCCATCCGCGAAGATCACCGCGGGCGAGTACCGCGTCACCAGGTCCTTGAACTGCGGAAACAGATGGCGTCGCACGTAGGCGTCCTTGTCACCGGCCAGCCACAGCGGATTGAACCACTCGTACAGAGAGTAGTAGAAACCCACCTCGAGGCCGCGCGCGCGCACCGCGGCCGTGAGCTCGCCGACCAGATCGCGCTTCGGCCCGACGGCGAGCGCGTTCCAGGGACGTCCCCAGCTCGCGTCCGCCTGCGGCGACGGCCAGAGCGCGAAACCATCGTGGTGCTTGGACACGAGTACCACGTACCTGGCGCCGGAGGCCGCGAGGATGTCGGCCCATTTGCCAGCATCGAACATCTCGGCGCGAAATTGCGACGCGAACTGCGGGTAGCCGAAATCGCCGCCATAGACGCGCTCATGGAATTCGCGCGTCTCGCGGCGGATCTGCTGGTCGCGCGCCGAGGCGGGATTCCCCGGCCGGCCCAGGCGTTCCCAGTACCACTCCGCGTACTCGCCCTTGGGCGCGAACGCCGGCACCGAATACACGCCCCAGTGAATGAAGATGCCGAACTTCGCGTCACTCCACCAGGAGGGCGTCGGCCGGCTGTCGATGGAACTCCAGTCGGGCGCGTAGCGCGGCGCCGGCGCGGCCGCCGCCGCGCCCGAGGCGCCCGCCAGCCCGATCGCCAGGCTAACTACCGACAGTCGCCGGCGCCAGCCGTCAGTCCGCATGGAACACTTCGATCATGTTCGACCACCATTCCTCGGCCGTCGCGGACGGCCATTTCGCCTGCATGGGCTCCATGAACGCCCACCACCGCTGCGTTTCGGGGTCCGCCGCCATGGCGCGCATGTCCGCCGCGAAGTCATCGCCCACGTACTCGAAGTACGCGAACAGGATGTCGTCGCGCAGATAGATGGAATAGTTGCGGATATTGGCGCGCCGGATCTGCGCCAGCACGCCCGGCCACACGGCGGCATGCTGCCGCACGTATTCGTCGCGATGTTCGGGCTTGAGCTTCAGGATCTGACCGTAGCGTTTCACGTGCGCCTCCTGCGAAGCAGTCGCAGGACGCTACCCGATCGCGACGCGGTTCTCCATCGGCATGCATGGCCTCCGGTGGAAGTGCCGGCCCCCGTGGTCCACAATCGACATGGCGCGGGATGGGGGTTCGGGTTGATGCACTACGTAATCGTCGGCGGCGGCTCCGCCGGCTGGATGACCGCGGCCGCGCTCGCGCATGCGGTCAACGGCACGCAGCGGATCACGTTGATCGAGTCGGAGGAGATCGGCACGGTCGGCGTCGGCGAGGCCACCATTCCGCCGCTGCAGTTCTTCAACAAGGTGCTCGGCATCAACGAGCGGGATTTCATCCAGGCCACTCAGGCCACCTTCAAGCTCGGAATCGACTTTCTCGGCTGGGGCACGGCCGGGCACCGCTATTTCCACCAGTTCGGCGAGTTCGGCGTCAACATCAAGGGCGTCGCCTTCCACCAGCTGTGGCTGCGGCTCGCGGCCCACGGACATCCGCATGCGCTGCGCGAATACGCGCCCGCGGCAGTCGCGGCGGCGCAGATGCGGTTCCTGCCGCCGCTGCCCCAGATGCCGCCGGACACGCCGCAACTGGCGTATGCCTATCACTTCGATGCGGGCCTTTACGCCAGCTTCCTGCGCCGCTACGCCGAAGCCCGTGGCGTCAATCGCGTCGAAGGCAGGGTCGTCGACGTCGCGCTCAATGGCGAGGGCGGATTCATCGAAGCCGTACGCCTGGCCGGCGGCTGTTCGATCACGGGCGATTTCTGGCTGGACTGCTCCGGCTTCCAGGGCCTGCTCATCGAGAAGACCTTGCAGACCAGGTTCGAAGACTGGTCGCACTGGCTGCCCGTGGACCGGGCACTGGCGGTGCCCTGCGAAAAGAACGCCGCCAATTTCGCTCCCTGCACGCGGTCCACCGCACACCGGGCGGGATGGCAGTGGCGCATTCCGCTGCAGCACCGTACCGGCAACGGGCACGTGTACTGCTCGGATCACATCGGCGATGACGAAGCCGCCGCCACGCTGCTGCAGAACCTGGACGGCAAGCCGCTGGCTGAACCGCGCCTGCTGCGCTTCAAGACTGGCCGCCGTCGCAAGCTGTGGCACAGGAACTGCGTGGCGCTCGGCCTCGCGGGCGGCTTCCTCGAGCCGCTGGAGTCCACCAGCCTGCACATGGTTCAGGCCGCCGTCTTCCGCTTCCTGTCGTTGCTGCCGGTCTCGACGGATTACGACCCTTCGGCGGAAGCGGAATTCAACCGGTTGAGCATCGCCGAGTACGAGCAGATCCGGGACTTCATCATCCTGCACTACGTCGCACAGCAACGCCCCGAGGAGTTCTGGCGCGCCTGCCGCTCGCTGCCGATGCCCGACAGCCTGGCGCATCGCATGGAGCTGTTCCGCATGCGCGGCAAGGTGGCGCGCCACGACGGCCAGCTGTTCTCGGATTCGAGCTGGATCGCCGTGATGCTCGGCCAGCACGTCACGCCCCGGCACTGGGATCCCCTGGCCGAGACCTTGCCGCTGCCGGAACTGGAATCGAAGGCGCGCGAACTGCGCGAAGGATTGCATCGCGCCATCGCCCGCATGCCCACGCACGCGCAGTTCATCGAGCACAACTGCCGCGCGCCGTAATGGGGACATTCCTCGTTTTCAAGGAAACGGGGACGCACCCGAGCAGGTGCGCCCCCTCTTCCGGCCGCGCCGGAACCGGCAAGACCCCCTAGAAAGACGCGCGCAGATACACCGTGTAGCGCCGATCCGAATCCACCCAGTTGTGGTAGGTCAGGCCCGCGCCATTGCCCACCCCGCCGACGACGTCGTTGTCGACCAGCACCTTGAACTTCGAGCGCGTCAGGTTGACCGCCTCCATGCCCACCGACATGTTCTCCCTGAACTTCCACTGCAGCGACGCATCCAGCTGCCCGTAGTCGTCGGCGAACGCCGGCACATTCAGGTTGGCCGCCGCCGTGGTCAGTAGATAGCGCTCGCGCCAGTTGTAGGCGAGGCGCGCTTCCATCTTCGGCACGGAGTAATAGAGCTCCGCGTTGTACGACCGCCGGCTCAGGCCCTCCAGCGGATAGTCGTTGAGCAGCGAGTTCGTCTGCTGGCTCGGGTCGTAAGGATTGGCCGCCGCATTGCGCGTGCCGCCGCTGTCGACATAGGTGTACGCGGCCCGCGCGCCGAAGAATCGTCCCCAGCCGGGCAGGAAATCGAAGAACCCGTTCCATGACACTTCGGCGCCGCGCACGTAGCCCTTGCCCTGGTTCTCCGGGCGCAGCACGGTGACGTCCTTGGTGACGCCATTGTTGGTGTACGGCACCACCGAACCGAGCGTGGTCTCGATGAAGCCCGACACTTCCTTGTCGAACAACGCCATGGTCAGCGAGTTGGTCGAATTGATGTACCACTCCGCGCTCAGGTCGTAGTTGGTGGCTTCCATCGGTTCGAGGTCTTCGTTGCCCGCGAAGCCGTTGTAGTTGGCCACGCAGTTGCCCGGGTCGGTCGAGCTCGACGGCAGCGGCACACACACGCCCCCGGTCAGCAGGCCCGCCTGCGGGGTGATCTGGATCGACGGCAGCAGCTGCGGGAATTCCGGCCGCGCGATGCCCTTGCCCACCGCGAAACGCAGGTAGAAGTTGTCGCTGGCCTTGTAGCGCAGGTTGAAACTGGGCAGCACGTGGTCGTAGCTGTTGCTGCCGTGCGTTGCCGTCGATGCGCCATTGGCGAAGGCCACGTCATCGGCCGGTGCGCCGACGAAATTGCCCTGCGAGAACACCAGCTGACCGGAGCCGGCAGCCTCGGTCTTCACGAAGCGCACGCCAACGTTGCCATCCCAGTCGTCGTGCTTGAACGAGAGCTGCGCGTAGGCGGCCGAGGTCTGCTGATCCTGGGGATTCACACCCAGGCCGTCGTTCGCCGGGAATTTCGTCGAGTAATCGCCATCCCACGGCACCCAGGTGCAGCAGCCGTTGTTCACGCCCGGCGCCGTGGAGACGTCCACCACGGTGTCGGACCACTGCTGGAAGTCGCGGAAGAACCGGGTGTCGGGGAACAGGAACCCGCTCGGTCCCGGCCCGCCATGGAACCAGTTGGAGTAGTTCTGCTGCAGGAACGGCACGTCCTGCGCGCTGAACACCGCCGGTCCTCCGGCCCAGTTCTGGCTGATCGATCCCCAGCGATAGCCGGTCTCGCGCGTGGTCGAGTTGTAATCCTCATAGCGCACGCCGAAGCGGATCTTGTCGAGCCAGTCGCTGTTGTCGAAGGTGTACTCGGCATCGGCGCGGTACGCCCACGCATTTGCGTCGTTGTCCTCGTGATGGTCCATCGCGAAGTTGTGATAGACCGTGTCCGGGTTCGTCAGCACGTCGTTTTCCGGTATCACGATGGTCGGCACGCCCGAGCCGTGCAGCTGCAGAGTGTACGGGCCTGCATTCTCGAAGTTCGGCCCGGCCGACGGCCCCATGGTCAGGTCGATGATCTTGGTGCTGGCCTTCGAATACTGAACGTCGCCCTCGAAGCGCAGATTGTCGGTCGCCGCCCAGTTCAGATGCAGCGAAACGTCGTCATTGCGCGTCGCGCGCCGGTTGTAGCGGGCCGAACCGTTGTATCCGCCGTCGTTGATCGTGCCGCCGGTCAGGAAGCCGTCTTCGATCTGCAGGTCGCTGCCGTTCAATCCGGCGCCCGGCAGATTCCAGACCGCATTCTCGTCCTGGTCGAACGTGGCGTCGGAATAGAAGTACTGCAGCGTGGCACCGACCTTCTCGCTCGGCGAACTCCACTGCAGTGCCGCCGATGCGCCGGTGCGATTGCGGGCGATTTCCAGCTGGCGCCAGCCGATGCCGCCGGTGGCGAACACGCCCGAGCCGAGGTCCGGTCGCGCGTAGTACTTCTCGATGTGAATCGTGTCGGTCTGGCTGGTCAGATCCGAGTAGCTCGCCGAGAGCAGCGCGCCGATGTCGCCGAACGAGGTCTCGGTGCGGTCGCTGAACAACACGGACGCCGACGGCTCCCACTTTTCGGCGAGGTCGCCGACCGCGCCTTCGACCGAGAAACTGAACTTGCGTCCCTCGGAGTCGAAGGGCAGGCGGGTGCGCAGGTTCACCGTGCCGGACAGCCCACCCTCCACCTGCTGCGCCGAGGGATTCTTGTAGACATCCACGCCGGCGAGCAGCTCCGGCGGTATGTCTTCGAAGCCGAGCGTGCGGCTGTTCTTCGCGGAGAATGCCGAGTGGCCGTTGAGCTCGCTGCGCACCCAGCTCAGGCCGCGGATCGTGACTCCCGAGCCTTCTACGGCGATGCGGTCCGCGTCGCGCGGCGCCGGGACGCGGCCGATGGCGAGACCCGAGATGCGTTGCAGTACCTCGGTCACGCTGCGGTCCGGCAATGCGCCGATGTCCTCGGCGGTCACGGCATCGATCAGCTCGGTGGCTTCCTGCTTGCGCAACTGCGAGGTTTCCAACTGGCGGCGAATGCCGGTGACGATGATTTCGCTCACCTCGTCGGCAGAGGCGGCCGGCTTCGCGCCTTCGTCGGCAGTCTGCGCGAATACCGGCGCCGCCGTCAGGAGGCCGATGCCCACGGCAGAGGCGGTGGCGGCCCGGCGCCCTCTCAGCAATGCCGCGCGTACGCCCGCGGCCACCAGGGCCGAACGCGCTGGTGAATCGCTCGACTTTTTCACTTGAGTCCCCCGTGAAGATTGACGCGAACGGGCACAGCGTCCGCACACTGCACCCATGAAAACATTTTTATTAGCGCCGTAAGCTAACCCAGATCCTGGCGGGCGTCCACCACCTGCGCGCGGAACATGGATTTGTCCGACAAGCGCCACTGCCCGAGCGCACCGGAATGCGGCCCGGCCAGCGGCGACAGGGACCGGGGCCGGCCGTTCGAGTCGCCATGGGCCACATGCATCGGTGCGGCCCGCTTTCGGGAGAAGCCCGGGTGGCCTAACTATCGCGGGCGGAGTCGGCACAACCGCGGCCGCTTGCCAACTGAATTTTCGTTAATCCCGTGCGGAGTGCCGCGGCGTGATACTGTGCGTTTTCCCCGGCCCCGCCCTCGCCTCATGACTCATCCGTCCGACGCCCCGTCCGCGCGGTTTTCCGCTTACCAGAAGATCGTCGTCGGCCTGCTCGCCTTCCTGCAGTTCGCCGTCATCGTCGATTTCATGCTGATGTCGCCGCTGGGCGTGGTCATCATGCCGGCGCTGCACATCACCTCGGCGCAGTTCGGCACCGTGGTGTCGGCCTACGCATTCGCCGCCGGCATCTCCGGCCTGCTCACCGCCGGGTTCGCGGACCGCTTCGACCGCAAGAAGCTGCTGCTCTTCTTCTATACGGGCTTCATTCTCGGCACGCTCTGGTGCGGCCTGGCGCAGAGCTTCGCCTCGCTGCTCGCCGCGCGCATTTTCACCGGGCTGTTCGGCGGCGTGATCGGTTCCATCGTGCTCGCCATTGCCACGGATCTGTTTCCGCCGCAGATGCGTGGCCGCGTGATGGGCGTGGTGCAGACGTCGTTCGCGGCCAGCCAGGTCCTCGGCATCCCTTTCGGCATCTATCTCTCGAACCACTGGAACTGGCACGTGCCCTTCCTGGCGCTGGCGGGCATCGGCGTGCTGGGCGGCCTGCTGATCGCGGCGCGGATGCAGCCGGTGGCCGAGCACTTGAAACATCCGCAGGAACGCAGCCCCTTCATGCACCTGTTGCACACCTTGAGCGAACCGCGCTACCTGCTGGCGTTCCTGTGCGTGACCTTCCTCGCCACCGGCGGCTTCATGCTCATGCCGTTCAGCAGCGCATTCACGGTGAACAACCTGGGAATTGCCCTCGCCAGCCTGCCGACCATCTACCTGGTGACCGGCATTGCCACCATCTTCGTCGGGCCGCTGATCGGCAAGGCCGCGGACCGGCTGGGCAAGATGCGCGTGTTCCTCATGGGCACCACGCTGACCATCTTAATGGTGCTGTTCTACACGCACCTGGGGCCGACGACGCTTCCCGTGGTGATCGCGGTCAATGTCGTGCTGTTCATCGGCATCTTCTCGCGCATGATCCCCTTCCAGGCGCTCATGACGCAGGTGCCGGCCCAGACGCAGCGCGGCTCGTTCAATGCCATCAATGCCTCCATCCAGCAGCTCTCGGGAGGCCTGGCATCCCTGGTGGCCGGGCACATCGTGCACGTCGGCGCCGACGGGCGCATCGAGCACTACGACCGCGCGGGCTACGTGGTGGTCACCACTTCGTTGCTCACCTGCTGGCTGCTGTGGCGCGTGCAGCGCGGCCTGCGCAGCCCGATGCCCGCCGCCGGCGGCGCCGGGGTCAGCGGTGCTTGATCTTGTCCTCCGGCCCGAGCCCTGACACCACCTCGATGTTGATGCCGTCGGACAGGCCGGTCTCGATCTCGCGTTTCACGAATGTCTGCGGCGCGGTCTGTACTTCGACGAAGGTCTTGTCCCCTTCGATGATCAGGTCGCCTTCGTTGATGGCCAGCACGTTCTCGCGCTTGTCGAGCACGATGTCGGCATTCGCGCTGTAGTTGGAACGCAGGTACAGGTCCTGGTCGAGGGCGACCGCGGCGCGGATGGTGAACTTGATGGTGCCTTGATCGGTGACGCCCTTGGGCGCGATGTATTCGAGCGTCGCTTTGAAGGGCTTCCCGGGCAGCGCGCCCACGTTGAGCACCAGCTCCATGCCCTGCCTGAGCTTGCCCACTTCCGACTCGTCGACCAGTCCCTCGAATATCATGTCGTTCATGTCGGCGAGTGTCGCGAGCGAGGTGCCCGACTGGAACGTGCTGGTCTCGATGATGAACGCGCCTTCCTTGTTCGGCAGATCGAGGATGGTGCCGTCGATGGTCGCCGGAATCATGTTGGAGACCAGGCCGGAACCGCGCGTCGCGCCGGTGCGCAGCAGCTGCAGGGCGTTTTCCGCCGAGTTCACCGCCTCCTTCTGCACTTCGTAGGTGGTCTGGTACTGGTTGAACTGCGACTGCGAGATCACGCCCTCCTTTACGAGCTTGCGATAACGCTCGAGGTCGGACGCCTGGTTCTGCAGATTGATGCGCGCCGACTGCAGTTGCGCCTCGGCCTGGTTCACGTTGAGCGCGTTGGGACGCAGCGCGATGCGCGCGATGACCTGGCCCTTCTTCACCACCTGCCCCGGCTCGACGTACAGCTTTTCCACCACGCCCGAAACCTGCGCCTTGACTTCGATCTCGCGGCGCGGGATCACCTTGCCCACGGCCACGGTCTTCTTGACGATGGTCATGGTGGCGGGCGAGTCGATCTGATAGACCACCGGCGCGCCCTGCGACTTCTTGTACAGAAAGACGATCGTGCCGACGAACACCAGCGCGATGAGGGCGAGGACCAGGTACTTGATGATGCGCTTCATTATTCTTCCTGCAATGCGATGATCGGGTTGACCGCCGCGGCCTTGGCGGCTGGCATCAGCGAGGCGAGCAGTCCCGCGATGACGAGTACGGTGAGCGCGATGAGCGCCGTGCCGAATTCCACTTCCGGTGCGCCGAAGAAGCCGGCCTTGCCGCCGCTGGCCTCCAGCATTTTTGCCACTCCCTCGAGCAGCAGCGCGCCCACCACCAGGCCGCTGTAGCCGGCGACCACCGTGAGGAACAGCGCCTCCTGGATGATCATGGCGACTATGGACACGGGCGTGGCGCCCAGCGCCTTGCGCAGGCCGATCTCGCGCACACGCTCCTTCACGACGATCAGCATGATGTTGCCGACGCCGATGGCCCCCGCGAGGATGGTGCCGACCGCGACGATCCAGCTGAACACGCGGATACCGGTGAACAGGCCCTGCACCTTGTCGTGCTCGGTCTGCAGGTTGAAGCTGCCGAACACGCCCTTGTCGTCCGGACTCACCCTCTTTCTCTGCGCGAGATATTTCTTCACGTCCTCTTCGGCGACGCTGGCGTGCAGACCCGGCTTGGGCGTGAACACCATGCTGCCGACGCGGCCCACCTGGTTGAAGGCATGGCGCAGCGTGTCGTTCGGTAGATAGATTCGCTCCTCTTCCTGCTGCTCCTCGCCGTTCGCCTGCGACTTGAACACGCCGATCACGTCGAAGCTGATGCCGTTGACGGTGATCTGCGCGCCGACCACCGGCTCGCCTGGCAGGAACAGCTGCTCGCGGACCCGCTGGCCGATGAGCGCCACCTTGCGCCGCTCGCGCACGTCGAGCTCGTTGATGGAGCGTCCGGCGACGATCCGCATGCTGTTGACGTCCTCGACACCCTCGAAGCCGCCCTGCACGCTGAAGGTGCCGTTCTTCGACTTGTGCACGGTGTAGGGAGGCGAACCGCCCCAGATGCCCACGCTGTTCTGGCCCTGGATCATGTCGACGCTGGGCACGTCGTGCTTGATCGCCTCGAGGTCGGCCGAATCGAAGGTCACGTTGCGGCCGATGGGCATGCCCTCGTAGGGAATCTGCGTCGTGCCCTGCGACCACAGCCACACCTGGTTGGTGACGCGCGGAAAGCCATCGTGTACGCCGTTCTCCAGCCCCTTGCCCGCGCCCAGCAACACGGTGAGCATGAATATGCCCCAGAACACGCCGAAGGCCGTGAGCGTGGTGCGCAGCTTGTGGCGGCCCAGCGTGCTGAAGATCTCCTGCCATTTCTCCACGTCGATCATGGCTGTCTCCCGCCTACTCGGCCTTCATCGCTTCGATGGGCGTGATCTTCGCGGCGCGCAGCGCCGGCATGAGCCCGGCGAGCAGCCCGACGCCGACCAGCAGGGCGATGGCCGTCATAGCGACGCTGAAGTTCACTTCCGGGTTGACGAAGTACCCGCCCTGCACGCCGGCCGTGCGCATGACGAAGGCGATGAGTTCGATGAGTCCGACGCCGACCACCAGCCCCACGTAGCCGGCGAAGGCCGTGACCAGCGTCGACTCCAGCAGCAACGTGCTCACGATGGAGAACGGCGTGGCGCCGAGCGCCTTGCGGATGCCGATCTCGCGCGTGCGCTCCTTCACCGTGATGATCATGATGTTGCTGATGCCGACGATGCCAGCGGTCAGCGTGCCGAGGCCCACGAACCAGATGAACACGTTGATGCCGACGAACAGTCCATTGACGCGCTTGGCGGGCTCGGCCATGTTGAAGGAATTGACGCCGCGCCGATCCTCGGGCGACACGTCCTTGCGCCGTTTGATCACCTCGACCACCTGCTTTTCGAGCGCGAAGCCATCGACGCCCGGACGTGGCCGCAGCCAGATGCGATCGATGCGGCCGCCACCGCCGTACACCTTCTGATACGTGGACATGGGGATGAAGACGTTCTCGGAATTGCGGCCGCGGTTTCCCTTGTCGTGGAACACGCCGACGACCTTCATCACCACGTCCTTGATCTTGATGCTCTGGCCCACGGGCTCGATGCCCGGTGGAAACAGGCGCGCGGCGACCGCGGTGCCGATCACCGCCACCTTGCGGATGTCATCTATGTCGAGCGGATTGACCCTGCGCCCGAAATTGAAGGGCACGTCTTCCTTGATGTCGAAGTACTCGTCCGGAATGCCGCTCACCTGCGAATTGCTGGTCTTGCTGCCGAACGTGATCAGGCTCGTGCCCAGCGAGGAATCACCGGCAATCATGCGAATGCCCGGAACCTGCTGGCGCACCGCGGCGATGTCCGCCTCGTCCAGGCGGATCCGGCGTCCCAGCCCCATGCCGTTGTACGCGACGCTGGTTTCGCCGGACCACACGATGATGAAGTCCAGCACGTCGGATCCGAAGTCCTGCATCACACCGTTCTGCATGCCGCGCCCGGCGCCGAGCAGCAGGATGAGCATGAAGATGCCCCAGAACACGCCGAATGCGGTGAGCAGCGTACGCAGCTTGTTCTGCCGGATCGTGAACCAGATTTCCTGCAGGCCGTCGAGCATGGCTACGGGCTCGCCAGTTCCGCGGGCTCGAGGCGCTCGGAAGTCACCAGGCCGTCGCGCAGCACGATCTGCCGCTGGGTCTGATCGGCCACGTCCTGCTCGTGCGTGACGATGATGATGGTGTTGCCGCGCGAATGGACTTCCTTCAGCAGCGCCATGATTTCGCCCGTGGTCGCGCTGTCCAGCGCGCCCGTGGGCTCGTCCGCCAGGATCACCTTGGGCCGCGCGATCAGCGCGCGTGCGATAGCCACGCGCTGCTTCTGTCCGCCCGACAACTGGTTCGGCATGAAATGCTTGCGGTCGGCGAGGCCGACGAGCTCGAGGTACTCCTCGGCCCGCGCATTGCGCTCACGGCGGCTCACGCCCTGGTAATAGAGCGGCAGCGCGACATTCTCGGCCGCGTTCTTGAACGGCAGCAGATTGAAGGACTGGAACACGAAGCCGAGCATGCGATTGCGCAGCCGGGCCGCGTCTGTTTCGCCCATGTGCCCCACCGTGCGGCCCGCGAGCGTGTAGCTGCCCTGGTCGTAGCCGTCGAGGATGCCGAGGATGTTGAGCAGCGTGGACTTTCCGGAGCCCGACGAGCCCATGATGGACACGAGCTCGCCCTCGCCGATGTGCAGATCCACGCCCTTCAGTACGTGCAGGGACTGATCGCCGGTCTGGTAATACTTGTGGATGCCGCGAAGTTCGATCATGCGTAGCGGGTTCTTGTTGGTTCACGCCCAGGGAACACCGTCGGACCCGCCACGGGCCGATCCGTTCCGCATCACCTGGGCTCATTCGGGGTTTAGACGCAGCAACCGGCCGGACGGTTGCACAAGCTCTGCATTATGGTTGCCCGGGGCTCCGGAAGGCTAGCTAGCGTTGCCCTCACTGGCATTGGAAGTCGTCCTGGCCGGTGGGCCTGCAGCCGTCGCCCCATTTTCCGGTTCGCCGCCACGGTGAGGTCGGCATCGCCCAGCGCGTCGGCCATGGGAAAGTACGGCAGGCATCTGCTCGGGGTCGTCGCCAGCTGGTGGGCGGGCGGGCCCTGGCAGGAAAGATTGCTAGGCACCGAGCCTCTTCTTGCGCTCGCGCCTGCGTCCGTGCAGCAGCGGCTCCGTGTAGCCGTTCGGCTGCTCGGCGCCCTTGAAGACCAGGTCGCAGGCCGCCTGAAAAGCAATCGAACCGTCGAAGTCGGGCGCCATCGGCGAATATGCCGGGTCCGCGGCGTTCTGCGCGTCGACTATCTTGGCCATCCGCCGCATCGCGGTGAGCACGTCCTCGCGGGTCACTACTGCATGCAGCAGCCAGTTGGCGATGTGCTGGCTGGAAATGCGCAGCGTGGCGCGGTCTTCCATGAGACCCACGTCGTGGATGTCGGGCACCTTCGAGCAGCCGACGCCCTGGTCGATCCAGCGCACCACGTAGCCGAGAATGCCCTGCGCATTGTTTTCCAGCTCTTCGCGCTTCTGCGCGTCGCTCCACGACGTATCCCGCGCGAGTGGCACCGTGAGGATGTCGCGCAAGGCGGCGCGTGTGCGGGTTTGCAGTTCGCGCTGGCGGGCGGACACATCGACCTCATGGTAGTGCAACGCATGCAGGGTCGCCGCTGTGGGGCTGGGAACCCAGGCCGTGTTCGCACCCGCCGCGGGATGCGCTCCCTTGGTCTGCAACATCTCCGCCATGCGATCCGGCATCGCCCACATGCCCTTGCCGATCTGGGCGCGCCCGGCGAAGCCGCAGGCCAGGCCCACCTCCACGTTGTGGTCCTCGTAGGCCTTGAGCCAGACGGCCGAGCGCAGTTCGCCCTTGCGCTGCATCGGCCCAGCCTGCATGGCAGTGTGGATTTCGTCACCGGTGCGATCGAGGAAGCCGGTGTTGATGAAAATGACGCGATCGCGCACGGCGCGCACGCATTCCTTCAGGTTGACCGTGGTGCGTCGCTCCTCGTCCATCACGCCGATCTTCACGGTGTTACGTTCGAGTCCCAGCAGGTCCTCGGTGCGATCGAACAGGGCATTGGCGAACGCCACCTCGTCGGGCCCGTGCATCTTCGGCTTGACGATGTAGATAGATCCCGCGCGGCTGTTGCGGTACCGGCCCAGTCCCTTCACGTCGAACATCGCGATCATGGCCGTGACCACGGCATCGACGATGCCCTCCGGCGCTTCGGCATCGCGATGCAGGACGAGATCGGTGGTCATCAGGTGACCCACGTTGCGTATCAACATGAGGCTGCGGCCTGGTATGCGCACCGTGCCGCCGGCCGGCGACCGGTACTCGCGGTCGGGGCTCAGCTCGCGCGCCACCTCACCCTCGCCCTTGGCGAAGCGCGCCGTGAGGTCGCCGCGCATCAGGCCCAGCCAGTTGCGATAGACCGCCACCTTGTCGGCGCTATCCACCGCCGCCACCGAATCCTCGAGATCCATGATGGTCGTCAGCGCCGATTCGAGCTGGATGTCCGCGATCCCGGCCCGGTCATCGCGGCCGATCGGATGGGCGCGATCGATGCGCACCTCGATGTGCAGACCCCGGTGCTCGAGCAGCAGCGCGCTCGGGGATTCCTTGCTGCCGAGGTAGCCCTCGAGCCGCGCGCCCGCGGCCAGCGCGCTTGCGCGCCCATCGACCAGCGTCGCCTGCAGCCGGTCGTGCTCGATGAAATAGCGGGTGACGTCGCGATGACTGCCCTGCGCGAGCGGCGCCGCCTGGTCCAGCACCGCACGCGCGCGCTCGATGACTGCGCGGCCGCGCGACGGGTTGTAGCCCGTGCCACGCGCAAGGCTGGCGGTGTCTTCGATGACGTCTGTGCCGTAGAAGGCATCGTAGAGACTGCCCCAGCGCGCATTGGCGGCATTCAGTGCGTACCGCGCGTTGCTCAGCGGCACGACCAGCTGCGGGCCCGCGATGCGCGCGATCTCGTCGTCCACGGCGCGCGTGCCGATCTGGAAATCCGGTCCCTCCGGCACCAGGTAGCCGAGCTGGCGCAGATGCGCTTCGTGGGCGTCCACGTCGAAGGGATGTCCGCGCCGCGCGCGATGCCACGCATCGATCTCGCTCTGCAACTGGTCGCGGCGAACGAGCAGGGCTCGATTGATGGGCACCAGCTGATCCAGCACAGTGGCGAGGCCGCGCCAGAAATTCGCGAGGTCGAGGCCGAGCCGCGGCGCGAGGTCCTGCTCGATGAGCTGCGCCAGTTCCCCGGCCACCTGCAGGCCGCCACGATCCAGATAGTTGCTCATCATCGATACTCCGTTCAGTGGCAGGCGTGATCGGGCCGCGGGCAATGATTGCTGCGCGAACAGATCGTGGTGGCTTCGTGCGACAGCGCATCGGCGATCCAGCCGATGTTCAGCACCTTCGAGACGGTCTGCAGCGCCTGCCGGGCCTCGGAGGGAATCGGTGCGTCACCGCCGCCCTTGCGGCAGGCATCGGCCACCGACTGGATCACCGCCGCTTCGTCATAGCCCTGCGCCGACAGGGCCGGCGACAGATCGACGCCCACCGACAGCACGTGCGAAACGGACGCCGCGTCGCGGGTCAGCATGGAGTGGCAGCAGTACAGCCGCGTGCGCTCGCCGTCCGGCATGATGGAAATCTGCGACTTCGGCTGCTGGTTCGCCGGCTGGCCGGACTTCTGCCTGGGCTTCGCCTCCGTTTTCAGGCCCGATTTCTCCGCCGCGGCGCCCTCGCTGTCGCGCAGCATGCGGAACACTGCCCAGCGCGGACAGGGATCCGGCACCACGCTCATGTTTCCCCAGGGCAGAGGAATGCCATTGGCCCGGTAAACGGCGCGCAGGAAGCCCGGTGGATAGGCGTCGAAGAAATGCCAGTGGCGATAGGGTGACACCGACGTCATCCGGCGCATCATCACCGCCGAGGTCACGCCAAGGCGCGTGCCGGCTTCGACCGAGTGCGCTTCACGAATGAGGAATCGGCGGAATGGCGCGCGCGGACACAGCAATGCGGCCGCGAAGCAGCTGCACTCGAAGTCGCGCCAGGCATGCAGCACGTCCTGCGGACCCATGCCGGCGCCGCCGGCCGCGGCCTCCGCGACGTCGTTCCAGGTCGCCTCGTGCGGCGAAATGAGCCCGTCGCCATTGTGCATGATGCGATGTCCGGCGAAAAACGCGAGCTCGTACTTGAGCCGCGGCTCCTGTGCCTTCAACCGCTTGTTGATCCACACCGTGTCGGGCGCTTCGAAGCGCGAACGCACCATGGCGCGCGCCGGTTTGTCCTGGTCGTCGAACCAGCGGATCTGCAGGCCGAGGCGCTTGCAGATCGCCAGCAGCTCGGTCGGCGACAACGGCATGCGGCGGTCACCCACCTGCTCGGCGGCGCGCTCGATGTCCGGGAAATCGTTGTGCCGGGTTTCCTGCCAGACGCGGATCAGCAACTGCGCGAACTGCCGGCCGGTGGTCGCAGTCTGGCTCAGCAGTTCCGGCAGCGCGATGCGCAGCAGGTCCTGCGAGAACAGGAAGCCTGGTTCCAGCGGCATGGCGGCCAGCCCGCCGCGCGTCGCGCGCTTCGGCTCCGCGGCGAGCTCGGTGTTCTGGTCCAGGAACCAGCCCGGCGACTTGCCGAAGATTCCCGCCAGCAGACCGAGCATGGCATCGGACGGCATGCGCTGCCCGTTCTCGATCATGCTGAGGTACGAGACGGAGGGAGCCGCGGCCGCGTCGATCTGCACGCAGCGCGCCGACAGCTCGTCGAGCGTCAGCCCATTGCGCTTGCGCAGCGACCGCAGCTTGGAACCGAGGAAATGGCCTTGTCGGACGAGTGCACTCATGGTGTGAAATTCACATTGTGAAATTTCCGATGTGAAAATTTCACTTCCAAAGACTCTACTCTGTGATCCCTCGGCGCGGCAAGCGCCCTTTCACCTGCACGGAGTCCGTCAATGTCCGATCGATTTACCCAGCAGAGCCGTCTGAACACCGAATGGAGCACGCATCCCCGCTGGCGCGGCGTGCAGCGCCCCTACTCCTCAGCCGACGTCGTGCGGTTGCGCGGCACGGTGCACGTCGAGCACTCGCTCGCGCTGCTCGGCGCCGACAAGTTCTGGCGCCTGCTGCGGGAGGAACCCGTAGTGGGTGCCCTCGGCTGCCTCACGGGCAATCAGGCCGTGCAGGCCGTGCAGTCCGGCCTCAAGGCTATCTACTGCTCCGGTTGGCAGGTTGCCGGCGACGGCAACAGCGCCGGCGAGATGTACCCGGATCAAAGCCTGTATCCCGTCGACTCCGTGCCGCGCATGATCGAGCGCATCAACAATGCGCTGCTGCGCACCGACCAGATCCACGCGCTCGATGGCCAGGGCGGCGCCGGCGGTGGCATCGACTGGCTGGCGCCGATCATCGCCGATGCCGAAGCGGGTTTCGGCGGCAATCTGAACGCCTTCGAGCTCACCAAGGCGATGATCCGCGCGGGCGCGGCCGGCGTGCACTTCGAGGACCAGCTGTCCTCCGCAAAGAAGTGTGGTCACCTGGGCGGCAAGGTACTGGTGCCCACCGACGAGGCCATCAACAAGCTGGTGGCGGCGCGCCTGGCCGCCGACGTTTCCGGTGTGCCCACGGTGGTGATCGCCCGCACCGACGCGGAAGCCGCGAATCTCCTCACATCGGATCATGACTCGCGCGACCGGCCATTCCTCACCGGCAAGCGCAGCCCCGAAGGATTCTTCTACGTGAAGAACGGCATCGAACAGGCCATCGCCCGCGGTCTCGCCTACGCCCCTTACGCCGACATGATCTGGTGCGAAACCGCCAAGCCGGACTTCGAGGAGGCGCGCCGCTTCGCCAGCGGCATCCACGCGCGCTATCCCGGCAAGCTGCTCGCCTACAACTGTTCGCCGTCCTTCAACTGGGAATCGAAGCTGAGCAGCGAGGAGATGCGCGACTGGCGCGAGCGGCTCGCGGCGCTGGGATACCGCTTCCAGTTCATCACGCTCGCGGGATGGCATGCGCTGAACCTGTCGATGTTCGAGCTCGCCACGGCGTACCGCGCCGAGGGCATGCTCGGCTACTCGCGGCTGCAGCAACGCGAGTTCGCCAGCGAAGCGGACGGCTACCGGGCCACGCGCCACCAGGCGTTCGTGGGCACGGGCTATTTCGACGCGGTGCAGACCGCGATCACCGCGGGGCAATTCTCCACGGGCGCCATGCAGGGCAGTACGGAGCAGGCGCAATTCCATGTCAGCCGCGCTTCTTGATCGCGACGCGTGCGCGCTGGCCCGGCCGGCGCCGCCGGCCGCGGCAGATCCGGTGGAGCTGGCCGCCGGGCTGCGGCGCCGCTTCGAGGATTACAACGCGGAGTTCACGCGCATCACTCGTCGCGCGGCCCGGCACTTCATGGCGCGCGACTGGTCCGCCGCGCGCATGGACGCGGTGGCGCGCATCGAGCTGTACGAGCGGCACGTGAGCGCATCGATCGAGGCGCTGCGCCGGCAGCTCGGCGCGCAGCTGCACGAGCGCGCGCTGTGGGTGGCGATCAAGCGGCACTTCGCGCAGATCATCGACGGTCTGCCGGACAGCGACTTCTACCGCACGTTCCTGAACTCCGTGACGCGCGACGTCTTCGCCACGGTGGGCGTCGATGAGCAGATCGAGTTCACCGTGACGGCTTCGGGCCGCGCCTCCGGCAGCGTGCCGATTCGCGTCCACCCGGTCGGCGAATCCTTGCAGCGGGCGGCGAGCGAACTGCTGGCCGACCTGCCCTTTGCGCGCCTGATTCCCGACACCGAAGCCTTTGCCCGGCAGATCTGCCGCGAGCTGACGCCGCATTTCGACAGCCGGCGGCAGAGCGCGGCGCCCCAGCTGGTGGAAGTGATCGACGCGCCCTTCTACCGCGGCGACACCGCCACGCTGGTCGGGCGCCTGATCGGCGACGGCAGCATCACGCCCTTCGTGATCGTGTTCCAGCACGCGCCCGGCGGCTTGAGGATCGACTCGGTGCTGCTCGCACGCAGCGACATCGCCTCGCTGTTCGGCTTCACGCGGTCGTACTTCCACGTCGATCTGCCGGTGGTGAGCGCGGCGGTGTCCCTGTTGCGCACGTTCATGCCGGGCAAGCCGGTCGACGAGCTCTACACCATCCTGGGGCGCGCCAAGCAGGGCAAGACCGAGCGCTACTACGCGCTGCGCCGCCATCTCGCGCAGTCGTTCGACGTGTTCGTGCACGCGCCCGGCCAGCGTGGCCTGGTGATGATCGTGTTCACCCTGCCGTCGCACGATCTGGTGTTCAAGGTGATCCGCGACCGCTTCGGCCCTCCCAAGAACACCACGCGCGCCGAGGTGATGGAGCGCTATCAATGGGTGTTCGGGCACGATCGTGTCGGCCGGCTGGTCGACGCGCAGGAATACCGGCAGCTGCGCCTTCCGCAGTCGCGCTTCATGCCCGCGCTGCTCCAGGAGTTGCTGCACGAGGCCGGCAGCGTGTGCCGCCTCGAGGGCGACGACCTGATCATCGGCCACTGCTACATCGAGCGCCGCCTGCGCCCCCTGGACCTCTTTCTACGCGACGCGGATTCGGCCGCGGCGGAACGCGCCCTGCTCGACTACGGTGATGCGCTGCGCGAGCTCGCCGGCATCGACGTGTTTCCCGGGGATCTGCTGCTCAAGAATTTCGGCGTCACCAGTGAAGGCAAGGTGGTCTTCTACGACTACGATGAAGTGACCTCCCTGCACGAATGCCATTTCCGCGAGCTGCCGGTCGCGGCGACGCCCGAGGAGGAATTCAGCGCGGAACCCTGGTACTTCGTCGCCGAGCACGACGTCTTCCCCGAGCAATGGCTGCCATTCCTGGGAATTCCGCCGGAGCTGCTCGAGTCCTTCCGCGAAAGACACGGCGAGCTGTTGTCGCCGCACTGGTGGCGCGCCATCCAGGCGGCCGCGGGCGCGCAGGCCTGATCTCACGGGGCACCTGCCCCGGTCTACGTACAAGTACAGCCTTCGGCGCGGGCTCCCCCGCATGACACGGCGCCGGGCGCCGTGACAGTGTGCGCGAGCGTGATGGAACTCCTCGCACCGCTGTCCGGCCCGATCGTTGCCCTGGAGGACCTGCCCGATCAGGTGTTCGCGCGCAGGCTGGTCGGCGACGGTGTCGCCATCGACCCGACGTCGAACGAGGTGCTGGCTCCCGTGGCCGGCCGCGTCACACAACTGCACCGCGCGTGCCACGCGCTGGCCATCACCGACGATCGTGGCGTCGAGATACTGATACACGTGGGCCTCGACACCGTGAAGCTGGCAGGGCGCGGTTTCACGCCGCTGGTCTCCTTGAATGCGCGCGTCGAACGCGGTCAGGCGCTGCTGCGTTTCGACGCCGACGACATCGCCTGCCAGGGATACTCGCTGCTCACGCCCGTGGTGATGACCTCGGGTGCGACCGTGCACGAGCGCGCGAGCGGTCTCGCGCAGGCCGGGCAGACGGCGCTCCTGCGCGTCGACTTTGCCACCGCGCCCTCACCCACGCGCGCAGCCGACGGCACCGTGCAACGCTCGGAGCCGGTGTCCCTTCCGAACGCCGACGGACTGCATGCCCGGCCGGCGGCCGTGCTCGCGGCCTGCGCGCGCCGGTTCCAGGCCGACATCCGGCTGCGGCGCGGTGACGCCGCGGCCAACGCCAAGTCCGTCGTGGCCATCATGGGCCTGGCGACGCGGGCGGGCGACTCGCTTCGAGTCGAAGCTTCCGGCGCCGATGCCGCTGCCGCCGTGGCCGCGCTCACGGAATTGCTGGCGAAGGGCAGCGGCGAAGTGGCGCACGAATTGCCGCCACCGGTTCCGGCAGCGCCGACCTCGCTGACGATGGCGCCGGGGCCCGGCGAGCTCGCCGGCGTGCCGGCGTCGCCCGGAATTGCCATCGGTCGCGTGTACCAGTATCGGCGCGCCGTCCCCACATTCGTCGAGTCGGGTGCCGGCATCGAAGCCGAGCGCGCGCGCCTGCGCCACGCGCTGCGATCCACCGATGCGCAGCTCGCGGCGCTCGAACGCGGCATCGCCGACCGCCCGCAGGCACAACTGCTGGCCATGCAGCGTGCGCTGCTCGAGGACCCGGAGCTCGGCGCGCGGGCGGAAGAATCCCTGCAACTCGGCAAGAGCGCCGCCTTTGCCTGGCATGCCGCCATCGATGCGCACGCGGCCGCGCTCGCCACACTCGACTCGCCGCTGCTGCGCGAGCGCGCCGCCGACGTGCGGGCGCTAGGCCAGCGTGTACTGCTCATGCTGAGCGGCAACGCCACGGCCGATGTCAGGCCGGAGTCCCTGCCCCCGGATGCCATCCTCGTGGCCGAAGAGCTGTCGCCAGCGGAGCTCGCGGCCTTCGAACGCCGCCTGCCTGCCGGTGTCTGCACCATCTCCGGCAGCTCGACCAGTCATGCCGCCATTTTTGCGCGCGGCCTGGGCCTGCCCGCCGTCTGCGGACTCGATGCCGCCGCACTTGCGCTGCCCGAGGGGCGCCAGGTGGTGCTGGATGGCACACGCGGTCTGCTGCAGACGCAGCCCGACGAAACCGCGGTGAACCGGGCGCGCGAGCGCATCGCGCGCGATGCACGCCAGCGCGAGGCGGAACAGGCGGTGGGCCAGGCGCCGGCACGCACGCGCGATGGCCATCGCGTCGAAGTGGTCGCGAACATCCGCAACCTGGGCGATGCCCGCGCGGCGCTGGCGGCCGGCGCCGAGGGTGTCGGCCTGCTGCGCACCGAATACCTGTTCGATCGCGCCACGCCGCCCGGAGAAGACGAGCAGTTCGCCGCCTATGCCTCGATCGCGGCGGCACTGGGTGCGGCGCATCGCTGTGTCATCCGCACGCTGGACGCCGGCGGCGACAAGCCCCTCGCCTATCTACCCCTGGCGGACGAAGACAATCCCTTCCTCGGTCTTCGCGGCATTCGCGTGAGCCTGGAGCACCCCGCCCTGTTCCGCACCCAGCTGCGTGCAGTGTTGCGCGCCGCGGCGGACCACGGCAACGTCGAGCTGATGTTCCCGATGGTCGCGAGCATCGAGGAAGTGCGCGCCGCGCGCGCCTTGCTCGCAGAGGAACGACGCACGTTGCCGGCGCGGCTGCCGGTGGGCGTCATGATCGAGGTACCCGCGGCCGCCGTGTTGGCGGACGAGCTGGCGCGCGAAGTCGACTTCTTCTCCATCGGCACCAACGATCTCACGCAGTACACCCTGGCCATGGATCGCGGCCATCCGCTGCTCGCGCGGCAGGCGGATGCGCTCAATCCCGCGGTGCTGCGCATGATAGACCTCACGGTGAACGGCGCACGCCGGCACGGCCGCCGGGTCGGTGTGTGCGGCGGGCTCGCCTCCGATCCGCTCGCGACGCCGCTGCTGGCCGGTCTCGGTGTCCACGAACTCTCGGTGGACGTGCGTGCGATCGCGCCGGTCAAGGCCGCGCTGGCGCGTGTCACGCTCGCCGAATGCCAGGGCATCGCCCGGCAGGCGCTCGCCATGTCCACCCCGGCCGAGGTGCGCGGCCTGCTGTCCCGGCACGCGGCCGCGAGTCCGGAGCAGCCATCGTGAAGGCGGCCGGCGCATTCGTGTTCCTGCAGAAGGTGGGCAAGGCGCTGATGCTGCCGGTGGCCGTGCTGCCCGTGGCCGGCCTGCTGCTCGGCATCGGTGCGGCGCCTTTCGACTGGATGCCGCCGGTCGTCGCAATGCTGATGAAGGACGCGGGCGACGTCATCTTCGCCAACCTGCCGCTGATCTTCGCCGTCGCCGTGGCGCTGGGCTTCACCGACAACGATGGCGTCGCCGCCGTGGCGGCCACCATCGGCTACCTGGTGATGCTGGCCACCCTGGGGGTGATGACCGGCGTGTGGCATGCGGAGCCGGTGAACGTGATGGGCATTCCCACGCTGCAGACCGGCGTGTTCGGCGGCATTCTCGCGGGCGGCCTGGCGGCGGCGATGTTCAGGCGCTTCTATCACATCGAGCTGCCCGCCTATCTGTCGTTCTTCGCCGGCAAGCGGTTCGTGCCCATCGTCACGGCGCTGGCCGCGATCGGCCTGGGCCTGGTGCTGTCGGTAGTCTGGCCGCCGGTCCAGCAGGGCATCGACGTGTTTTCGCGCTGGGCCGCCGCGGGCGATCCGCGCACCGCGGCCAGCGTGTATGGCTTCGTCGAGCGCCTGCTGCTGCCCTTCGGGCTGCACCATATCTGGAACGCCCCGTTCTTCTTCGAGATCGGCTCCTATGTCGGCGCGGATGGCCGGCTCATCCACGGCGACATTCCGCGTTACTTCGCGGGCGACCCCACCGCCGGAATTCTCGGCGGCGCCTTCCTCTTCAAGATGTTCGGCCTGCCCGCGGCGGCGCTCGCCATGTGGCGGGCGGCACGGCCGGAGAAACGACGCGCCATCGGCGGCATGATGATGACCGCCGCGCTCACCTCGTTCCTCACCGGCATCACCGAGCCCATCGAGTTCGCCTTCCTGTTCGTGGCGCCGGTGCTATACCTGTTGCACGCGGTACTGGCGGCCTCGGCGCAATTCCTCATGGCCTCGTTCGGCGCGCATCTGGGTTTCACGTTCTCCCAGGGCGGCATCGACTTCCTGCTGTACAACGTGCTCAGCCCCTTCTCGCAGAAGTGGTGGCTGGTGCTGCTGCTGGGGCCGCTGTACGCCGCTATCTACTACGCGCTGTTCAGCGCCGCGATCCGCTGGTTGAACCTGCAGACGCCGGGCCGCGAGCAGGAGGCCGCCGGCGAATCCGTCCGGTCCGAGGCCAGCGGGAACCTGGCGCGCGAGCTCGTCGGCGCTTTCGGTGGTGCCGCCAATCTCGCGGCGCTCGATGCCTGCGTAACACGATTGCGCGCCACGGTGGTCGATGCCGCGAGAGTCGACCAGCAGCGACTCAAGGCGCTGGGCGCCTCCGGCGTGCTCGTGGTGGGCAACGCCGTGCAAGCCGTGTTCGGACCGGTCTCGGAGAATCTCAAGACCGACATCGAAGCGTGGTTGAAATCTCAGCACCTGCCGGATGTCTCGGCCGCGCCGGCGCTGCTGCGCGCGCTGGGAGGCGCCGGCAACCTGCGCAGCCTGCGGGCCGTCGCTGGCACGCGCCTGCGCGTGCAGTTGGCGGACGCGGCGCGCTTCGACTCCGGCAGCGCGCGCCAGGCCGGCGTGCGGGCCGTGATGCAGGCGGCTCCCGGCGTCCTGCACCTGATCGTCGGCCCCGCCGCTTCCGCGCTGGCCGATGCAATGACGGCTCGGCGGTGAGAAACCGTCAGCGCACCGGCACCACCCTGCCGAGCGGCGAGACGGCATTCTCGTCGAATGACTCCACCGAGACGTAGTAGGCGACGCCCGCGCTCAACGCCCGCACTTCCAGCGTGGTGCCGCGGTCTGCGAATACCTGGTAGCAGGAATTCAGCCGATCGGGACGAATACCCCAGCGCACGTTGTATCCGACCGCGCCCGGCACACGCCGCCAACTCACCGTCATCGCCCGTGGCTCGGAACGCACGGCGCGGATTTTCCCGGGCGCTCGCGGCGCGCGGCCGCCCGCGTCACCGAAAACACGCAGGTCGCTGATCGCGAGGTGCCGGGCGCCGACGTGCTCGTGCACGTAGCGCACGTAACGCGCCTGCACGGGCGCGGGCAGCTGGAAGTAGGCATTCGGCCGGTCGCGCCGCTCGGCCCCGGTGCTGGCCAGGGGCGACCAGTGCCTGCCGTCCAGGGAATGCTCGAGCGCGAATTCGGTATACACGTCCGGCGCATCCCGGTAGCGGCCCGATAGATAGTCGGCGAAGTTGACCTGCACGGCGCGCAGCGTCTTGCGCGCGCCGAGATCGAGCGTGAGAGTCTGCCCGGCCTCGTTCGCCGCCGCCACCCAGAAGGTGCGTGGATCCTCGTCCGTCGTACGTGAGGCCCCGTACTCGCCGAGCTGCGAAGATGCCTTCGCGGGCTTGCGGTATGACAGCAGCATCCAGCCGGTGAACTGCTCGTCCGCGTGCCGCACCTTGCGGGCGGGCATGTAGTGCGGGAAATCGGCAAAGCGCGTGTCGACGCTCATCTGGCCGTCATCGCTGAAGGCCGCCGGAAACAGCGCGATGCGGCGCTCGAAATTCCAGTTGTGACCGATCCAGGGCGTGCCCGTGTTCCACCAATTGCCGAACTCGTCCTGAAACGTGTTCCCATGCCCGGCGCCGTGCACGAAGCCACCGGGCTTGTAGCCCACCGGGTTGTAGGGCGCGTACTCGAACGGACCCAGGGGCTCGTCGGCGACATAGGTGCCGGTGGCGTAGACGTTGTACTCGGTGCCGGGTGCGCCGTACTGCAGGTAGTAGCGCCCGCCGTGCTTGGTCATCCAGGCGCCTTCCAGGTACGTGGGCAGATTCTCGCCCGAGTGATCCTGGCCGAATCGCTCCCAGCCATGTTGCCCGGGATGCAGCGTGATCAGCGGCCGCGGCCTGCCGATGTAGCGGATGCGTTGCGTGGAGTCGACCTCGCGCAGGTCGAGCTCGATGCCGTACAGCGGAAAGACATTGGACGACCCCCAGTAGAGATACCAGCGACCGTCGTCATCCTTGAACAGCGCAGGGTCCCATGGCCCCGGCGGGAAGGTCTCGGGCTCACCCGGCCCCGGCGGCGCCACGCCTTCCGGATAGGGCATCGCCGGCAATCGCCGCGTCAGGAACTCGAGCTTTCCCTGCGCCGGATCGCGCGACACCAGGATCGGGTCCGGCCGAGTCGTCGAGGGCAGCAGGATCAGCCGGTCGCCATCCGAGATCGCCGCGGGCGCCACCACGCTGGCCACCGGCCAGCGGCTCGGCACGATGAAGCGCCAATCGAGCAGGTTGGTCGAGCGCCAGTAGCCATCCGCCAGGGTCATGAATAGATAGTAGGCGCCGCGATGGCGCACGATGACCGGGTCCGCGCCCGTGCGGTACGAAATCTGCTCGTTGATCTGCTCGAAGTTGTAGCGGTAATCGACGTCGACCGGATTGGCGTAGGTACGCGCGGTCGCGTCGGCGGCCGTGGACGTGGCGGCCGGTCCGAGCGCCAGCAGTAAGAGCGTTGCGACGAATCTTGCCAAGGCATTCCCTCCGTGGAAGCGCGACGACGCCGGACAGACTACTTCGCGTCTATTGCTTTGGGTCTCTTACTTTGGGCCTGCAGTCGTGATCCTGATTTCGTCCGCGGCGAGGAACTCGCCGTCGCGCGGTCCGCTGAAGCGGATGGCCGCGATTTCCGGTGCTTTCACGGTCAGCCGCACGAACGGAACCGGATCCGCCGGCGCCTTGCGCCCGGGCACGGCAACGACCGATACCCGGTCGACCACCTTGCCATTCTTGTCGAGCGCCTCGAGGACGGCCGGGCATCCGGTCGATCCCCACAGCACGAGCGTGACGGCCGCCGCGGCGCGTGGAAACGTTGCCTGCACCGGAATGGCCTGCTCGGTGGCCATGGCATTGAGAATGCCCTTGTGATTCGTCGCGAGATGCGGGAAGAACATGATCCGCCCCGCTGCCTTGCTGTGAACGGGCGGGCCGGCAAGCTCGAAGACCACGCCCTGCTCCGTCCAGCTCGACATGGGCTTGCCGATCTCGGCCTGCTCGAAGTCGATCATCAGCTCCTCCGCGCTCACGGGAGCGGCGCCGAGCAGGGCGAAAAGCACGATGGCGACGCGGCGATTCATGTCATCTCGAGGCCGCGCATCGCGCCGGTGGACGAGGCGAACCGATCCTCGTTCAGGCCCATCCGCTGCAGCATCGAGACGAACAGGTTCGGCAGTGGATAGTTCTGCGAGCGGTCGAAGGCGAGATGTTGGCCGTGGCGAAATCCGCCGCCAGCGAACAAAGTCGGCAGATTGATGGTCGAATGCGCGTTGGCGTCACCGAGATTCGAGCCGTAGAGGATCATGGTGCGGTCGAGCAGGCTCTCGCCCTGCTCGCTCACGGCCTTCAGGTCGTCGAACAGCTTCGCGAGCAGTTTCATGTGCCATTCGTCCAGCACCTTGAGCTGGGCGAGTTTCTCCTCCGCCTTCCCGTGGTGAGAGAGATTGTGGTAGCTGTCGGTGATGGTCTCGCCGGGAATGGTGACCACCGGCGTGGCGACGCTGTTCAGCATGAGCGTGATGGCACGCGTCGAGTCGGTCTCGAACGCGAGCCGCGCCAGGTCGTACATGGCCTTCACCTTGTCCATGTATTGCGCCGGACTGCCGAAATCGGCCGGCGCGGCCACGCTCACCACCGGCTTGGGTCTGCGCTCCCACTCGCGCGATTCCTGCAGGCGGTGCTCGAGATCGCGAACGCTCGTGAAATACTGCTCGAGCCGGCTGCGGTCACCCGGACCGACGTCACGTTGCAGGTCCTTCGCCTGGTCCGCGACTGCGTCGAGGATGCTGCGGCCGGTGTCGAGTTTGTGGATCTGCGCCTCCACCTGCTCGGGTGTGCCTTGCAGGAAGAGCTGATTGAACACGTCGACGGCCCGCTCCTCGGGGGGAATGGCCACGCCGGTGCCGGTCCACGACAGGCTGCGCGCGGCGCCGTTCACGGCCAGCGTGAGCGACGGAAAGCGTGTGAGCGTACCGATGCGCTCGGCAATGTACTGGTCGAGCGAAATAGTGTTGCGGAAGGAACTGCTCGCGGGATGCGGCGCCGCCGTGAGAAAGCTGATATCGGAGGGGTGCCCGCCGTCGACGTTCGGGTGCGAAACGCCGCTGATCACCGTGAAGTCGTCGCGATGCGCTTCGAGTAGTTTGAGATAGGGAGATGCGACGTACTCGCGGCCCGTCCCGGCCGGAAAGAACAGGTCCGGCCGAAGGCCGAGATTGTTGCAGATGCCGAACATGCGGCGCGGCCTGGCGCCGGCCGCGAGCGGTGCGGAGCCGGCGCCGTGCGCCGTTCCGGGATACATCGCATCGAGAAAGGGCAGCGCCATGGCGACCCCGGCACCTCGCAGGAAGCGCCGGCGCGAGAGGGGTCGGGTGACGACGAAGGGAACGCGGGATCTGGTGTTCATGATGTCGAATGCCCGATGACGCGCAGCGTCACTTGGATTGGAACAACTCGCTGCGAACGATCTCCTCGACCAGCGTGCGCACGCCATATCCGTGCGTGCTGGCGCGCTGCAGGATCCGCTCCAGCTCGTCGCGATCGGTGTAGCGCACCGGCGCGCCCGTCGCGAATGTCACCAGCTGCCGGGCCAGATTGCGTGCCACGGATGCCTCGTCGCTCGCCAGCAATCGCTTGAACTCCTTTATATCGCGGAATGCCCGGCCGTCGGGTAATTCGCCGGTGGAGTCCACGGGCAGCCCGTAGTGGAATGCGAACGCCTGTCCATTGAGTCCATGGCCGGGCTCGGGTTTCACGTTCTCGGCCACGGCCCGGTACCGCTCGCGATGCGCACCCATCACGTCGAAGCTCTCGAGCGCGAAGCCCGGAGGATCCATCTTGACGTGACAGGAGGCGCAGGTCGGGTTGTCGCGGTGCTTGGCCAGCTGCTGGCGGATGGTCACCGCGCCGCGGATGTCCGGTTCCACCGCCTTCACGGTGGGCGGCGGCGGACGAGTCTCGATGCCGAGTATCCGCTCGGTGATCCAGTGGCCACGCAGCACGGGCGAGGTGGTGGTGCCGTTGGCGGTGACCTTGAGCACGCTGGCCATGGTCATGAGTCCGCCGCGCTCGCTGCCGCGCGGCAGCGCGACGCGGCGCATCCTCGCGCCCGCCACGCCCGGGATGCCGTAGTGCCGGGCGAGCCGCTCGTTCAGATAGGTGAAATCCGCGGCGACGATGTTGCGCGCCGGCAGATCCGCGCGCACCAGTTCCGCGAAGAACAATTGGGTTTCTTCCAATGCGGCGGTCTTCAGCGGCTCGTCCAGCTCGTAGTCGTTGTAGATAGTCGCGGACGGCGAGGTGTCGTCGATCTTGCGCAGGTCGAGCCAGTAATCGGTGAATGCATCGACGAAGCGGCGCGACTTCGGGTCACGCAGCAGCCGCTCGGTCTCCTGGCGCAGCACCTCGGGCCGGTGCAGCTCGCCGCGCGCGGCCCGGGCGCGCAGCGCCGCGTCGGGCGTGGAATTCCAGAGGAACAGCGACAACCGCGTGGCGAGGGCCCAGTCATCGAGGCGCCCCGGGCGCTCCTCCACGAACACGAAGCCGGGCGACACGAGCACGCCGGTATAGGCGGTGAGCAACGAACGCGCAAAACCCGACCCGAGGTCGAATTCCCGGTTGAACAACCCGAGGAACCGCTGCACTTCGGCATCCTCGACCGGCCGCCGATAGGCGCTCTGGACGAAACCGCGCAGCAGTCGCTCGGCATCCTGGCGCGGACTCCGCGAATCCACCTCGACCGTGACCGTGCCGATGGGGCTGCGCAGGAATGCCCCCGGCGCGAAGCCGCCCGGTGACCCGCCGACCGGCGGCACCTTGTAGGGCGCCACGGTCTCGATCGGCACACCGCCCTTCTCGCCCGGTGCGAGCCGCCGCATCGGCAGATCGCCGAACAGCAGCCGGTAGCCGCTCGTCGCCGAATCATCGTCCAGCGGTCCGGTGACCTCCAGCCACTGCACCGCATAGCCCGGCATGCCCTCCGGCGTCGCCAGTGGATTGACGTACTGCTCGTCGGTGCCGTTGACACGCGTGCGGAAGAGCCGCATGCCGTCGGTGCGGATGCCCTCGCCGCCGGCGAGCTGCACTTCGATCTCGCCCACGGAGGGGTCTGGCGTGAAATCCAGCGCGCCGACAGGCCGCGTCTGGCCCGAGCTCTGCGCATAGATGCCGATGGGCTCATTGTTGCGTCCGCGCCAGATTTCATCGGCATTGGGACGGTGCCACACCGGCAGCCAGTAGACCGGCGCCTTCTCCGCGCCCTGCCCCTCGTAGAACCAGCGGCCGATTCCGCCGCCGCTCACCCAGATGGAGTACCCCTTGAGCCGGATGCGATAGCGCCCGGCCGCCGGCGCATTGAAGTTCCAGCCGTAGAAGCCCGCGTCGCTGAAGATGCTGGAAACCTTGCCCACCGCCTCGCGCTCGCGCGTCTGCGGGCTGGAATTGGGCGCACGCCCGGCGCGCACCTCGGGCTGCGCATGCGAATCGAGCACCGGAAACATCAGACGGTCGGGCAGTGTGCCGTTCTCGCGCGGTAGATAGCGCGGACCGATGGCGTCGCGCGCATAGATCTTCCGCACCGTCTTCGTCGGACGTTCGAATGCCGCCGACATGGCCTGGCGCATCGCGTAGTCCGCGGCCGTCAGGTAACGCTCCATCTGCACGAAGGAAACGTCGAGCGCCTCGCCGCTCTTGTTGAAGCGATACGCCTCGCCGTCGTGCGGCAGCTTGTCCTTCACCTGCGCCCAGGGAACGTTGAGCAGATCGCGCAGCGCGTTTTCGTATTCGTAGCGGTTCAGCCGGCGCTGGATCGCGCGGCCGTCGCGCGCGGTGACGTCGTTCTCGAAGCGAGTGAGCGACGACGACAGCACCCTGGTGAACGTCGCGAGGTCCGCCGCCGCCGGTCGGGGCTTTTTCTTGGGCGGCATCTCGCCGGCGGTCACCCGGTCGATCACCCGCACCCAGGTGGCGAAGTTGTCCCGGTTGTCCGGGTCGAACGACAGGACGCTCAGGTCCAGGCCACCGCTTGCATCCTCGTAGTGGCATTCGCCGCAGTATTCGTCGAAGAAACCCGTCGATTCCTTCAGCAGCGCTTCGTCGCGCGACTCGCTCGCGGCATGCGAACCGCCGCTCGCGGCCGCGGCAACGATCAGCACGCCCAGGGCACTGACCGAAAGGCGGCGGGACAAGCTCGGGGAATCTGCCACCCTCGCGGCGGCGGCTTCGCGCTGTGAAAGCAGGTCACGCACGGCGCCGACGATAGCAAATGGACCTGCCGTCACCCATGTCGAACGGGCCCGCGAACCATGTCATTAGCAGCAATACGAGGCGCTGCATCCTGCGCACCGTCGCCAGTCGATTTGATCAAGACGCTCTGGCAGCTGGTTTTCCGCTACTGCCTTCGCGCGACAGCAGAGCGCGCGTCAGTGCGGCAGAGATCGGCACATCCCCCAGGGGGTGAGCCGGATGTCGACGTCTCCGGTAAAAATTTCAACCCTCGGGAGACGGCCCATCGGCCCGCTCGACTCACCGGCGCGTCATTTCGCCGGCGGCGCCGCAGTCCCCGCCACGAACTGGCAGCGGATGCCGCGACTGGCTGCCGCCGCGCAATCCACGGACTCGAATCGAGTCACCGTATCGCCCGCCGCCGGCACGAAGGCGACCAGGCCCTGCGGCCGATCCTCACACTCGAACTCGACCACGTAGCGTCGCTTGATCGACTCCCGGCCGACGATGCGCGCGCGCTTCACCTGACAGGACACGCCATTGCGGCTGAGCGCCTCCTTGAACCAGGCAAGAGTGGGCCGGCCATCCGCTGCTGCGCTGTCCGCTTCGGTGGCGCTGGCCGTGAGCTTGCAGTGCACACCCGCCTCGGTCGCCGCCGCGCATTCCAGCACTTCCAGCTCTCCGGCATTGCCCGGGCGCGGCGCGCGCACCACATAGCCGGCGCCTCCGTCGCAGGCCACCTCGACGTGGTCCCGATTCTGCGCGTCGACGCCTAACCACTTGAGCCCGCGCACACCGCAGGCGACGGACTTGCCGCGCAGCACCGTGGCGGCGACGGCCGTCCTGTCGGCATTGGCGGGAAGCGCGCAGGCCGCCAGCAAGCCGCCCTCTTCGCCGGCCAGGCACGAGGTGCCGGTCAGCGAATCGCCGGCAAGACTCAGCAGATAGCCCATGCCGTCCCGGCATGCGGCTTCATATAAATAGGGTTGGGCGTCCCCTGCTCCGCGGCCACGATACGCCGCATCCATCAGGTCGCAATGCACGCCGAGAACGTTCAGCATCTGCCCCACCCGCTTGCGGGCTTCGCGAGGCGACACTCCCGATTTGCGTTCGACCCGATTCCACTGGTCGACCATCTCGCCGAGGCGCTTGAGATCGGATTGCGACATGGCGTTCTGGGTACGCAGTCCTTCCGTTGGCTCACTGGTGTCTGGAATCCGCGGCGCCGGGGCCGACTGCGCCAGGCCTTCGGGGCTGGCCGCCAGCAGCGCGAAGTAGACCAGCAGCAATGCGTGCTTCATGAAACTCACCTCTGTTGAATCGGGTGCCGGCCCGCTCAGGCAGGACTGGCGGCGCAATGCCTGGCGATGAACGCCGCGTGATCGGGCATGACGTCCACACAGCGCGCGACGATGCCTTTCACGCTGGCGAGATACTCTTCCACCTGGCTTTCGCTCGGCAGGTCCGCCAGAGGGTGATAGGACTGCGCGCGCAGTCCCTGTCCATGCATCACCTGCAGCCAGGCCATTTCCGCGAAAAGCTCGTAGCCTTCGCGGAAGATCCGCCCGTGGCTTTGATAGAGGTCCATCTTGTGACGCAGGGTGTCGGGCACGCGCATTTCCCGACAGCGATTCCAGAACGCGGAGTCGTCACGCTGGGTGAGGTGATAGTGCAGGATGATGAAATCCCGCACGCGCTCGTACTCGAACTGCGTCTCGCGATTGAACTCGTCGATGTCCCGCTGGCTGAAACCGCGATCCGGGAAGAACACCATGAGGCGGGCGATCATGGTCTGGATCAGGTGAATGCTGGTCGACTCGAGCGGCTCGATGAAACCGCTTGCCAGGCCGACGGCGATGCAGTTCTTGTTCCAGGCGAGTCGCCGGCGACCAGTGACGAACTTGAGGGTGCGCGGTTCGGCCGTGGGCTTGCCGTCGAGATTGCGCAGCAGCAACGTCGTGGCCTCGTCCTCGCTCATGTGTTCGCTGCAGAAGACGTGGCCGTTACCGATGCGATGCTGCAATGGGATGCGCCACTGCCAGCCCGCGCGATGCGCCGTCGCCCGCGTATACGGCAGCAACGGGCTCACGGGCTCGCAGGGAACCGCAACGGCGCGATCGCAGGGCAGCCAGTGTGTCCAGTCTTCATAACCGGTCGCGAGCGCCTGTTCGATCAGCAGACCGCCGAAGCCCGAGCAGTCGAGGAACAGATCGCCGTCCACCTGCGTGCCATTCGCCAGTTTCACGGCGGCGATGTGCCCGCTCTCACCGTGCAGGGTGACATCGACGATTTTCCCTTCGACGCGCTCGACGCCACGCTGCTCGCTGAACCGGCGCAGGAATTTCGCATACAGGCTGGCGTCGAAATGGAACGCGTAGGCGATTTCGTTCAGCGGGGAATTCTTCACCTGCTGGGTCGGCCGCATGAACTTGTTGCGCTGTGATGCGACGTGATTGATGCAGTAATCGCTGAGATCCGGCGCCTTGCCGGCGCGGTGCATGCGCTGCCAGTACTGCTCGAAGGCGATGGTCCACAGGTTCTGGCCGATGCGCCCGAATCCGTGCATGTAGCGATCGCCGGGCCTGCCCCAGTTCACGAACTCGATGCCCAGCTTGAACGTGCCCTGGGTTGCCCTGAGAAAGTCGTTTTCGTTGATCTCCAGCAGATCATTGAACGTGCGGATGTGGGGAATGGTGGCCTCACCCACGCCCACGGCGCCGATCTGATCCGATTCCACCAGCACCAGGCGATAACGGCCGCGGAGCACCTTCGCGAGCGCCGCGGCGCACATCCAGCCGGCCGTGCCACCGCCGACGATCACGATGTTCTTGATGAGCCTGTCGTTCATCAGGCGGCCGCCGCGAATGCGTGACTCTGCGCCAGCTGCAACAGGCGCCGATGGCTGGGCAGCGACCGGCAGGCGAACTGCGCCTGGCGCCGGATCTCGGCAAACGCCGCTCTTGCGTCCTCGTGGTATCGGTAGAGGCCGGCGCGCGGCGACAGATCCGTGTGGTAGCCCATGCCGTAGAGCACGTACTGCCAGCTGGACTGCGTGAAGATGTCCACATTCAAGTCGAAGTCGATCTCGCCTGGCGGCCGATGTCGCCAGCGAGCGAGCAGATCCTGGAGTTCTTCGGGAATGCTCTGCCGGTCGACATTGTCGCGCCAGAAAGAAGTGTCGCGTCGCTCGCTGAGGCAGAAATGTGCCTTGATGAACGCGAGCGTGCGCTCGTACCGGCGACGCATCTGCTCGTTGAACTGTTTCGCGGCGACTTGCAGATCTCCTCCCCAGGGAAACAGCCTGACGAGCGTGGCGGCCGCCACTTCCGTGAGGATGATGCCGGTGGCCTCGAGCGGCTCGAAGAAGCCGCTCGACAGCCCGATGGCGATACAGTTCCTGTGCCAGCTGGTCTCGCGGTATCCCGCCTCGAAGCGGATCTTGCGCGCACTGATGCCATCGGCGATCTCGCCCACGTAGCGCCGCAGCACTTCTTCCGCGCGCGTGTCGTCGGTGTGTGACGAGGAGTACACGTAGCCGATGCCGCGCCGCGTCCGCAGACCGATGTCCCAGGTCCAGCCCGCCTCGTGGGCCGTCGATATCGTGCAGGAAGCGATGGGTGAATCCGGCCGCTCGTACGGCACCTGCAGCGCCAGCGCCGTGTCGCAGAACAGGATCGAGCGCGCGGACTTTGCCGGCACGCCGAGCGCCTGACCGATGAGCCGCGCACGAAACCCGGTGCAGTCGATGAACAGGTCCGCGCGCAGTTCGCCGTGATCGCGCGTCGATACCGAGCGTATCGCGCCGTCTTCCGCCAGATTGACCCCCTCGACCGTGTCGACCACGTGCGTCACGCCTGCTTCGATCGCCGCACCGCGCACGACGCCGGCCAAGGCGGCGGCATCGCAGTGATAGGCGTAGTCGAGCGGGCCCTTGAATTCCGAATGCGACATGAGCTTGGGAGCCAGGTATGCGTCGCACACCGCCTTCTGCGGCGTGTTCACTGCCGCCCAGGCGGCGTCGCCGCCGGCGACACCGAGGAGCCAATACGGCAGCAGGTCCAGGCCCGAAGCTGCATCGGTGCTCTGGAATGAATGCATGTAGTGGCTGCGCCGCTCGCGCGGATCTGCCTGCCAGTCGACGAAGTGGATCCCCTGCTTGAAGGCAGCGCCGCACTCCCTGACCAGGCGCGTCTCCGAGATGCCGATACGTTGCAGCGTGCGGCGGATCGTCGGGAAGGTACCTTCGCCGACACCGATGGTCTCGATGTCGGAGGATTCGACCAGGGAGATGCGCACACCCGCGGGTGAACTGGCGCCTAGCATGCGCGCGAGATAGCCGGCGGTGATCCAGCCCGCCGTTCCACCGCCGACGATCAGTACATGTGCTGGCATCGCATCGACCTCGCGAGGGGCGGCAGGTGGCGCCGGCCGCCCCGTCGCGAAGTCATCCCGTACCCTTCAGAACTTGTACCTCACACCGAGAGTGACGCGTCGGTCACTGATGAACCAGCTGCGTGCGACCTTGGAGTCGTACTTGCCGGTCTCGGCGTCGAGATAGCCCGTGGTGAAGGTCTTGCTGACCTCGTCCAGCAGGTTGCGGAAGTCGATCGACAACGACAGGTTCTCCGTCGGCCGATAGGACGCGCCGAAGTCGAGCTGGCCGTACGAGTCGGAGAAGGTCGGCAGCGCAATGTCGCTGAAGGTCGGCATGATGGTGTCCGTCGCGCCGAGATTCGGCGTGGGGAAGTACCAGTAGTCGCCATTCGTGCCATTGGTGTCCGTGCTCAACAGGTACTCGCTGCGCCAGCTCCACGCCAGGCGCGCGCCGAACTTGGGCTTCTCGAACATCAACTGCAGGTTGTAGGTGTTCTCGGAAAGCCCGCGCACCGGCGCATCGTCGTGCTCACCGCCGTCGATGTCGTAGTAGATGTCGCCCGGCGATTTGCTGTCGATGTACGTGTAGTTGGCTTCCAGGCCGAATCCATTCCAGGGCGCCGGCAGTTCATCGAAGAACATCCGTCCGCCGACCTCGAAGCCCTTGATCGTGGATTTCTCGGTGGAATTGTTCACCTCCTTGCGATTCGCCTGGATGGTGGTGGTGCTGCCGTCGTTCAGGAACACGGGCACATCCTTCACGACGCTGGAGTACACCAGCGCGTCCGTGATGTCCTTGTGGAACAGCGAGAGGTGGGCCGTTGCGCCGCCGTGATACCACTCGAGCGACAGGTCGCTGTTGCGGGAGATGACGGGCTTCAACAAGGGGTTGCCGGTATCGGCATTGAACGTGCCGTTGAACACGTCATTGGTGCGGTTGGCCGAAACGCTGCCCGTGGCCCGCAGATCGTTGAACTGCGCCTGATCCATGGTCACGCCATAGGCAAGGCGAACCTGCACGGAGTCGCTGGGCCGGAAGCGCAGGTTGATGGAGGGCAGGCCACGCGTCACCGTCGTGCCGTCGGACCGGGTGAGCGAGCCGTCGTACAGGTTGGGAATATCGGCGATGTTGATCCGGTTGCCGTCCTGGTCGGTGGCGAACATGCCTTTCTGATCGTAGTAACCATTGCTGATGTTTTCGATCCTCACTACTCGCACACCGACGTTGCCGTCGATGGGCAGCGCGCCGCCGTCGAAGGCCGCGAACTTCAACATCACGTATGCCGATTTGTTGAGGATTTCCTGGTGGCGGCTGTCCGTGGGCACGAACTCGAAGCCGTTGTGCGCCAGTGCGGTCGGATCCGTGGTGCTGATTCCGTATTGCGCGTCGACCGCTGCCGGGTCGAACTGCCGGACCAGCGCGAGGCTCGGCATCCAGAGGCCCGCGGGCAGCGCGGCATCGCCGCGGAAGAAGTCCGGAAAGGTCTGGAACTGAACGTCGCCGGGCTCGGCCAGATCGAAGGTGTGCGTCGCGAAATCGCACCCATCCCAACCCGCGCAGAGATTCGTCCACCCGTAGTAGCCGCTGTCGTTCTCCTGGCGGTCGGCGTGGCGCACGCCGGCCCGCACCGAACGGAAGAAGCCCTCCTCCGAGATCGAGAATTCGGCGTCGAGGTTGTACGCATCCATGTCGCCCTTGTTGAACTGGCGGTTCGGCATGTGCGCCTGCCACCGCGTATTCACCGGGTCTTCCACCGAAGGCGCGCTGGTGAAGGCGATCTGCGGAAATTCGCCGGTCAGATCGAGGCTGTACGAGCCGGGCAGGTTCATCGCCGGGAAGACGTCGTAGCCACGGCTGTCGACTTCGGATCGCACGAATTGGGCCGCGCCCTTCACCATCAATCGGTCGATGGGCTGCCACTCGAAGCTGGTGCTCAACTCGCGAGTCCAGCTCTCGCCCTTGCCGAAGGAGCTGTTGCCGCCCGTCTGGATGCCGCCGGCGGGCTCCCAGGTATTCGGGTTCCTGACGAACACCTGCGGCGCCGTCAACAGCACGCCATTCTCATCGAAGGTGCTCGCGGCCGGATCCACTGCCAGGCCATCGGTACCGCCGTCCGCGGCGCCGCCGAAGAATTGCGGCCCACCGCCCCAGTCGGCATAGGCCCAGAAGCCCTGCTTGCTCGTGGCGAACACACCCATGCCGTTGCTGGTGGTCTCGTGGCGCGAGTAGAACGCGGTCTGCGACAGGGACAGATTTTCAGTGGGCTTCCACTGCAGGCCGACGTAGGCGCCCTGGCGGACGCGTTCGAACTCGTCGTAGCCGTAGTCGAAACCGCCGGGAATGAACCGATCCATGTAGCCGCCGGAGCCGTCGGGCAACGACGTCCGATAGAAGGGTTCCATGCGCAGGAAGTTGGCTCGCTGCGTGAGCTTGCTGTACGAGAGGTCGACCAGAAACCCGAACTCGCCGAGACCGGTGTCCCAGCGATTGCTGATCAATCCGGACACATTCGGATTGGTCGCATCCGCCATGTCACCGTAGTTGACCTCGGCCGAGCCATTGAGCTGCAGCCCCTGGTCGTAGTCGAACGGCATCTTGGTGCGCAGATCGATCTGTCCGCCGAGGCCGCCTTCGATCTGGTCGGCGGTGGGACTCTTATATATGTCCACTGCCGCCATCAGCTCGGGGGTCACGTCACCCCACGACAGGCCATTGCCGCCGTTCGCGCTGAAGATTTCCCGTCCATTGAGCCGCGCGGCGACTCCCGACATGCCGCGGACCTGGATGCCATTGCCTTCGGTCGAGAAGTGATCCGCGTCGTTGAAGCGCGAGATGGTCACGCCCGAGACGCGCTGCAGCACTTCGGTGATGCTGTTGTCGGGCAGCATGCCCGCGTCATCCGCGACCACGGAGTCGACGATCGACTCGGCATTCTTCTTGCGCTCGGTCGCGTTCTGAATCGCCTCGCGACGCGCCGAGACGACGATGGTTTCGACGTCGCCGGACGCCGGAGCAGCGGTCGCCGGCGCTGAATTCTCCGCCGCCGCGTTCTGTGCGCCGGCGAAGGCCGGCAGCAGCACCGCGCCGATGCCGAGCAAGGATGCACGGCGCCAATGGATTGCGGATCGCCGTGAATCCGCCAGCGCTCGAGCGACTGCCGTCGCTACCGGCTTCACATTGCTGCGGACGGACCGAACTCGATGACTCATGAACAAACCCCCTGTTCGACGGCTGGCGGGGAATGTCCTGTCCGGTCTTGCAGCCGGCTCCCCCGCGTTGCCAGAAACTTTCTGCCACGTTCACCGCACGCGCGGCGCCGACGATCGGCCCATGGCATCCGGATCGAAGCTAGCAGGGGGTTCGTTTCTCACCTATGCAACTAATTTTCTCCGGCTTGCGTAATCTGCATTGCTCGTCAACGGCCGCCGCCGCGATTGAATCCGATGCTGCTGCGAGCTTCTGCTTCGAGCTCGCGGTCGAGCGCTTCCAGGCGCACTTCCAGGCTCCTGAGCGTCTGCTCTTCTCTTTCCATATGTTCGGCCATGGTTGCCTCGCGCTCGCGCAGGCGATCGAGGCGCTGCCTCTGGGCCTCCGCCATGAAGCGCATTTCCTTCTGCTCCGCTTCGCGTGCCTGCCGCTGTGCGGGATCGGTGGCTCGTGGAATCTGGCTCTCCAGCGCCTTTTCACGCTCGTCGGTCTGGCGCAGATGCACCTCGATGCCACCGATTTCGTCACGCAGTTCCGAGAGCTGACGATCGAGCCATTCCACCCGCTCGTCATGCGTGCGAATGCGCTCCACGATCATCTGTTCCCGCTGCGTGGCGCCTCCCGCCTGCTGAAGTATTTCGCGGATGGCGCGCACCTCTTTCAGCAAGGCGTCGTCGCCGCCGTGAGGGGGCGACACCGGACGTACGGAAACTGTTGCGGTGTTGCTGCTCGACTGCGAAAAACCCGAGCCGATGATCGCCGAGAGCAGCAGCCCCAGCGCCAAGATGCCGATGACCCTAGGGACTCGATCGTTCATCGATCTCTCCTTTATTCAGCTGTTCGGCGAATCCTTGCGCGCGTGCAGTCTGGATGTCCGCTTCACGGGATCTCCCCTGGTTCCGCAGTGCCGTGCCCAGACCCTGCAGGAATGGCGTGAGGTCGGAAGGTGCGGCGCCATCGACCCGTTGGAGAATGGCGATGCCGCGCTGGTAAAGCGTTGCCGCTGATTCGGGCCGGCCCGCCAGCAACCTGGCGTCGGCCAGCGTCTTGAGATACGCGACCGCGTCCAGACTTTCAGGGCCGGCGAGTGTCTCCACCTGTTGGAGCGCGCGCGCCGCCAGAGACTCCGCCTGCACGGCCCTTCCCCAGGCAAGATAGCCTTCCGCCGCGGCCTGCTGGAATTCGGCGAGTTCGCCCGGGTATCTGTCGGAACTGGCCTCGACCACTTCCAGCGCCTGCAGATGGAAGGAGGCGGCCTGCGCAGGTCGGCCGCGTAGCAGTTCGACCTGTGCGAGATTGCGCAACCGCCGAGCCTCTTCGTGGGGGTCCTGCGGATCTCCTGCGCGGACGATAGTTAGAATGCGGGTGAAGACCGGCACCACCTCGTCGTAACGTTCGCGGTAGTAGTAGAAGTTCGCGAGACCCTCCAGCAAGCTGACCATCTCGGGGTGCATTGCTCCCCCGGTTGCCTCGCCGATCTTCACGGCGTCCTTGTAGGCCTGCTCGGCGAGCTGGCCCTGGCCGCGCCAGAGATAGAACTCCGCCTGCGCCATGCGGGTGTGGGCACGGCGCATGTCATGGGTATCGAACGAGTCGGCGAGCGCCGTCGCCTGTTCGAGAAGAGTTTCCGCATCCTGGGCCGCCCCCGCCTTGCGCGCCTGCACGGAGCGGCCCATCAGTTGCTCCCACGTCGGGCCGGCCGGTGGCAGGGTGCCATCGGGCGCCGCGCCCTGCACGGTCGACGGTTTCGACGCGAGGCTGCTGGCGAAATACGCCAACAATGCCAGCGCGCCGGCGCCGACGACGGACAGGGCGCGGCGGGTGTTCCGGCCAGCCATCAGCCAGTACCGGTTGCGATCCGGGCTAGCCGTTCCAGTCCGAACGGCCGTTGACCACGAAGTTCTGGTTCTGGTTGCTCGTGTTCGTGATCTCGAAGCCGAACTGGATGGTCCCCATGTAGGGGTTGTTCCACCAGCCGCGATTCTGCAGCCAGTTCCAGATCGCCTTGTGGTCGACATTCGCCGAGTTGGTGTTCGACGTCCGCACGAACGAGAAGACCTGGATGCCGCTGTGCGAGCCGCGGTACACGTTCCAGACGTGTCCGCCGATCGACTGGTTGGAAGCCTGCAATGAACCGATGGGGCCGATCGAGCCCTGCTTGTTCATCCACATCATGACTTCATATTGCGTGCCGTTGCCCCACACATCGAAGGTGGTGGTGTACGCGCCGGAATTGGGCACGCTCACCGAGAACCACGTGCCCGCCCAGGGCGTGTTGTTGGTGTTCTTGTTCAGCCACTTCGTGCTGTTGGGATAAGACTTGATTCCGCCACTCGCACCGTGATTGGCCGCGACGCCCCAGTTCGAGCCGTTGTTGGCCCAGATGCATTGCCAGCCCGCGCCGCTGCCCCAGATGTTGTTGTAAAGCGTGTAACCGCCATTGGACCAGGACGCGTACCGATCGCATGAATTCCAGACGGCGGCATGAGCCGCGGCGCCCGTCAGCAGCGCCAGGCTTCCGACGGCAAGCACGGATGCAAACCTTATTTTGGATCTCATCACTGAATCCCCCTGTTTCGGATTATTGGAGTCCGCGGGCATTTTGTTCATGGCTGAAAAAGATTTTCAAATATGCGAATACGGGCTGTAGGACAGCGCCGGGTAGCCCGTATTACTGCGGATTCACCATCGTCCGGCGGGCGCCGAGCATGGGAGCTCTCGATATTCGGCGGCCCCGCCGGCCGACATGGGAATGAACACGCGGAAGTTCAGCATCGTCGTTTCGCTGCTTGCGGCCGTTTTGCTGCTCGCGTGGGGACTGGTCACTTGCCCGACGGTAGTCACACCGCAAGCCGCGCTGTCCGACCCCATCCACGTGTTCATCGTCGACCACGGGCGAACGACGAGCCTGGTGGTTCCCACCCCTGGCGGCCGGTTGCTCCGCTATGCCTATGGCGACTGGAATTGGTACGCACTGGGGAATCATCGCTGGCGCGACGGAGCCGCCGCATTGCTCTGGCCGACCCCGGCGGCGCTCGGCCGTGGCCTGCTCGCCGGGCCCGCAACCCTCGACAACGTGCGACGGCAGGTTCCCTCGCCAGAGGAAATCCTTTCCGTGCCGGTCGAGCGGGCTCGGCTGTTGGCGTTCGTGGCGCGCATGGAGGCGCAATACGCCGCTCGGCGCGACACAGAAGTGGCCAACCCCGATGTCGGCATGAGCTTCGTGTCGCATCCGCATTTCTACTCCGCCTCCTGGAATTCGAATCATGCGGTCGCGTCGTGGCTGCGCGAACTCGGCATCTCGACCCGCGGCTTGTCGATCGGTGCCCACTGGCGGCTGTCCGTGGCGCCGGGTTGACCGGCTTGCGCTTCGGCACCCGCACGGAAGAATAGGTAGTCGCACGAATGTAGCGAGTCGCGCGGCATGTGAGATTCGATGCCATGAGTTCCGTTCGCGCACGCCAGTCGCGGCTCTGTCGACCGGCAGGTTCCCGAGACAGGCAACGAGGGTTACGGCATGTCCGAAGGACTGCATGAATTCACGCGCGTGCCTCGCGTCGCCTATTTCTCCATGGAGATCGCGCTACGTTCGCAGATCGGCACCTACGCGGGTGGACTCGGCGTGCTCGCGGGCGACACGCTGCGCTCGGCGGCCGACCTGAGTCTGCCGCTGGTCGGCGTCTGCCCCGTCAGCCGCGCGGGCCACTTCCACCAGGAGATCGATGCACAGGGGCGGCAGAGCGAACGCCCCGCCATGTGGAACCCGGCCGACTGGGCACAGCCCCTGGATGCGCGGGTGGCGGTGCGCTTCGAGGGGCGCACGGTGTGGGTGGGCGCGTGGCTGTACGTGATCGAGAGTCACATGACCGGCTCCGCGCCCGTGATCCTGCTGGATACCTATCTACCGGAGAATCACCCGGAGGACCGGGAGCTCACGCACTACCTGTATGGCGGCGACGATACCTACCGCCTGAAGCAGGAAATCATCCTCGGCCTCGGCGGCGTGCGCATCCTGCACGCGCTCGGCTTCGAGATCGAGACCTACCACATGAACGAGGGTCATTCGGCATTGCTCGGCCTGGAGCTGCTGCGCCGCTTCGCGTGGGCGCAGCGCGATCTGCGCCCGGGCGAGTCGCCCTATGACCTGCCACGCGTGCGCGAGCGGTGTTGCTTCACCACGCATACGCCAGTGGATGCGGGCCATGATCGCTTCAGCTACGAGCTGGTGCAGCGGCTGCTCTACGGCGCGGCCGATCTCACCGCGAGCCAGGCGCAGGAGCTGGCCGTGCTCCGCTCGCTCGGGGGCGAGGACGTGCTCAACATGACGCGCCTGGGGCTGAACCTGAGCGAGTTCGTGAATGGCGTCGCGCGGCGGCACGCGGAAGTGTCGCAGCGCATGTTTCCGGGATTTCGCGTGCGCGCCATCACCAACGGCATCCATCCGTTCACCTGGACGGCGGCGAGCTTTCGCGAGCTGTACGATCACTACATCCCCGGCTGGTGCCACGAACCAGAGCTGCTGGTGCGTGGGGACCGGATTCCGGGCGCGGCCATCCTGGCGGCGCATGCGCGCGCCAGGCAGGCGCTCGTCGATTCGGTGCGATCGGCCTCGGGCATCGCATTGCGCAGCGACCTCCCCATCCTGGCGTTCGCCCGGCGCATGACCGCCTACAAGCGACCGGACCTGCTGTTCACCGATCTGGAACGTCTGATGGCGGTCGCCCGCGCGCTGCCATTCCAGATCGTGCTCGCCGGCAAGGCCCATCCGCGCGACGAGCCGGGCAAGGCGCTGATCGCGACCCTGCACGAGCGCATGGCCGCGCTCGGCAGCGCCGTCCCCTGCGTCTATCTACAGGATTACGACATGGCCATGGCGCAAGGCCTGGTGGCCGGCGCGGATCTGTGGCTGAACACGCCACTGCCGCCGTATGAAGCGTCGGGCACCAGCGGCATGAAGGCCGCCTTCAACGGTGTTCCCAGCCTGTCCGTGCTCGACGGCTGGTGGGTGGAAGGCTGCATCGAAGGCATCACCGGCTGGGCCATCGAAGATGCGCCGTCGCTGTACGACAAGCTGGAACGCGTGATCCTGCCCCTGTACTACGGCAACGACGCGCAGGGCGGCTGGACCGCCGTCATGCAAGGCACGATCACCAAGAACGCCGCGTATTTCAACTCGCATCGCATGATGCGCCGTTATGCCACCGAGGCCTATCTGCGCTGAGCGGGGGTTTGCGCTCAATTCTCGGCGCGCAGTGAGATGCTGCCGCCGGAGGTGCGCGCCCGGATCAGCGGACCGCCGCCATTGAGCGTACCTTCCAGCCGCCCCTCCTTGCGCACGGTGGCCTGGATCGGCAGGTCGGACGTCACGTCGCCCCCGCTCGTGGAGGCTTCGACCTCGCCTCGCGTGCCCGCCGGCAATAGCAGGGCGATGTCGCCTCCGGAAGTCGTCGCCAGGATTTCCCGGTTGGCGCCCACGAGACTGCAGCGCACGCTGCCGCCGCTGGTATTGACCTTGATCCTGCCGTCGATGCGCAGTACGCGAACATCGCCGCCGGAGGTGTCCGCATCGACGTTGCCGCGGATGGTGTCGGCGTGGATTCCGCCACCCGAAGTTCGCAGCTCGACGCGGCCCGTCAGGTTCCTCACCGTGATGTCCCCGCCGGAGGTCTTCAACGTCGCCGAGCCGATCGTGTCCTGCAGATCGATGCCGCCGCCGCCCGTGCGAACGCTGACCGCGTAATTCCGAGGCACGCGCACCTCGATGCGTTGCTCGCCGCTCCAGGAGCGCCACGAGAACCAGCTGCCCTTGTCCCGGCGACGCAAGGTGACGTTCACGTCATCGCCGCTCTGGGCAGCTTCGAGCCGGGTGTCGGCCAGATCCTGGTCCGAGCCGCGGGCAGTCATATGGACGCTGACCTGATTGCCTTCGGCGCCGGTCACCTTCACGGACGCGGCGTCGGCGTCCACGGTGAGCGTTCCGCCAGGCGAGACCGTGAAGACGCGGTCGAGCTTCTTTTCCGCAGCGTTGACCGATGCAGTGACCAGGAAAACCAGGGCCAGGGTTGCAACCAGGGCTGAAAGACGATTCACGGGCACTCCTTTGAGGCAGCATCGGGAACGCGCCGCCCGCCGATTGAGACGAGCCGAACGGCCCGCGGGTTGCAATGCCGTCCACCGTGTTGAACCGTTTCAGGTGCAGGCGTAGCTTCGACATGCTTGGCGCTCGACGATCTCGGCTCGATTGCCAACATCCATAACAAGCAGGGAGCTACAGCATGAAACGTCAGGAACGGCGTATCCGCGCGGCATTGCTCGCGCGGCTGGCAATGTCCACCGTGGTAACCATCTCGCTCGCGCCCGCGGCGCTGGCCGGCGATGGCACGGCAAAACTCGGAGAAGGCCTCAAACAGCTGGTTGCGCCGCAGGCCGCGGCGCGCCGCGCGACGCGCAGCGCCCGCGCCGCCGATGCCTCGGAGGTGAGGCTCACCTCCCCAGTGCAGTTCGACGACGCCAATCGGGCCCTGGTGCGGATTTCGCTCGACGGCACGGCGACGCCGGCGCGCACGCTCGGATCGGTGCAGAACATGGCCGGCGTGCAGGTCATCGCGTCAGACCTGTCTTACGGGCCCGGCCTCATCGAGGCCTACGTCCCCGTGGAGCAGCTCCTCAAGCTGGCGCAGACCCAGGGCGTGCTGGCGGTGGTGCCGTCGAGCCCGATGGTCACCAATGTCGGCGCCACCGACAGCCAGGGCATCGTGCAGCACCGCGTGGACAAACTACCGGCCGGGGTCGATGGCTCGGGCATCACGGTCGGCGTGATGTCCGACAGCTACGACACGAACACCGCGCCCAACAGCGCGGCGCAGGACATCTCGACCGGCGACCTGCCGGGTGCCGGCAATCCGCTGGGTAACACCGAGCCGGTGGTGGTTCTCGAAGACTGGCCGTCGCGCACGGACGAGGGCCGCGCCATGCTGCAGATCGTGCACGACCTCGCGCCGAAGGCGAAGCTCGGCTTCGCGACGGCGAACGGCGGGCAACTCAACTTCGCCAACAACATTCGCGCGCTGGCCGGGGATCCGGCCGCACCGAACTACCGCGCGGGTTTCAAGGCCGACGTGATCGTCGACGACATCATCTATCTGGACGAACCGTTCTTCCAGGACGGCCTCGTCGCGCAGGCCGTGGACGAAGTCGTCGCCAAGGGCGTGTCGTATTTCTCCTCGGCCGGGAACCGCCCCGCGACGCAGGCCTACGACTCCAGGATTCGACTCGTCCCGGCCGACTCGACATCTTGGGACAACACCAATCTGGACTTCAGCACCGTGCCCGAGGAGTTGTACGCCGGCGGCTTCCACAACTTCGCCGCGGACGGCCAGGTGGACATCGCGCAAACCGTGCAGTTCACGGTCAATACGGGCGGCAGCAACAACGTGGTGCTGCAGTGGAACGAACCGTTCGATTCGAAGCCGCCGACCGCCGTCGGCGCGCCGTTCGCATCGGGCACCGGCACCGTTCCCAATGGCGGCTCCGCTGACTTCACCTTCAGCGGCACGGCGGGCCAGCCGGTAATGGTCTTCGTCGACGGCGACAACTCGTCGACTGGAACGTCGATTCCGGACATCGTGCTGGAGCTGTACGGCCCGGCCGGCGACCTCGTGGCGACCAAGGACACGGGCACGAACCCCGAGTTCATCGCGCTGGAGCTGCCGGTGACCGGCACGTACACGGTGCGCGTCATCAGCTTCGACCCCACGCAGGGCGGCGACTTCCGCTACGAGGTGTCGAACGCCGAACTACCCGAACCGGTGCTGTCGGACTACAACCTGCTGTTCTTCCTCTCCACGGGGCAGTATCTCGGTGCTCTGGCGGATCAGAACACCTTCACGAATCGCCCCATCGAGCTCGGCGGCATCAATGCCACCGTGACCATCCAGCTCGTGATCGCGCGCGCGAACACGCCGACACCGGGCCGCAATGTCGCGGATCGGATCCGCTGGGTGGGCTTCGGCAACATCAGTCCGCAGGAATACTTCAGCTACCTGGATCCGGTGACCTACGGGCACAACTCGGCGGCGGGTGCGATCGGCGTGGCGGCCTATCCATTCTTCGCGCCGTTCGTGCCCGAGGCGTTCACCTCTCCTGGACCCGCGACCATCTACTTCGACGAGGACAGCCGCCGCCTCCGGCGCGCGGAGTACCGGCAGAAGCCCGATCTCGCCGCGATGGACGGCGCCAACACCACGTTCTTCACGTCGGACACGACCATCGACGACGACTCGTTCCCGAACTTCTTCGGAACGAGCGCCGCCGCCCCGCATGCCGCCGCGATCGCCGCGCTGGTGCTGGACGCCGCCGGAGGGCCGGGCTCGGTTAAACCCGGGAAGATGCGCAAGATCCTCCAGGACAGCGCCTTCGCGCACGACCTCGATCCGTTCTTCTCCTGGGGTTTCGCGCTGTCGCGTGGCAATTTCCTCGCGATCGATGCGAACGCCGATCCAAATGCGATCAGCCAGTTCGACCCCAACGTGTTCAGCGTCACGCATTTCGGCAGAAGCCGGCTTGCCAGCCTGTCGCTGAACGGAGCCCATGCGAATCCCACGAATTCTCCGGGTGGCATCGTGTTCGACGAAAGAAACTCGCCGCTGCCGCCACCCGGCCAGCCATTCGTCGTGGGCCGCACGGAGGGCCTCACAGCCCTCGACGTGCAGGGCTCGTTCTCGCTGCCCGCCGATCCGCCGGGCGTCGCTGGACAATGGAAGCAGCTGGATCTCGAGTTCCTGCCGGGCTCGTTCGCCAGTGGTGATCTGCTGTCGTTCGGCGTCGATCGGGACGAGACCGATGTCGCGGGACCGGGCGGCGCCGCGGGCGGCAACTCCGCCGACCTGCTCGGCGGAGGTGTGCTGATTCCCTCGGGCAGACTCGTCCCGGGCGGCGCGAGCTTCTTCGGCAAGTTCGAAGATGGCTTCGCCTACCGCGGCGAGTTCGTCAATTTCATCGGGCGCGGTTACAGCCCGCTCGATGGTTACGGGTTCGTCAACGCGGAGGCCGCGGTGCGCGCGGTCATGAGGAAGCGTAAGTGAGCCTGCCCGTCCATTGATCGTCTCGAGGGCCCGCATCGGCAGCGGTGCGGGCCCCTTTGAGGTTCGCGAAGCCCTCGAACACGATCTCACGATTCGCGCGTTACAACGCTCATGAGCAAGACAGACTCGCGCCCCACCCTGTTGGCAGGCCTGCTGGTCGGCAGCCTGCTCCTCGCCTGCGCCGGAGCCGGCGCGCCCGCCGCTGATCCGGATCGCGCTGCGCTCGAGGCCGCGATCCATCGCTGGACGGCGGCCGTCAATGCACGGGACGTGGCCACGCTCACGGCCACCATGACCGACGACGTCGAGCTGCGCGACAATCTCGCCACGGCGAGAGGCCGTGACGCAGCCTTGACGACGCTGCGTGAACTCGCGGCCGGCGGACGACTGATCGCGACCAGCCGCGAAATCTCGGTTGCCAACGACATTGCGTGGCACACGGTCAGCCTCACGCAGGCGCAGCGCAATGGCGACATGCGCGCACGCGGCCAGGCGCTGGAAATCTGGAAGCGCGTGAATGGAGACTGGAAACTGCACCGGCGGATGGCGGCGGACATCGGCCCCGGCATCACCGTGACGCGACCGCCCGTTGACGAGCCCGTGCTGGATCGACCGCGCGACTAGTCGACGGTACGACGTCGCTCAATTCTGCAGCGACTCCGCGAGGCGCACGCTGGCACGTGCCGCCAACGCCATGATGGTAAGACTCGGATTCTGCCAGCCCGCGGTCACGAAGGACGCGCCATCCATGACGAAGAGATTGGGCACGTCCCAGCACTGATTGAACCCGTTCAATACGGAAGTGGCCGGATCGACACCCATCCGCGCACCTCCCAAGTCGTGCACGTAGCCGCCGGGAGCGGTTTCGACGCCTCCTGTCACTCGGAGTCCCGTGGCTTCAGCCATGCGGCAGAGGTAGCTCTTCGCGTACGCCAGCTCTTCGCGTTCGGCATCGGAGTAGCGAACATCCATCTTCAGCGACTCGATGCCCCATGCATCGACGCTGCCTCCGTCCAGCATCACGCAGTTGGACCTGCGCGGAGACATCTCCACCGTGGCATTCAGAAACCAGCCGACTTCGCCAGCCGCATTCGGCGCGCCGCGCTGAAACGCGCCCCAGATGCCAAAATTCTCGGCGATGGGTGGCATCAGAATGCCGTAGCCGGAGCCAGGTCCGATGGCAATGAGTGGTTCGGGAACTCTGCCCGCGCACTCGCCACTGATCGAAACCGCGGCGTGATCGACGATGAACCGTCCGAGGCATCCGCTGGAGTTGCCGACGCCGGCCGGATGGCGCGCGTGTGTCGAATTGAGCATGATGCGAACCGACTCGAGCGTTGACGCGCAGAGTGCCACTGCACGGCCGTGGACCTCGAACTGCTTCTTGCTTTCGCGATCCACGCAGGCAACGCCGACGACCCGGCTTCCGTCGTCACTCAGCACCAGATGCGAGACGACGGTATCGGGACGCAACTCCGTGCGTCCGGTCGCGATCGCAGCGGGCAGCACGGCGTGCAGCGCGGTATGCGGTCCCCAGTCGCACGCGCTCATCGGCCCGCCGGACGTCCCGTGCCCGCGAACGCCGCGGGCATGAATGACCCGCCGATCCCGCCAGCGCGATTCCACGCGCTCCCTGAACTGCGCTTCGTGGGGCGTCATCGGTGTCGCGGGAAGGTACACGCCATCCGGCAGCCGCGCGATTCCATCGGCCGTGCCTTCGACTCCCATGAAGCGTTCGACATCGTCGTAATAGGGACGAAGATCGTCGTAGCCGATCGGCCAGGTCTGTTCTCCCGCCGCAGGATGAAATTCGTGGTCCGAGAAGCGCAATGTGACGCCGCCCCACGTCAGGCTCTTGCCACCGATCTGTCGGCCGCGAATCCAGACGAAATCGGTATCCTCGGTAGTTCGATACGGATTCTCGACATCGTCGACGTACAGTTCGGGGTTCTGATTCCAATAGCACGGATGGCGGGATTGCCGCGGCTGGCGCACGGCAGCCGTGGCGCGCCGTTCCCCGTTCCACGGGCGCAGGTCGGCTGCGCGCTGCGCGTCGATTGCCGGACCTGCATCGAGCACCAGTACGGCAAGTCCGCGAGCAGACAACTCCTTCGCTGCCCACGCCCCGGCAAGTCCCGACCCCACGACGATGACATCATGCTTCAAGTCGAGCGTCTCCCCGGTGGTGCAGAGCCCGGTGTGATTCAGGCTTCATCGCCAGCCTCGGGCCACCAGACCAGTTCGTACGAGCGCTTGCCTGTGTCGCGAAACTCCAGAGCCAGCTGCCGGGGATACGACTGCCGGGAAATGCACAGCTCGGTGTACCAGCCGCGCAGTGGCGCGACGTGATCCGCGAGGCACGCACTGCCCTGCAATTCTCCCTGGTGAGCGAAGCCCTCAGGCACCTTGACGCCCACCTTTATTCTCCTCGGCGTCCAGTCGGCGATGGTGGCCAGGTTCAAGGTGAATCTCGCGCCGCCATCCAGATTGCACGCGTAAGGCTGGCCAAAATGCTCCAGCTCGTAGGGTTGTTCGCCCTGCAGCCACCGCGTTTCCGAAGGAACATGAACCGGCCTCTCAGTCACGTAGCACTCGATGGTGAAGCGACTGCGAGTCGAGCTGCGAATTGAGAATGCGATGTCTTCCCGCCGTGGAAAGAACGGCAGTTCGACCTTGCGTTGACCATTGCGCAACGGGTACTCGCGCTGATCGAATATGACGACAGCCGGCGCCGCCGTCGCCGAGTCGCGGCTGCGCTCGATCACGTCGATGTAAAAGTAGTTCTGTCCCCAGCCCAGAGGGAAGAGCTGGTGCCGGAAGACGAAATCCCGCTGCCCCTCGACCCATTCGCTCTGCAGCGTGGACGCAGCTTCGATCGCGGCCGCCGGGCTCGCAACACCATACTGCGGCGAAAAGCACCAGAAGTGCGCCACGTCGTTGTCGCTGCGCTCGCCATCGCTCGCCACGAGCTCGAGCCGGTGACAGCCCGGAGCGCAGGCCGGTATGTCGATTTCCGCCGTCTCGCCTCGAGCGAAAATCGTGCCATCCAGCAGCCAGTCATAGCGCAGCGTCGCCGCCGGCCCCGATGTCGGAAAGCTCTCATGCGCACTCGCACGTCCTGGCGCGCTCGGCGTCGCAGGCGATTCGACCTGAACGCGGGCGACCGGCGTGCGATGCTCATCGCGATCGGGCTGCGCGCCACGCGCGGCAAAAAGATAGCCCGTTGAGTAGAACCCGTGGATCTTCTGGTAATGCGTGACTCTGAAGTCGAGCGCCCTGATGCGTTGATAGAGTGCCTTTTCGCGATATCCCCAGTGCGTCTCCATGGCCAGGCTCGCAACGCGCGCAAAGTCCGCTTCGGTGCCGCTGTTCAGGATGTCGAGCTCAGCGCCTTCGCAGTCGATCTTCAGGAACCTGATCGGGCCGGGCGGCAGCATGGTCAGCAACTCGGCGAAACGCCGGCAGGGAACCGTCTCGCGACGCAGGTGACTCAGCGACAGGCCGGCATAGTTCTCCTGCACCGAGACGGTGGTGGTGATCAGACCGGTAAGCGTCTCGCCATTCCTTTCGGGAATGTATATCTCGATCTCACCCGAACTCTGGCCGATAGCGAATTGGAACGGCGTGATCCGTTCAGACAGACCGTTGCGTTCGATGTTGCGCAGTAGCACCGCGAAGTTTCGCGCGTCGGGTTCGATGGCGAACACGCGCGCGCCCTTCTGCGCGGCAAACAGGGAAAAAATCCCCTGGTTGGCACCGAGATCGACGACGATGTCATCGGGCGCCAGTTCGCCCAGCGTGTGATAGCAGTTCTCGTGCCATATCTCCCTGATGATCTGCTCGGTGTCGCCGTACAACTCCACGCTGTACCCACCGGGCAGATGCAATGATCGAGCGGACATCATCGATCAGGTTCCGATCTGATAGTTGAGTGCCGCCTGAGGCGACAAACGATTGATCCGCGAAATCGGAATCACGCTCGCGATCGTGACCATCGAGAAAATGAGCGCGATCACGTAAAGCAGGATCGCGATCAGCGTGGTCACCGTGAATACAAAGCTTCCCGAGGTGACCAGCGGCAGGGTGAACATGAGTGCACCGATGCCCGCGGCCAGGCTCGCGCCCAGCAGGATCCAGGTCTTCTTCAGGAACCCGCGTAGCACGTCTGAATCCGTCGCGCCGACGGCCTTCATCACGCCGAGATCGTTGGCCTTCTGCATCGTCACTCGCGTCGAGATGCCGTAGATGCCGAGCGACGCCATCAGAAAAGCCAGCAATGCCGCCGGCAGGAAGTTGTACACCATCGCCAGGATCTGGCGCGTGTTCAAAGCCAGGCGATCCTGATAGGTCATGATCGATGCCAGCGCGATCTGCGGCGTGACCCTGCGGCCCGCGGACTTGATTTCCGCGGGCATGCCTGGCGACGCCGAACCGACCACGAGAGTCATCGTTCCCCAGGGCGGCAGCAGCTGCCGCATCGGTCGATAGAGCGCACCGAAAACCGAGCTCTGCTCGACCATGGGGGAGCCGTGCATCACGCTCGAGACCACCCCGACCACGGTAACCAGCGGCCCCTTGTTTTCCAGGTCGATCTGAAACCGTTTGCCCACCACATCGCCATTGGCATCCAGCATGTACGCGGTGCGCTGATCGACGATGCCAACCGGAGTGGCGCTCTCCGTGTCGAGCCTGTTGAACATCCGGCCGCGCAGCAGCCTGATGCCGAGGGTCTCGAAGGCGTTCTCACTGACCGCGATCTGGAATATCTTGTCGAAACTGTCGCCCGCGACCGCCAGCGAATCCGGCGCACGGTACGTCACGGTATTGCCGGCGAACCCCGGCAGCGCCGACATGAACGCCGCGTGACTCACGTCCGGAAGCTTCTCCAGCTCCTGTTTCAGCGTTTCGTAGTACCCGATCCGATCTGCCATCGTCGGGTGGGAGAACTCCGAGAGGCGCACGTCGGCAACGAACGTGTCATCGATATCGACGCCATAGTCCGCGTTGAGCGTGCGCATCAATGCCTCGACGCTCAACCCCGTCATGACCATCAGCACGAAAGCGCAAATGATCTGAATGCCGATGAGCAAATTCATGATGGGTGCCGACCTGCCGCCTACCCCGCCCTTGCGGCCGCTGGAGAGCGCGGAGTTGCAGGGTGTGCGGGTCGCCATGACCACCGGCACGATGCCCGTGCCCACCCACATCAGCGCGACGAAAGCGAGCGCAAGGCCGAACGTCATGGGATTGAATTCGAGCGTCCACCAGTAGGGTCCGTCGGAATACATGAAGGTGCCAGCCACCTTGATGAACGCATAGCAGAGGCAGATCGCCAACAACCCGGCGAGCACACACAACCAGAACGACTCGAGCAGCGGCTTCGCGGCGATGCGCCATTGCGGCAGGCCGAGCGCCGATTTGATGACGCTCTCACGCTGGTTCTCCAGCATCCTGACTATCAACAGATTGGCGACGCTGAAGCAACCCATCAGCAGGATGGCGATGCCGACGATCGTCATGATGCGCAGACTGGTGGTCATGGGCGCGGAGAAGGCTTCGGTGTAGGGAACGATCTGCAGTTCCTTCCCCTTGAACTGGTCGGGATATTCAGAGCGCAGCTGTGCCGCCAGCGACTGCATCTCGGAGGCCGCCTGGTCCAGCGTCACGCCATCCTTCAGTCGGCCAATCAGCGTGTTCCAGCCGGCCGTCGACGCCTCCGGCATCTCCCACATCGGATAGTTGACCCACACCTCGTGGTTGACGGGAAACCTGAATCCCTCGGGCATGACTCCGACGATCGAATAGACAAGGCCATTGAACGTCACGCGCTCGCCCAACACCGTCGACTGTCCGCCGAAGAGCCGCTGCCACAGGTCATAGCCGATGACCGCCACCTGGGGCGAGCCGTGAATGTTGTCCTCGGCGACCAGCGTCCGGCCCAATACCGGGTTGGCGCCCGCGGCAATGCTGAACAATTCCGCATTGACGGCCGCACCCTGCACCCACTCGCTGAATCGATCCGTCTGCAGGGTCGCCAGGCGATCCTCGTAGCGCGCGAGCGCCTCGAAACTGGTCTGACGAGCGTCGTAGTAGAGGAAGTCGAAATAGTAGATGCCGCCGGTCGTATAACCCCAGCCATTCTCAAACCGGGTGATGGATACGATCTCTTCCGGCTCATCCACGCCGAGCGGCTTGTATTTGATGGTGTAGATCTGTTCGAACAGGAACAGCGTCACGCCGAGACTCATGGCCAGCGACAGGATGACGACCAGCGAATACTTGTAGTCCCTGGTCAGGACCCGAACCGACTTCTTGATGTCGAACCAGGAGATCATCGCGGTCATGCCTGGCTGCGCAGGGCGTCTTTTCCTGCATCGTCACGGATCTTCCCATCCAGAAGGTGGATGGTCCGGGTCGCGTCCCGGGTGTAGCGCGGGTCATGCGTGACGATGCAGATGGATGCGCCCTTCGCGTGCTCGGCCTTCAGCAACTGCATCACCGTCTCGGCACTCTCCGAATCGAGGTTGCCGGTGGGCTCGTCGGCCAGGATCAGATCCGGCCGGTTGACGAACGCCCGGGCAACCGCGACGCGCTGCTGCTGGCCGCCGGACAACTGCGTCGGATGATGATTCTTCCGGTGCGACATGCCGACCGCTTCGAGTGCCGCGTCGGCGCGCTCGCGCCGCTCCCTGGCACTGATCTCCTTGCGGTACATCAAAGGCAATTCGACGTTCTCGAGAACGGACAGGTTCTCGAGCAGGTTGAATGACTGGAAGATGAAGCCTATTTCGCGGTTCCTCGTCCGGGCGAGTTCGTCCTTGTGCAGCTCGGTGACGTCGCGATCGTTGAGGAAGTATCGCCCCTCGGTCGGTTTGTCCAGCAGGCCGAGAATCGACAGCAGCGTCGACTTGCCGCAACCGGAGGGACCCGAGATCGCGACGTACTCGTTCTTGTCGATGTGCATGGAAACGCCATCGACCGCGCTGGTCTCCACCTCGTCGGTCTGAAACAGCTTTCGGATGCCTTCCAATTTCACCAGGGTCTTTGGCATTGTGTTTGCCCTTGCTTGTCAGCTAGTTGATGCGAATGGATTCACTGCCGCGCAGACCGTTCAGCTCGGAAATCACGATGCTGTCACCGACGTTCAAGCCGTCGAGCACCTGTATTTCGTTGCTGGACAATGAGCCGGTTTTCACGGCGACCCGCTCGGCGCGCGAGGAGCCGTCCAGCCGGTACACCATCGACACGCCGTTCTCGACCGCCGAAGCCGGCCGCGACACCATGAGAGTGTTCTTGATCTCGGAAACGATCACGCGCGCATTGACGAACATGTCGACCCTGGCGGATGCCGGCGTTCCCACCAGGCGTACGTCGACGTCAATCGTCGTTCCCTTGATGTTGGGATCGATGCGCGTCACCACGCCGTCGACGATCTCGCGCCCGATCTGGATCTTGGCCGTCTGGCCCTTGGCGATCTTGTACGCATCGATGGCCGGCATCTCCAGCCTGACGAACAACGCATTGGGAGCGACGATCTTGCCGAGATTCTGTCCGGCGGTGATTGGCTGCCCCACCTTGAGCTCGAAGTCCTGCAGGCCCCCATCCTTGTTGGCGACGATCCGCAGATCCTTGACCCGCATCTGATACTGATCGCGCTCGTGCTCGGCCAGGCGCACACCCGACTGATATTCGGCCAACTGCGCCGCCTTGATCTGGTTGAAATTCCGGTACTGGCCGCGCGCCAGCTCATACAGCTCCTGCTGCTTCTCGTAGGCCACCCGCGACTTCAGGAATTCGAGCCGCGAGATCGGCGATCTTTCCGACTCCATGAGTTCCCGATACGCCTCATAGGCCACCTTGTCGGTCTCGTAGTTGGACTTGGCCTGCGCCACCATCGATTGAAATTGCATCTCCTGGGACAGCAGCTCGAACTTCTTGCTCGACAGTGCCGCCCTTGCCTCCATCAGATGCGCTTCCTTCTGCGCGAGCTGTACGTCGGTTTCGGTATTGCTCAGCTCGACCAGGAGCTGGCCCGTCTTGACGACGTCGCCAGCCTCGGCATGCACCTGGGTGACCACGCCCGGCATCTTCGCGACCACCCACTCGACGCCGAGCGGCATGATGCGTCCGCTTCCCGCGACGTCGATCACCAGATCACCCCGCCGCACCGCGGCGATGCGAATCTTTTCCTTGTCGATGACCTTCGCGTCCCAGTCGAATCCGGACATGAATGCGACACCGAGTGCCAGCGCCAGCAGGATGCCACCGAACAACAGGTGCTTGCGCAGCGGCCGACGCTTCTTGGTGATCGGGCGGTCCATCTCAACTCCTGACTTCGTCTATTTCTCTCGCGCGACGCCACGCATCGAAATGCTCCCGCTCGCCATCGTGGCGAAAGTCGAGCCTGTCGACACCCAGACCGCGCAGGATGCTCCGCTCGACGGGAGAGAAATCCGCGGGATCGGCGCGATCGAACTGCATGGGGTCCAGCAGCGAGATGACCGGATTGGTCAGCAGGCGCACGTGGCTCTTCGTCTTCGGGGATGGCGCGTGGATCATGAACGGGTGACACAGGACCACGTCGCCGGCGCGGCCGGTGATCTCGACGAAATCCACGCATTCCTGGTAAAGGACCGTGAATGGCCGCGGGTCGAGTCCCTGGGAATTGTCCAGCAGCAGTCGCGCCACCTTGCCGATGGAATCGCACGCCAGGAACGTGCCGCCCTCTCGCGGCCCGACATCGGACCACAGGATCAGGCAGAGCAGGCCTTGTTCGGGACTGTCGAGAAAGCGCTTGAAGTAGTCGCCGTCGATATGCCAACCGGTCGTCAGGCGATCGGGAGGCAGCCATTCGTGATCGGCCACGGTCCGCGTGTTCAGATTGAAGTCGTCCCTCACCTCCTGAGCGGCGACCCGGTCCTCGCCACCGACGAGTTGCGTCACCGCCTTCCAGGCGCGGGGGGCGATGTCGTGCAGGAACTCGGATTTCGTGTGGGTGAGCTCGATGATGCCGTTGTCCGGCACCTTCCGCACGCGAGACATCCGCCGCAGCCCACGCGCAAACCACTCTTCGCGGACACTCTTCCTGACTGCATCCTGGACCACGACGTAACCTCGAGTCACGAACTGCTCGATTTCCGCGACGGTCAATCCGAATCCTGTGTTGTTGGTCATGTCGGCCATCTCGTCAGTTGACCCGCAGGAGCGCACCGGGCGCGGCGTCGCGAAGCACCGCCATGCAACTCTCCAGGCTTGGCGCCGGCTCGATCGAGTTGCAGTACTTGCGCAGGATCTCGGGAAGTATGTGCACCATGCCCGCCCGGAAATAGCGACCCGCGGTGTACTTCAACCGGGTGGCCATGAGCAGTTCGTGCAGATCCTCTGCGCTCACGTATTCGGCATGTTCATTGCCGTCGTCATCCCACTGCTTCGCGAACTCCGCGGCGTCCTGGATCGCCGCGAAGTTGACGACGTTGTTCGGCGAGAGGATGTTTCGCCGTTTGAGGCAATCTACAATGTCGGCGCGGCAGTCCTTGTCCTCGATGCCGGCCCTGACCAGGTCCTCGGCGATGAATATGCCGACGCAGTTGAATCCCTCCGGAATGCCATAGGGAATTTTCGCGTCCAGGTAGATGGCCGTGAACAGCGAGGTGATGAGCTGCTCGAACTCCTCGATCATTCCGACCGATACGAGTGCGCCGGCGAGGGTGTATTGCACGCCCAACCACACCTCCTGAGCCTGATGGATGTCGAGGTCCTCGCCACCGCGCGCGACCATGTTCGACGCTCCGACACGACGCGTGCAGCCGCGCATGTTCTGCGCGAGGATGTTCGCGAGCACTCTGCGCTTTGCCTGGCGGTCCGTGATTTCCGGCAGATCCAGATGATATAGATAGGTGTCCGCGCACAATTGATTCGCGAATACGTGCTCGCACTCGGGCGCCAGTGCGGTCGCCTCGAAATCGCGGACGAAGATCTGCGGCGCCGATGCCAGTACGAAGCGCTTCTTCAGGCGCCGCCGCTCGATCTTCGACTTCGTCAGGATTTGCGCGAGATCCTGCGAATCCTGCGCGCCCATCGCCCCCTGCACGCCGGCGAGTTGCTCATCGCTCACCGTGGCATCGTCGTCGTCCACGAATGCATTGATGGCGCGTACCAGGGCCGCGACATCGGCCTTCGCCGCGTCACCATGGCCGATCGCTCCGCGCAGTCGCGTCAGCCGACCGTCCGCGTCCGCGTGCAGACTTGCGTATGCAGCGGCATCGATGTGTCCCTTGCGAACGGTGCAAACGCTGTACAGGTACAGGCCGGCTTGCTCGTCCCAGAGTGCGGCGAGCAGACGTCGCCGGCCGCGGGCCGCCGTGCGCGCGTAGACCTCAGCCTGGGATTTCTCGCCGAGCAGACTGGCAATTGCCTCGGCGGCATGCAGGCCCGCAATCCACAGCGACGCCGGATAAATGCAGATGCCATCGCCACGCAGGTTGTCGAATGTGTTGGCGTAGCCAGACGAGATCGGCAGGTCGCCCTCGTCATCGATGAAGCTGCTGCGAACGTATTCCAGCGCTGCAACGACCGCGGGCCAGCAGTCCTTGAGCAAGGTGAAGTCGCGGGTCGCCAGGTAGTTGCGATAGACCAGCATGACGAATTTCGGCGCCAGGTCCACCCACGATGCGACATCTTTCCACGAGTAGGCGTTGGCATCCGCGTCGAACGGTGTCCCCATGTCGTGAGGAGTGCTGCCGATGACCTTGCGGACTCCGCGCAGGCTCTTGCTGACCCTTTCATCGCGATAGCGGACGAACAAGCCGAACAGCTTCGGCCTCAGGTCCTCGCGCAGGATGGTGTCGGCGAATTCCCTGACGATCCGGTTGTCGATCTGCGGCAGCAGCTTCAGCAGGCCAAAGGAACCGTAGAAGTACACATCGAGAGAATTGAAGAACGGATAGTCGACACATTCACGCACCCGGAGGCGATCGCCCGCGTCCCAAACGCTCGACTCGGCGATGAACGACACATGATCGACCAGCAATTGCCGCAGCATGCCGGCAACACGCGCATCCACGGCGCCCGCGTCGAGAATCGGCTTCTGATGCATCGACTCGCGCCACGCCCATTCGCTGACGTAGATCCTCTCGCGGTTGTCGAACAGGTACTTCGCGATGGCTCGGCTGCGGTCCTGCGCCCTGGGAAAGAAGGCCGTGTATTTCTTCAGTGCCTGGTGCCTGCCGATCTCCACGTCAGGCAAGTCCATGACCGTCGCCACTGAGAACGACTTGGTCTCTCCCGGCATGAGGCGCATCGAGGCGCACAGCGCCCCGCACAGGGGTTCCTTGCCGGTGAACGACACGGCGTCGTCGTTCGCCTCGTGAATCTTTCCCGTGGCGATACCGGCCTCGACGACGTTCGCCTCCGAGGACACGAAGTAGTTCGGATTGCTGGTGACGATGATTTCGTCGCTGTCCTCGGCCGCGAGCGCGAAACACAGTTCTCCGCGGATGTCGCCCCTGGGCGCATCGCCATCCTGGTGGAAGATCAGCCCATGGATCCTCCGGCTTCCGGCCCGGTCATCGTAGGTCTTGCCCTTCTGATGCTTGTAGCTGCGTTGGAAATGCAGCAGCGCGTCCTGCAGGCCAGGCCTGCTCTTGACCAGGTCGTAGCCGATGAAGTTCTCGACCGAGAGTATGAAGCATGCGTCCAGCGCCTGATTGGTGGGATTGCTCACGATGAAATTGGTCATGAACGCCGGCATGCTGCAGAGACGCTCGTTGCCGGGGCACATGCTGGTGATGTGCACCTTCTTGACCACGCACCGCTGGGTTTCCTCCCTGTAATGCGTGTAGCTGAGCGGATACTGGCACTCGTACAGCATCCGGTCCGCCGGATAGCATTCCTTGGCGAGGCGGTGCGACGACTGCAGATTTGCGATCAACGAGCGCGTGTATTCGACGTTCCTCGTCACGCTGAATGAGAAGATGTTGAGCAGAAAGGCGAAATTCCTGTAGCGGTGGTCGCCGCCCTTGCGCGCCAGGTGCAGAGCACCGTTCCTTTCGGCCTCGATCAGCCCCCACCTGGTCAGACTCTCGTAGTTGTCGTCGACGAAGGTCGGCGTCGAAATGATCTTCTTCAGTATGCCGAGCGACTGTTCCTGCGACTCGTCGCCGCGGAAGTACCGTTCGCCGTCCCGGTCGTACAGCGGAAATGCGACGATGTCTTCCTGGAAGAAGCTCATCGTGCGGATCAGCAGCGTCAGGTCGTCGCTCAGCACCTCGCCATAGAAATAGTTGGTGAGCTCGATCGCCTGGTCTGTCTCATTCTCGATCCCGCAGCCGTTGTGGAAATGGAAACACGGCGTGGTGCCGGCCGGCGTTGCGGTCACCGCCGTCCCGATTCCTCCCAACGCCATGCCGGTGTTGCCCATGTTGGTGGCCACGCAGCGATACCAGGGCTGCGCGAAGTCGATGCTGGTCACCCGCGTCATCAATTCTTCGACTGTCTTCGTGAACATGGCTGAAGGGTCCGTGGTATGGCGTCAAGCCGCGGGCAGGTCCGGCGATTCGAGGATGATGCTGACGGGGTCGGCGGGGCCGTACACGTCGCGATAGCTCTCGTTGCGCAACCGGTCCAGCGTCAGCGTCGTACTCTTGAAGTGCTGCAGCTGATCGGTCAGATCGCCAGACTCCATGTACGAGATCACGTTCTCGATCTGCGCAATGACTGCGGGGTGGCTCGTCAGGCCGGCCGAGAACCTCATCAGTTCGTCCTTGATGGCCGCTTTGACGGCCTGTGGCGCCGCCTTGATGTTGTAGTAGAGCGGGTACTCGAGGATGTTCAGCTTGATTTCGTCCGGCGGACAGAACCGGGAGTCGAGCAGGAACGTCAACAACTGCGTCAGTGTGCCCAGGTTGAGCAGGCTGATCGTCGGGGTGCAAAGCACCTGGACGTGCGGCGCCAACTCGCGAAGCAGGCGACGATTCTCGACGATGCTGGCGAAGCGCGTACCCTTCCTGACGTACCCGGCGGCCGCATCGACGGCGTCCAGGCTGATGCACAGGGTGACTCCCGGGAATTTCTGCCAATAATCGAAGACGGATCTTCCCTTGAACTGCGTCTTCATGAAGTTGCTGTTGTAGACCAGGCGCACATCGGTGCGCCGCGCCTCGATCAGCATGTCCAGGATCTCGTAGTGCTCCTGCATGACCAGCGGCTCGCCGCCCGCGAAGTAGAACTCGACCGCATGCGGTATGTATGCGCGAATCTGCTCCAGCAGTGACCGGGGGTCGTCGGATGCGCGCAGCAGCGCCTCGTCACCGGCGGCCAGTTGCAGCACCTTGGCATCATCGAACCAGAGACTGCTCGACTTGTGTTCGCAGCTCCGGCACTTGAGATTGCACAGATTGGAGAAACGAAGATCGAAGTACACGGGCTTCTCCGCCGCCGTCCCGGCAGCGGCGAGAAAGCGCTCGAACTTCGTGTTGACCAGCGTTCGCACGCTGTACCCTTTCCCCCTTTCCTGGCTGTAGCAGATCTCGCAGCTCGGGACGTATTCGTCCGCGAGCATGGCCGCCCGCATGTGCTGGTATTTCTCCGAGTTCCAGAGGTCGTCGAGCTTTCCGTCCCGGACATTGCCCATGGGCTCGCAGTTGATGGCGCAGGGGGTCAGGTTGCCCGAGCTCTCCATGTGCAGATGCACGAATGGAAGAATGCAGAAGTGTTTGCGCGGCAGGTCGGCCATGAGCTCAGGTTCCGGACAGTTCATAGCGCGCCACGCCCCTGCGCCAAAGCGTCGCTCCGGCGATCCAGATTCCGACGATCATTGCCGCCATCGCGTGGATCGGCGCCGAACTGTCGCTCTTTCCCAGGAGCAGCGAACAGGGGTAATAGGACACGAACGCGATGGGCACGACGATCGACAGGAACAGCTGCATCGGGCTGCTGTAGATCCCGATCGGGAAATGCCCGATGCCATAGCAGGACGCGAGCAGGTTGAGCAGCGGATTGGAGATCGTGACCCAGAACGCCAGCCCGCTCATCAACACGATGAGCCCCCCGAGCAGCATGGCCGACAATCCGGACAGCAGAACCATCTCCGCGACACGCGCGAGATTCCACGAAAACCCTATGTCCGCCGATGCTTCGCCAATGGTCACGACACCCAGGACTATCGTGACGAGGGAGCGGAAGTCGGCTGCCTCCGCGAAGAAATGGAACAGCGGATTGATCGGCCGGATCTTGTACTTGATGAATCCGCCGGAAATGATCGTATCGCGCAGGCTCCAGGCCTGGTTCAGGAAGAACCATGCGGTCCCCACGGCGATGAGGTTGTAGCTGTACATGAAGAGAATTTCGCCGCGCACCCAGCCGCCGATGTTCTGCGTCCGCTCGAAGATCGCCCATATGGAGAAGCGAAACAGGCCGAACGAGAGCAACAGGCAGACAACCCCGACGACGAAGTCGGCGCGGTGGATCATCAGCGACTTCAGCTGATTCACCACGAACATCCGGTAGATGGACAGATGTCTCGGCACGCTAACCACCATTCACTTCGATCTTCCTGAGCATGTGTGCCAGGGCGGCACGCAACCCGAAGATCAGCAACAGCGCCCACGTCCACTGCATGCCGAAGAGATGGATGATCTCCGCGCCGGTCAGCGCGTGGTTCGTCAGCAATTTCACGGGCGTGTGGCAGATGGCCTGGAACGGCAGCAGCATCAGCACCTTCGCCACCGACGCCGGCAGCCAGTCGATCGGAATCAACGCCCCGCTGCTGATCAGGACGACGTAGTCCTTGGCGAGCTTGATGCCCCACACGGCCTCGGTCCTGACCGCGATGAGTCCCGTCAGCATGTCGAGATGCAAAAGGATGGCCAGTGCGCCGACCAGGCTCAGTGCGAACAGAAAGTAGTTCGGGGTTCTGATCCATCCGGCCGGCAGCAGCACCAGGACCAGGGTCATGCAGGGGATGAGCCCGAAGAACGACCGCAGCGCGACGCTTCCGAGCGCGGTGGAAACCTGCGAAAGATGGAAATCGACCGGCCGGACCATGTTCCGGATGACGTCGCCGCTCGTGATCTGCCGCGCGATCGAACTCTCGATGGATGTGTTGAATGTCGTCAGTATGGCCGCCGACACGCCGATGTAGGCGAAGGTGGAGGCGAAACTCAATTGCGGATCGATCGTGGCGGCACCCTGGAAGATCGCGCTCCACAGGTAATAGCCCACGATCACCGTGAGCAGGCTCGACACCGACGCGAACACGCACTCCCAGCCATAGGAGACCATGCACAGGAACCCGACCTTGCCGAGCGGCCAGTACCTAGAGAGCGGCAGTCTTTCGGTATGCATATTTGATGGCGCTCTCCAGCGAAGAACCCTGGATGCGAAACTCGTCGATGTGGAAGATGCCGCTGAGCCTTTCGAGCATCGCGGAAGGCTCGATCTTGGTCTTGTCGAATGTGATCTCGCATCCCTTGCTGTTGCCGGGATCGGTGCTGAAGTCGAGGATGCCCGTGCTGTCGAGCTGCCGCCTGACCGACTGATCGTCGATCGCGTCCCGCACGATGAGATTCACCGTACAGAATGCGCCGTGCTGGTTGATGAAGCGATGCACGTTGTCGTCGAACATCAACTTGCCGGCATTGATCAACACGATGCGATCGCAGATGTTCTCGATGTCGGCGGTGTCGTGCGAGGTCAGGATGACCGTGATCTTGAACTCCCGGTTCATCACGTTGATCATCGACCTGACGCTGTCCTTCACCCACAGATCCATGCCGATCGTCGGCTCGTCGAGCAGCAGTATCTCCGGCGAGTGAATGCAGGAGGCCAGGATCTCGCACAGCGCTCTTTGACCCAGCGACAGATTCTTGGTGCGGGTCCTGCGCAGATGCGCCACGCCCGTGAGCTCGTCGAACAGGGCGACCATCCTGGCGAAGGTGGCGTCGCTCACCTCGTAGATGTCCTTGAGCGCCCGCAGTGAATCGTCGACGGGCAGCTCCCACCAGAGCTGGCTGCGCTGACCGAAGACGATGCCCAGCCGCTTCTTGAAGTCGTTCGACTGGCTTTCGATGATCTGGCCATTGAAGCTGACCGTGCCGCTGGATGGCGCGAGCGCGCCACAGAGGATCTTGACCAGCGTCGACTTGCCGGCACCGTTCTGACCGAGCAGCGCGAGGCGCTCACCCTTGTTCACGGTGAACGACACGTCCGAGAGTGCCACGATCTCCTTGTACTCCGGTGACAACAGACCGCGCAGCGCGGCGAATCGGCCTTGTTTCGACTGGATCTGCCGATAGCGCTTGCTGACGGAGTTCACGCACAGTTGACTCATGCCGGCTCCATCTACAAGTGCCGCAGCTCGGCTTCGACTTCGTCGACGTCGCTGAACTGACTGATTCGCAGGAACCCATAGTTCTGCACGATGTGAACGCTGTTGACGTTCTCGTGGCGCCGGGCGTTGGCCTGTAGATAGGGCGTCTCCAGGTCCGGAAACCACTTTCGCAGGATCGCGAGCACCACCGAGGAGCCGCTCAATGGATACTGGCCGCGCGGCTCCAGCTGATGGTTCGGCCGGCAGTCGGTGGCCATGAAGAAAAATGGCGAGTCGATGAAGTCCCCCGCGAATCTCGCCGCCAGGTAGGTGATCCCGTACCGGTCGGCCGCCCTGGCGATGGCCTCGTAGAAATCGCGCAGCGCCGCGGTCTTGCGATCGCCCGCGGCGAACTCCTCGACAAGCCGCTCGCAAAGCAGGTGGCTCAGGCGGTAATTGCTGGATGGCAGATCGTGCTGCGCAGCCGAGCCTTCGCCGGGCCATCCCCAGTTGATGATCGCCCTGCATTGCTTCATCAGGGCGGCATCGGCCGAGACGATCGCGCCACCTTCGCCGCAGTTGAACAACTTCGAGGACTGGAAACTGAAAGTCGCGGCGGTACCGACGTTTCCCGCCCGCAGGCCCTTGTAGAAGCCGCGGTGAATCTGGGCGCAGTCCTCGATCAGCGGAATGTGCCGGTCACGGCAGAAATCCGCGATGGCCTGCAGTTCGCGATTCACGAAACCGGCAAGGTGAACCACGATCACGGCCGCCAGGGATTCGCTGGCCATTGCCTTGACGCTCTCGAGAGTCAGCCCCAGGTAGTCCCTGGAGACGTCCGCGCACACTGGAACCAGTCCGCAACGCGCGACGGCGGTCGCGGTCGCCATGAAAGAGAGTTCCGGCACCAGTACCTTTGCGCCGCGCGGCAGGTCCATCGCCGTCAACAGCACCTCTATGGCGTGGGTGCCGTTCGTCACGAAGCACGCGTCGGCGCATGCGAACTCCTTCTTCATCGCGCGCTCGAGCTCGGCCTTTGCCTGTTTTTCGGTTCTCATGCTCCGTGAATCCAGCTCAGGCGGCCGAGAGCATGGTCGACAGGCGCGCAGCGACGTCGTGCACGGTGGTGACGTAGCGCAGCTGACCCCTGGACATCGCCGGTGGAACGAAGAACTGCACCCCGGTGCCGGCGATAGCCGCGCTCTCGCCCGTGGCCAGCAGTTTCCAATGGCCCTTGTCCACCAGGTAGACGGGCATTTCGAAGCGGTTGGTGAAACGCTTGCCCGGCTCCGCGAGATGGACGGCAAGACCCTTGATGGCGGTTGCGCTCTGCCAGCCGAAAGAGAAGTGGGCATGCTGCCACGCCGACTCTGCTTCGGTTATTGCCGGTGCCGCCCGCCTCAGTACGTCTTCATAGGCAGCCATGGATTTGGTCCGGACGTAGTCGCCGTCCCGACCCCGGAGCAGTCCCAGCCCCCCTTCATCGCAATATTGATAGAAGCAGATGCCTTCCAGCCACGGCAAATCGCTCTGCTCGATCCGCCGATAGACCTGGGTGATGGCCTCCGCCTGACCGCTCTCGCCCACCACATCCGAATCCGAATTGAACTCGTGCAGGAACAGGGGCTTCATCACGCCGCCGTTCGCCGCGATCATCAGCAGGTAGGCCTCCTCGATGAGTCGCCACCAGGTGTCCACCGTCCCGGAAAAGTAGTTGGAGGAGTTTGCCGGCGTGGCGTGGGGCCATCCCCAGTTGAGCGTGACGTACTTGTCCAGAGACCAGTAGTCGGCGATGCCGAGCGCTTCCTGCAGCTCGCCCCTGCCGAGATGGGCAAACTCGCGCGTGACGACGCTGTTGGTCTGATCGCCCACGAAGATGTCGGCGGTCAGGCTGAACACCGTCCGGATGTTCGGGGCATGGCATTTGACCAGCCGATGGCAGCGCACGAAGAAATCGTTGATCTCGGCGCGGCTGTGCAGCTTGTGATGCCTGAACCAGCGGCCATTGGCCTCATGATTGATTCGCAGGTAGACGGTGCCGAAGTTGCCGAGCCGGCGGAAGATGGCCACCAGCTCCTCGTCGGCCAACGACATGTCGAGAGTCAACGTGAGATGCACGTCCGCCCCGATCGACTTGATCTGCCGCAGCTGGCGCTCGGTCGCGCCGTCGGCCAGGTCGAAGTCCAGTGGCCAGTAATCGTCATAGTCGTGATCCCAGGCGTAGCTCGAGGCGACGTGCGGGTGGGCGCGCGAGATCTTGGTCACGTTGTTCCACTTCGGATCGCTCGGATACCAGGTCTTCATGAGCTGCACGCCATCGTGCGGCGAGGCGAAACTGCCCTGCATCTGCACGCAGTCGATGTAATCGCCGCGCTCGCTGCCGTTGCTGATGATCAACTTCGTCTTGGACCGGGCCGCCGTGCAGCTGCGCAGCTCCATCTTCTGATTACCCATCTGTCCGTCCCTGCCGCGATCGCCTTCAAGCCTGCGGCCCGGACGCGGCGGCGATCTCCCGGTACTGCTTCATGTTGCCCAGATCGACGATCGGGTCGGCAAACACGGGGTCCCGCAAGGTTTCGATGAAGGCCGGAAATTCCGGGTGAAAGCTCTTCCAGATGGCGTTCCTCTCGTACTGCTCCTTGGTCCAGGTCTCCCAGTCGTTGAGCAGGTTGAAGACGATGCGCTCCACGCCGAGCGCTTTGCCGAGCTCGATCGCGCCGCGCATCTCGCGGAAGTTCAACTGCTGGACGACGAACGCGAGCATCAGCCGCCTGATCTTGCCCGCCTTGTAGAGGGTGCTCAGGAATTGCAGGTTCGACATCAGCTTCGGGAAATCGCCGTTGACCCGCACCTTGTCGTAGGTTTCCTCGGTACTGGCATCGATCGAGATCAGCACTTCGTTGATGTTCGCCTGGATCTTGTGCATTTTCTGCCAGGCGTTCTCATCGAACAGTACGCCGTTCGACTGGATGTTGATGTCGAGGTTCTTGCGCGCCTCGCCATCGAAGTTGTAGAGGAACTCGCGGAAGACTTTCGACGAGAACGGCTCCCCCGACCCCGAGATGTTGATGCGGCCGACATTGTTGAAGCCCGCAGATTCGATGAACGTCAGGACGTCGTCCTGGATCTGCTTTCTTGCCTCGTACTCCGGCCCCCTCACGAAGCCGATGGTCCTGGTGCGGCAGCTCGGACATGCCAGGTTGCAGGACTCGTCGTAGGCGAAGTTGTAGTTCGCCGGGTGGATGTCGACCTCGGTCTTGCCGTCGAGAATGGCCCGGATCCAGTTCTTGTGCTTCATCACGCGGGCACGCCGCACCGGATCCAGGCTCGACGGGTCCTCGAGCTCGGCGCGTGTGAACAGGTAGTGCTCGTCGTTGCTGTAGAACGGGCACTGGTGCCAATCGCAGAAGCTGTACGAGCCGTCGAGGATGCTCGAGCGGATCTGCTTGATGGCGTCACCGTTCCAGATCTCGCTCAACGACTGGTCCTTGATGTTGCCGACCCAGGCGCGCATCCACGACTCGCTGCAGCAACGGACGCCGCCATTGCTGTGCACGTCGACATTGGTGAAAGGCTGCAGGCAGATCTTTCCCCGCATGTCCTTGGGCTTCTTGAGCGTGCCCTCGTCGGTGAACTCCCTCATGCCACCACCCCGGCCCTCGCCGGCGCGGATACCCGCGCCGCCGTGCTGCTGCAGACGTAGTCGATGTGTTCTTCGAGGTGCCCGGAACAGTCGCCGGCACCGGGGAGGACGGCTTTCATCCTGGCGTTGCACCAGAGGCTGCCATCGCGGCGCCAGCCCGTGTCCTCGAGGACCAGGCGGCTCGGTGACCGCAGCCGGGTGATGATCGCGGCGGCGATGTCTTGCCAGCAGTATTGGCGGTCGCTGCCCGCATTCACGACGGCTCTCGTGCACGAAGACTGCAGAAAGTGTTCGTACAACCTGACCAGATCGCCAATCCACATTAGCTGGGTGCCGTCGTTCTTGATCAACGTGATGTCCCTGCCCTCGAGGGCGGCTTGCGCGAAATTCCAGAAGCGGCGGTCGGGTTGGGTCGTGCAACCCGTGGCTGCCGGTTCGCCGAACGTGTAGATCGGGCGAATGATGTTGCATTCCGTGTCGCATGACCGGGACAGCGCCAGTAGATAGGCTTCCGTGGCGGCCTTGGTGGCGCTGTAGAGATCCAGCGGCCGGCAGACGCTGTCCTCGTCCATGAGCGTGCGGTATTCGCCGACAGCCACGCTGGACGATGTGTGGACGATCTTGCGGACCTTGGCCGCGATGGCGCGCTCGAAGAGGTGCACCGCCGGCAACGTGTCCAGCCTCATCATCTCGACCGCCGTCGTACCCCAACCGAGCGCGCAGTGGATCACGGCTTCCTGGTCCTTCACGAGCCCGTCCACCACGGCGAAGTCTTCGATCAGGCCTTGCACCACGCGCACGTTGCCCAGCGCCAGAGAGGAGATCTTCCGCGGCGTGCGGCAGAACGCCGTCACCTCGTGCCCGGCCCGCGAGAAATGCTTGACGAGATGGGAGCCGATGAACCCCGAGGCGCCCGTGATCAGGATCTTCATGAGGCGTTCCCGGCCTCCGCAGCCGCCTCGTTGGGCCACCGGGCGTTCTTGACCAGGAGGCGGCCAATCGCCACCGCGTCGGCCATGCCGTTACGGATGATGTGCTCGGCCGTCTCTCGGGTATTGATGCGACCGGCCACGATGACCGGGATGCGCACCCGCTGCCTGATCGCAGCGGCGTACGGGGCGAAACAGGCTTCGCCCGCCGCATCCTGCGGCGCGTCCGAGTATTGCGGAGAAACGACCGTGCCACCGGCGGAAACGTCGATGCAGGCGGCACCGGCGCCCTCGAGCTGCATCGCCAGGCCGACCGCCATGCCGATATCGAAGCCGCCGTCGACGAAATCGACCGCACTGAACCGGTAAAAGATCGGCAGGCCGCTGGCTGCCACGCGCATCGCGCGCACCGTTTCCAGGGGCAGGCGAAAGCGATTGGCCTCGCAGCCGCCGAACTCGTCCGTTCGGGTGTTGATCACCGGCGAAACCAGCGACATGAACAGTGAGTGGTGCGCGCCGTGAATACCCACCCCGTCGTAGCCCAGGGCCTCGAGCGTGCATGCTGCCCGGGCAAACTCGCCGGGCAGCGCGCCGAGCTGCGCGCGGTTCATTTCGTTGGCCTGCTCACCGTTTCCGGAGAACAGCTGCGGCACGACCTTGCACCCGTAACCGTGCATCGACTCGATGAACGTCCGCGACTTCTGCGCGAACGAGGTCTTCTCCAGGTCGCCGAGGCCTCCATGGGTCGGCACGGGCACCATGGCGAGCGCCACGCCGCCCTTGGCACGCGACTCGAAAAACTTCATGAACGCACGCGAACCGAACTGCCACTCGTAGTACAGCGGCGCGAGGATCACGCGGCTCTTCAGGCGCAGGCCGCCGCCGATGCACAGGCTTTCGAAAAGCTGGCGTTGGCTGGGCGCGATGCCTGGCCGATCCCGCAATTCATGTCCGACGCCCGGGTGATGCATCGAACTAGACGAGCCTCGTCTTGGTGACCATGATGTCGGATATGCCGCCCGGGCACCAATCCTGCGGGCAAAGATATCCGGTGCTCGGAAACCGGATGTGCTCGTCGCGAACGTTGCCGATCCTGCCCACCTTCCCGCACCAGCTGGGAAAGATGTCGCCGTGCATGTTCACGACGAGTTCCTCGATGCCGACATTGCACTTCCAGCCTTTCCAGGAGTTGAGCTTCCTGATGATGATGTCGCCCGCCTTGATCAGCTCGTGCGTGCCATCGTCATAGCGCAGCTTCATGAGGCCGCGAAACGGCTTGCGTTCGCGCGTCAGCTTGAGCTTCTCGTTGATCTCCCTGCTGACGCTCATGATCTTCTCTCTCTGCCCGTCGGTGTACGGGTACGGCCGCTGGAAATCCTCGAGGACGATCTGCACGTCGATCGTCACCTCGCTGGTTTCCTCGTGAGTCCGGTACGCTGCCTCGATGCACTGATCGAAGTACTGCGGTTTGACCATGATGTTCACGTGCGCCTGCACGTGATCCTTGATCGTGTTGATGACGCGGATGAAGTGCTTCAGCCGCGTGTGGTCCGAGTGGTAGCTGATGCTGACGTAGTCGAGATACTTGCGCGCCTGTTCCCAGTAGCGCACGGGCCGCGAACCATTGGTGCTGATCCCGATCCTGTTGCCCGCCAGGTGCTGCGCCTTGATGAGCGGAATGAAATCCTTGAACAGCGTGACCTCGCCACCCGTGTACAGGAAGCAGATCTCACGCCCCAAGCCCTCGCGATAGTGCTCATTGATGCGCCTCGAGAAGGCCAGCACCTGCTCGATGTCCATGAATGGATGCGAGCCGCTGTGAGTCTCGGCGGGGCAATACGTGCAGGTGTAGTTGCAGGTGTTGCCCAGACTCCAGTCCACGACCAGAATGTTGCCGATCTCGGGAGTCTGCTGCTCGACTCCCACGATCTTCTCCACCCTGCTCACCCGCTGATCCATGAACTCTCCCACTAGTCAGGCGTCTGCCGTTCGGCAACCTGAAGATTCGATTTGGTGTTGGCGACCGGTGTCGTGCTAGGCGCGCCCGGCCGCCGGCCGGTCGCGCGACTGCATGACGTCCCCGTCGGCCGCAGCCTGGCCGGCCGCCGCCTCGCCAACCGCGTGTCTGACGTGGAATGGCGCGATCCAGCAGACGATGAACGACGGTATCGTCGCCACCATCACGAAGATGAAGTAAGCCGTGTAGCCCATGCTCTCCTGGAGATGGCCACTGACCATGCCGGTCAGGATCATGCACAGGGCCATCAGACCGGTGCCGAACGCATAGTGGGCCGTGGCGAACTTGCCTGGCGCGAGCTGCTGCATGAGGTAGATCATGAAGCCGACCGAACCGATCCCGAAGAAGAACTGCTCGATCACGACACCGGCGCTGATCAGCAGATGGCTGCTGGGTTGGTAGATCGCCAGCAGCAGGAAGGTGACATTCGGAATGTTTATTGCGCAACACAACGGGAACAGCGCGCGCTCCAGGCCTTTCCGGGCGACGTAGGCGCCGCCGATCAGCGAGCCGACGATGTTGGCCAGCAGGCCATACGTCCCGTAGATGACTCCGAATTCCTGATTGGTCAGCAACAGCCCGCCGTTCTCGACGCTGTCCTTCATGAACAGCATGCTGGGCGCGAGCAGGAATCCGTAGCTGACGCGAAACAGCAGGGCGAAGGCGATCATCAGCCAGATGCCCTTCTTCCGGAAGAACGACGTGAATGCCTCGGCGAGGGTCCGCACCGCCTCACGAGAGTTCTTCGGCGCGTGCTCGGGCCGCGCGCCGTCGGGCATTTCGCGCCAGTGCCAGATGGCCATGGCCAGCATCACGATACCGAGGATGAAGAATATGATCTGCCAGGAATCCACCCAGACTTCTCCGCGGGCATGCGGCTCGTTGCCGAAGACCTGCTCGTGGAAGTAGCCGCTCAACCCGACCATGATGCTCATCATCGCGAGCTTGCCGAAGTTCCAGCTCAGGCTCTGCCAGCCGCAATACTTCGCCTGGCTCTGCGCATCCAGTGAGGTGACATACACCCCATCGGTCGTGATGTCCTGCGCCGATCCCAGGAACGACAGCACCCAGAAGAGCACCATCATGAGCGTCAGGTAGTTCGGTAGTTCCATGATCGCCGCTATCGCCAGGTAGCCGATTCCCAGCAGAACCTGCGTGCTGAGCACGAAGAACTTCTTCGACTTGTACATCTCCAGGAATGCGGCGAACAACGGCTTGATCGTGTAAGCGATGCCGAGCGCGCTCGCATATTCAGCCGCCCTCGCGTTATCCATGCCCAGGTTGCTGAACATGACCACCGCCGCGGCGGTCAGCATGTTGTAGGTGAGCGCCATGGTGACGTAGCCGGTCGGCACCCACGTCAACGGGTGTGCTTTCGAAGCAGAATCTCGCATCGCAGGACCTCGGGCTTCCCTAGCCTTGCTACTTGCCTTACTACTGGCATGGATGCCAGGAACCCCGGACCCCCTCAGGTCGCGAGGCGCGTTTTTTTGGTGGGCCGCCCTTTTAGCGTATGCGCCGGCGAGTCGCAACCCGCGACGCGTTCAAACTACTCCGGTGACTAGTTTGTCTCGTTGTCACGCCCGCCGCGTTCATTACGTCGAATCGGCGCCGCCGAATCCGGATTGTCCCGCGCAGGCGGCCGGCGGCAGGACATCGCTCGCCGGCGCGAGACAGACATCATGTCTTGCGGCGGACAACGATCGACGTCAGCGGTCAGAAACTGGATGGTGCCGCTGGCGTTGTCGCAAATTGGAAACGCCCCGAGATTCTCTCGCGAACCTGACTAACTAGATCGATTCCAATGGCGTCGATGCGCCCGCCTTGGCGGGCGCGAGCCTGGCGGCGCCGGCCGCCGCGTGTCAGCCCCGATCCGCAGGCGGCGAGTTGTTACAATCGTTGCCCCGCTCCGCAACGGGCACCGCGCAGCACGAGAAGCATGCAATGAATGGCGACCCGAGCGAGTTCCCCGAAGGCTTCTGGTGGGGCGCGGCCACTGCGGCTTATCAGATCGAAGGGGCCGCCGGCGCGGATGGGCGTGGCGAATCGATCTGGGACCGCTTTGCGCACACCGCGGGCGCCACCCACGAGGGCGATACGGGCGACGTCGCATGCGACAGCTACCATCGATATGAAGAAGACGTCGCTCTCCTGCGGCGGCTCAATCTGACCAGTTATCGATTTTCGATCTCGTGGCCCCGCATTCAGCCGGACGGCCAGGGACGTGCGAACCCTCGCGGGCTCGCGTACTACGATCGGCTGGTCGACGCGCTGTTGCGGGCCGGAATCCGCCCCCTGGCGACGCTTTACCATTGGGATCTGCCGCAGGCCCTCGAGGATCAGGGCGGCTGGCCCAATCGGGACACTGCGCAGCGCTTCAGCGATTACGCCTCGAGCGTGGCCGCGGCGTTGTCGGACCGGGTGAGGCACTGGCTCATCTTCAACGAGCCAAAGACCTTCACCGGTGCCGGCTACCTGCTCGGCGTGCATGCGCCGGGTCGCAAGGAACCTTCGGCGTACCTGCGGGCGACGCATACCGTCAATCTCGCGCAGGGCGAGGCCTTCCGTGCGCTGAAGGCGATCGATCGGGGATTGCAGGTCGGCAGCGCGTTCGACGTCGCGCCGATGCTCCCCGCGACTGATTCGTATGCGGACCTGGCGGCAGCCGAGCGCTGGCATCGATTTCAGAATCTCTGGTTCATCCTGCCAGCGTTGCGGGGGCACTACCCCAGCGGTGTGTTGCCTGCCGACCAGCAGGATGCGCTGCTCGACTGGCGCTCTGGCGACGACGCCCGCGTGCGTGCGCCACTGGATTTTCTCGGGCTCAACTACTACTCGCCCTCGCTGGTCAGGCATGCGCCCGACGGAAACGGCGTACCCGGCCTGCCGGTGCAGGTCGAATGGGCCAAGGCGCCCGGAGTCAGTCGCACCACCGACATCGGCTGGGACATCCATCCCGCCGGCCTGTACGACATCGTCATGCGCATGGCAGCCGAGACGGGAAACCTACCCATCGAAGTCACCGAGAACGGTGCGGCGTGCAATGTCGGTCCGGACGCCGGCGGCCGCGTCCACGACGTGCTGCGCATGGACTATCTACGCGACCATCTGCGCGAGCTGGCGCGCGCGATCCGCGACGGCGCGCCCGTGCGCGGCTACCACCACTGGAGCCTGCTCGACAATTTCGAATGGGCGCGCGGCTATTCGCAGCGCTTCGGCCTGGTGCATGTGGATTTCGCGAATGGTCAGGCGCGCGCGATCAAGGAGTCCGGATACTGGTACGCCAGGGTCGCAGCCGGCAATCGCCTGATCGACTGAGGCGCCGCTGAGTTCACCGCGCCCGCTCTCGGCGACGCCGTAAGCGCGATCCGATGTCCACGTAGGAATCGAGCCAGTGGCATCGATACGCCGCAGGGGTGCACAGTCTCCGGAAAGGAGACCGAACCGATGCAAAGACTGCTCGCCGCGGGTGCGTTCGCCCTGGCGCTTGCCTGCCAAGCGCCATATACCCAGAGTGCCGCGCCGACGCCGACCACCCCCGACAGTGGCACCGGCATCTACGACTCCAGTCTCGACGCCCGCGTGAACGCCCTGCTGGCCAGGATGACCCTGGAGGAGAAAGTGGGCCAGCTGGTGCAGTACTCCGCCGGTCAACCCACGGGCCCCGGCACGGGCCGCACCGATTACGAAGACATGATTGCCCGGGGGCAGATCGGCGCCCTCTTCAACATCGCGACCGCGAAGGACACCAACCGGTATCAGCGCCTGGCAGTCGAGAAGTCGCGCCTGCGCATTCCGATCGTGTTCGGGCTGGACGTGATCCATGGATTCCGCACCATCTTTCCGGTGCCGCTGGCACTGGCCTCGACCTGGGATCCGCCGCTGGTCGAGCAGACGGCGCGGATCGCAGCGCGCGAAGCCGCCGCGACGGGTGTGCGCTGGACCTTCTCACCCATGGTGGACATCGCACGCGACGCCCGCTGGGGCCGCATCGTCGAAGGCGCGGGCGAGGATCCCTATCTCGGCTCGGTGATGGCGACCGCGTATGTGCGTGGCTACCAGGGCTCGCGCCTCGACGCGCCCGACAGCGTCGCCGCCACGGCCAAGCACTTCGTCGGCTACGGCGCCGCCGAGGGCGGCCGTGACTACAATGCCGCCGAGATCTCGGAGCACACGCTGCGTCAGGTCTATCTACCGCCGTTTCGGGCTTCGGTCGAGGCGGGAGTCGCCAGCATCATGTCGGCGTTCAATACGCTGAATGGCGTTCCCACCTCCGCCAATCCATTCACGCTGCGGCAGATCCTGCGCGACGAGTGGGGTTTTCGCGGCGTCGTCGACAGCGACTGGGAATCGGTGCGCGAGCTCATCCAGCACGGCGTCGCCAGCGATCGCGAAACCGCGGCCCTGAAGGCGTTCCTGGCGGGTGTCGACATGGACATGGTGAGCAGCGTCTACCACGACCACCTGGCGGACCTGGTGCGCGCCGGCAAGGTGCCGCAGTCGCGTATCGATGAATCGGTGAGCAACGTGCTGCGGATGAAGTTCGCGCTCGGCCTCTTCGAGAAGCCGTACGCCGACGAAGCGCGCGAGCGCAGCGCCCTGCTGCGGCCCGACGGTCTGGCGCTCGCGAAGCGGGCGGCGGAGCGGTCTTTCGTGCTGCTGAAGAATGCGCCCGTGCGGGGCGCACCCTTGCTTCCGCTCGCAGCGCGCGCGAGCCGCATCGCACTGATCGGCCCGCTGGCGGATGACCGCCCGAGTTCGTTGGGCGCCTGGCCGGGACAAGGCAGGCCCGAGGACGTCATCTCGCTTCGCGCGGCGCTCGCGAAGCGCGTCGGTGAACGGAATCTGATTCATCACCAGGGCGCCGGCATTACCGGTGGCTCGGATGAAGAGCTCGCAGCGGCGGTGGCGGCCGCCGCCAGTGCCGATGTCGTGATCCTGGCGCTCGGCGAGGCCAGCCAGAGCATGACCGGCGAAGCAGCTTCGCGGGCCTTTCTCGGCCTGCCCGGGCGTCAACAGGAACTGCTCGAGAAGATCGTCGCCACGGGAAAGCCCGTGGTTCTCGTGCTGTTCAGCGGGCGGCCGCTGACCCTGCCCTGGGCGTTCGAACAGGTGCCCGCGGTGTTGGCGGTATGGCAGCCCGGCGTCCAGACCGGGCCCGCGATCGTGAGCACGCTCTTCGGCGAGTCGAATCCCTCCGGAAAACTCGTCGTGAGCTGGCCGCGCAGCGTGGGACAGTTGCCGCTCTACTACAACGCGCTCAACACCGGCCGGCCCGCCGACAAGCACGACTTGACCAACCCCACCGGCCCCGCCGATGACAAGTACGTGTCGAAATACATCGATGAGCGGAATGATCCGCAGTTTCCGTTTGGTCATGGACTGTCGTACACGAGCTTTCGATATGGGTCGGTGGAGATCGGCGGCAGGGAACCGACCTCCGCCGAGTTGACCCGTCATCTCGGCGATCGTGTGGGCGATGTGGTCACACTGACGGCCAGCGCAAGCGTCACCAACACCGGCTCACGTCCCGGTGAAGAAGTGGTGCAGCTCTACGTGCGACTCATCGGCACCAGCGTGTCCCAGCCGGTTCGCGCGCTGAAGGGCTTTCAGCGCATCGCGCTCGCTCCGGGGGAAAGCCGCAAGGTGACGTTCGCCCTGCTGCCCGAGGCGTTCGCGCTGTGGAACGTCCGGAATGAGCATGTGGTCGAGCCGGCGCAGGTGGCCGTGTACATCAGTCCCGATTCGGCGCAAGGCACGCCGGCTGTCTTCCGGATATCGCCGTAGACTCATGAGGGTATCGGTGCAGTTCGGATTGGAAGCCGGGGTCGCCTGACTCAGGGCTGCTCGCTCAACGCATAGATGCGCTCAGCCGCCACCCATTTCGTGCCGGCGGGAGCAAAGGCCAGCCTTCGTTGCAAGCGATCCATCAGACGTTCCCATGCCTGCACATCTGGATCAGAGGCGTCCCTGCGCGCTTTGGCGCCCGCATCGAATTCCGCGGTCGTCTCCATGATCATCACGAGACGGTTGCCCACGTTCCAGATCTCCATCTCCAGAATTCCCGCCTCGCGGATCGAGCGATTCACCGCCGCCGGAGGCCCTCCGGGCTCGTGCCAACGGCGATATTCGCAGATGAGTTCCGCATCATCGACGAGATCGAGGAACAGGCAGTGCCGGGTCACGGTTCGAACCGGATCTTGAAGGAGTACGGAGAATCGACGTCGGCCGGTTTCACGGCGGGCACATGGATACGAAGCCCACTCGAATCCTGGGCGAACTCGAGCTTGCCGCGCACCCCAAGCAGTTGCACGCTGTTGACTCTGCCCGCCGAGCTGCCGACCGAATCGATGGCGGCTTCGCCCTGCGGCCAGGCGAGTGCAATGGCGTAGAGATTGCCGGCCGCGGAGGTGAACCGATAACCGGGATTGCCCGCTTCGCCAGGCTTCTTCCACGGCCGCGCGCCATAGATGGCCTCGCCGTTGACCTCGAGCCAGCGCCCGATGCCGAGCAGGGTGTCCCGCTGCTCCTGCGGAATCGTGCCGTCGGCCATCGGCGAGATGTTGAGCAGATACGTGCCGCCCTTGGCCACGGTGTCGACGAGTTTGGCGAGGATCTCGTCGGCCTCGAGTACGCTCATGCCGTCGGTATAGCCCCATGTGCTGCCGATCGGATCATCGACGAGCCAGGGGCCGGGCCGGATGTCCGAAGGAGAACGCCTGCCTACCTTCTCGAAATCGATGATCGAGCCGATTTGCCGGGTGTCGTCGTTACTTGGCGCATAGGCGATGTACTTCGTCGAGATCGACACCTCCTTGCGCCACTCAAGCGCGCGATTGTAATAAAAAGCCGCGACGCGCCGCTTCAGCGGATCGAGGACGCGCAGGTTCACGCCGTTGTCGAACCACAGGATGTCGGGCCGATACCTGTCGATGAGCTCGAAGTTCCGCTTCACCCAGTCCGTGAGAAAGCGAACCATGGCCGCCGGACTGCGGTCGGCGACGTTGTAGAAGTCGCGCCACGCCGGATCGTACAAGTCGGTGTGGGTGGCTTTCAGGCGCGCATCGATTTCGGGCGCCGGGTTGATGAAGGTGAAGTTCTCGATGCCGTGGTTCGACACGCCAAACTTCATGTCCTGCGCACGCACCGCATTGCCGAGGTCGCCCACGATGTCGCGCTTCGGCCCCATGTCGACGCTGTTGAAGCGAGTCACCTCGCTGTCCCACAACGCGAAGTTGTCGTGATGCTGCGCCGTGACGATCACGAACTTCGCGCCCGCCTTCCGGAACAAGGCAGCCCACTCGTCCGGCTTCCACCTGGAGAGCGTGAAGAGAGGCATGAAATCCTTGTATCCGAACCTCTCCTGCGGCCCGAATCGCTGCGCGTGCCAGGCGCGGTCGGCGGCGTACATGTGCTTCTCGTACCACTCGTTGTGATGAGCGGCCGCGGAATACAGGCCCCAGTGCATGAAGATTCCGAACTTCGCGTCCCCGAACCAGGACGGGGTTCGATAGTTAGCCGCGATGGACTCCCAGGTGGCCCGAAACGGCCCCGGCGGATCCGGCAGGGTCACGGCGGCATCGGCTGCCGCGACGATCTCGCGGGTAGCAGGCGGTCCCATGCCACCGTAGTCGTAGAGCTCGGAGGCCGGCGCGCCGCCACTGTCGGGCCTGGGCGGACTTTCCGCCGCCGTCGCGGAAAATCCCAGCAACAACGCGGCAGCAATCCCCGATCCCAGACTCACGTACTTCATTTGTAACTCCGGCCTCACGGGCGTCATCGGCGACGGTGCTTTGCTAATTTCTATTAGAGAAAGTAAACTTTCATACACGGAAGTATAGTCGGACCAACACGGACCGCAACGGGAGCACGCACATCAAATCGGTCATCTGCCAGAAGCCATTCGAACTCACCGTCGGGTCACGGCCCGAACCGCGGAGAAAGCCAACCGAGGTGTTGATTCGGATCCGACGCGTTGGCTTGTGCGGCACCGACCATCACATCTATGCGGGCCAGCATCCGTTCCTGGAATACCCTCGCGTGATGGGCCATGAGCTCGCGGGTGAGGTCGCCGAGTCGGATGAGCGTTCCGCATTCAGGCCGGGTCAGCTGGTAACGGTGAATCCCTATCTGGCCTGCGGCACCTGCATCGCGTGTCGCAGAGGCAAGCCCAATTGCTGCCAGTCCATTCGCGTACTCGGAGTACACATGGATGGCGGCATGTGCGAATACCTCAGTGTGCCCGAGAGCGCCGTGATCGATGCATCACGCCTGTCGGTCGATCAGGCCGCCATGGTCGAATTCCTGGCGATTGGTGCGCATGCCGTCCGTCGTGCCGGCGCCGCCGGCGCCGACCGGGCATTGATCGTCGGCGCCGGACCGATCGGGTTGGCCGTGGCGTTGTTTGCCCGGCTGAATGGAGCGGACGTGACCCTGATGGATGTCAGCGGAGCACGCCTGGCCCATGCGCGCGCGCGATTCGGCTTCGGGAACTGCGTCATCGCCTCCCCTGACTCGAGCAAGGAGCTGACCGAGATCACCCGCGGAGACATGTTCGATTGCGTTTTCGATGCCACCGGGAACGTGGCTGCCATGTGCAACGGGCTCGCCCATGTGGCGCATGGCGGGCGATACACGCTGGTGAGCGTGGTGAAGGAGAACATCACCTTCCCGGACCCCGAGTTCCACAAGCGGGAGACCACGCTGTTTGCAAGCCGCAACGCCGTGACCGAGGATTTCGCCGCAGCGATCCAGTTCCTGGCCAGCGGCCTCGTGCCGACCGACGCATTGAACACGCACAGCATCGCTGCGCTGGAGTTGCCTCAACACATGCCGCGGCTCGTCGCCGAGCGAGACCGGATGCTGAAGGCCATCGTACACTTCTAGCTTCTGGCGGGACTGATGGAGCAAGCAGAGGATGGCGGCACGAACACGAAAGCCCGGAAGCCGAAAGCCGGCCATCGATCGCGGCGGAGCCGCCACTCCGCAGGGCACCTACACCGCTCCCGCTCTCGAGAAGGCATTCGACATCATCGAGTTCCTGGGCAACAACCCTGGCGGAGCTTCGCTGAACGAAATCGCCAATGGGCTCAACCGCTCCATCGGCGAAATATTTCGCATCATCATCGTGATGGAACGCCGCGGGTTTCTGCAGAAGTCGATAGAGACCGATCGTTACAGCGTGGCCTACAAGATTCTCGATCTCGCGTATCGCGTGACGCCCGCCCAGGATCTGGTCGGCGCAGCCACGCCCGTCATGCAGGCGCTTGCCGCCCGGATCGGTCAGTCCTGCCACCTGGTGGTTCCGAATGGCGATGCGGGCCTGGTGATCGCACGTGTGGAGAATCCCGGCATCCGCGGCTTCGCGCTTCGCCTGGGAGCTCCGGTGGATATCATTCGAAGCTGTTCAGGCCACGTCATCCTGGCGTTCAGTGACGACAGCCAGCGCGATCGTTTGATCAATCAGGCGGCCAGAAGGGATCCGGCGCGCATCAAGCTCGAAGAGCTGAAATCCGATCTCGAAGTGGTTCGCAGGCGGGGATTCGATCGCCGGCCGAGCCCAATTACCCATGGAGTTACCGACATCAGCTTTCCCGTCTTCGGGTTTGATGGAAATCTGATGGCCGCCCTGACCGTTCCCTTTCTCGAACTCATCGACGGTTCACAGGCTGTTGGCATCGCGGAGGCCGCAAAGAGCGTCGCCGTCGCTGCGCACGACATTTCCGCCGCGCTGGGGCACCACGAGAGGCGATGACTCACTCACGAGGGCGTGCCCTGCCGCGTTGACCGCATCTCAAGCGGGTGGCTGCGCTGGTGATTTGAGCGGCACAGGCGCCGCGAGCGCGCCCAGAGGTCCCCTGGATGCGCGCAGGCTCATCAGCACGAGTACGGCGCTCACCACTTCCTCAATCGCCGCCGAAGAAAATGGCGCTGACGCGGATGTCGCGCTGGCGATGGTGCGAACCGCTGCCCCCGCGCTGTCGCTGCGCCACTTGAGCCCTTGCGAGCCCAGCGACAAGGCGGCCATGAACCCACGTCCCCAGCGATGAAGCCCCACGGCTTGCCGACGACCGCGCAAGCCACGAAGTACCGACGATTGGAATCGTGACTGCGGAGTCGACAACTGAAGGTCGAGATCCCGCATGAAGCCGACGATCAATGAAACGAATTCCTCGTACTGCGATCGAGAGGAAATCTTCGTCGAGACCTTCCAGCCGCGTTCGCCCCAGATGGGCGGCAGCCATGCGCCCGGGGAAATGCCGACCGGCCAGGCGATGAGCGCCACGAGATAGCCCTCGAGCTCCGCGATGTCCATGCGATCACGCGACCAGCCGGGCTCGTTCAACCAGGCGTTCAGGCGAGTTCGCTGCGCGGGGCCGAAGGGCACCGGCCCAAGCGCTTTCAAATCCGGCGGCATGAGATCGCCGAGATCGAACCGGGCCGACCGATATCTCTTGGCCAAACTACTCACTAGCCGTTCTTCCGGCGCGACAATCCCTTGGTCTCCGCTTCCGGTGACCAGGGCTTTCCCGTGCGTGATTCGATGTAGGCACGCATGAGCCGTCGAACCACCTGTGAAGGCGTCGAGTCCTCTTCGGCGCAAAGGCGCTCGAACACCGCCTTCTTGCGCGGGTCGATGAGGATGGTCAGGCGCGCGGTGCGTTCTTCCAGGGCCAAGGAATTCCCCTCATGTGGGTGGGTGCGAATTGCATGATAATACTATTCACATTTGAACGTCATCCTGCAACACTAGGGTCGGGTCGACGTCTGCGGGTACACAGTGTCAGTCGGGTCGTTTTCTCCGCTCGTTGCGTGCATTTTCCTGCTCATCGCCTGGGCGGGTATCGGTGCGCTTGGGCTGCTGCGGCCCTCGAGCGTGAATTTGATGAGGCGCGTGCTGTTTCCGCTGGGCGCGCTCGCCGGGTTATGTCTGGCGGCGGCAGCCGTCACCGGCATCGCCCTGCCCGCGGAGCAGCTCGTTTTGCCGATCGGCCTGCCCGACCTGCCGATTCATCTGCGACGCGACGCGCTCAGCAGCGTGTTCCTGTTCTTGTTAGGCGCTGCATCCGCCGGCATTTCGATATTCGGTGCGGGCTATTTTCGCGCCGGCGAGGGAACCGCGCCGGGCCTGCTGTGCCTGCAGTACCACCTGTTCCTGGCGAGCATGGGCTTCGTACTGCTCGCCGACGACGCCTATGGATTCATGGTGTCGTGGGAGATGATGGCGCTGTCGTCATATTTTCTCGTCACCACGCAGCACCGGATCCCCGAGATCCGCAGCGCGGGCTTTCTCTACCTGTTGATTGCACACCTGGGAGCCATTGCGATCCTGCTGTCATTCGGCGTCATGCAAGGTGGAAGCTGGCAGTTCACGTTTGACGCCATGCGGTCCGCGACGCTGGCGCCAACCTGGGCTGCCGTTGCCTTTGCGCTGGCTTTGTTTGGATTTGGCGCCAAGGCGGGGCTCGTCCCCCTGCACGTGTGGTTGCCGGAAGCGCATCCCGCGGCGCCGTCGCCGGTTTCCGCCCTGCTGAGCGGCGTGATGCTCAAGACAGCACTCTATGGGGTGCTGCGCGTCACCTTCGACTTGTTGGGTTCTCCGACCTGGTGGTGGGGACTCATTCCCATCGCGCTGGGCCTCTTCACCGCCATCTATGGCGTCGTGTTCGCGGCTGCGCAAACCGACATGAAGCGCCTGCTGGCATTCTCCTCGATCGAGAACATCGGCATTCTGTTCACCGGGGTCGGCCTTGCCATCGTCTTTCTCGGCGTCGGAATGACCACGCTCGCGGCGCTGGCTCTGATCGCAGTCCTCTATCACGCCATCAACCATGCGCTCATGAAGAGCTTGCTGTTTCTTGGCACGGGCTCGGTGTTGCACGCAACCGGTGAACGCAATCTCGGCCGGCTTGGCGGGCTCATCCATCGCATGCCCTGGGTGGCATGGCTCACCTTGATCGGCGCGCTGGCGATCGCCGGCCTGCCCCCGCTCAATGGCTTCGTGTCCGAATGGCTGCTGCTTCAGGCGTTTCTCTCGGCGCACGAGGTGCCACGCTCGTTCGTCAACATGTTGCTGCCGCTCGGCGCGGCAGTGATTGCGCTCGCGGCGGCGTTGGCCGCTTACGTCATGGTCAAATTCTTCGGCGTGATCTTCCTGGGTCAGCCGCGCGAAGCCGGCCTGGCCAGGGCGCATGACGCGGGTCGGCTCGAGCGCGTGGGTCTTTTGTGGCTGGCGTCCGGCTGCGTTGCGCTGGGCTTGTTCCCCACGCAGGTGATCGCTGTGCTTGCGCTCATTCCAGAGCAACTCGGCATCGTGGAGGCCATGCCAACCGCATCGAGCTGGTGGCATCTGGTGCCGGTGTCCGGGCGGGCCGCCGCCTATGCGCCGCTCGTGTTTCTCGTCGCCATCCTGGCGACGATTGTCGTCACCGTGGGTCTGGTCAGCCTGTTCTATCACCGCAGATCCCGTCGTTCTGCTCCCTGGGATTGCGGCTTCGCGCGGCTCGACGCACGCATGCAGGATACCGCGGAAGGCTTTGGACAGCCCATCCGTCACATCTTCCTGCCGTTCTTCGACATGCAGCGCGATCTGCCCACGCCGTTCGACCGCGCACCGCGCTACCGCGTCGTGATTGGTGATCGCTTCTGGATCTCTATCTATCTAGGGCTGGCCAAGTGGGTACAGCGCGTTGCCGAGGCCGTCGCCTGGCTGCAGCAGGGGCGCATCGCCACGTATCTGCTGTACAGCTTCATCACCCTGATCGCGTTGCTGGCGCTGGTGTTATGACCTCTCTGCACTGGCTCACCCAATTCATCGAGGTGCTGGCTGCGCTCGCGGCGGCGCCGCTCTTCGTGGGCTGGATCAACCAGTGCCGTGCCTGGCTGCAGAACAAGTCGGCGCCGCCGCTGCTGCAGCCGTATCGGGGAATCCGCAAGCTGTTTCACAAGGATGCCGTGCTCGCCACGCATGCGTCGCCGCTGTTTCGCATCGCTCCGTACGTGGTGTTCGGATCCATGGTTTGCGCGGCGGCGGTCATTCCGTCGCTCGGCACGCGGCTGCCGTTTTCCGACGCGGCCGACGCGATCGCGCTGGTGGGTCTGTTCGCAACAGCCCGTGTGTTCATGTCGCTGGCTGCAATGGATGTGGGCACGGCGTTCGGTTCGCTGGGTGCTCGGCGGGAAATGCTCGTTGGCTTTCTCGCGGAACCGGCGCTGCTCATGGTGATCTTCCTGGCTTCCCTGATCGCCACCAGCACGTCGCTGCCGGCGATCTCCGAGGGGCTGGCGACGCGGACTCTCGCGCTCTACCCGAGTCTCGCATTCACCGGTGTCGCCTTCTTGCTGGTTCTGCTTGCGGAAAACGCGCGCATACCCGTCGACAATCCGGCCACCCACCTCGAACTCACGATGATTCACGAGGCGATGCTGCTCGAGTATTCCGCCCGACACCTGGCGCTGATGGAATGGGCCTCAGCGCTCAAGCTGTTCAACTACGCCTGCATTGGATTTGCGCTCTTTCTCCCGTGGGGAGCGGCCACGGGCGATGCGCCGGCGCCGGCCACACTGCTCGCTTCCGTTGCGATTCTGGGGCTGAAACTTTTCGCCGCCGGTGCCATGCTGGCGCTCATCGAAACCGTCTCGGCCAAGTTGCGCATCTTCCGCGCACCGGAGTTTCTCGCGACGGCATTCCTGTTCGCGGTCCTGGGCCTGCTCGTCCATCTGCTCCTGGGAGCGTGAACCGATGAGCAACCTGACCTTCGACCTGCAGTTGCTGAATACCTTCGCCGCATTGCTGCTTCTGACGTCGTTCGCCATGCTGTCGCAGCGGCGGGTCGTCACCATGGTGAATCTGCTGGCACTGCAAGGCGTGCTGCTCGGTCTCGCAACGCTGCTGCTCGCCTGGCGCACGGGCAACGGACATCTCTATGTTTCCGCAGCCATCACGCTCGCACTGAAAGCGCTGTTCCTGCCCTGGCTGCTGCATCGGCTGATCCACCGCCTCGGGGTCTACTGGGACAGCGAACCATTGCTCAACATCGCCGCGACGATGCTGGTCGGCTTGATAGTAGTGATCTTCGCTTTCGGCCTGGCGCAGCCCATCGCGGCGCTGGCAACCACCTCCACGCGCAGCTCGATCGGCATCGCAGTAGCCGTCGTTCTGCTCGCATTTCTCACCATGATCATCCGGCGCAAGGCGATGTCGCAGGTCGTGGGCTTCCTGTCGATGGAGAACGGACTGTTCTTCGGTGCGATGAGCGCGACCTACGGCATGCCGATGATCATCGAGCTCGGCGTCGCGCTCGACGTGCTGGTCGCAATGCTGGTGCTCGGCGTGTTCTTCTTTCAGATTCGCGAGCAGTTCGACAGCCTGGATCTGCACCACCTCGAATCGCTCAAGGAAGAGAAGTAGCGTGGTCTTTCTCTTCCTTCTGGCCACTCCGCTGCTCGGCGCGCTGTTCCAGGCGTTCTTCGGGGCGCGGCGCTGGGCGCCCGAGGCCAACGTGGCCTTCAGCTTTGCGACTTTCGGGGCCGCTTGCGCGCTTACCGCCCGCGTCATCGGCGAGGGGAATCTGAGCGCGGCTCACGAACAATTCTTCATCGATCCGTTCAACGTCTTCCTGGTTACGCTCACGGCGCTCGTGAGTCTCACCACGTCACTCTTCTCGCGCCCCTACATGCGCATCGAGCACGGGCGCGTGAAGCCCATGCAACTGCGCCTGTATCACAGCATGTATCAGGTGTTCATCGCGGCGATGCTGATCGCGCTGACCACCAACAACATGGGGCTCATGTGGGTCGCGATGGAGGCGGCGACGCTGTCCACGGTGCTGCTGGTGACCCTCTATCGAACGCCAGCCAGTCTCGAGGCCGGGTGGAAGTATTTCATCCTGTGCGGCGTCGGCATCGCGCAGGCACTCTTCGGAACCATCCTGCTCTATTTCGCCGCCGAAAAGGTATTGGGGGCCGAAGGCATGAGCGCGCTGCTGTGGACTCACTTGAACGAGGTCAAAGGCCAGCTGGAACCGACGGTGTTGAGCCTGGCATTCGTCTTCCTGCTGGTGGGCTACGGCACCAAGGTCGGACTCGCACCGTTGCACAACTGGCTGCCGGATGCACATGCCGAAGGCCCGACGCCCATCTCCGCGGTGCTGTCTGGCCTGCTCCTTAACGTCGCCATCTATGCCGTCGTCCGTTGCAAGGTTCTGGTCGAAGGTTCGCTGCACTCGCCGTTGCCCTCGCGCATGCTGATGGGGTTCGGACTGGTGTCGGTCGTGCTCGCCGCGTTCTTCCTCTGGCGCCAGCGCGACATCAAGCGCCTCTTCGCCTATTCGTCCATCGAACACATGGGCATCATCACGTTTGCGTTCGGCATGGGCGGCGCCGTCGCGAACTTTGCCGCGCTCCTGCACATGACCGTGCACTCCCTGACCAAGTCGGCGATCTTCTTCGCCGTCGGTCATGCCGCGCAGAAGGCCGGTACGCAGGTGATGAGCGACATCCGGGGGTTGATCACGCTCAGCCCGACCGTGGGTTGGGGCCTGATGTTGGGCACGCTGGCCATTCTCGGCTTGCCGCCGTTCGGGGTATTCGCAAGCGAATTCCTCATTCTCACCACCGCAATGCGCGATCAACCCTGGGCCACCCCCATCTTGTTGCTGGCGTTGGGTGTCGCGTTCGCCGCGATCTTTCGGCGCGTGCAGCCCATGGTTTTTGGCGAGACCACGGCTCGCCGCCTGCCGCATCCGCCGGCTTTGCTGCCGGTGTTCGTTCACCTGGGGCTGGTCCTGACTCTCGGCTTGTTCATTCCTCCCTATCTCGCGGACTGGTTCCGGATGGCGGCAAACCTGATCGGGGGCATCTGACATGGAGCTTCAGAAATGGATCGATCAGTCCGCGCTGCTCCCGGGAGCTCCGGGTGTGCGGCGGCTGGACGTGACGCCGGATGCCTGGCACGAGTGCGCGAGGGATGTGGCGGCCAGTGGCGGACGACTTTGCGCAATGTGGGCCGACGGTGCCGCGGAAATCACGGTGTATGCCGCGCTGATCTGCGAACCAGCGGTGTTGCTTCTCTGCCTGGAACTGCCCGGCCCGGCCGCCACGTATCCGAGCCTTGCCGATGTCTTCCCCGCCGCCGCGCGCCTGCAACGCGCCACCGCGGATCTGTGCGGTGTGCGCGCCCGGGATTTCGACCAACGCCCCTGGCTTCGCCACGCCGCGTGGCCCGCGCACTATCTACCGCTGGTGAGCGGAAGACTGGCGGCCTCGAGCGGTGAATCGGCAATCGATCAGTATCCCTTTGTACGTGTCGCCGGCGAGGGCGTGCACGAGATTCCAGTCGGCCCGGTCCACGCGGGAACCATCGAGCCGGGACACTTTCGCTTCTCCGTCGTCGGCGAGAAGGTACTCAAGCTCGAAGAGCGCCTGGGCTACGTTCACAAGGGCATCGAGCAGAGATTCTCCGAGTTCCATGCGAACGATGGCCAGCGCCTCGCGGCTCGGGTCTCGGGCGATTCCGCAGTCGCGTACTCCTGGGCATACTGCCAGGCACTCGAAGGAATTGCGGGCGTCAGTGTTCCGGCGCGCGCCTGCTGGCTGCGCGCGCTTGCGTTGGAGAGCGAACGCATCGCGAACCATCTCGGCGATCTCGGCGCTCTTGGCAACGATGCCGGGTTCGCATTCGGGCTCGCCCAGTTCTCACGGCTGAAAGAGCAGTGGCTACGCGCCACTCAAACCGCGCTCGGACAGCGATACCTGATGGACTTCGTCGTGCCGGGCGGTGTTTTCGCCAGCCCGCAAGCAGCGCAGCTCGCGGAGCTGGCCGCCTGTGCCAAGGACATCGCCAAAGAGGCTGTCGCCATTCGCGCCATTTACGACGAGCACGCCGGTGTGCGCGACCGCTTCGCGGGTGCCGGCATCGTGACGCCGGAACTTGCGGCACGGCTCGGGCTGTGCGGTCTCGCGGGACGCGCGAGCGGGCAGGACCATGACCTGCGCGCCGATCTGCCCTGCGCGCCGTACGACGAGCTGTCCGTGCGCAAGTTCACGAGCCGCGAGGGCGATGTCGCCGCGCGCGTGGCAATGCGCTGCGATGAACTGCAGGAATCCGCCAGGCTCGTCGATGAGATCGTCCGAAGGCTCCCCAACGGCGCATTCCGCTCGGTGTTCGCGCTGCCGGCCGCCGCCGGCATGGGCGTCGGCATGATCGAAGGCTGGCGCGGCCCGGTGTTCATCGCCCTGCGCATCGGGTCCGACGGTCACATCCGGCGATGTCATCCGCACGATCCTTCGTCGCAGAACTGGCCGGTGCTCGAACACGCCATCATCGGCAACATCGTGCCCGACTTCCCACTCATCAATAAGTCCTTCAACCTCTCCTACAGCGGCCACGATCTGTAGCCATGATCAAGACGCTCACCAAGATCTGTCGCGTCGGCATCGCATCGGAACCGGCGCCCGCGAGCGACGATGCGCTGCGAATGGGCGATACGCTTCAGCAGCGTATCCGCGACATCCTGGGTCGCGCCTTGTGCATTCGTCACGTCGATGCGGGTTCGTGCAATGGCTGCGAGCTCGAGATCCAGGCGCTCGGCAATCCCGTCTACAACATCGAGGGCCTGGGCATAAAATTCGTCGCGAGCCCCCGGCACGCCGATCTTCTGTTGGTCACGGGTCCCGTTTCCCGCCACATGGAGGTGGCGTTGCGACGAACCTACGAGGCAACGCCGGACCCGAAGCTCGTCGTCGCGATCGGCGACTGCGGCTGCACTGGCGGCGTGTTTGGCGAGAACTACGCCAGTCTCGGTCGAGTCTCGAATGTCATCCCCGTCAATGTCGCTGTGCCTGGCTGCCCACCGAGCCCCAACCGAATCCTGGCCGGAATCCTGACGGCGATTTCTCCGGCCGGCACGACATAGCATCGATGCCTCAGATCAAAATGCCGCGCTGGGACATCGAACCGTTTCCGACACGGCTTCTCGATAAACCCGAAGGTCGAGTGGTGTCCGCACATGCCTGAATCAAAGAAGCTTCCGTGGGTGGAATTCGAGAGTCCCTGGGCTTGCCAGCCCGGCAAGGTACGAGTCCGCCAGTCGAAGGATGGCGTAACCCGCGACGAGCTCGCAAAGCGGGCCTGGCGCGATGAGCTCACGCAGCCGTACATCTTCGACTCCTTGTACGAGCGGCGAATGCATTTCACGAATCACGCCACGCAGAGCGCCATGCTGCTGACGGACCCCGACGCGCTTATTGCGCAGTACACCCGCAAGATGATGGCGTTCCTGCTGTTCAATCCGAACCCCAGGCACATCGTGATGATCGGACTTGGAGGCGGTTCCCTGGCCAAGTTCTGCTACCGCCATTTGCCGCGGACACGGATCACGGTCATCGAGATCAGCGAAGACGTCGTGGCCTTGCGCGATGAATTCTGCATTCCGAAGGACGACGAACGGTTTCGCGTTGTCTGCGACGACGGCGCCCGTTATGTCGAGCAGCACGACGAGCCGATGGATGTATTGTTGATCGATGCCTTTGACGCGGACGGCATCGCGCTGTCGCTGGCGAAGTCGGACTTCTACGCCAGCGCTGCGCGCCAACTGACGGGCAATGGCATGCTCGTCATGAACTTCTGGGGTCCTTGCGATCGCTACGTCGACAACCTCGCGCAGGCACGCGCGGCATTTGGCGACAGCCTCCTGCTCGTTCCCGTTTCGGGCGATGTGAACCTGCTGTTGTTCGCGTTCAAACAGGCGCCCCCGCAGAGGATCACCGATGAGCTCGAGGCGGTCGCGCGGAAACTGCAAATGCGCCTGACGCTCGATTTCCCGCGATTCCTTCGGCGTATATGCCAGGGACATTCGCTCGCCGGCACACAGACTTCAATCGAGATCGCAGAGGCGCTGTGCTCGCCCGCGGACGCCTTCCGCCCCGGCGAATCTGCGTGGACGGCTTTGAAGATGGAAGACGAGTAAGCAAGGCGCGCAAGAGGAACGATGCCGGCCGACCACTGAGAGCGGGCTGCAAAACCTGATCGTTATTCGCTTCGCCTTCGAGCCGGCAGCATTCGCAGAAGAGTGTCGTCGCGACGAATGTAGTGATGCGCCAATGCAGCAGCCGCGTGGAGGCCGATGAGGAAATAGCCGATGTTCCCCACCGTCCCGTGTATCTCTTCCAGCCGCTTCGCCAGTTCCTTGTTTGGCGCAATCAATGCCGGAAATTCGAGCCCGAAGAATGGGACCGGCTCACCCTCGCCACTCAGAATCATCCAGCCCAGCAATGGCATGGCGATCATGAACGCATAGATCGCGAACTCGGCGCCGTGCGCGACACGCAATTGCCACAGTGCAGGCCGGGGAGAAATCGGTGGAACCAATCCGAAAGCGCGCACAACCAGTCGCACCCAGACCAGAACGAAGATAGTGAGGCCGAGCATGAAATGCCACGTCTTGAGCGCGTTACGGATTTCGCTGCCTCTCGGATAGAGCTCCCGAAGTTCGATGCAGGCGTATACCGCGACAAGCAACAGCAGCATCAGCCAATGCAGGGCAATCTGCGCCGATCCGTACCGAGCACGGGTGTTCGCGCTCATTCAGGTTCCCCTCGAATCGAGGTTGGAGATGGGGCATATCATGGTGCACGACGGTCAGCACTCCATCAGGGATATTTACAGGCGGGATAGGTGGCATTACGCACGTGAGTCGCCATGAAGTCGCGCGCTTCAGCTCGCCGACTTCGAACAGTGCAGCAGGCGCCATGGTGGGGCCCGAGTATTGGCTGCGTCGGCGGGCTTTGAAGCCGCGAGAAAGTCGGCTTATTCCAGGGCTGCGGCTCTAAGGAATAGACAGGGAATCGAACCCTCGACCCCGGCATTATGAGTGC
>CAMLGF010000001.1 GCA_946479515.1 uncultured Pseudomonadota bacterium | reverse complement strand
AGCCCGCCTCGCCATCACCATGGCCCAGGAAGGCGGCATCGGCATCATCCACAAGTCCATGACCATCGAAGGTCAGGCGGCCGAAGTCGCCCGCGTGAAGAAGTTCGAGAGCGGCGTGATCCGCGACCCGATCACGGTCACGCCCGACATGACCATCCGCCAGGTCCTCGATCTAACTAGATCCAAGGGCATCTCCGGCGTGCCGGTGGTGCAGGGCAAGCAGGTGGTCGGCATCGTCACGCATCGCGACCTGCGCTTCGAGCTCAAGCTCGACGCGCCGGTGTCGTCGGTGATGACCCCGAAAGAGCGCCTGGTCACGGTGCGCGAGAACGCGCCCAAGGACGAGGTCCTGCTGCTGCTGCACAAGCACCGCATCGAGAAGGTGCTGGTGGTCAACGGCGAGCAGGAACTGTGCGGCATGATCACCGTGAAGGACTTCCAGAAAGCCACGGAATTCCCCCGCGCCTGCAAGGACCCCTCGGGCCGGTTGCGCGTCGGCGCCGCGGTCGGCACCAGCGCCGACACCCTCGAGCGCGTGTCCGCGCTGCGCGAAGCCGGTGTCGACGTGGTGGTGGTCGACACCGCGCACGGCCACTCCCGGGGCGTGCTCGACACCATCCGCAAGATCAAGGCCAGGCACGCGGATCTGCAGATCATCGGCGGCAACGTCGCGACCGCGGACGCCGCGCGCGACCTGGTCAAGGCCGGCGTGGACGGCATCAAGGTGGGCATCGGCCCGGGCTCGATCTGCACCACCCGCATCGTCGCGGGGGTGGGTGTGCCGCAGATCTCCGCGGTGTCTAACGTGACCGGCGCTGTGGAAAACCAGGTGCCCGTGATCGCCGACGGCGGCATCCGCTTCAGCGGCGACATCGCCAAGGCCATCGTCGCCGGCGCGGATTGCGTGATGATCGGCGGGCTGTTCGCCGGCACGGAAGAGTCGCCTGGCGACGTCGAGCTGTACCAGGGCGCGTCATACAAGGCGTACCGCGGCATGGGATCGCTCGGCGCCATGAGCGAGCGTCACGGCTCGGCCGACCGCTATTTCCAGGACACCGCCGCGGAGCTCGAGAAGCTCGTGCCCGAAGGCGTCGAGGGACGCGTGTCCTACAAGGGCAGCCTCGTTGCCATCCTGCACCAGCTGGCAGGCGGCTTGCGCGCCGCCATGGGCTACACCGGCAGCAAGAGCATCAGCGAGATGCGTTCGCGGCCGAAGTTCGTGCGCGTCACCGGCGCCGGCATGCGCGAGAGCCACGTGCACGACGTGCAGATCACCAAGGAAGCGCCTAACTACCGGGTGTCGTAGAGAAAATTCGCGGCGCCATGGCCGCCATGTGCGGACATGGCGGGCCAAAAAAATTTTGAGGCAAAAATGAGCAGCGCTGCGGCCAAGACCATGGTTCCCCAGACCGACATCCACTCCTCGCGCGTCCTGATCCTCGACTTCGGCGCGCAGTACACCCAGCTCATCGCGCGCCGCGTGCGCGAGCTGGGCGTCTACTGCGAGATCCATCCATGGGACATGTCCGGCGAGGACGTACGCAAATGGCGGCCCACCGGCATCATCCTCTCGGGCGGTCCGGAATCCGTCACCGACAAGGAGCCGCCGCGCGCGCCACAGGTGGTGTTCGAGCTCGCGGTACCCGTGCTCGGCATCTGCTATGGCATGCAGACCATGGCGCAGCAGCTCGGCGGCCGCGTGGTCACCTCCAGCAAGCGCGAGTTCGGCTATGCCGAAGTCACGGCGGTGGCGCCCAACAAGCTGCTCGACGGGGTATTTGACCGGCAGGATGCCGAGGGCCGGTCGGTGCTCGACGTCTGGATGAGCCACGGCGACAAGGTGGACATGCTGCCCCCCGGGTTCACCGCGGTGGCGCGCAGCTCGAACGCGCCGCTCGCCGCCATGGCCGACGAGTCGCGCCGTTTCTACGCCGTGCAGTTTCATCCCGAAGTGACGCACACCTTGCAGGGCAAGCGCCTGCTGGAACGCTTCGTGCGGGAGATCTGCGGCTGCGAGGCGCTGTGGAGCGTCGGCAACATCATCGAGGACGCCATTGCCCGCGTGCGCGCGCAGGTGGGCAAGGGCAAGGTGCTGCTCGGCTTGTCGGGCGGGGTCGATTCTTCGGTGGTGGCCGCGCTGTTGCACAAGGCCATCGGCGACCAGCTGGTGTGCGTGTTCGTCGACCACGGCCTGCTGCGTCTCAACGAGGGCGATGCCGTCATGGAGATCTTCGCGCGCAATCTCGGCGTGAAGGTCATCCGCGTCGATGCCGAGCAACGCTTCCTGGACGCGCTGCGCGGCGAGAGTGACCCGGAACGCAAGCGCAAGATCATCGGCGCCGAGTTCATCAAGGTGTTCGACGAGGAGTCGCACAAGCTCGAGGGCATCGAGTTCCTCGCTCAGGGAACCATCTACCCCGACGTGATCGAGTCGGCCGGTTCCAAGACCGGCAAGGCGCACGTGATCAAGAGCCACCACAACGTGGGTGGCCTGCCGGCCAACATGCGCATGAAACTGGTGGAGCCGCTGCGCGAGCTGTTCAAGGACGAGGTGCGCAAGCTCGGCGTCGAGCTCGGCCTGCCGCGCGAAATGGTCTATCGCCATCCGTTCCCGGGTCCGGGTCTCGGCGTACGCATCCTCGGCGAAGTGCGCAAGGACTATGCCGACCTTCTGCGCCAGGCGGATCACATCTTCATCGAAGAGCTGCGCCGGCACGATCTCTACGACAAGACCTCGCAGGCCTTCGCCGTATTCCTGCCCGTGCGCTCGGTGGGCGTCATGGGTGACGGCCGGCGCTACGACTACGTCGTGTCATTGCGCGCAGTCGAGACCGTCGATTTCATGACCGCGCACTGGGCGCGGCTGCCGTACGACTTCCTCGACCTGGTCTCGCGCCGGATCGTGAACGAGGTCAAGGGCATCTCGCGCGTGGTGTACGACATCTCCGGCAAGCCGCCGGCGACCATCGAGTGGGAGTGAGAGAGGCGCGCTTCATTGCGCGCCAGGTACGAGGCCTTGCTCGCGGGCGAGCTGCCCAATGCGCGGACATGTCGCCTGCTGGCGACAGAAGCATGTCAAGTTGGCACCGTTTGCGCTTCTCCATCTGCTAGATTCCCGCCGCCAGAATTTTCTAACTAGCTATCCAGTGGAGAGAAGAAGAATGACCATTCGCAATTGCCGCGCGCTTGTGACCATGTTGACTGCCGTGGCCACCCTTGGTGTCGGCGCTTCCGCCATGGCGGGGCTTCGCCAAGCCGTTCGCTCCGTCGTCGTGAACACGGCCGAGAGCTCGGCCCAGGGCCAGCTGGCAGGGGCGCGCGCCAGTGGCGACTCCATGCAATACATCGGCTGTTCCGTGCATTCCAGCGACAATCTGCCCGACCAGGACGGCGGTGTATTCCGCATGGGATTCTGCTACGCCAGGGATGTCAGGGGCGTCAGCGGGTTCTGCGGAACGTTCGATCCGGCCATGATCGCGACGATCAGCACCGTGCAGGGAGACTCCGAGGTGAATTTCAGCTGGGACTCGAGCGGCGACTGCACCGTCATCACGGTCGCACAGATTTCGACGCGGGAACCCAAGCGCTGATCGTGCGCACAGTGACGATGCGTTCCGTCCTGCTGTCGGGCCTGACGGGCTGCGTGGGGCTCGTAGTCGGTGCGAGCCTCGCATCCAACTGGAATCGGCACACGCCGCTCGCAGGGCCCCCGGTCTCGCCACCGTCGCTCGGTGGCGAACCGGCGGTCGCGAGGTCTGCCGATGACGCGGAACTCGACAGCCGGCTGCGACGGGTGATCAGCGAGGAGTTCGCTCGGCGAGACGCCGCAGCAGCCGCGAACGCCGAACGGCCGGCAACGCCAGCGGCAATCGCCACGCTGCCTTCACCCGAGGTGATGGCCCAGTCGGCACGCGCGAATGAGGTACTGGATGCCGCGATCACGCGGCTTTCGTGGACCAATCAAGATGCGAGCGAGTTTCGTCGCGCCATTTCCTCGCTGTCCGGCGCCGAACGCCGCTCACTCATGCGCAAGTTCGCGCGGGCGGTGAACGAGCAGAACATGCGCCTGGAGACGGACGGGCCGCCGTTCTGATCGCGCGGTCGCGGACCGGTGTCGTGACGACGATGTTCGCTGCGGCGCTGCGCTGAGCGGGATCTTGCGCCTGCAATTGCCGATTCTCACCCAGGCGCTGCCGCCGCACTCATGCTTTCGAGTCTGCGAGCTTTTCACGCAGTGCTTCGAGCTCGCGCTGGCGCGGCAGGAATCGGCGGTCTATCAACCGGTGCTCACACCACACGGTCAGCGCCAGCGCAGCTGCCATGATGGCGCCGGTCATCAGCCAGACCCACGGTGATGCGTCCTTGAGGCGAAGCACGCTGCCAACTCCCAGGAGAGTGGCAATCCACACCGGAACATGCCCCCGCCAGACGATGTCGCGCGACAGGCGCAGCTGCGCGGCGTTCCGCTCGAGCGCCTCATCGATCTGGCCGGCCAGCGTGGTCTCGAATCGCATATCGCGCTCCCGCTGCCGGACACCGGCCATGCACATGAAAACGACATAGTGGAACCAGAGGCCCCCGCCGGTCGCCAGCAGCGCCAGGTCCCAGCGCGAAGGCGGATTGCGGATCCACGCAGCGTTCGCCAGCCAGGCTCCATCACCCAGCGCCAGCAGAATTGCACCACCGACCATCGCGCTTCCCGCCAGCACTCCGATGGTGACTTCCCGCCACTTGCGCCAGGCGGCCGCGCGCTGGATGGCCTGGCTGCGGCGCCGGATCATCGCGCACAGCGCTGTCGCATCGAACGCAAACAGTGGCTTTTGATCCTGAGAGGTCCAGATGACTCGCAACTGCTCAAGATCCATGTCGATTCTCCTCGTGAGTCGCCTCGATGAGATGAGCCCTGATGCGATTGAGCTTCACCCCGACGTTGCTCACCGATATGCCCAGGATCTCGGCCATCTGCCGATAGCTGAAGCCATCGAGCATCAGCAGCGTCAGACTGCGATCGATGTGATCCATCCGTCCGATCTGCTCATAGAGCCAGCCGAGGCGCGGGTCTGCTTCGGCTGACGGCTCGGTCAGCGCCGTGTCCGATGCGAAGTCATGGGACAACCGGTGACGATGTCGCGACTCGCTGCGGGTCCAGGTGTGAGCACAGTTGAGCGCTATGCGGTACAGCCACGTCGGTATGGCGCATTCAGCGCGAAATCTCGGAATCGAATGCCATGTCTGGATGACGATTTCCTGGAACAGGTCTTCGCGGTCCTGTGCCGTGAAGGCGTAGGAACGCACGACCCTGAAGAGCACGCCCCGGTGGTGGCCCAACCAGTCTTCCAGAATCTGGCGCTGTTCGATGATGTCCATGCTCAATGCATCTCTTTGGCCATTAGTAGCTACGAGCGACTGATTTCTTACAAGTGCTGGAAGAGCCGCATTCTGTTTCCGTGAGGGCCGCGGCATTTGCAGATCCGATCGCCTAGCCTGCACGGAGCTCATGGCAGTCGGGGAGGCGCCGTTCGTTAGTTAGAGACGTGCCCGGACCGTTCCCGGCCGTCGAGGTCGCGAGTTCTCATTTCTCCGCAGCGCCGTTCGTCCGAGGGAGACCGCGGAGCGGCAGCGCGCCGTGTCATCGTGTCGAGGTATCATCCGTCTTTCGCAAGGGTGTGACGGGCCAGGGCGACGTGAGGAATGATCAATGGTTTCAATCTGCGCCGATGCCGGAAGCGATCGAGCGGCCGCGTCTGATCCTGGGGTCGGTGCCGGATGACGCTCGGTGAATTGATCCGCCGCCTGCGCGATCCCCGCAGGCGCCGGCGCGTGATGGTGGTCGGGGCGGAGCGGTGGCGGCGGCGCGCATCGTTCATTCTCGGCGGCATCGGCGTGGGCCTTTTTGCGGTGCTGCTCGCGCGTTTCGCCGACGATGCGCAACGGCATTTCACGAACTGGCGGCAGGCCGTGCCGTGGCTGCCATGGCTGTTGACCCCGCTCGGATTCGCGGCCTGCACGTTCGCGGCGAGACGGTGGTTCCGCAATTCGCAGGGCAGTGGCATTCCGCAGACCATCGTCGCGCTGCGTGAAACGGATGCGGACATCCGCGGAAAGCTGGTGTCGTTGCGTGTCGCCTCGGGAAAATTGGTGCTCACGGTCGCCGGGCTGCTGTTCGGTGCGTCCACCGGCCGCGAGGGTCCCACGGTGCAGGTCGGCGCCGCCATCATGCACGCCTTCGGGCGCCATGCGCCGCGCCTGCGCGGCGGGTTGATCGTCGCCGGCGGCGCGGCCGGCATCGCCGCGGCCTTCAACGCGCCGCTGGCCGGCATCATGTTCGGCATCGAGGAGATGAGCCGCAAGTTCGAGGGTTACACGAGCGCGCTGGTGATCGCGGCCGTCATCGCGGCGGGACTCACCGCCATGGCGATACTCGGCAACTACACGTACTTCGGCACCGCCAGCGGCATGATTGGCGCGCGTGACTGGCTCGACGTGGTCACCTGCGGACTGGCCGGCGGGCTCATCGGCGGCTTGTTCAGCAACCTGGTGGTGTTGCTCTCGAAGGCGGCCTGGAAGCAGCGCATGCGCCTCACCACCCATCGAGGGGCGGTGACGTTCGCGCTTCTGTGCGGTCTCGGAGTGGCGCTGTGCGGCTGGCTGTCTGGCGACCTGATCTACGGCACCGGCTATGGCGAAGTGCGCGCGGCGCTCGACGGTGGCGCGGCCCTGCCTTCCTCATTCTTCGGGTTCAAGCTGCTCGCCACGCTGCTGTCGAGCGTGAGTGGCATCCCGGGTGGCATTTTCTCGCCTTCGCTCGCCGTCGGCGCCGGCCTGGGCGCGGACGTCGCCAACCTGCTGGACTCGCCGCACGTCGCCCTGGTGATGTCGCTCGGCATGGTGGCCTACCTCGCTGGCGTCGTGCAGGCGCCGATGACCGCGTTCATCATCGTGACCGAGATGACCAACGATCATCAGATGCTGCTCCCGCTGATGGCCGCCGCATTCCTCGCGCACTGGACGTCGCGGCTGGTCTGCCGGGAGGGTGTGTATCACTCGCTGGCGCGCAGCCTGCACGAGAGCCTGCGGCGCGAGGCCACGCCACGGTAGATTGTCCGGCCCCGCGGCGTGATGCCGGACGAACCGCTCACCGTCAGCGGCGGCGGGACGCATCCGACGAGGTGCTGGCCCGCTGCAGCAAGTTGCTCACCACGTAACCGCCGATGCGATTGCCCAGCCGATTTCCCTCGATGGCATCGTAGCGGAAGTGGATGCCGAGGTAGACGCGCGACCAGGCACACTCGCGCGCTGCCGCGCTGAAGCTCTCGAAGGAGCGGGTTGCGGGGTTCATCGCGATCTTCGCCGAACCTGGACCTGCGACATCCACCTGCGCGGTCCACATGCGGAACCGGCGTCTGGCACCGAAGGTGTCGGCGAATACGGTCATTGCAGCCGCGCACGCGGTACCGTGGGCGGACGGATACGAGGGGAACGCATAGGTGTGTCGGTGAGTGTTGTTCCAATCGGGCTCGCTGCGTGTGCGCGGATTGCCGTCGCGGTCCGCCCAGCGGATCGCGGTGTAGGGTCGCCAGTGGTTGTAGAAGAACTTGCTGTCGAACACGCCGATGTAGGCATCCATGATGCTCACATTGAGCAATGCGAACAGGCGTGCCGCGATCCACAGGTCCGTCCGCTCCTCCAGTACGAGCTGTCGAGCCAGGCGGTTGTGCGAATTCTCCGCGAAATCTTTCCACCAGAACGCAAGGTGTGTCTGATCCGCACTGCGCACGCGGCTCTGGAAACGCCCGACGGTGCGGACTTCATCGAAGGCTTGCGTATACGCACTGCTGTCGATGGCTGGCGGTGGCGGCGATCGAAACTGGCTGGGTGACTTCAGCGCGAATGGCTGGACGGAGGCCCAACCTGCGCCGAACACAAAGCCCTGCGGCGTGCCGCTGTGCTCGGGGAACTCGGCATACACCCCGGGAGCCATGGGGTGGAATCGATACGTCGCGGTGCCATTCCATCGATCGGCGGCGCGTTTCGCCAACACGGCTTGCGCGGCGATGCGTCCCAGGGCGACGCCCGCCTCACGGGCGTTCCGGTCACCCGTCGAATCGAGGCCGCGATCGCGCAATACCTCCCAGGTGCCCCGCTGTGCGGGATACTGTTCGCTGGCGATGATGAATGCGGCCTCGGACGCGGCCGCGATCGGATCCGCGCGGCGGCCGTCGCCCGTGTAGGCAAACCCGCGGAATCGCGGATCGATGGCATTGAGCGCGTCGTGAACGGCGAGGTGCAGCATCGCCGCGGCGCGCACGCCCTTGAGCGTGAGAAACTGGTCCTCCGCCTCGGCGACCGCGAACAGTCGTTCGTTCCATTCGACCAGGAGCGTGGAATCGACGACCCGGATGCCTCCATTCACGCCGCAGGGCAGCACCAGAAGCATGAACAGCAGGCGGATGGACGCTTTCATGGCGGGCAGACTGCGCGCCGCGAGGCCGGCCGGCTACTACAGATTCTGTAGTAGCCAGCAAGAGGCCACGCTGCAAGAATCTTCGCCTTGAAACGCGGATACGGCCAGTATTGCCCCTTGGCGCTCGCAGCGGAGCTGCTTTGCGAGCGCTGGACGCTGCTCGTCATCAGCCGCGTCATCGGCGGCTGCACGCATTTCAATGCGATTCATCGCGGGGTCCCGCGCATTTCGCCCGCCATGTTGAGCAAGCGACTGCGCGAGCTGGAAAGCGCGGGTCTCATTCGCAGTTCGCCCGTGCGGCGCGGCGCGACGCGAACCTATCTATTGACTCCTGCCGGCCAGGAACTGGCGCCGCTCATCGACGGTCTCGCCATCTGGGGTCAGCGCTGGGCACGCGACATGCGCCTGGACGACATGGACCCGGGATTCCTCGCCTGGAGCCTGCATCTGAGCCTCGACACCGGCCGCATGCCTGCGGGGCGCACGGTGCTCGGCTTCGAGTTCAGGGGTGCACCGCGCGATTGCCGGCGATTCTGGCTGGTCAATGAGGACGGTGAGGTCGACATGTGCCTGAAGGACCCTGGTTACGAAGTTGACGTCAGCATTCGTGCCGAGCTGCGCACCTTCATCGAGGCGTGGCGCGGACTCCGCGATCTGCGCGTCGAAATTCGCGCCGGGCGCATCGAAGTTTTCGGTACGCCCTCGCTCACGAAGAGGCTTCCGGAATGGCTGAAGCTTTCGGCGCTGGCCGCCCATCCGCGTCAGCGCCCCGGTCGCGAGCGGGCACTGTCGTCAGAAGCCAGGCAGCGCCATCCGCCCGGCCTCGGCGGAGCCCGACAGCCGCCCTCACCGTGAGCTTTTTCGAATGACGACTCTGTCGGGTTGATGCACCCCATCCAGCGACCCCTGCGTACGCACACCGAGCTCGATCTGGCGCAGGAGTTCGCGCGCGCGCTCGCAGCGCGCGACGGCAGGGCAGGCGCACACTGCATCCACGAGCGCTGGATGCGCGGCGAATTCGGCACGCGTATCGACGCGGCGCTGAACAGTCTGTGGCAGCACGCCGCCGATTCGATTCCCGACTGGCTGCCCATGCGCCACGTGAGCTGGCTGCCTGCTGCATACGAGGTCGCGGCGCGCTTCACCGCGAAGGGCGGCGGGCGGTCGAACATCTATCTCATCCTGCTGGATTTCTCGGACCGGCGTGGCGACGACCACGGCGTGTACGTGGGCATGAGCCGCTACTCGCCCGCGCAGCGTTTCGATCAGCACAAGGCCGGCATCCGGGCCGCGGGTGTGGTGCTGAAGCGCGGTCTCGAGGTGCTGGCGGGGCCGACACTCCACCTGCAGCACATCCGGCGCCGCGAGGCCGCCCGCATCGAAGTGGACCTGGCCACGGCGTTGGCGGATGCGGGCATTCGCGTCGAGGGCGGCCATTGAGTCGCTCCGCCGCGCAGACGCGTTGCTATCTCGGTCGATCTGCCGCATATATACTCGATGCGCGCGCGACGTCTCACACCAAGAAAAATCTGCAGAGGGGCTTCATGAAAACCCGATTCTTCGCCTGCCTTGGCCTGCTCCTGGCGGCGGCGTTTCCCGCCGGCGCCGGCGAGCTTCTCGGCCGGTGGAATGCGCAATTCGATTCTCCCATCGGCGTTCAGAAGTACGTCTACGAGTTCAGGAACTCCGGCGACGCCCTCACGGGCCAGGCGACCTACGAGCATTCGCTGGGCAAAGGCACGGTGCAGCTCCAGAGCCTCAAGGTGGAGGGCGACAGGGTCACGTTCACGGAGCCGCTGTCGATCGACGGCAATGAAATCACCATCACCTACAGCGGTACGCTGGCCGGCGACGAACTCAAGCTCACGCGCGTGGTGGGCGACTTCGGCACCGAGCAGCTGACTGCCACGCGCGCCACCGCGAATCCGGCGCAGTAACCCATCGACGCCGGGCATCCGGTCGAGGCCAAGAAATGAAATATCCGAAGATTCTGCTGTTGTCGCTGTTTGGGCTGCTGGCCACCACCGCACGGGCCGAACAGTTCAGCGCGCTGCTGTTTTCCAAGACGGCGGGCTGGCACCACGAGTCGATACTCGAAGGCGTCACTGCCATCCGCAATCTCGGCAAACTGCACGACTTCAGCGTGTTCTGGACCGAGGACGCCTCGCGCGTGTTCAAGGACGAAGAGCTCAAGAAGTACCAGGTGGTGATTTTCCTGAGCACCACCGGCGATGCGCTCAACGACGAGCAGCAGGCCGCGTTCGAGCGCTACATCAAGGCCGGAGGTGGCTTCGTCGGCATACATGCCGCGGCGGACACCGAGTATGGCTGGCCCTGGTACACGAAGATGGTGGGACACATGTTCCATATCCATCCGGTAGTGCAGACCGCGACCCTCAAGGTCGAGGATGCCAATTTCCCGGGCATGGACCGCTTCCCCAAGCGGTTTCTCGCCACCGAGGAGTGGTACGAGTACGACGCTCCGCGCGCGAAGCTGCACTATCTATTGAGCGTCGACGAGAAGACGTACAAGCCCTACGCCAAATGGGGCCCGAAGGAAGGCAAGGGCATGGGCGACTTCCACCCGATCGCGTGGTACCAGGAATACGACGGCGGCCGCGCGTTCTATACGGGGCTGGGGCATCTGCCGGCGACCTACGGTGACGCCAATTTCATGCATCACGTCTACGGCGGCATCTACTGGGCGGCGACCGGCAACGGATTCACCGCGCAATAGTCAGGGGGCGCTTCACTCCGGGCGTTCGACGAAGGCCCGCAGTCGCTCGACCGTGCCGTCCCACTGCAGGGAGATCTGGTCGAGATAGCGCCGCACCTGGGCGAGGCGGCGCGTCTGCAACTCCCAGATGCATTCGCGCCCGGCGCGCCCGCTGCGAACGAGCCCGGCTTCCTCCAGCGCGCGCAGATGCTTGGTGACGGCCTGTCGTGAGACAGGCACGCTCTCCGTCAGCCGCGCAATCGACGCCGGACCCTCACGACACAGCCGGGCGACGATGCCGAGGCGCGTTTCATCTCCGAGCGCGGCGAACACCGGCGCCGCCTCGGCGTATGCCGATACCGTTCGCGTGCGCGACGCCGGACTAACCATTCGGATGCTGCGCCAGGAAGTTGCCGATGAGCCGGGTCTGCATCTCCCAGCCGCCTTCGTTGTCGGTGAAGGCCTTGGCACGTCGCTCGAGAGGCACACGATCGAAGCCGCTCTCGGTGATGGTCAGCATCACCCCGCCGGGAGCGTCCGCAAGCTCGAAAGTCACGGTGGTCATCTGATCCAGAGGCGTGTCCGGCGCGACCGGATCGCCACCCGGGTGCCAGCGGAAGGAGAAATGCGTCATGGGCTCCAGTCGCTCGACGTGAAAATCGAAGGCGAGGCCGATCCAGGGTTCCTGCATCTTCGCCACCTCCGGGTCCGCCGTGGTCGGCACGATGCGCCCGGTGATCCGCTGGCCCGCCACGAAGGGCCCCTGCAGGGCCACTCCAAACCACTGCCCGAACTGCGAGGAGTCGGAAATTGCGCGCCACACGCGTTCGCGCGTGGCGCGCAGGAGAATCTGTTTGACGATTCGATCGGTCTGCACCGCGCTTCTCCATCAGCAACCTTTTGGTTGCGCATGTTATAGACCGGGGCGCGATCATATGCAACGGAAAGGTTGCGCATCTTGCGGCCTGGCCGCGGGCGCGACGCGCGCGTCAGGTCGTGGGTGACGTCACTGCGATGCGATCGCCTGCGTTCGCCTCGGCGACCGTCAGCGCAGTCATGTTGACGATGCGGCGCACCGTGGTCGAAGGCGTGAGGATGTGCACCGGCGCGGCCGCGCCCAGCAGGATGGGACCGACCGCCACGTTGTTGCCGGCCGCGGTCTTCAGCAGGTTGTAGCAGATGTTGGCGGCCTCGAGATTCGGCATCACCAGCAGATTGGCCGAACCGCGCAGTGTGCTGTCCGGCAGGATCTGCCGGCGTATTGCTTCATCCAGAGCGCAATCGCCGTGCATTTCGCCGTCGACCTCGAGGGCGGGATCGCGCTCGCGCAGCAGCGCCAGGGTGTCGCGCATCTTGCGCGCGGAGTCGTCGTCGTGCGTGCCGAAGTTCGAGTGCGACAACAGCGCCACCTTGGGCGCGAGGCCGAATCGCCTCACCACGTGCGCGGCCTGCAGCGTGATCTCGGCCAGTTGCGCGGCGGTGGGGTTCAGGTTGACGTGGGTGTCGACGATGAACACCTGCCGGTGGGTGAGGATCAAGGCATTCATCGCCGCGTACACAGTCGCGCCCGGAGCCTTGCCGATGACGCAGTCGATGTAGCGCAGGTGCCGTGAGGCGGTGCTGATGGTGCCGCAGATCATGCCGTCCGCCGCTCCTTTGCGAAGCAGCATGGCCGCGATCAGCGTGGTGCGTCGGCGCATCTCGAGCTTGGCGTACTGCGCGGTCACGCCGCGGCGGTTCATGAGGCGGTGATACTCCATCCAGAACTCGCGATGCCGCTCGTCCTGCTCGGTGTTCACCACGGTGAAGTCCTCGCCCATGCGCAGCCGCACGCCGAACTTGCGGATGCGTGCCTCGAGCACCCGCGGGCGCCCGACCAGGATGGGATGCGCGATCTTCTCTTCGGCGATGATCTGCACGGCGCGCAGCACGCGCTCGTCTTCGCCCTCGGCGAACACGATGCGCGACCGCTTGAGCTCGGCGCGGCGCGCCGAGGCATACACCGGCTTCATGATGGTGCCGGACTGGTACACGAACTGCTGCAGCTGCTGCACGTACACGTCGAAGTCGGCGATCGGCCGGGTGGCCACTCCCGACTGCATCGCGGCCTTCGCCACGGCCGGCGCCACGTGCACGATGAGCCGCGGATCGAAAGGCTTGGGGATCAGGTAGTCAGGACCGAAGCTGAGATCGGCGATGCCATAGGCGCTGGCCACCACGTCGCTGTGACCCATGCGCGCCAGGTTCGCGATCGCGTGCACCGCCGCGATCTCCATCGCGCGGGTGATGCTGGTCGCGCCGGCATCGAGTGCTCCGCGGAAGATGAACGGAAAGCACAGCACGTTGTTCACCTGGTTCGGGAAGTCGCTCCTGCCGGTGGCCATGACGGCATCGTTTCGCACGGTGCGCACTTCGACCGGCAGTATCTCGGGCGTCGGATTCGCCAGCGCGAAAATCAGCGGCCGAGGCGCCATGGTGGCGACCATGTGCGGCTTGAGTACGCCGCCCGCGGACAGCCCGAGGAAGATGTCGGCGCCGGCGATGGCTTCGCCGAGAGTGCGCTGGTCGGTCTTCTGCGCGAAGCGTGCCTTGTCGGGATCCATGAGCTCGCGGCGTCCCTCGTGAACGACGCCCGCGAGGTCGGTGAGCCAGATGTTCTCCTTCGGCAGCCCGATGTCCACCAGCAATTCGACGCATGCCAGCGCGGCGGCGCCGGCACCGCTGACCACCAGCTTCACTTCCTTCAGCGACTTGCCCACCACGGCCAGGCCGTTGAGCGTGGCCGCCGCGACAATGATGGCCGTGCCGTGCTGATCGTCGTGGAACACCGGTATCTTCAGGCGCGCGCGCAGCGCGCGCTCGATGCGGAAACATTCCGGTGCCTTGATGTCCTCGAGATTGATGCCACCGAACGTCGGCTCGAGTGCCGCGATGATGTCGATGAGCTTGTCCGGGTCCTGCTCGTTGATCTCGATGTCGAACACATCGAGGTTGGCGAACTTCTTGAACAACACCGCCTTGCCTTCCATCACCGGCTTCGCCGCCAGCGGCCCGATGGCGCCGAGGCCGAGTACGGCGGTGCCGTTGGTGATGACGCCGATCAGGTTGCCGCGCGTGGTGTAGCGCAATGCCGCGAGCGGATCCGCCGCGATCTCCTCGCAGGCGATGGCCACGCCGGGGGAATACGCCAGCGCAAGGTCGTGCTGATTGGTGAGCTTCTTGCTCGGGACGACCGAGAGCTTTCCAGGCGCGGGTAGCTCGTGATACGCGAGCGCGGCTTCGCGCAGGCTCTCCCGGCCATCGGCCGGAGGCAGGGTTTGGTCAGTCATGAGTGCCGGCGATTTGACCACAATTGCCGCAGTCAGGCACAGGGCACGGATGCACAAACCGGCGTCGAGCGATAACCAACTCGCTGCGGCCGCAGGCTTCCGCGGTGGCATGATTTGCGCTTATTCGTACGAAGAGGTTGTCATGTCAGCTTTCAAGAAGGGCGCGATCGCCGTCAGCGCCGGCCTGCTCGCACTGCTTGCCGCCAGTGCCACACTGGCGCAGGACCCACCGAAGACGCCGATCGAAGCACCCGCCGAGCCGGATGCCATTCCTCTCGGCACCGGAGGCGTCGAAGGTCAGAGCGCGCAGGAGACCTGGTACAAGCAGTGGGGCGACCCCTTCGTGCGCAATGTGTCGCGCGCGACGCTGACGCCCTTTCTGCCGGACCCCGCCAAGGCCACGGGCGCCGCGGTGATCGTCGCGCCCGGCGGCGGTTTTCGCATCCTGTCGATGGGCAACGAAGGCTGGGAAGTAGCCAGGGCGCTCAACGAGAGGGGCGTCGCCGCATTCGTTCTCAAGTATCGGCTGATACCCACTGCGCCGGATTGGGCGGAATTCGCCCAGGGCAACCCGCTCACGGCACCGCCGCCGGCCGCGGCGGGTGCGGCGGCCGCGGCCCGCTCGCCGGTCGCGCTGCCGCTCGAAGATGCAACCGCGGCATTCAAGCTCGTGCGCGCGCGCGCCAAGGAATGGAACGTGGATCCGAAGCGCATCGGCATGATGGGCTTCTCGGCGGGCGCCGGCACCACCATGGCGGCGACGCTGCAGTCGAGCGAGAACAAACCGGCCTTCATCGCGCCTATCTACGGCGCACAGCGCGCGGTCGAGGTGCCGGCCGACGCGCCGCCGATGTTCGTGGCGCTGGCGTCGGACGATCCACTGTTCGGCAACAACGAGTACGGACTCATCACGTCATGGAAGAAGGCGGGGCGGCCGGTGGAGTTTCATCTCTACCAGAACGGCGGGCATGGCTTTGGGCTCGGCAACCCGGGACGCACCAGCACGGGCTGGTTCCCGCAGTTCATGCTGTGGCTGGAAGTCAACGGAATGCTGAAGCGCGGCGACTGACGGTCGCGGGCCGCGCTCAGCTGCCCGGGGCGCGGGCGCTGCCCGTGGCGGCGGCCAGATCCTCGCGCTTCCACAGGCCGATCAACTGGTCGCTGTCCACGCCGCGGGTCTCGGGCACGTAGCGCAGGACCACGAAGGCCGCGAGCAGCGCGAAACCGCCGTACAACCAGAACGCGAAACCGTGATGCCAGGCGGCGTTGAGCCATCCGTTGCCGAGCAGCACGGGAAACGAGGCGGACACCAATAGATTGGCGATCCATTGCGAGGCCACGGCCACCGACATGGCCTGGCCGCGGATGGGCGCCGGAAACAACTCGGTCATCATGATCCAGACGATGGGTCCGAAAGACAGTGCGAAGCCGGCCATGAAGAAGCAGGTCGCCACCAGGCCGTGGACGTCGGCCTGCTGCGCGTGGAACGCGGAGCCCAGCCAGAGCATGGACAGGCCGCTGATCAGTCCGCCGACGATGAGCAGGGGTCTGCGCCCGACCTTGTCGACCAGCAACACCACCAGCATGGTCATCATGAAATTCACCATGCTCGCGACCAGCATGGCGAGGAACGATGCGTTCATGTGGTAACCCATCTGTGCGAAAATGGCCGGGCCGTAGTAACTCACCGCATTGATGCCGACGAGTTGCTGGAACACGGACAGCGCGATGCCCACGAGCACCACGCGCCTGCCATACGTGAACAGCGGTACGGGCTTCACTTCGTTGCGCTCGCTCGCGAGACTGTCGAGCATGAGGTTCACCTCCTCCGGGTCCGCCGAGCGCGCCAGCTGTCGCCGTGCCTCCTCGATGCGGCCCTTTCGCACCAGCCACCGCGGTGATTCCGGCACCGAAAAGCTGAGGTAGAAGAACGCCATCGCCGGCGCCGCCAATGACAGCATCATCCAGCGCCAGCCGGTCGTCAGCACCCAGGTGTCGCTGCCCTGCAGCGTGATTCCCCAGTTCACTAGATAGGCGAGGGTCATGCCGCCGATGATGGCGATCTGCTGGTAGGCGCCGAGCTGGCCGCGTACTGCGCTGGGCGCGAATTCGCCCACGTACAGTGGCGCAATCAGCGATGCCACGCCGACGGCGATGCCGCCCAGCACCCGGTAGAAGACGAAGGCCCAGATCGCGTCGGGGCCCGTGCCGCCCAGACTGCCGAAGCCGATTTCCGGATAGGCCGAGCCCACCGCCGACACCAGGAACAGCGCGCCGGCGAGAATCATCGGCCGTTTGCGCCCGAGCCAACCCGCCATCGGGCGGGCGATGAGCGCGCCGGCGACGGTGCCGAGCAGGGCGGAGCAGACCGTCAGGCCGAGCAGGGCATCGGAGGCGCCATCACTCAGGTTACGCGGCTCGAGGAAGTTGTACCGAATGGCGCCGACCGCGCCCGCGACCACGGCGGTGGCATAGCCGAACAACAGCGAGCTCAGCGTTGCCACGAAGGTCGTGCCCGTGACCGCGCGGATGTGCGACGTGGAGACTTTCGCCAGTTTCATGCACTGTTATCGGAGCGGGCCGCGTTCTCTTGACTCCGGCGCGGCGGCTGGGATTCCGCTAACGGTCGCCGGCAGAAATTTGCCGCGCCACCGCCTGCGCACCGGAATGGCCCGCCGCCGGTGTGAATCGCCGCGGCTGCTCGGGCCGCTGTTCAGGTCAATGTTCAGGGCGCCGGCAGCGCGCGCGCCCGCAGGACGAACTCGATGGCCGCGCAGACTGCGGCGACCTGGGCGTCGTTGCACTGCGCGGGGCTGGCGCGGGGACTGTCGGGGTAGACCTCGGTCGTGGTCGTGTAGGGCGCATCCGTGATGCCCGCGCACAAGCCGAGCTCGCGCAGCGGATAGCGGATCACGCCCGGCGCCACGACCGGTGAGCCGATGATCTGGTTCGCGTGGTCGGGGGGCGCGATGTGCGTGACCCTGGCCACTGCCTCGACGATCGCGCGCTGGAAATCGGGCTGGGGATTCTCACTGTCGTCGACGACGTAGAAACCATCGGGCGTGACACCGGGTTCGAAGGGCTTGCCGTCGCGCGCCGCCAGCGCGGGGCGAAACTCACTCTCGTCGGAGTCCGTGGTCTCGTGCAGATCGACATGCAGCAGGAAACGTCCTTGCAAGGGCGCGATCAGCTGCAGCAGGGCCGCGGATTCCCGCGCCGGGCTGCCGGGCTTGAACGAACGATTCGGATCCAAGGCTTCTGCGTTCCAGCGATGGATGCGTTCGTAGGCCCACGGGCTCACGCAGGGCACCGCCAGCAGGTCGATGTGTTGCGCGTAGTCGGCGGCATGCTGTTCGAGGAACTGCAGTGCGCCGTGGACGCCGCTGGTCTCGTAGCCGTGCACGCCACCGGTGACGAGTACCACCGGTAGATCGCTGCGCCAGCCCCGGCTGCGCACGGCGAGCAGGCGATAGTGATCGGGCGGATAGTCGAGCTCGCCGTACACCTCGATGTCGAACCGCCCGCCGAGCCGCTCGATGCGCGTCACGACTTCGTCGCCATGGCTGCGGCGCTGGTGCTGCCGGGCACGCCATGCCGCGCGCTCGTCGGGGCCCCACGGCACGCCCGGCCTGCCGATCGGATAAGGAGCGATCGCCACGGTATCCTGCGTCACCGGATCGTCGGGCCGATGCCCGCACGGGTATGGAAGAACATGGTTGCCGACTCGCGAAACATCAGGATCAGCAAAATGCAGCGTGCCGGGCGCCTTGGCAAGGGCGCGGCGGTGGCCGCCACCCTCTGTGGAGTCGCGCGGTGACGCCGCCGCTGGACGAGCCCACCCTGAAATTCCTGCGCCAATGGATGCAGGTTGGCGGCGACATGTCCGTTCCGGTCCTGGAACTCTTGAAACGCGGGCATGCGCAGGCGGAGGTGGTCGCGGCCCTGGAAACCATCCGGCCGAAGGGTAACGCGTTCGACGATGGCACGGCGATCGAACCACCCTTGCTCCGCCGCGCACCGCCGCAGCTGCGGCGCATCGAGGCGCCTTTTCCGCTTTATACGCTCGATGATTTCCTCACACCCGAACAATGTGCGGGGATCGTCGAGATCTCGCGCGCGCGCATGCAGCCGTCGCCGTTGTCGCGCGCGCACTATGACGCCGAGTTCCGCACCAGCACCACCTCGAACCTGTGGGAGATCGACGATCCGCGAGCCCGCGAGCTCGATGACCGCATCTGCCGGACTCTCGGCATGCGCGCGTCGTATTCGGAAGGCATCCAGGCGCAGCGCTACGAGGTGGGGCAGCGGTTCAAACCGCATCTCGACTGCTTCGAACCCGGCAGCTCCACCTTCCAGCGCTTCGCCGGAATGCGCGGCAATCGCACCTGGACCTTCATGGTGTATCTGAACGAGGTGCTGGAAGGCGGCGCCACCCGCTTCCCGCAAATCGACGTGGCCATCCATCCGCGCCCGGGATTGGCATTGCTCTGGAACAATCTTCTCGAGGACGGCTCGCCAGACCAGCGGACCCTGCACTCGGGCGAGCCGGTCCTGCGCGGTTGCAAGGTGATCATCACCAAGTGGTTCCGCGTGCACGGCGACGGCCCCGTGCGCTACGACTGAGCCGGCCGGCCGCCGGCGCTCGTGTATGCTCTGCGCACGCGACGGCAAGGCAGATGCATGGCGAAGACGGTCGAGGAAATCCTGGAAACCGACGGGCCGACGCCGGTATGTGCGATCGGCACCTCGGCCGGCGGAGTCGACGCCCTGTCGCGACTGTTCCGCGATCTCGATCCCAAGCTGGGACTCGCCTACGTCGTCATCATGCACCTGTCCGACGACGCGCCGAGCGCGCTCGCCAGGATCATTGCCGGCCGCACCTCCATGCCGGTGCAGGAAGTGACCTCGCATACACAGATTCGCCCGAACAGCGTGTATGTGATTTCGCCGCGCAATCAGCTGTTCATCCAGGACTATCAACTTGCGGTCGAGCCCTTCAGCGAATCGCGCGGCCGCACTCCCATCGATCATTTCTTCCGTTCGCTCGCGGTGGGTCGTGGCGATGGGCTCGCGGTGGTGCTGACCGGTGCCGGCTCGGACGGCGCGGTCGGTATCCAGGCGGTGAAGGAAGCGGGCGGAGTGATCTTCGCGCAGGATCCGGGCGACGCGGAATATCCGATGATGCCGCGCAGCGCCATCGCCAGCGGCGTGGTGGATTTCATCGAAACGCTGGACATGCTTCCCCGACGCATCGCGGAAGTGGCGCACAGCAAGCAGGCATTGCGGTCGCTGCAATCGGACAGCGCCGAAGCGGAGCTGCGCCAGATACTGTCTTTCCTCAGAGCGCGCACCGGCCACGATTTCTCCAACTACAAGCGCGCGACGATTCTGCGGCGCGTGGGCCGGCGCATGCAGGTGGCGCGCTGCGAATCGCTGGCCGGCTATGGAAACCATCTGCGCGAAAATCCCGAAGAGGCCCACAACCTGTTCCGTGACCTGCTGATCTCGGTCACGATGTTCTTCCGCGACCCGGCCGCGCACCAGGCGCTGGCGGAGCAGGTCATCCGGCCGACGCTGGCGCAGATGAGCGAGGACGAGGATTGCCGCGTGTGGGTGGCGGGCTGCGCCACGGGCGAAGAAGCCTACACGCTTGTCATCCTGTTCCTCGAGGAAGCGGCCCGGCGCGGCGTGCGCCTGCGGCTGCAGATCTTCGCCACGGATCTCGACGAGGGTGCGCTCGCGACGGCGCGCGAGGGCCGCTATCCCGCCTCCATCGAGGCCGACGTCTCCGAGGAGCGCCTGCGCCGGTATTTCGCCCACGAAGGCACGCACTACCGCATTCGCAAGGAAGTGCGCGACCTGGTGCTGTTCGCCACCCACAGTGTTCTCAAGGATCCGCCGTTCATGCGGCTGAACCTGATTTCCTGCCGCAATCTCATGATCTATCTGGAACGCGACGTGCAGCGCCTGCTGTGCGCGACGTTCCACTACGCGCTCAAACCCGGCGGCTTTCTGTTCCTGGGCTCGGCGGAAACGGCGGACCATGTGTCCGATCTGTTCCAGGTGCTGGACCGCGAAGCCCGCATCTACTGCGCGCGGATCAGCGCCGAACGGACGCTGCCCACGCTCTCGCACCCCAGCGTTCCCGTCGCGGTGCTGCCCACGTATTCGCGCCCCGCGGGCCAGGCGGATTACGACCGCTCGCTGGCGTCCACGCATGCGGCTTCGCTCGAGGTCGCCGCGCCCCCGAGCATCCTGATCGACGAAGACCAGCGCGTGCTGCATCTATCCGAAAGTGCCGGCCGATTTCTGCAGCCGTCCAAGGGCGTCATCAACAGCGATGTCTCCACGCTGCTGCGTCCGGAACTGCGCCTGGACCTGCTGAGCGCACTGCATCGCGCCTTCGAGGCCGGTGAATCCACGCTCACCTTGCCCGTCTCCACCACGTTCGATCAGACGCGGCGCCGGGTCGTCATGTACGTCTCGCCACTGCCGGACGACGGCCGTTCTCCGCGGCGGGCGCTGGTGTTCTTCCTCGACGGCGGCGAGACGCGTGACGAGGCGGGAGGTTCCACCGAAGGCGGCGCGCAGATCGATGACCTGGCGCGGCGCCTCAACGAGGAGCTGCGCCAGGCACACGATCGGTTGAGCGCGAGCCGCAAGGAACACGAGGCGGCGACGCAGGAACTGCGCGCCGCCAATGAAGAGCTGCAGTCGATCAACGAGGAATATCGCTCGACTTCGGAGGAGCTGGAGACCTCCAAGGAAGAGCTGCAGTCGATGAACGAAGAACTGCAGACCGTGAATTCCGAGCTGAAGATCAAACTGTCGACCATCTCCAACGCGCACAGCGATCTGCAGAATCTCATCGCCGCCACCGAGATAGGTACGCTGTTCCTCGACCCGGAGATGCGCATCAAGCTCTACACGCCCACCATCGCGCGCATCTTCAACATCGCCGACAGCGACATCGGCCGGGCGATCACCGATTTCACGCACAGCCTCAACTACGATGCGCTCACGTTCGACGCTTCGCTCGTCAGGCGCAACCTGGTGCCGGTGGAAAAGGAGATCACCACGCAGGACGACCGGCGCCTGTTCATGCGCATGCGCCCGTATCGCACCATCGACGATCGCATCGACGGCATCGTCGTCACGTTCGTGGACATCACCAGCCACTACTCCACGGAACGCAGGCTGGTCGAGAGCGAGGAACGCTTTCGCCGCCTGGTCGAGGGCGCGGCCGTGGCGGTGTGGGAGGTGGACATGCAGGGCCGTATGGCCGTGCCTTCGCCGAGCTGGTCCGCATTCACCGCGCAAGCCGCGGAGGAATCGCTCGGCGAGGGCTGGCTGAATGCGATCCATCCGGACGATCGCGAACAGGTGCGCGCCCGCTGGTCGGCGGACATCGCCGACGACCGTGTGGTCGACATCGACTTCCGCCTGCGCGAGGCGGCAAACAGCTGGCGTTGGGTGAAGGCCAAGGCCGCGCCGCTGTTGCGGGTCGACGGGGAGGCCCAGCGCTGGTTCGGCATGTGCATCGACATCGACGACATGAAGCGGCTCGAGGGGCACCAGGCCATCCTGGTCGGCGAGCTGCAGCATCGCACGCGCAACCTCATCGGCTTGATCAAGAGCATGGCCGAGCAGTCGCTCGCCGCGAGCGATTCCATGGCGGATTTCCGCGGCACCTTCGGCCAGCGGCTCGAAGCGCTGTCGCGGGTGCAGGGTGTCCTGTCGCGCGCGGAGCAGGAGCCGGTGTTGCTGGAGAACATGCTGAAGCGCGAGTTCGAGGCGCTGGCCGCACGCGAGCAGATGGATCGAATCCGGCTCGATGGGCCCGAAATCGCATTGCCGAAGAGCATCGTGCAGACCCTTTCGATGGCCCTGCACGAACTCGCGACCAATGCCACGAAGTACGGCGCCCTGTCGCACAACGGCGGCAAGGTCCTGGTCAGATGGCATGCGCTCGAGGGTCGGGGCGGTCAACGACTGTTCCTCGACTGGATCGAGGATGGCCTGGATCTGGAGCGCGAGCTCGATGGCCCGATGGTGCGCGGCTTCGGGAGGCAGCTGATCGAAGAGGCATTGCCCTATTCACATGGCGCGAAGACCACGTTCGAGCTGCGCAAGTCGGGCGTGCGCTGCACGATCGACCTGCCTCTGCACGAGCCGCGCGGACGACTGGACTCATGACCTCGCCGGCGCAGCGACTGCGGGGCAAGCGGGTTTTGCTGTTCCTGGAGGTGAAGCTGATGTCGCGTTTCATTCCCTGGTTGTGCGCGCTTTCGCTGCTTGCCGGCTGTTCGAGATCGAGCGAGGCGCCGGCCGAGCGAAAGGCGGAACCGCCAACTGCCGCGGCGGTGCCGGCGGCACCGGCCAGCCCCACGCCCGAAGGCTACGTGCAGGTGCCCATCGATCTGCTGCCACGGTTGATACGGCCGGATTCGCCGGTACTCGGGCCCGCGAAGGCGCCCGTGACGCTGACCGAATTCCTCGATCCGGCCTGCGAGGCCTGCCGCGCTTACGCGCCCGTGGTGAAGCAGATCCAGTTCCTGTATCCGCAGGAGGTGCGGGTGGTGGTGCGCTTCGCGGACTTTCATCCGGGCTCGGATGACGCCATCCGCATCCTGCTGGCGGCGCAGCGCCAGGGGAAGCTGGAGAAGGTGCTGGCCGCGCTCTTCGAGGACCAGGACCAGTGGGCTTCGCACCACACTCCGAATGCCAGGGCTGCCTGGAAGATCGCCGGTGCGGCGGGTCTCGACCTCGCGCGTGCGCGCCGGGATGCCGCCTCCGCGGCAGTGACCGAGCGGCTGCGGCAGGAAGCCGAGGACATCCTGGTCCTGCAGGTGTCCCGGACCCCCACCTTCTACGTGAACGGCAAACTGATCACGGATTCCGGCGCCGAACCGCTCATGAAGCGGGTGGCGGCCGAGGTCAAGGCGCTCGCGGCAGCATCGGCCACGCCTGACTGAAGCGCGGCGCCGCCCTCAGGAATGAAACAGCGGGCCGTCGCCGAACACCCGGAACCACTTGGTGATGATGGTCTTGTGTCCCCGGGTCACGGGCTCGCCCGCGTGCTGGGTGCACGGGTTCGGCATGCCATCGGCATTCAGGTTGTTCCAGATCACGGCCAGGCCGGTCTTCGGTTGCACGGCGAAATCGAGTTCGGTGAAGCGCGTCGCGCCGCCCTCCATGCCCTCGTTGAGGTACACCATGAAAGTCCAGGTGCGGTTGCCGCGCACGCCGGCGAACTTCTGATAGGCGTGGGTGCCGGGCTCGAAGAAGTCGCAATGCGCCTTGAACTGCTGCCCCACGTCGTAGCGCTGCGCCTGGATGCCTTCGGAGTACGGGGCGCGAATGCCGAGTGTGCGGCAGATCTTGTCGTCGATGCTGGTGGCCACCGGGCTCTTGAGATGGCACAGATCGGCGGTGGTGCTGGTGCGGAAGGCTGAATCGTTCGTCGTGTAGGCGAGGGTGGATGGGCGCAGATGGTGTGCGCACAGCGCCACGAGCCGCGCGCATTCGCTTGCGCTCAGGAAGCCGGCGAGCGTGTACAGCTGGGCCTTGTCGGTGTCCACGCGGTGCAGATTCGCGGGTGCGCGCGCCAGCAGCGGCGGCGTCATGAAGCCCTGCTCGAGCGCGTTGCCGCGCGGTCGCACCGCCTCGAAGCCATTGAGGATGGCCTCGTCGCTGTAGCCCTTGCCGCGCAGCCACTCGACAGTCTCGGCCATGTCCGAGGCCAGGCGCATTCGTTCGCGCAGGCTTTCGAGAACACGGGGGTCGAGCTGGGTGCGCTGGCTCACGGCGGAGTTCATGCACCCCGTGTATCACAAGCCCGTGACGCGGTGCCAGATACGAAAAAGCCGCGCCGGCTTCACGGCCGGCGCGGCTCTCGTTTCGGCCCTCGGCAGGGCGCGGCGACTGTCAGCTGATCGGCTTCCAGTTCACGCCGATGAAGTAACGGCGGCCCGGCCAGCCCAGCTCGGACAGGCGGAACTTCTCGCCGGCGTAGGCCAATGATGCCTGGTCGGTGAGATTCTTGCCTTCGATGAACACCGAGAGCTCGTCGCCCTTGATGCGCCATTGCAGGCGGGCATCGAGGTAGTCCTCGCCGGCGCGATACACCGGGTTGCCGCTGCGATCCGCCGGCGACACCAGCCAGTCGCTGCGCGAGTTCCATGCGAGGCGCGCATTCACCGGTCCCTTGTCGTAGTACAGCACCAGGTTGTAGCTGCTCTTCGACAGGCCGGGGAAGGGCAGTGGCGAACCGTCGAGCTGGCTGAACAGGTTCACGTCCTTGGCTTCGCTGTAGGTGTAGTTGGCGAGCCCGCCGAACCCCGATGCCCAGCCCGGCAGGAAGGTGAATGGCGCCTGCACCGAGGCTTCGATGCCCTGGGTCTTCGCGCCTTCGCCGTTGATGGGCATGGTGACGTCGAACAGCGTGCCGTCGCCGAAGAAGTCGACGTTCTGTACCAGCGTCCTGGCGATGATGAACGTGTTGATGTCCTTGTAGAACCCGCCCAGCCGCATCTCGATCTCGTCCGTGGGGTAGTAGGCGAACTCCAGGTCATACGACTTCGCACGGTAGGGCTTCAGCGCCGGATTGCCGGCGGTGCAATCGTCGGCATCCGAGTCGCTGTCGAACCCCGGGCGCAGGTCGACCAGGCAGTTCGCGGCCGGCGCGAGATCGTTGACCGAAGGCCGCGACATCAGCTCGGCATAACCCAGCCGGACGCTGAAATCCTCCTTGATCTCCAATTGCAGGTTGGCGCTCGGCAGCGTGTCGGAATACTCCCGGTCGATGGCGACGAAGCGGTTGCCGACGGTGACGTCGGTGAACGTCCCCGGTGCCGTGCCCGGGCGGCGTTCACGATGCGTGTACACGCCGGCGGCCTGCGTGTCGGTATCGACCTGGCGAACGCCGACATTGGCGCGCAGGCGCATGCCGAGCAGCTCGGTGTCGAAATTCACCTTGAAGTATTCCGCGAGAATGTCTTCCGTGACGTCCTGGCCCGGAATCTGGTCGATCACGACCCCGTTCACGGTCGCCTGGCGCAGGCCGTCGTGATTGAAGTCCGAGGTGTCGAACAGCGGCGCCAGGCTCGAGTACACCGGCACGCGCCAGCCGGTCGGTATGCCGGGAATGCCGCCATAGCCGTCATAGAAGCTGCCGGGGCTCGCGCCGTCGCGGGACAACGCGTCGCGGAAAGTCGTCGTGTTCCAGGTATAGGTGAGGAAATGGCTGTTGATGCCGGTTCCCTGCGTCACCGTGTTCAAATCATTGCCCGGAACCAGGTTGGCAGTGAGATTGATGTTCTTGGACGGGACGCTCAAGCCGGTCTCGGCATCGAGGAAGCCGCCGCCGCCGAAGGTCACCGAGGTGGTTTCGCGCTTCTGGATGCCGGTTTCGAAGCTGGAGATCACCTTCCAACCGGGATTGAAATCGAGGTCGAGCGTGTGATTGCGCTCCTCGAGGTCGCTCTCGCTGGGCCGGTACTGCAGCTGCATGGTGTAGTAGACGTTGTCGTCATCCATGGAGAACCCGGACGGGAAATCGAACAGCGGCACGCCGCGTTCGTCGAGTTGCACGCTCAGTCCCGGAATGCGCGCGGTGAAGTTGGCCGCGTTGGTCTGGTCGTAGCGCTCGCTGCTGGTGCGCGAGCTGGCGAGCTTGGCCTGGAAACGTTCCGTGGTGTAGTTGTACCCGGCGGCGATCCACTCGGTGGTGTTGTTGAGGTCGAAACCGCGCGACGACGTGCTGAAAGCCGCGTTCTCGCCGGCGGCATTGGGCGCCACCGTGTAGCCCACCACGTGGTGGTCCTGGACCGTGACGTCCGAGTTCGCAGCGAGGCCGTCGTACACGTCGTTGGTCACCGTGGACACGCGCGCGACGGAGGTGAAGTCGGTTCCGAAGTTGTGGTCGTTCAGGAACTGTTTGCGCTCGGCGCGCGCGCCTTCCAGCCAGACATCCTGATGGTCGGTGATCTTGAACTGCGTCGTGATCTGGGCCGAGGTGCGTTTGTCGTTGCGCAGCCAGATGCCATAGCGCGGGATGCGCGGGCTGTAGTCCCACCACTGTTGCCGGCAGGTGTTCTGGTCGGCCGCGACCGTGAACGCCGTCATGCAGCCGGCTTCGGTGGTCACCGCGGCAAAAGCCGGGTCGATGTTCTCGATGGTCTTTTCCGGGGACTCATCCCAGTCGCCCAGGCGCACCCATTCCGTGTTGCGCAGGAAATCCGAACGCGTATTCACCTCGTCGAAGGTGATGTTGGCAATGATGCCGAAACGGCCGTCGAACAATTGTGTTGCCGCGGTCAGATTCGCGCGCGGCGTCCACTCGTCCATGATGCTGAGCTGCTGGCTTTGCGCCGACACCGACAGCAGCGGGCCGGCGAGCTCCAGCGGCTTGCGCATCTCGATGCGCACGGTGCCGCCGATGCCACCTTCGGTGATGTCGGCCGTCGAGCCCTTGATGACATCCACCGACTTGATCAGTTCGGAGGCGAGCTCGCGGAAGTCCGAGCTGCGCTGGTTGGTATTCGGTCCATTCGCGCTGAGCACGCTCATGCCGTTGATCTCCACGCGATTGAGCGCGGGATCCACGCCACGGATGGAGACCTGCACGCCCTCGCCGAAATCGCGCGACAGCTGCACACCCGTGATGCGCGACAAGGCCTCGCCGACATTCTTGTCGGGGAACTGCGCGATGTCTTCGGCGACGATGGAATCGGAAACCGTACCGGCTGCGCGCTTGCGCTCGATGCCGGACTTCAGGCTGGCACGCGTACCGACGACGAGGATGGACTCGACTTCCTCGGTGGCCTGCGTGGGCTTTTCGCCGGGCTTCTCCGCGTTCTGCGCCATGGCGGCGGGAACCAGAGCGGTGTTCGCCACGACGCTGATTGCCAGCGTCGCGAGGCTCGCCGAAATGGAATGGAATGGACCGAACGTCCGCTGACACGATGAATGCCGCATGTCTTGCGCCTCCCCCGAGTGCAAATTGTTTCGCGCGTTTCCGTTGTTCTGGCGGATCCCGGTCAAACGCGGGACCGTGATCCGCTTGCCGCTGGCACGGCTGAAGAATCGTTTTTTCGATATGCGCCGCGGTACGGCGGCGATTACTTATGATCGTATTTGATTGGTTTTGATCTTCACCGTACCTGCGCCCGGTGTCAACAGCTTGATGAGTTCAGGAGCGAAACTGGGCTTCATCGATGCGCCTCGAACCTTGGTAACGGTGAGCGATTTTGCGCGGTTAACGCAGTGGGAATTGAAGATCGAATCAAAGGTTTATCGTCCGGCCAGCGTGGCGCTCACCGCTTCGGGCGTGGCGTCGCGGGCCGGAAACGCCAGCGCAGCGGCGACAGGGGTGGTGGCCGCCGCGCGCCGCGCAAGGCGGACCTGCCCGGAAAGCGAAAGCTGGCATCGCTGCGTGCGACGCCCAGCTGCTGCATCAGGCGGTCCGCATCGAAGGGCGCGCGCACCTTCACGTCATTGTCGAAGTAGCAGTACACGTCGCGGGCGGCGCGCGGGCGTGGCGCAGGTCCGGCGATGCGCCGCGCATCGCGCGGCTCGCGACCGGCGGCCCAGGCGCGGATGCGGTCTGCCCAGCGATCGAGCGCGGCCTCGGTATAACCGCTGGCGTACAGCTCCCGATCGCCATGCAGGCGCAGGTACATGAAGTCCGCCGTCACGTCCTCGCGCAGCGGCCATTTGCCCGCCGTGTCCGCGACCACGAGCGCCGCTCCGTGCCGGCGAAGCTGCGCGACGAAGCCCGGCGTGGCGAAGCTCTCGTGACGCACCTCGAGCGCGTGGCGCAGCGGGCGCGGGGCATCGATGCGCAACACCGAGCGTCCGTGCATGCGCGCATCGCGCCGGCGCGCCAGCCGCAGTGCGCTTTCGGAGTCACGCGGCAGCAGGTTCAGGAAATCCTCGATGAGGTCGTCGTCGTAGCGCAGCGACGGCGGCAGCTGCCACAGCAACGGGCCGAGCTTGGCGCCGAGATTGAAGACACCGGACGCGAAGAAGTTCGCCAGCGGCTTGAGGATGTGGCGCAGCCGGAGAATGTGCGTGACATACCGCGGGCCTTTCACGCTGAACACGAAGTCCGACGGCGTCGCATCGTGCCACGCGGCATAACTCGCCGGCGACTGCAGCGAGTAGAACGAGCCGTTGATCTCGATGCTGCCGAAGGCACGTGCGGCGAATGCCAGCTCACGGTGCTGCGCCAGGTCCGATGGATAGAAGACTCCTCGCCACGGTGGGTAGCGCCAGCCGGAGATACCAATGCGGATTCGGGTGCTCTTGCGCGGCATGCACCCAGCCTACTCGGGGCGCATGCCTCGACCCTGTAGGAATCGGGTTGGGATCCGCCGGCGCCGGAAGCGCAGGCATGCCGTCGGCATTTTGATAGGGTTGCACGCGCCGGCACGCCCACCGAAAGCGAATGCGAACGATGAACAGGCCCACCGACAGCGATTTCATGCGCCATGCCCTGGAAGCCGCGCGCGCCGCGCAGGCCGCGGGTGAAGTGCCCGTGGGCGCGGTGCTGGTCAAAGGCGACGTCGTGGTCGCCAGCGGCAGCAACCGGCCGATCTCCGGCTGCGATCCCACCGCCCACGCGGAAATCGAGGTGCTGCGTGCCGGTGCCCGGGCACTCGGAACCTATCGATTGAATGGCACCACGTTGTACGTGACGCTCGAACCTTGCGTGATGTGCGCCGCGGCCATCGTGCATGCGCGCGTGTCCCGCGTGGTTTTCGGGGCCTGGGATCCGAAGGCAGGTGCGGCCGGCAGCACCGTGAACGTGTTCGGGCTGCCGGCGATGAACCATCGCGTCGACCTGTTCGGCGGCGTGCTGCTCGACGAGTGCTCGGCGTTGCTGAGCGGATTTTTCGCCGCCCGTCGGAACCCACCGACATAGCGGACGAGCGCTGCGTCGCGCGTCTTGTGTTAGCGTCCCGACACATTAATTTCGGCCGGCCGGTCCGCCAGGAGAACTGCATGAAACTCGCCTTGCCCTCGCTTGCGCTCGTGTCCCTGGGAGTCTGGGCCCTGTCCGCGTTGCCGTCGGCAGCGGTGGCGGCACCGCAGCAGTACACGATCGACCCGGATCACACCTATCCGAGCTTCGAAGCGGATCATTTCGGCGGCATGTCGGTCTGGCGCGGCAAGTTCAACAAGACATCCGGCACCGTCGTTCTGGACCGCGAAGCACAAACCGGCACCGTCGACGTGAGCATCGACCTGGCCTCGGTGGATACGGGGCACGACAAGCTCAATGAGCATCTGAAGAGCGCCGATTTCTTCGACGTCGCGAAATTTCCTGCGGCCACCTACAAGGGCAAGCTCGCGGGTTTCGAGAATGGCGTTCCCACCGAGGTTCAGGGCGAACTCACGCTGCATGGTGTCACCCGGCCGGTGACCCTCACCCTCCGCTCGTTCAAATGCATGAATCACCCGTTCAAGAAAACCGAGTTCTGCGGCGCCGACGCGGCCGCCACAATCGACCGTGGAGAGTTCGGTGTCGCCTGGGGCAAGAACCTGGGTTTCAAGATGGAAACCCGGCTGGCCATCCAGGTCGAAGCCTTCCTGGCGAAGTAGCGCATGCAGACGCACAACAGGAAGCCCGGGCTCACGGGTGCGCTCGCCGCGCTGGCATTGCTGGGTGCCGGCGCCGTGATGGCGAAGGACGTGGAACATCTGTTCGACGGCAAGACGCTCGCGGGCTGGAAGCAGCTCGGCGGCGCAGCCAACTACCAGGTGATCGATGGCGCCATCGTCGGCTCGTCCCGCGTGGGCGTGCCGAATAGCTTCCTGGTCACCGAGAAGACCTGGGGAGATTTCATCCTGGAGTTCGACGTGCGCCAGGACGTGGGGCCGGCGAACTCCGGCGTGCAGTTCCGCAGCCATTCGTCGCCGGATTTCGAGAATGGGCGAGTGCATGGTTACCAGAGCGACATCGATCCCAGCCCGCGGCAGTGGAGCGGCGACATCTATGAAGAGGCGCAGCGCGGCTGGCTCTACACCGGCGAGATGAACCCACCGTCCAAGGCGCTCTACAAGTTCGGCCAGTGGAATCACTACCGCATCGAGGCCATCGGCCCGCGGCTGCGCGTGTGGGTCAACGACGGAGCGGTGGCCGATCTGATCGACGACGCCAGCAAGGAAGGCTTCATCGGCCTGCAGGTGCATGCCATCGGCAATGCCGAGGACGCCGGTCGTACCGTGAGCTGGCGCAATCTGACGGTGCAGACGGGCAAGCTCAAGCGCCGCCCACCCATGGGCATCTTCATCCGCAACAACATCCCCAACGTTCTGGACCCCGAGGAGCAGGCGCAGGGATGGCGGCTGCTGTGGGACGGCAAGTCGGCCCATGGCTGGCGCAGCGCCTCCGGCGGCGAGTTCCCCGCCAGGGGCTGGACCCTGCAGAACGGCGAGCTGTCGGTCGTTCCTCGCGGAGGTGGCGGCGACATCGTGACCGAAGAGGAATTCGGGGCCTTCGAGCTGCAGATGGAATTTCGCGTGACGGCCGGCGCCAACAGCGGCATCTTCTATCTACTCACCTCGCCGCACGATGCCGCGAGCGGAGCTCCCAACGGGCTCGAGTACCAGATCCTGGACGACGAGCGGCACCCCGACGCCAAGCTGGGTGTCGACGGCAACCGCATGCTGGCCTCGCTGTACGACGTGTATCCGCGCGCCAAGCTCATGACCAACGTGGGCATCGCGCCCAAGGTGGACGTGTGGCAGCACGCCCGCATCGTCGCGCGGGCCGATGGCAGCGTGGAGCACTGGCTCAATGGCGTGAAGGTGCTGGAATTCCAACGCGGCTCGAACGACTACCGTGCGCACGTCGCGGCCGGGAAGTTCAGGAACACGCCGGGGTTCGGCGAAGCGCCCAAGGGACGCATCCTGTTGCAGGACCACGGCGATGCCGTGAGTTTCCGCTCCATCAAGATCCGTCCGCTCTGACGAGCTGCGCCGCGCGGCAGCCCCGGCGCGCTCATTCGCGCGCGACGATGTTCTCCGGGACCGCGCTTTCCAGGATGGCGGCGAACTGCGAGACGCGCTCGACGAACTGCACCGTCTCGCGGCCGTTGGCGTAGCCGCGCTTCACCCGGCCGTGCCACACCGGGTCGGAGAGCCGATGCAGGTTGGCGCGCACGTCGGCCCAGCGGTCCGGGTTCTTCTTGCGCATCTGCGTGATGATGCGTGCGTCCTCGAGATGGCCGATGCCGATGTTGTAGGCCGCCATCGCGAGCCAGGTGCGGTCCGGGTCGAGAATCCGCTTGGGAATGCGCCCTTTCATGTAGAGCAGGTAGCGCGCGCCGCCGGAGATGTTTTCATCGGCGGCGAACACGTTCTTGACGCCCATCTTGGTGGCGGTGCGCGGCATCAGCATCATCACGCCCTGGGCACCCCGCGGAGAAACCGCGGTGGGGCGCCACTTGGATTCCTGGTAGCCCAAGGCCGCGAGCACCCGCCAGTTGAATCCCGTCTCGCGGGCGGCCGCTTCGAATGACGGGCGCAGCGCCGGCAGGCGGGTTTCGATGTGCTTGCGAAAGTCGGCCGCCAGGCGGCGCGGCAGGCGCGCGTGCTGGACGGCGGGCTTCTCGCCCTGCGGGCCCGCGGCAGGCGGCTTCGCCGGCGAGCCGGGCGATGTACCGGGCAGGTCGGCGCCCCGGGCGGCCAGCGGAGTGCCGATCGACGCCCCGGCTGCGGCCAGGGCCAGCGCCACGAAGCCTCTCCGGTCGGTTAAGTTTTTCCGCCCCTTGGAATTGGTCATCGCTCGGCTAGAATACGCGCCCCGCAGGGGACGGCCCAGTTTTCCTTCCGTCTCCAGTTTCTCGTGCGGAGAGGTACCGAAGCGGTCATAACGGCGCCGACTCGAAATCGGATGGTCGGGTAATTCCGGCACGTGAGTTCGAATCTCACCCTCTCCGCCATTTCTATTCCACCCTCGTCGCCGGTGAGATTCGAACTTGCATGCGTGAAACGAGACACGCTCGACAACTTCGCGAAGCAGGGTTGAACAGATTCCGGTGGCTAGCCGGCGGATAGTTCCTCGCGTTTCCTCTGCAGGAAGCGTCTCTCGCCAGAATTCTCGCAGAGCCCGAGCGCCCGCTCGTAGGCCGCGGCCGATTCGGCAAACCTGCCGAGTCGTCGCAGCAGCTCGGCGCGCACCGCATGCCACAGGTGATACCTCTCGAGCTGCACGTCGTCGACGAGCCGCAGCGCGCGTCCGGCGCCGTCCACCTCGGCCACGGCGACCGCTCGATTCAGGGCGACCACGGGGCTGGGCGCCAGGGTCATCAGCTGGTCGTACAGCCGCAGGATCTGCCGCCAGTCGGTATCGCTGGCATTGCGCGCCTCGCTGTGTACGGCGTTGATGGCCGCCTGCAGTTGATAGGGGCCAGCGCGGTTCCGAAGCAGGCAGGTTCGCAGCAACGCCTGGCCTTCGGCGATGCGCTCGCGATTCCAGAGACTGCGATCCTGCTCCGGAAGGGGCACCAGCTGACCCCGCACGTCGCTGCGCGCCTCCCGGCGCGAATCGACCAGCAGCATCAGCGCCAGCAGCCCGGCCACTTCCACTTCTTCCGGCAGCAGGTCCAGCAGCAGGCGCCCGAGACGGATCGCTTCCGCGCTCAACTCGAGCCGCTGCAATTGTTCGCCGGCGCTCGCGGTATAGCCCTCGTTGAACATGAGATAGACCACCGCGAGCACGCTGCCCAGGCGGGCGGGCAGATCGCCGGCCTCGGGCACCCGGTACGGAATGCCGGCAGCGTCGATCTTCGCCTTGGCCCGGGAAATGCGCTGCGCCAGCGTCGCTTCGGGCACCAGGAACGCGCGCGCGATCTCGGCCGTCGACAGCCCGCCCATCAGGCGCAGGGTCAATGCCAGCTGCGCCTCCACTGCGAGCGCAGGGTGGCAGCAGGTGAACATGAGCCGCAGCCGCTCGTCGGGCACGTCATGTTCCTCGGCGGCCTCGGACTGCAGAAAGTCCATGGCGGCCAGTTGTCGTTGATCTCGCGACGCTTCGCGCCGCAAACGGTCGATGGCGCGATTGCGCGCGGTCACGATGATCCATCCGGCAGGCGAGGGTGGAACTCCGTTCGCGGGCCAATGCTCGAGCGCGGCGGCGAAAGCATCCTGCACGGCCTCCTCGGCCAGCGAAATGTCGCCGAGCTGCCGCACCAGTACGGCCACGGCGCGGCCGTACTCGCGGCGGAACACCTCGCTGATCGTCGCGCTCAGCAATGGCCTTCGAAGAAGGGCCGCACTTCCACCGGCGTAGTGGTGGCGCGCGCGAGCCGGCGGGCCCATTCGAGTGCCGCATCGAGATCGGCGGCCTGCAGCACGGTGATGCCGCCGATCTGTTCCTTGCTCTCGATGAAGGGGCCGTCGGTGGTGATGATGTCCCCCCTCTGGTGGCGCAACACGGTCGCCGTGCTGGGCGGATGCAATCCGCCGCTGAATACCCAGGCGCCCGCGGCGCGCATTTCCGCCTGCAGCGCGCTGACATTGCGCATGATCTCCTGCAACTGCTCGGGTTCAGGTGGCGTGGAGCCGGCCGGGTAACAGATGCTGAGCAGATACTGTTTCATGTGGGTTCCTCCTGGCCCCTATACGAACGACGCCGCGCGATTTCGACACGGCCCCGCACGTCTCGGCAACGGGCGTGGAAGAGAGCGGAAATTCGGGATTCACTCTGGATCACCGCCACGCAGGCGGCGGTCCGGGGAGGCCTCAGGCCGCGTCGCTCGATTGCGAGCCGCCTTCCTCGGCTTCGCGCGCGGCAGTGGCGTAGTTCTGCGCGAAGGTCTCGACGAAGATGTGGGGCAGGGCGCCAGGCTGCATCTCGCACAGGCTGCGATAGAAGTCCCCGTACAGTTCCCAATTGCCCATGGTCTTGCGGCGTGCGCTGCGCTCGAAGCGAGTGGCCAGGTCACGCGGATCGAGCCGGCCGATGAAATCCACGAAGGCCGCACGCATGGCTTCGAGCGTCACTTCGTCGTGCCGGCGCGCACCCGCGAACGCCTCGCGCAGCCATTGCACGGCATCGAAGCGGCGGCTGTCGTGCGCCCTGAGCAATTCCTGGATCAGTTCCTCGACGGTGTGCCGCTCGAGCGAAGGCAGCAGGTCGGCCGGCGGCTTCTCATAAGTGACGCGCAGCTTGCCGCGCTGGGCCTGCTGACTGCGGCTGCTTTCCTTGAGGCCGAGCAACGATTCGCGCAGCAGCTGGCCCGCCAGGTGCAGCATGCGGGCGTGCGCATCCACGGGCAGCGATTCCAGGCCGATGCCGGCGCCGCGACAGAACGCCTGCAAGCCGGGTGTGTTGTTGACGCTGGCCGGTGCGCCAGGTTCGGCCGCCAGCGGCACGGTGGGCGCGGGGGGGACGGACACCGGTTGCTGCTGTGCCGCCTTTTCCCGCTGGGTGCGTTCCGCGGCCCGCGCCAGGCGCGCAATGCGCCGAGCTACGGCTTCGGAATCGACGTCGAGCTCCGGGGAAGTCGGCGGCTCGCGCGGCACGTCTTGCGTCTGCATCAGGCCCCGCGTGCGGGAAGACACGGCCTGGCCAAAGGCATTCACGGGCTTGAGCTCGTCGGTCGAGAGGTCGTTGCTGGCTTCGAGCAGGTTCTCGAGGCGCAGCGAGGCACCGAGATCGCGCGGCGGCGGCACCCGCTTGCGCCGCGTGCTGGTCGAGCCGGTGGCATACAGCGCGCTGTCGTCCAGCGTGAAATCGGTGGCGGAATCGATCTGCACCTGCACGTGGTATTCGCCGATGCGCAGAATGTCGCCGGACTTCAATTCGTGCGGGTTCTGGCCGCCGAGCGGGCGGTCGTTGTCGTTGATGTAGGTGCCGTTGCTGCTCGTGTCCTGCAGCAGGTAGCGGCCCTTGTGGAAGACGATTCGCGCATGACGGCCGGACACGTAGCGCATGTCGTCGGGCAGCACCCAATCGTTCTCGGCGGAGCGTCCAATGCTGCCTCCCGAGACTCCGAAAACAAACGTGCTCTTGTCGCCCAATCGATGGCGATGTTCACTGATGACGCGCAACCGGAGCGCCATTTACTGCCCTCTGGACCCTAGCTTCCCGCGGCCCATGCGTGTATGAAGGGGCAGGTTAACGCCCCCCTACTCCCATCGATGGCATCCAGTCACATTTTCAAGATTATGTTCGTGAACCAGGGCAAGGTTTACGAGGTTTATGCCCGGAAAGTGGTCCAGGGTCGTTTGTTCGGGTTCATCGAAGTGGAAGAGCTGGTCTTCGGTGAACGCTCCACTGTGGTACTCGATCCCGGCGAGGAGCGCATCAAGTCCGAGTTCACCGGCGTCAAGTGCACCATGCTGCCCATGCACAGCATCCTGCGCATCGACGAAGTGAAGAAGCAGGGCCAGGCAAAGATCAGCGCGCTCGAGGGCGGCAGCAACGTCACCCAATTCCCGATGTCGATGTACCAGCCGTCGGGCTCGGATCCCGGTCCGAAGAAGTAGCTGGCCGCCGGACGCCGCGGCATCGACGGCGCGACAGCCCGGATCAACCCCAGTACAATCCGCGGCCCCCATGCTCGAGCTTCCCGGCGCCCCCGCAGTCTCCGATTTTCGCGTCGCCAAGCTGCGCCCAGCGCTCGAAGCGCTGCAGCCCGGGCTGGGTGCGATCCGTGCCCGCTTCACCCATTTCGTGGACCTCTCGCGCGAGCTCGACGCGCCGGAGCGCCAGCTGCTCGAACGGCTGCTGACCTACGGGCCGCGGGAGCCCGCGGTGGCCAGGTCCGCCGCGGCACAGGCCGGCGACAGTGCCACCGTCCAGTCGGTCATCGTCGTGCCGCGCTTCGGCACCATATCGCCCTGGTCCAGCAAGGCCACGGATATCGCCCACGTCTGCGGGCTGGATGCGGTCCTGCGTGTCGAGCGCGCCGTGGTGTGGTCGCTGGCCACGTCGAGAACGCTTTCGGCCGATGAGCTGCGCGCCCTCGCGGCGCCGCTCTTCGATCGCATGACCGAGGCCGTGTTGCTCGAGCGCGCCGAAGCCGCGCAACTGTTCGCTCACGAACCGACTCGGCCCCTGCGCCGCGTGTCACTGGCAACGGGCAGGGAAGCGCTGGTCAGGGCGAACGGCGAGCTGGGCCTCGCGCTGTCGGACGACGAAATCGACTACCTGGTGAAGAACTTCGCCGCTCTCGGGCGCGATCCCACCGACGTGGAGCTCATGATGTTCGCGCAGGCGAACTCCGAGCACTGCCGCCACAAGATCTTCAACGCCGACTGGATCATCGACGGCGAGCGGCAGGCGAAGTCGTTGTTCGCAATGATCCGCAATACGCACGCGAAGAGCCCGCAGGGCGTGCTCAGCGCGTACCGCGACAATGCGGCGGTGATCGAAGGTTCGCTCGGCAAGCGTTTTTTCCCGAACCCCGAGACCGATGTCTATGGCGTCGTCGACGAGCCCATCGACATCCTGATGAAGGTGGAGACGCACAATCATCCGACGGCGATCTCGCCGTTTCCCGGCGCGGCCACGGGCTCGGGCGGCGAGATCCGTGACGAGGGCGCGACCGGGCGGGGCGCGAAGCCCAAGGCGGGCCTCACCGGGTTTTCCGTCTCGCACCTGCGCATCCCCGGCGCCGAGCAGCCCTGGGAACACAGCATCGGCAAGCCGGACCGCATCGTCTCGGCGCTCGACATCATGCTCGAGGGGCCGATCGGTGGCGCCGCGTTCAACAATGAATTCGGCCGTCCGAACATCGCCGGCTATTTCCGTACCTTCGAGCAGGCGGCGCCGGGGGACGTGCCCAATCGGCTGCGCGGCTATCACAAGCCCATCATGATTGCCGGCGGACTGGGTAACGTGCGGCGCGCGCACGTGGACAAGTGCGACGTACCGGTCGGCGCGAAGGTCGTCGTCCTCGGCGGCCCCGCCATGCTGATCGGCCTGGGCGGCGGCGCGGCTTCGTCCATGGGTAGCGGCGCCTCGAGCGCGGATCTCGATTTCGCCTCGGTGCAACGGGGAAATCCCGAGATCCAGCGGCGCGCGCAGGAGGTCATCGACCGCTGCAGCGCGCGCTGGACGCTGAACCCCATCCTGCTGATCCACGACGTGGGCGCGGGCGGATTGTCGAACGCGGTGCCCGAGGCGGTGGCGCACACGCCCGGCCGCGGCGCGGTGATCGATCTGCATGCCATTCCGAACGACGAGCCCGCGATGTCGCCCATGGAGCTGTGGTGCAACGAATCGCAGGAGCGCTACGTGTTGTGCGTGGATGCGCAGAGGCTGGCCGATTTCGCCGCCATCTGCGAGCGCGAGCGCTGTCCGTACGCGGTGATCGGCGAGATCGACGATACGGGCGTGCTGGTGCTGGAAGACCGCAGCAACGGCACGCGCCCGGTGAACCTGCCGCTCGAGGTGCTGTTGGGCAAGGCCCCCCGGATGCTGCGCGACGTCCGCTCGGTCACGCCGCCCCGGGCGTCATTCGCGGTCGGCGCGCTGGACCTGCGTGAGGCTGCCTACCGACTGCTGCGCTTCCCGGCCGTGGCCGACAAGACCTTTCTCATTTCGATCGGCGACCGCACCGTGGGCGGCATGATCAGCCGCGACCAGATGGTGGGCCCCTGGCAGGTGCCGGTGGCCGACGTGGCCGTTACGCTCGCCGACTACTTCGGTCATCGCGGCGAAGCCATGGCCATGGGCGAGCGCACGCCGGTGGCCGTGCTCGACGCGCCGGCCTCGGGACGGCTGGCGGTGGGCGAAGCGTTGACCAATATCCTGGCGGCCGACGTCGGTGGTTTGTCCAACGTACGCCTCTCGGCGAACTGGATGGCTGCGTGCGGCGAGCCGGGCGAAGACGCGGCCCTGTACGCCACCGTGCGCGCGGTGGGCGAAGAACTGTGCCCGGCGCTGGGCATCGCCATCCCGGTCGGCAAGGACTCGCTGTCCATGAAGACGGTGTGGAGCGATCGCGGTACGACCAAGTCGGTGGTCGCGCCGGTGTCGCTGATCGTCTCGGCGTTCGCGCCCGTGAACGACGTGCTCAGGACGTGGACGCCGCAGCTGCGCACGGACTTCGGCGCCAATGTACTGCTGCTGGTGGACCTGGGACGCGGCGCCAATCGGCTGGGTGCGTCGTGTGTCGCGCAGGTGTATGGCGAACTCGGCGCCGCGCCCGCGGATCTCGCCGATCCTTCGCTGCTGACCGGTCTCGCCGGCGCGTTGGCCGAGGCGCGCGCCCAAGATCTGGTGGTGGCCTACCACGACCGCTCCGACGGTGGAGTGTTTGCCACGCTGGTCGAAATGGCCTTCGCCGGCCACTGCGGGCTCGAGATCCAGTTGCCGCCCGGCGAGAACGGCGCCGCCGGGGCGTTGTTCAGCGAAGAGCTCGGCGTGGTCATCCAGTGCAAGGGCGAGCATGCCGCCGCGCTGCATTCCATCTTCGTGCGCCACGGGCTCGGCGCCTGCACGCACGCCATCGGCTCGGCCACGCGCAGCCTGCGCGTGGTGATCGAGGCCGCGGGTAAACGCATCGATGAGAGCTGGGAAGACCTGCGGCGCGCCTGGTCGGAGGTGTCCTTCCGCCTGCGCGAGCTGCGCGACGAGCCCGAATGCGCGCGCGAGGAGTACGCCGCGGCCTGCGATGCCGGTGCGCCGGGCCTGAACGTGGCGTTGACCTTCGATCCCGACGAGGACGTCTCGGCGCCCTTCGTCCATACCGCGCGACCGCGCGTGGCCATCCTGCGCGAGCAGGGCGTGAACAGCCAGGTGGAGATGGCGGCGGTCATGGAACGCGTGGGTTTCGAATCCCACGACGTGCACATGACCGATCTGCTCGCAGGGCGCACGACGCTCGCGGGCTTCAAGGGGCTGGTGGCCTGCGGTGGGTTCTCTTATGGCGACGTGCTCGGGGCGGGCGAGGGTTGGGCCAAGTCCATCCTGTATCACCCGGCGACGCGCGCGGAGTTCCAGGCTTTCCTGGCGCGCAACGACAGTTTCACCCTGGGCGTGTGCAATGGTTGCCAGATGTTCGCCGCGCTCAAGGAACTCGTGCCCGGCGCCGCGACCTGGCCGCGCTTCGTGCGCAATCGTGGCGAGCAGTTCGAGGGGCGCTTCTCATTGCTCGAGCTGCAGCGCTCGCCCGCCATCTTCCTGGCCGGCATGGACGGCTCGATGCTGCCCATCGCGGTAGCACACGGTGAAGGCCGCGCCGAATTCGCGACCCAGGCCGAGGCGCTGGCATTTTCCGAGAGCGGGCTGGTGTCGGCGCGGTATGTCGAAGGCAACCGCCAGGTCGCGACTACCTACCCGGCGAATCCCAACGGTTCGCCCTTCGGCATCGCCGCGATCACCAACGAGGATGGCCGCGTGATGCTGACCATGCCGCATCCGGAGCGCTCGTTCCGCTACGCGCAGAATTCCTGGCGGCCGGACGGCGCGGGCGAATACAGCGGCTGGTATCGCATGTTCGCGAACGCGCGGCGCTGGGTGGGCTGAAAGCCCTCAGCCGATCACCGAGGGCGCCGCGGCGGCTCCATGTTCGTGGCGCGCTAGCGGCTGGGAATGCTGTTCCTGCACGAAGAAGCGTCGTACCTTCATGGCGTGCTGCAGGCGTCCCTTGCGCACGTACGCCTGGTAGAGGAAGTCCTTCATGACTTCCAGCAGCACGGCGGCCTGATACGTGTTGATGAACGGCAGGTCTACCACGGGGTCGGCGCTGCCCGCGAAGATGATCCGCATCACCACGGCGAAAGTCTCTTCCTCGATGTCCGCCATCTCGCGCACGTCGGACAGCGAATCGAACAGGCGCAGCTTGGTGGAATTGCCGAGATCGGCGAAGGTCACGGCGGCCGCCCGCCGGCACATGGAGGCGAAGGACTGGAACTGGTCGTGCGAGTAACAGACCAGCGCCTCACGGAAGAAGGTCTCGACGTCCTCGGGCACGTAATTGAACGCGAACTTCTCGATCGGCCGCTCCACGTCGAAGGCCTGCGGCGAGAGCTCGACGCGATTGCTGCCGAAGGTGCGCGTGGCGTACCGCAGGAAGACGGGCGCATTGCAGGCGTGGCAGCGCAGCACCACGCCGATGGTGCGCGGTTTCTGCAGCAGCAGTTCATCGAAGGTGGGCAGCGCCGTGGGGCTCATGCGCGAGAACGCGTGACAGTGCGGACAATTCCGCGCCGTCTCGCGCTCATTGCCGAACTGCAGTGCACCCGTCGAGTCGATGAATAATGGGGACATGCTTCATTTCCGTTGTAACAATCGAACCCTGCCCTGCAACTGCCTGTGCCCACTTCGATTGTTACAGTGGAAATGAGGCATGTCCCCAATTCCCCAATTCCTATCGGGTGAGCGGCTTGTACTTGATCCTGTGCGGCTGGGTTGCTTCTTCGCCTTTGCGCCGCTTCAGGTCTTCCATGTACTCCTGGAAGTTGCCCTCGAACCATACGACTTCCGAGTTGCCTTCGAAAGCCAGAATGTGGGTGGCGATGCGGTCCAGGAACCAGCGGTCGTGCGATATGACAACTGCGCAGCCCGGAAAGGCCAGCAGGGCCTCTTCGAGCGCCCGTAATGTCTCCACGTCGAGGTCGTTGGTGGGCTCGTCGAGCATCAGGACGTTGCCGCCGGACTTGAGCACCTTCGCGAGGTGCACGCGGTTGCGCTCACCGCCCGACAGCTCGCCGATGACCTGCTGCTGCTGGGTGCCCTTGAAATTGAAGCGGCCCACGTAGCCGCGGGAAGGCGTCTCGTAATTGCCGACTTTGATCATGTCGAGGCCGCCCGAGATCTCCTGCCACACTGTGTTCTTGTCGTTGAGCGACTGGCGCGACTGGTCCACGTAAGCGAGCTTCACTGACGGTCCAATGCGCATCTCGCCGGCGTCGGGCTTTTCGAGCCCGGCCATCATGCGAAACAGCGTGGTCTTGCCGGCGCCGTTCGGGCCGATGATGCCGACGATGCCGCCCTTGGGCAGGTTGAAATTGAGGTTGTCGAACAGCAGCCGGTCGCCGAAGGCCTTGCGTAGTCCCTTGGCCTCGATGACCACGTCGCCGAGCCGTTCGCCCGGCGGGATGTAGATCTCGTTGGTCTCGTTGCGCTCCTGGAACTCGCGCGACGCCAGTTCTTCGTAGCGCTGCACGCGCGCCTTGTTCTTGGCCTGGCGGGCCTTGGGGTTCTGGCGCACCCATTCGAGTTCCTTGGCGAGCATCTTGCGCAGCCCCGCCTGTTCTTTTTCTTCCTGCGCGAGGCGGGCTTCCTTCTGCTCGAGCCAGGTGGAGTAGTTGCCCTTCCACGGAATGCCGTGGCCGCGATCGAGCTCGAGGATCCACTCCGCCACGTTGTCGAGGAAGTAGCGATCGTGAGTGACCGCCACCACGGTGGACGGATACTGCTCCAGATATTTCTCCAGCCAGGCGATGGACTCGGCGTCCAGGTGGTTGGTGGGCTCGTCGAGCAGCAACATGTCGGGCGAGGACAGCAGCAGGCGGCACAGCGCCACGCGGCGCTTCTCGCCGCCGGAGAGCTTGCTGATGACCGCGTCCCAGGGCGGCAGTCGCAGCGCATCGGCGGCGATCTCGAGCTTGCGCTCCAGCTCCCAGCCGCCGGCCGCATCGATGGCGTCCTGTAGTTTGGCCTGCTCCTCGAGCAGCTTGTTCATCTCGTCCGGGTCGAGCTCCGGGTCGGCGAACCTGTCCGAAATCTCGTTGAACCGCGCCACTTGCGCGAACGCGCCGCCGAGACCCTCCATGACGGTCTCGCGCACGCTCTTGTTGGGGTCGAGCTCGGGTTCCTGCGGCAGATAGCCCACCTTGATCCCGGGTTGCGGGCGCGCCTCGCCGTCGAAATTCTTGTCGATGCCGCCCATGATCTTGAGCAGCGAGGACTTGCCCGAGCCGTTCAGGCCTAACACGCCGATCTTGGCGCCGGGGAAGAACGAGAGGCTGATGTCGCGCAGGATGACGCGCTTGGGCGGCACGACTTTGCCGACCCGGTTCATCGTGTAGATGTATTGAGCCATGTGTCCGGAAGTCTGGAATGGAAGCCGAAAGGGCGCGGAATTCTACATCCATGGGACATGCCGCTGTGCTACGTTTGCCGCGCCCCGGGAAGTGGACGAGGAAAGGGGAGAAAACGTCTGTCGGCTCCTGACGCATCGGTGCTGGTGGTGGCCGGCGAACGCCTGGCGCGCTATGGATTCGGTGACGGCCATCCCTTCGGCCCCGACCGCCACGCCGCGTTTCTCGCGGAGTTCTCGCGCCGCGGGCTCGATCGCCGGGTGCGCATGGCCGACACTCGCGCCGCCACGCGCGAGGAATTGCAAACTTTTCACACGCCGCGTTACGTCGATTTCGTCGCCGATCGCTCGCGCACGGGCGAGGGCTATCTCGACGCCGGCGATACGCCGGCCTGGCGCGGCGTGTACGAAGCCGCCGCCGACGTGGTGGGTGCCACCGTGCTCGCCGCCGAGGAAATCATGGCGGGCCGCGCGCGACGCGCCTTCGTTCCCATCGCCGGGCTGCATCACGCCGCGCGCGACGGCGCCGCGGGCTTCTGCGTGTTCAATGACTGCGGCGTGGCGGCGGAGCTGCTGCGCCTGAAGCATGGCTTGAGGCGCATTGCCTACGTCGACATCGATGCCCATCATGGCGACGGCGTGTACTACGGTTTCGAGAGCGACCCGGGGCTCATTTTCGCGGACATTCACGAAGACGGCCGGTACCTGTATCCCGGCACCGGCCGGGCCGAGGAGATCGGCAGCGGAGCCGCTGCGGGTTCCAAGCTCAACATTCCGATGGCGCCGGGCGCGGACGACGCGGCGTTCGACGCCGTCTGGCCGCGGGTGCTGGCACACCTGCGCAAGTTCGAGCCGGAGTTCATCCTGCTGCAGGCCGGCGCAGACAGTATCGAGGGCGACCCCATCACGCACATGCGGTATTCGGCGGCGACTCACCAGCGGGCCGCTCGTGACCTGTCCCAGCTGGCAGACGCGTTGGGGCATGGACGGGTGCTCGGAACCGGTGGTGGCGGCTACAACCGTATCAACCTGGCCCAGGCCTGGACGGGAGTGGTGCAGGGCCTGCTCTAGCATGAAGAGCGTGCCCGGTTGCCGGTGCCGTCGACCGGATACCGACAATTCCCGTGTACTGCCGCGCTCGCGGCCGCCAGGGTTCGCGCCGGCGCGACAGTCCGGGCCATCCCCTTTACAATTCGCGGCCCCCGGACGACCCGCGAGGCCCCTCCATGTTTCGAACCGCGATGACCATCGGTGGCTTTGACCCCGAGCTCGACCAAGCCCTCAGGAACGAACGGCAGCGCCAGGAAGATCACATCGAACTGATCGCCTCGGAGAACTACGCCAGCCCGCGCGTGCTCGAGGCCCAGGGTTCGGTGCTCACGAACAAGTACGCCGAGGGCTATCCGGGGAAGCGTTACTACGGCGGTTGCGAGTTCGTGGACGTGGCCGAGCAGCTGGCCATCGACCGCGCCAAGAAGTTGTTTGGCGCAGATTACGCCAACGTGCAGCCGCACTCGGGTAGTCAGGCCAATGCGGCCGCCTACCTCGCGCTGATCAATCCGGGCGACACCATCCTCGGCATGAGCCTCGACCATGGCGGCCATCTCACGCACGGCGCCAAGGTGAACTTCTCGGGCAAGATCTTCCGCGCGGTGCAATACGGCATCCGGCCGGACAACGGCGAGATCGACTACGACGCGCTGGCCGCGCAGGCGCTGGCCGAGAAGCCGAAGATGGTCGTCGCCGGCTTCTCCGCCTATTCGCGCGTGCTCGATTTCAAGCGGTTCCGCGAGATCGCCGACTCGGTGGGGGCGTACCTGATGGTCGACATGGCGCACGTCGCGGGTCTCGTGGCCGCGGGCGTGTATCCGAACCCCGTGCCGTATGCCGACGTGGTCACCACCACCACCCACAAGACGCTGCGCGGACCGCGCGGCGGCATGATCCTGGCGCGCGCCAACGAAGCGCTGACCAAGAAGTTCAATTCCCTGGTGTTCCCGGGAACCCAGGGCGGGCCACTGATGCACGTCATCGCCGCCAAGGCGGTGGCCTTCCTCGAGGCGCTGCAGCCGGAGTTCAAGGACTATCAGAAGCAGGTGGTCGCGAACGCGCGCGCGATGTGCGCGCGGCTCATCCAGCGCAACTACAAGATCGTCTGCGGCGGCACCGACAATCATCTGTTCCTGTTGGACCTGTCCAACAAGGAAATCACCGGCAAGGACGCCGACGCGGCGCTCGGCAAGGCGCACATCACGGTGAACAAGAACGCCGTGCCCAACGATCCCCGTCCGCCGATGGTGACCAGCGGCATTCGCATCGGTACGCCGGCCGGCACCACGCGCGGCTTCAAGGAGCGCGAGTTCGAGCAGGTCGCCGACTGGATCGCCGACGTGCTCGATGCCAACGGCAGTGACACCGCCATCGAGAAGACGCGCGCGCAGGTCGCCGAACTCTGTCGCCGGTACCCGGTGTATGGCCCCTGATGTCACGGGGCGCCTGACCGGGGGCTCGCGACGGGCGTAGTCCGGGTCGGGTCATGTACTGCCCCTTCTGCGCGCACCCGGAGACCAAGGTGAACGACTCGCGCCTGGCAGCCGAGGGTTCGCAGATCCGCCGTCGCCGCGAATGCCTGGCGTGCGGCGAGCGCTTCACCACGTTCGAGACCGCCGAGCTGGTGATGCCCATGGTCATCAAGAGCGACCAGCGGCGCGTGCCCTTCGACGAGAGCAAGCTGCGCGGCGGCCTCGCCAAGGCACTGGAGAAGCGGCCGGTGAGCGGCGAGTCCATCGAGGAGGCCGTGGGGCACATCACCCGCAAGCTGCGCGGCCTGGGCGAGCGCGAGGTGACCTCGCGGCAGATCGGTGAAATCGTCATGGAAGAGTTGCACAAACTGGATGAGGTCGCCTACGTCCGCTACGCATCCGTTTACCGGCATTTTCAGGACGTCGAGGCCTTTCGCGAGGAGGTGGACCGCCTGAGCCACCGGCGCGGCCGACTGCCCAGCGAGGGGCAGCTGGAACTGCTGCCGGGCGAATCGCCGAAGGCCCGCAAGGGCAGGGCGGGGCCGTGAAGTTCAGCGCCTTCGATGAAATGGCCATGCGTCGTGCCCTCGAGCTTGCCGAACGCGGCGTCTTCAGCACGCATCCCAATCCGCGCGTGGGCGCGGTGCTGACGCGCGACCAGCAGATCGTCGGCGAGGGCTGGCACGAGCGCGCCGGCGAGCCGCACGCCGAACCCATCGCAATTCGCAGCGCCGGCGAACGCGCGCGCGGCGCCACCGCGTATGTGACGCTCGAGCCCTGCTGCCACCAGGGCCGCACGCCGCCCTGCGCGGACGCGCTGCTGACCGCCGGCGTACGGCGCGTGGTGTACGCCATCGCCGATCCGAACCCGCGCGTCAATGGCGGCGGCGCCAAACTACTGCGCGCGGCGGGAGTGAAAGTGGAGGCGGGCCTGCTGGCGCGCGAAGCCGCCGAGCTCAATGCCGGTTTCCTGTTGCGGATGCAGGCGGGGCGGCCGTTCGTCCGGCTCAAGTCGGCGGCCAGCATCGATGGCCGCACGGCGCTCGCCAACGGCCAGAGCAAGTGGATCACCAGCGAGGCGGCGCGCGCCGACGTGCAGTACTGGCGCGCGCGCAGCTCGGCGGTGCTGACCAGCGCCGAAACCGTGATCGCGGACGATCCGCGCCTCGACGTGCGCGCCGCGGGCGCGCGCCAGCCCCTGCGGGTGGTCCTGGACCGCCGTCGCCGCGTGAAGAAGTCGGCGCGCATATTCGCAGCGCCGGGCGAGGTGCTGCTGTTCACGGCGGCAACCCGGACCCGGCCGCGCGGCGACCGGCTCGCAGCCGCGCGCATCGAGACGGTGCGCACGCTGCGTTCGCATCTCGACATGCGACGGGTGTTCGCGCGACTGGCCGAGCTCGGCGCCAACGAAGTCCTGGTGGAGGCCGGACCCCGTCTGTCGGGCGCGATGCTCGCGGCGGGCCTGGTGGATGAATGGCTGCTGTATCTCGCGCCCCGGCTGCTCGGGCCGCAGGCGCGGCCTCTGGCGGCGTTGCCGCGACTCACGCGCCTGGAAACCGCGCCAGGGTTCGCGCTGCTCGAGTGCCAGGCGACCGGTCCGGATCTGCGGCTGCGGCTGCGCCCGCAGCCACGCGGCGGAGACTGAGACATGTTCACCGGAATCATTCAGGAAATCGGTGAGCTCCGCCGCGTCGAGCCGCGCAACGGCGCGGGCGGCGCACGGGATTGCCGGCTGGAGATCGCGTTCACGGCAATTCCGCCCGACAGGTTGGGTCTCGGCGAGAGCATCAGTGTCGATGGCGTCTGTCTCACGGTGGCCGAGCGCCTGGCAACCAGCTTCCTCGCCGATGTATCCGTGGAAACGCTGAACGTCACCACGCTGGGTGCCAAGCGGGCCGGCGCGCGCGTGAATCTCGAACCGGCGCTGCGTGCCGGCGACAGCCTCGGCGGTCACTGGGTCTCGGGCCACGTGGACGGCGTCGCCGAAGTGCTCGCCACGGCCGCGGATGCACGTTCCTTGCGCGTGCAGCTCTCGGCGCCGCGCGAACTCGCGCGCTACATCGCGCGCAAGGGCTCGGTCACGCTGGATGGCGTGAGCCTGACGGTGAACGAGGTGGACGGCGCGAAGTTCGCGATCAATCTCATTCCCCACACGCTGGCGGTGACCACGCTGGGTGCGCTCGCGCCCGGCGCGCGCCTCAATCTTGAAATAGACCTGTTGGCGCGCTACGTGGAGCGCCTGCAATCCGAGATCCCATGAAACCGCTGAACAGCATCGAAGAAATCCTCGCCGAGCTCGCCGCGGGCCGCATGGTCGTGATCATGGATGACGAGGATCGCGAAAACGAGGGCGACCTGGTGATGGCCGCGCAGAAGGTGACGGCCGCGGACATCAATTTCATGGCGCGATTCGGTCGTGGACTCATCTGCCTCACGTTGACCGCCGAGCGTTGTCGCCAGTTGCGGTTGCCGCTCATGGTCAGCGAGACGCATCGCGAACATCGCACGAATTTCACGCTGTCCATCGAAGCGGCCGAAGGCGTGACCACCGGCATCTCCGCGCACGACCGCGCGCACACGGTGCTCACCGCGGTGGCGCCCGACGCCCGCCCGGAACATCTGCGGCAGCCGGGGCACATTTTTCCCGTCATGGCACAGCCCGGCGGCGTACTGACACGCGCGGGTCACACCGAGGCGGGTTGCGATCTGGTGGGGCTTGCCGGGCTGGATCCCTCGGCCGTGATCGTCGAGATCATGAACGACGACGGCACCATGGCGCGCCGCCCCGATCTCGAGGCATTCGCCGAACGGCATGGACTCAAGATCGGCACGATTGCCGACCTGATCCGTTACCGCCTGCGCCAGGAGCGCACCGTGGAGCGCATCGCCGAACAGGACGTGCAGACCGAGTTCGGTCCGTTCCGGCTGATGGCCTATGAGGACCACGTGCACAAGGACGTGCATCTCGCGCTGGTGCGCGGCCGGCTGGACGCGGTCGATTCGCCGCTGGTGCGCGTGCACCCCATCGACACCCTCAGCGATCTCATCGGCCTGCGCGAGCCGGGCCGCACGTGGACGCTGCGCGATGCCCTGCAGCGCATCGCCGAGGCCGGCACGGGCGTGGTGATCGTGCTGCGTGACAACAGCTCGCCGCGCGAGCTGGCCGATGCGGTGGCGGCCCTGAATCAGAAGGTGAGCCCGAATACCGGCAAGCCCGCCTCGTCGGCGCCGCCGCAGGTGCTGCGCACCTACGGCATCGGCGCGCAGATTCTCAAGGACCTGGGCGTCACGCGCATGCAGGTGCTGTCGGCACCCAAGCAATTGCAGGGTATTTCCGCTTTCGGACTGGAGATCACCGGATACGTGGCCAATTAGGCAGGCGAGTAGGCCGGCGAGCCCCGGCTCCGTATACTTCGCGCCCTCATGACCGGATCACTCCCTTTTTCCCGACGGTTCGACGCCGGCCGCTCGCGCGTGGCCATCGTGGCCGCGCGATTCAACGCCACGCTCGTGGATCGGCTCATCGACGGCGCGCGCCAGGCCTGGAACGCTCACGGCGGCCGCGAGGCGGGCCTGCTGGTGGAGCGCGTGCCCGGCGCCTTCGAACTACCTCTGGCGGCCAAGATGTTCGCCGCCAGCGGGGCGGTGGACGCCGTCGTTGCACTGGGTTGCGTGATCCGCGGCGACACGCCCCATTTCGACTACGTCGCGGGTGAATGCGCGCGCGGCCTCATGGACGCGGGCCTTGCGACCGGCGTACCGGTGGTCTTCGGCGTGCTGACCACTGAAACCCTGGCGCAGGCCGAGGAGCGTGCCGACCCGGCGCGCATGAACAAGGGCCGCGAATCGCTGGAGGCCGCGCTCGAAATGATCCAGCTGCTGCGCTCGCCGGCGCCGCGGAAGCGGCAGCCTGCGGAGTCGCCACCGCGCCGGACGCGGCGGGTGCGCAAGTGAGCCGCGGGCCGGGGATCAATCCCGCATCGGCGCGGCGCGCCGTGGCGCGCAAGCTCGCCATGCAGGCGCTGTATCGCTGGCAGATCAACGCCAGTCCCTGGCAGGACGTGGTCAATGAATTCGCGGCCGATGAGGACATGCGCAAGGCCGATCGGGGCTACTTCAATCGGATGGTCACCGAGATCTGCTCGCACCGCGAGGCGCTCGATGGCGCGCTCGCGGCCTGGATGGACCGCAAGCCCGAAGAGCTCGATCCGGTCGAGCGCGCGGTGCTCTGGGTCGGCGCGCACGAGTTGCGTTCCTCGCCCGACGTGCCCTTCCGCGTGGTCATCAATGAGGCGGTGGGTCTCGCCAAGCGCTTCGGCGCGACCGACAGTCACAAGTTCGTCAACGCAGTGCTGGACGCCGCGGCGCGCGACCTGCGCCGGCACGAGCACTGACCCGAGACCGGCGCCCATCCGGCGGCGCAGGAGTGGCGCGCGAGCGCCTGGATGATCATGGCCCAAGGCGAATTCGAACTCATCGCCCGCTACTTCACGCGCGTCGGCGCCGAGCGCAGCGACGTGCGCATCGGCGTGGGCGATGATGGCGCCGTGGTCATGCCGCCGTCTTCGCGCGAGCTCGTGGTGGTCACGGATTCCCTGGTCGAAGGCGTACATTTCCCCCCCGGTTCCCCGGCGGCCTCCGTCGGCCACCGCGCCTTCGCGGTGAATCTCTCGGACCTTGCAGCCATGGGCGCGGACCCCGCCTGGGGATTGCTGGCGCTGAGCCTGCCAGACCCCGACGAGGAATGGCTGGCGCAATTCTCGCGGGCCGCAGGGGACCTGTGCCGCCGCCACGGCGTGGCGCTGATCGGTGGCGACACCACGCGCGGACCGTTGAGTGTCACCGTGACGATGATCGGTATCGCGCCCATCGGCGTGGCGCTGGAGCGCAGGGGCGGGCAGCCGGGCGATGCGGTGTTCGTGTCCGGCTCGCCAGGCGACTCCGCCGCCGGCCTTGCGCTGGAGCAGGGCAGACTGCACGTCGCGGATGCCATGTCCGCGCAGATCCTGCGCGACCGCTTCCTGTTCCCCACGCCGCGTTGCGACATCGGCATTGGGTTGCGAGGGCTGGCGAGCGCCTGCATCGACGTCTCCGACGGTCTCGGCGGCGACCTGGAAAAACTCTGCACCGCCAGCGGCTGCGGCGCCGAGCTGGATGCGGCGGCACTGCCGGTCTCCGATGCCTTGCTGGGCGCCGTCGGGCGCGAAGCGGCGCGCGAATACGCACTCACGGGTGGCGAGGATTACGAACTGCTGTTCACCGTGCCGCTGGCGCGGCTCGGCGCGATGAACCATGCCATTACGCGCGGGCTCGGTCCGGTGACGCGCATCGGCAGCCTGGTGCCGGGCAAAGGCGTCAGAGTGCTGGCGCGCGGGGGTGTGATGCAGTTCTCGGGCTCCGGATTCGATCACTTCGCCACGTAGGCATACACCGCCACGCGACGAGCCCGCCGATGATCCGGGAGACGGGTCACACCGGTCGCAGACACGCGGCTTTATTCTGCCGCCAATTATGCCGTTGCAAGCCACAACGACCGGGACCGGTACGGGTACCGAAGCTCAGGCGCAGAAGATCCTGGAGAACCGCGTTCCGGATCGCATCGGTAAATATGTAATCATCAACGAGGTGGGCCGCGGCTCCACCGGCACCGTCTATCTATCTCACGATTCCTACTACGGGCGTGACGTCGCGATCAAGGTCTACAACATGGACCAGGACGCGAGCGACGAGCGCGCCAAGATCGCCCGCAAGATGTTCCTGTCGGAAGCCCACATGGTCGGCATGCTGCAGCATCCGCACATCCTGCCCATCTACGACGCGGGTGAGGAGAACGGGCGCTGCTACATCGTCACCGAACACGTGCACGGCGCGCGCACGCTCTCGTCGTATTGCCGCCCCGACAATCTGCTGCGCATCGACGACGTCGTGGAAATCATGTTCAAGTGCGCCAAGGCGCTGCATTACGCGCACACGCGCGGCGTGATCCACCGCGACATCAAGCCGTCGAACATCATGCTGACGCAGGATTCCGACGTGCGCATCATCGACTTCGGCATCGCGTTGATCGCCGATTCGGAGATCTCGCGCATCGAAGGCATCGCCGGCTCGCCCTCGTACATGTCACCCGAGCAGGTGCAGAGCCTCGAGCTCACGCACCACTCCGATCTGTACTCGCTCGGCGCGGTGATGTACGAGCTGCTCACGGGCATCCGGCCGTTCCGCGCCGGCAATCTCGTCAAGCTGCTGCACCAGATCGTCTACGCCACGCCGCCGCCCATCCACACGCAGCGCAAGGACGTGCCGGAGGAGCTCGAGGAAATCGTGGCCACGGCCATGCAGAAGCTGCCGGAGAAACGCCAGAAGTCGGGCGCCGATTTCGCCGCCGAGCTCACGCGGGTGCACCAGCGCCTGCGCGAGCAGAATGCGCGCGTCGACCAGCAGGAGCAGTTCAACGTCCTGCGGCGGCTGCGCTTCTTCCACGAGTTCTCGCATGCCGAAATCTGGGAAGTGCTGCGGGCCAGCACGCTCACCGACTATCCGGCGGGCGAGGAGATCGTCAAGGAAGGAGAGATGGACGACCGCTTCTACATCCTGGTCAATGGCCGCTGCACGGTCGAGCGGCACGGCAAGACGCTCGGTGCCATGGACTCCGGCGACTGCTTCGGCGAGACCAGCTACGTGCGCGGCGCCCGGCGTACCGCGACCATACGCGCCGAAACGCCGGTATCCGTGCTGCGCGTGAGCTCGACCCTGCTGGAGCAGGTATCGGCCGCCTGCCAGCTGCGCTTCAATCGCGTGTTCCTGAAGGCTCTGGTATCGCGCCTGCAGGGCAACGACCAGCCGCTGGAATAACGAGCTTCCCCGGCCCCGGGACGCCGCCGCCCTCGCGGGGCAGGCATCGCGTCCGCCGCGCGGACGGGCTAGAAACTGAACTGCGTGCGCAACACCACGGCATCGAGGTCCTGGCCGATCTCGGCGCCCACGGGAGGCGTGGCAGCTCCGGCGCCGAAAGGCTCGGCATTGCCTGGCCCGGCCGGGTTGAGGCGGTCGACGTCGATCATCAGGTAGTTGAGCAGGAACTTGATGTTCGGATTCAGGTACCAGTTGAATCCCAGCGTGAGCACGTCCTGCGCGCCACCGCGAATGGCGCCGGCCACGGGCGCGGTGTCCGCATCGCCCTCCTCGAAGTTCAGATCGGTGTGACTGAAGCGCGCGGCGAGCTCGAAGGCTCCCCAGCCGCCCCCGGGAGCGAAGGGAGATCTCGGCCGCGGATTCTGAAATGAACCACTGGCGGCGTTGTAGCGCCGCGATTCGCCGGTGAGCAGCCAGCTGCCCTGAAGGTAGTAGCCGCCGAACGACGCATCGTCCAGCGACGCCTCCCGGCGATCGACGTCGAACCAGAAGTTTTCGGCCTGCAAGTAGAGGTTCTTCCAGTTGGCGCCGAATTCCAGGCCGTAGGCGCCGGCGTGGGCGGCGTCGATGGCGCCGGTGTCGATCAGCCGCAGGCCATCGACCCGGATTTCCGGCCGGTCACGGAATCTGAGCGGATGGCGCAAGGGCGCGGCCGACGAGCCCTGGTCGGCGGGCGAGAACACCCGGGTGGCCGAAGCACCGACATGCACGTTGTAGTGGTCGCGGGTGGCGATCAGGCCGCCCACCCGTGCCACCGCCGCGAGCTGGGTATCGAACACCTCGGCGTCATTGACCGTGCGCGTGGTGAAGTTCAGCGCGCTCATCCAGCGTTTACCGCCGGCTCGCAGCCCGAACCCCAGCCGCCCGTCGGCGCCCCCCAGGGCGCGCGAGAGTTCCGAGGAGCTCGCGCGTTCGACGAATACCTGGTCGTCGGGCGAGGTGCCGTCGTCCATGTTGGAGGGCGGCGAGAACGCGCCCAGCTGGAAAGTGAAAGGCGCAAACCCCGTGTAGGCGATCCAGGCATCGTTGATGCGCGACGGGCCTTCGGTGCCGCTGCCGGCAAACTCGAACATCAGACGGTAGTTCCAGTTGCTGTTGATCACGCCATCGACGCCGAAACGCGCACGACGGAACAGGAAGCCATCGGAGAAATCGCGCGCCGCCGTGTTCTCGCGACCGCCACCCACGGAGCCGCGACGGAAATCGCTGTCGAGGGGGCCTTCGGCGGACTCGCCGTACATTGCCGAGTCCATTTGCGCGATGGCGCGGATGGCGAGCGACGCTTTGCCATCGGCAGACCGGATCGTGGGTCGCCCGTCGTTGAACGCGAGCCGGGGCGGCGGTTCGGTGACCGCGATCTTCGCCGGTGGCGTGCTCGCGGCTTCCGAGGAGTCCTGCAGTTTCTTCGTGAGTTCGTCGAGCCTCGCTTGCTGCTGCTCGAGCAAGCGGGCCTGCTGCTGCATTTGCGCACGCAATGCCTCGATCTCCGCCTTGAGCGCGGCGTCGTCGGCGAATGCGGGGAACACCGCCAGGCCAAGCGCCAGGGCGATGGCGAGGGCGATGGCTGGGCGCAGTGTGTTCGAGTGGGTCATTGTCTCGCGAGCTCCAGGAATCCGTATCGCTTCCAGATGGCCATGGCGTCGCCGCTCGCCAGGTAGGCCAGGTAGGCAGCCGCCGGCGAAGCGGCGGTGGCAGTGGCGGCGGCAGGATAGGTAATTGCGGGGTGGCTGCTATCGGGGAAAGTGTCGACCAAGCGGACTTTCGGCTCGATTCGCGCGTCAGTCGAATAGACGATGCCGAGCGGCGCTTCGCCGCGCGCCACATAGTGCAGCGCGCTGCGCACGTTGTCCGCGGGCGCGAGGTGGCCTGCGACCTGGTCCCAGACGCCCAGGGTTGTTAGCGCCCGGCGTGCATGGCGGCCCGCGGGCACCGTGTCCGGATCGCCGATCGCCAGGCGTCCGCCGGCGAGCGCGTCGGCCAGCCGGAAGCCTGGTGCGATGCGCAGGCGCTGCGGGCTGTCCGCGGGTGCGACGAGCACCAGGCGGTTGCCCACCAGGTCACGGCGCGAGGCCACGTCGATGAGTGCCCGCGCGGCCAGGTAGTCCATCCACTCCTGGTCGGCCGAGATGAAGACATCCGCCGGACTGCCGGCCTCGATCTGGCGCGCGAGCAGCGAGCTCGCGGCCAGGGACAGCTTGACCGAGCTGCCGGTGCGTCGCCGCCACTCTTCCGAGAGCTCGCCGAGCACGTCGGCGAGCGATGCAGCGGCGAATACCAGCAGTTCCGGCTTGCGAGGCTCATCGGCCTGCGCAGCGAGCGGCGCCGCTGCCAGGGCAGCGAGCGCGAACAGCAGCGAGCAGACGTGTCGCGGATTCATGATAGAGGCAGCGTGCGATGGGCGGATCTAGAACCTGCCGGCCAGATGGTAACGCGCTGAGAACTCGATCTTGGTCTCCGTCGCCAGAGGGTTCTCCGCGAGCGTCGCCGCGCGCGCAGGCACGTCGCTCTTCACGCGCAGCCATTCGAGCGCAAATCGCCAGGGGCCGCCGCGATCCCAGGTATAGGCCAGCGCCCAGGCATCGCCATCTTCGCTGCCCGGTAGTGAGGCGTCGTTGCGGAACTCGATGGCGAAGCGGTCGTAACGCAGCGCGAGCTGGTGCGAGCCACTGCGCCGCGCGACCAGCGCCGATCGTGCGTCGTATCGCCACCGCAGCCAGGGACCGGGTGCGATGTAGGTGTCGCCCGCGAGCGCCTGCAACAGCACCGTCCAGCCGGGCGCGGTTTCGATGCGCAGGCCCGCGGCGTCGAACCGCGTCAGCCAGGCAAAGTCGCGCAGCGCGGAGTCGTAGGTCCTGGGGTTCGCGCGATTGTCGTAATGCAGTACCTCGAGCGTGGCGCGATCGAGGTAACGCGCCTGCGCGCCCCAGTAGTAGCCGGGGCGGTCGTCGATCTCGGCGAACAGCTCCTTGCGCGCAGCGCCGGGCGCGCGCGGTGGCGCGCCGACGCGCCCGAACAGGCCCGTCTGGCGGTCGTGCAGGTTCCAGCCATGCGAGGCCATCATCGTGCCCGCCGGATCGTTCCAGCCGAACAGCGCGCCGGTCAGCTGCAGGTCGACGGCATGGCCGAGCCGCGTGCCCAGCCAATCCAGCTGTGCCTCCAGACCGATGCTGCGGAATTCCTCGCCGATCCAGGAACCGATGGGCGACGGCGTGATCGTATAGGGCGTTTCCCATCCGCTGGCGCGGTTCTCGAGAGACAGGGGTGGATAGAAGGCCCCGAGGCGGACACGCGTTCTGTATCCCGCCCGGGGATACGGCCGCCACTCCACGAAGGCTTCGGTGAGATCGACGGGGTTCTTGTCGTCGCCATCCCAGGCGGACACTTCGGCGTGCGCCTGGAAGACCTCGCCGATGGGCTGACTCCAGGCGGCGCGCAGACGGCCGAGCCGCACGCCCTGATGCTCCTCGTCGAAGCGCAGTTTTCCCTGGCCATCGTCGAGGAAGGATTTCCTGCCGTCGGAGCCGACGGCCCGCAGGTCTACCGACAGCTGCCAGTCGCCGCCGTGCGCCGCGGACGAGACTGCCAGCGCCGCGGTGAGCAGGAGGGTGTTGCCGCGAGTCAGTAATCCCATGAATGGGGACGGTCGGTGAGAGGCGCGGGGCGCAGATTGCGCGAGAGGCGCAGCTCGGCGCCGCCGCCGGCGGCTTCGACGGTGACCGCACGGCTCACGTCCTGGCTTTCGTTGAGCAGCGGATGCCAGAGGCGCAGCACATAGCGGCCCGGGGCGACGTCGGCCGCTGCCCATTGGCCTTTCTCGTCGGTGCGCCCGAAATACGCGGCGCGCGTCACCAGGATGTAGCCCACCATGTTGTCGTGGATGTTGCAGCCCAGGGTGACCACTCCGGTCCTGTCGAACTCCACGGGTGGATAGGGCTTGCCGCGATAGAGCGGCAGCTGGAAGGCTTTGGTGCTCGAGAACGAGTACACCTGGTGGCTGATGGCATCACTGTTGGGGAACTGCACGGTGGAATGCACCGGGATCACCAGCACGTCGGGCACGAAGGCCTGGTCGATCTGGTCCATGACGGCGGCGACCGGCGCGGCGGCCGGCCCATTCTCCGCCTCGGACTCGAGCAGGATCACCGCGCCGGCCAGCGGGCGCGCATCGCGTTGCCGGGCGGTGACGGCGAATTCGCCGGCCGGCGCGAGACTCGACAGGCAGAGAAGCAGGAGGCAGAGGGCGGTGCCGGCGGCCGAGCGGCTGCGGCCTGGCGGCGCTGATGGATTCTCGCTCCGTGGTTGCGGCATCGGGCTCCCGAGTGGTAGCGCGCGCACCGCCTAACTCGACGGGGTCACTCGTCCTTGTCGCGCTCGATCAGAGCATACGCCGAGTGATTGTGGATGGATTCGAAATTTTCCGATTCCACGACATAGGCCGCGATCCGGGGCTCGTCGTTGAGCCGTACGGCGACGTCGCGCACCATGTCTTCCACGAACTTGGGATTGTCATAGGCGCGCTCGGTGACGTACTTCTCGTCGGGGCGCTTCAGGATGCCGTACAGCTCGCAGGACGCTTCGCTCTCGGCGATCTCGATGAGCTCCTCGATCCACATGTGCTCGCGCAACTTGGCCGTGATGGTGACGTGCGAACGCTGGTTGTGCGCTCCGCGTTCCGAGATCTTCTTCGAGCAGGGGCACAGGCTGGTCACCGGCACGATCACCTTGACCCACATCTCCGTGTGGCCGTTCACGCGCTGGCCGTGCAGGCTGCAGGCATAGTCCATGTAGCTCTCGACGCCCGAGACCGGTGCCTTCTTCATCACGAAATACGGGAAGGACATCTCGATGTGGCCGGAGTCCGCCTCGAGACGGTCGGTCATCTCGGTGAGCAGCGCCCCGAACGACTCCACGGAGATCTCGCGCTCGCGGTGCAGGATCTCGACGAACCGAGACATGTGCGTGCCCTTGAAGTTGTGCGGCAGATTCACGTACATGTTGAAGTTGGCCACGGTGTGCTGCTCGCCCGCGGAGCGGTCCTTGACCTTCACCGGATGATTGATGTCGCGGATGCCGACCTTGTTGATCGGAATGCGGCGTGTGTCGGCGCGGTTCTGCACGTCCTCGACGGACAGCACCTGGGCCTTGGGTGCGGCGGAATTCATTGGAAGGGCCTGGAGCTTCGAAAAGTGGGCACAGTTTGCGGGCTTTCGTAGCGCGATCAACCCCTCGTTCGGGGTAAGTGCGGGAAAAGGGGTCTTCTGGCCTCTTTGTCTACGCCGCGCGCGGTTTATGTCCCGGACCGGGCCTGGTTCGCGCGCCGCCGGAAGGCTTACTCGGGGGCAATCGACAAGCTTCAGGCCCGCCCCATGCCTCGAAGGTGCATACGGTGTCTTCGGCTTGGAGCAACTGGCAAGTACTATCCGCTGTGAAAATCGCGGCCGGCAGTTCCGCCGGCAGTTGACCGCAGGGCGTTCTGACGGCACCGTTGCCGCCCGTGACAAACGCTGCCGGGTGGAACGGATCAGGTGGGCGCGTGCTGTTCGTTCCGGTGTCCGGCGCGCGCGGCATGGGGGAGTATGCGCGCGCGCTGACGCTCGCCACTGCCGCTGCGCGTCGAATGCCGGAGCTGCAGGTTCATTTTGCCGTGAGTCGGCAGGCGCCATACGCGGCAGCTACGCCGTTCCCGAGCACACTGTTGCCGTCATCACCCACCCTTCACACGCCCGAAGTCCGGCAGCTCATTCGCGCGTTCCGACCCACGCTCGTCGTATTCGACAACGCGGGACGTACAGCACAGCTGAAAGCGGCGGCTGCTGGCGGCGCGAGGGTGGTTTACCTGAGCTCGCGGCGCAAGCAGCGCTACAAGGCGTTTCGCGTCGGCTGGATGCGCGTGCTCGACGAGCACTGGATTGCGTATCCGGAGTTCATCGCCGGGGACCTTGGTCCGATCGAACGCTTCAAGCTGCGAATCATGGGGCGCCCCATGCTGCGATTCCTGGACGTGATTCTGCCGCCGCTCGATGATTCGGTTGCGTCACAGCTGTTCTCGGAATTCTCGCTCACACGAGACAACTACGTGTTGGTCGTTCCGGGTGGTGGCACCGGTCACCCTGGCGCCGAATCGGCTCCGCGCGTCGTCGCCGAGGCGGCCGCGCAGCTTGCCAAAGGCGGTATTCCCACTCTGCTCGTGGGCATTACACCTTCGGCACCCGTGGCAGGATTGCGGATTTCGCCTCGTATGCCGATGACGCAGCTCGCCGAACTGATGCGCGGCGCGCGCGTCGTCGTCTCGAACGGCGGAGACACATTGCTGCAGGCAATCGCGAGCGCGCGCCCATGCGTCGCGGTGCCTATCGCCCGCGATCAGGCTCGCCGCATAGCCAAGTGCGAGCAAGCAGGCCTTGCTATCGGCGTGAAGATCGATGCCGCAGAGCTGGTGCGCGAAGCGACCCGGCTCTTCACGGACGAGCGTGCCAGGGCCGATGTCGCGTCTCGGCTTTCGGCCGCCGATGTGCGAAACGGAATGGACATTGCGCTCGAGGCGATAGAGCGGCTCGCAGCTCCACGTTAAAAGCCTGTTTTCCTCAGAAGTCTTGCCGCCATTCGACGAAGCCGCGAGTCTGTCTGCTGGGATTGTCGGTGGAGAGTGGAGTGCGCTGGTCGAAGCCGACACCCAAGCGAAGCTCACCCCGTTCGAAGGGAAGCTTCAACTCAGCCTCCAGATCCCAAATGCCGGTCGGCTCGGTGGCGACGGTATTGCGGAGATCAGGTATGTCACCGCCTACATTCAGATGTCCGTGACGCAATAGCATCGAGGTATTCCAGGCGGAAGGTGCGGTGAATTGCACCCCAAGTGAGTAAATCTGGGCGTCACCGTCCGCCGAGTGGGCTATAGGCCGGCCGCGATAACGGTAGCCTTCTTCATAGAAGATATGATGATTGTAGGCGCAATCATAAACCGGCCGATCGCTTCCTCCGGCGCATGTCGTATCTGAGTATTCAATGTGGACGCGCGATGTGCCGCCGTTGACAAAACCATGCCAACTCTCAATTCCAAAAAGTTGAAGCCGATCTGTTGGGCGATTACCGATGCGATCCTCACCGATTACCTGCCAATAGACCGCCAGCGGTAGCGCTTTCCAAGGCGAAACGGCGCGTATGTCCCAACCCGCAAGTTGGTTTCCGGGCTCGTCTTCGGGCGATACGGTAACGCCCGCCGTATCGTCGAAAAACAAGACGTCCCGAAAAGTATCGGTGTCGCATTTTCGATTCTTCCCACAGAATTGGGCCGAGCGTGATAGGGCTACCTCAACACCTTTCACAGGCTGTGCTGTCACCCGCATGCCAAAAAGTAGCGGCTCGCTCACGTCGATACGGTCGCTTTCCATCTTTCCCATGAAAGTACTCAGCCGCCACGGTCCGATCCACCGCAGCCATCGCGACTTGAAAGGAGTCGATGATTCACGGGCCAGCGAAAGCCCTGGTATCGGTCGCGCATTGTTCGAAAGAATCAGACTCCCATCCCATCCTGGGCCCCACCAATGCTCCAGCGAGCCCGCGGTGAGCAACCAATTGCCCAGTCGCGTCGTGAGATAGGAACCGTCCAGTCGAAACTGTTGGTCGTCGCCAGGGTTGGATACTGCCGCTACTGCAATCCGCGCGCTGAATCGTTGGTTTGCAGCGGATAGCGTTGCGCCAACCTCGCCTTCTTCGCGGGAGGTGCTCTCAAACGCCCTCAAAAGGGCTGGTCTAGCGGCTGCGGAAAGCCGTGCTGACCTTCGGACGGATTCTCGTTGAAAAATCGCCAGCCGTCGTTCGAGTCGACGAAGCGCCGCACTCTGCCCAGCCGAAAGAGAGTTGCGATCCGTGACATCCGCAAGAGCCTGAACTACATCATTCGATGGAATCGGCCAAGTGGAAACGGGCAAATGAATGATGTTGGAGTCGACAAGATACTGCAGGTCGCTTCGCAAGCTTGAATCCCCAGCATCCAACCATGCATCAGCATGCGAAACACTGGTTGATAGGAGCAGAACCGTAGCCAACATTGCTCGACGTAATTTCTCCATTGCCAATTTCCTTTGACCTCCTGCGGCGCTTCCTGCCGCACACGCGGTTTATGTTCCGGACCGGGCCTGGGTTCCAGCGAGCGGCCGCCACCAGCGCTCCACGGCGCCCATGAGACTGGTGCCGTCGAGGCCGGCGGCCACAAGGCATTCCTCGCGTGAGCCGTGTTCGATGAACCGATCCGGAATGCCGAGATTGAGCGTGGGAAGTCCCGAGCGGCTGTTTGCCAGCAATTCCAGCACCGCCGAGCCTGCGCCGCCGGCGATGGCGTTCTCTTCGAGGGTCACGACGGCGCGATGGTGCGCGGCGAGTTCGAGCACCAGTGCTTCGTCCAGTGGTTTGACAAAACGCATGTTGACCACGGTGGCGTCGAGCCGCGCGGCAATCGCCTCGGCCGATGCCAGCAACGATCCGAAAGAGAGAATCAGCAAGCCACTGCGGCCCTGGCGGCGTACTTCACCGCGGCCCACGGGAATGGCCGTCATGTCCTGCACGGGCGCGACGCCGGGCCCCGGGCCGCGCGGATACCGCACGGCGGCGGGGCCCGCGAGCGTGGTGGCCGTGTACAGCATCTGCCGGCACTCATTCTCGTCGGCCGGCGCCATGACGGTCATGTTGGGGATGCAGCGCAGGAACGAGTAGTCGTAGCTTCCCTGGTGAGTGGCGCCGTCGCCGCCCACCAGCCCGGCACGATCCAGTGCGAACACCACCGGCAGGTTCTGCAGGGCCACGTCATGGATGAGCTGGTCGTAGGCGCGCTGCAGGAAAGTCGAGTAGATGGCGACCACCGGCCTGAGGCCCTCGCAGGCGAGTCCGGCCGCGAAGGTGACCGCGTGCTGCTCGGCGATGGCCACGTCGAAATAGCGCTGTGGAAACTTCTTCGAATACTCCACCAGACCCGAACCCTCGCGCATGGCGGGCGTGATGGCGACGATGCGATCGTCGCGCTCGGCCATGTCGCACAGCCACTGGCCGAATACCTGCGAGTAGCTGGGACCGGTGGCCTTTTCCTTGAAGATCGTGCCGCTGGCCGGATCGAACGGGCCCGGCCCATGCCACTTGATGGGGTCCTTCTCCGCGGGCTCGTAACCCTTGCCCTTCCTCGTGGCCACGTGCAGCAGCTGCGGACCCTTGAGGCTGCGCATGTTGCGCAGCGTGGTCACGAGCTCGCGGATGTCGTGGCCGTTCATGGGCCCGATGTAGTTGAAGCCCAGTTCCTCGAAGAGAGTGCCGGGCAGGACCATGCCCTTCATCATCTCCTCCGACCGGCGCGCCAGCTCCCACATGGTGGGCATCTGTTTGAGCATCTTCTTACCGCCGGAGCGCAACGTGGAATACATGCGGCCGGAGAGCACCTTGGCGAAGTAGTTGGACAGCGCGCCGACGTTCTCGGAGATCGACATGTCGTTGTCGTTGAGTATCACCAGCAGGTTGGTCTTGCGCGCGCCGGCGTTCAGCAGCGCTTCCCAGGCCATGCCGCCTGTGATCGCGCCGTCGCCGATGATGGCCACCACCTTGCGGTCTTCCTTCTTCTGCTCGGCGCCCACTGCCATGCCGAGCGCCGCGCTGATCGAAGTGCTCGAGTGGCCCACGCCGAACGTGTCGTACTCGCTCTCGGACCGGGTGGGAAAGGGCGCGAGCCCGCCGCCCTGTTTGATGGTGTCGAGACGATCGCGGCGGCCGGTCAGCACCTTGTGCGGATAAGCCTGATGGCCCACGTCCCAGACCAGGCGGTCGCGCGGCGTATCGAAGACGTAGTGCAGGGCGACCGTCAGCTCGACCGTGCCGAGGCCGGCCGCGAAGTGCCCGCCGCGCGTGGCGACCGAGCGAATCAGGTAGTCGCGCAGCTGGCCGCAGATCGTGCCGAGCTCGCTCTCGGAATGCGCCCGCAGGTCGGCCGGGGAATTGATGGATCGCAGCAGCGCGAAGTCGGCGGTGGACATTGCGGGCGAAGTTTACACGCCTGTCCCGCAGGACAGCGTGTGGACAGCTCGTGCGACGACGGGAATCAATTCAGGCGCGCGACCAGGAAGTTGGCGAACTCGGCGAGAGGGCCGAACCGGGATCCCAGGGGCGCGATCGCGGCAATCGCGCGGTCGCGCCGCGCCGCCGCCAGCTCGCGCGCCCGCTGCAGGCCGAGCGCGGAGGGGTAAGTCGGTTTGGCGAGGCCGGCGTCCGCGCCGGCGCGCTTACCCAGCGACTGGGTGGTGCCTTCCACGTCCAGGATGTCGTCGTGAATCTGGAAGGCGAGGCCGATCTCGGCGCCGAACTCGGCGAGCGCGGTGCGCTCATTCGCATTCTGGAGGCCGGCGCAGATCGCGCCCAGCAGCACGCTGGCCTGGATCAGCGCGCCGGTCTTCTGGCGATGCATCCTTTCGAGCGCGGGCTCGTCGAGCCGCTGGTTCACGGCCTCGAGATCGATGGCCTGTCCGCCGGCCATGCCGCGCGCGCCGATGGCGTCCGCGAGGACGCGCAGCATTTCCAGGCGCGACGCCGCGGGCAACGATGCGGGGGCATTGGCGAGTACTTCGAAGGCGCGCGCCTGCAGCGCATCGCCCACGAGAATCGCCGTGGCCTCGTCATATGCGCGGTGACAAGTGGGGCGGCCGCGGCGCAGGTCGTCGTTGTCCATGGCCGGAAGATCGTCGTGCACGAGACTGTACACATGGATGAGTTCGACCGCCGCGGCCGGCGCGTCCAGCAGATCGAGAGAGGCGCCCATCGCCTCTCCGGTCGCATACACCAGGGTGGGCCTGACGCGCTTGCCGCCGGCAAGCGTGCTGTAACGCATGGCCTCGAGCAGGCGGGCCGTTGCGCCGCCATCGATTTCCAGCGTGCGCGCCAGCACACCCTCGATGCGCTGCTGATAGAGCGGCACGCGCTCGGCGACGAATGGCAGCGCAGTCACGGATGCCGCTTCAGCTCCCGGCGCCATCGGTCTCGTCTTCGTCGGCGAAAGGATCGTCGAAGGGCTCGGCCGATTCCTCGCCATTCTTCGACAGCAGCACTTCGACCTTCTGTTGCGCGGTGCGCAGCGCCGTCTGGCACTGACGCGTGAGAGCCACGCCTCGTTCGAAAGTCTTGAGTGCCTCCTCGAGCGGAACGTCGCCCTGCTCGAGCTTCTGGACCAGCGCTTCGAGTTCGCCGAGCGAACGCTCGAAGTCGGGCATCTTCGGTGCTTTGGTTTTCACGCGCGCGACTTTAAACGGATTGACGATGGCGAGCGCGCAGTCGTAGAGTCAGCGCCCCCTCTTAGAACAAGTCTAATTGAGAGCCATTCCCATCTCTGATGGATATTTAAGGAGAGAGCCGTGAATCTCAAAGGCAGCAAGACCGAAAAGAATCTGAAGGACGCGTTTGCGGGCGAGTCGCAGGCCAACCGCCGTTACCTGTACTTCGCAGCCAAGGCCGACGTCGAGGGCTACAACGACGTGTCCACCGTGTTCCGTTCCACCGCCGAGGGCGAAACGGGTCACGCGCATGGTCACCTGGAATATCTCGAGGCAGTGGGCGATCCGGCCACGGGCCTGCCCATCGGCGAGACCAAGAACAACCTGAAGGCGGCGATCGCCGGCGAGACCCACGAGTACAGCGACATGTACCCGGGCATGGCCAAGCAGGCGCGCGAAGAAGGCTTCGCGGAAATCGCCGACTGGTTCGAGACGCTCGCCAAGGCCGAGCGTTCGCACGCGAATCGCTTCCAGAAGGCGCTGGACTCCATCTGACGGCGCGCACGCCGTGAGCTCGGGAGACAATGGGGTCCGCGAGGGCAGTCTGCAGGCGCCCTCGCGCCATCCCCTCGACTGGCGCAGCGCCGAGTTCACCGACGAGGCCGCGCTCGAGAAAGAGCTGGAGCGCGTCTTCGACATCTGCCATGGCTGCCGCCGCTGCTTCAGCCTGTGCAATGCCTTCCCGACCCTGTTCGACGCGATCGATGCCAGCGAGACGCTCGAGCTCGATGGCGTCGACAAGAAGGTGTACTGGCAGGTCGTGGATCACTGTTACCTGTGTGACATGTGCTTCATGACCAAATGTCCCTACGTTCCGCCCCATCCGTGGAACATCGACTTCCCGCATCTCATGCTGCGCGCCAAGCACGTGCAGCACCGCAAGGGCGAGCACTCCTTGCGCGACAAACTACTGTCGAACACCCGTGGCCTGGGCCGCATCGCCGGCATACCGGTGGTGGCCGAGGTCGTGAATGCGGTGAACGGCACGAAGGCCGGCCGCGCCCTGCTCGAGGCGACGCTGGGTGTGGACCGGACCGCGCCGATACCGAAGTTCCACTCGCAGACCGGCGGCAGGCGGGCGCGCCGGGTTGCCAAGGGCGGGGTTGCGGAGGTGCAACCCACCGAAACCACGCGTGGCAAGGTGGCGCTGTTCGTCACCTGTTACGGCGATCGCAACGAGCCGCACCTGCCCGAGGACCTGGCGGCCGTCTTCGAGCACAATGGCATTCCCGTCACGGTGGTGGAAAAAGAGAAATGTTGCGGCATGCCCAAGCTCGAGCTGGGCGATCTCGAAACCGTCGAGAAGTACAAGGACTTCAACATTCCCCGGCTCAAGAAACTGGTGGACGAGGGTCATGACATCGTCGCGCCCATCCCCTCGTGCGTGCTCATGTTCAAGCAGGAATTGCCGCTGATGTTCCCGAAGGACGCGGACGTGCAGGCGGTGAAGGCACGCATCTTCGATCCATTCGAATACCTGATGCTGCGCCACAAGGCGGGGCTGTTGCGCACGGATTTCAAGCAGTCGCTGGGCAAGGTGAGCTATCACGTGCCCTGCCATCTGCGCGTGCAGAACATCGGGCTCAAGACGCGCGATCTGTTAAGGCTGGTGCCCGACACCGTGGTCGAGGTCATCGAGCGCTGTTCCGGCCACAACGGCACCTACGCGGTGAAGAAGGAGTTCCGCGCGGCATCCCTGAAAATCGGCCGGCCGGTGATGAGCAAGGTGCAGGCGGCGAATCCGGATCACTACTCCAGCGACTGCCCGATGGCGGGCCATCAGATCCAGAGCGGCCTGACGCCGGGAGCAGAGGGCAAGCCGCCGCACCAAGCCGAGCATCCCCTGACGCTCATCCGCAAGGCCTATGGCATCTGAATCCAGCGGCAAGCTCGCGCCCGCCGACCTGATGTCGCTCGAGCGCTATGCGCGCGAGCGCGCCGAATTCCGCGCGCGCGTGATCGCCCACAAGAAGAACCGGCAGCTCGCCGTGGGTCCCCACACGATGTGGTTGTTCGAAGACCGGCTCACCGTGCAGTACCAGGTTCAGGAGATGTTGCGCACCGAGCGCATCTTCGAGGCCGAGGGCATCGCCGAGGAGCTCGATGCCTACAATCCGTTGATCCCCGACGGGCGCAACTGGAAGGCGACCCTGCTGATCGAGTTCCCGGACCCGGACATGCGCAAGGCGCAGCTCGAGAAGTTGCGCGGCATCGAAGACCGATGCTGGGTGCGGGTGGCGGGTTGCGATCAGGTGTTCGCGATTGCGGACGAAGACCTGGAGCGAGAGAACGAGACCAAGACTTCAGCCGTCCATTTCCTGCGCTTCGAACTCACCGATGCGATGGCACAGGCTCTGCGCAATGGCGCGGCGCTCGGCATCGGTGTGGATCATCCGCAGTATCGGCACGCGATCACGGCGGTGGGTGAGCAGATCCGGTCGGCGCTGCTCGCCGACCTGACCTGACCTGACGGGGCACGATTTGCCCACGGTCAGCGTGAACGTGGGCACTCACGGCTGGTCGGAAGCGGCCAGGCGCCCTTTCTTCCAGAGCAGGGCCGCGTAAAACAGGTTCGCCACGCCGATCGCGGCGGGTATCAGACCGAACAGTGAGGCCTCTTCGGCGCCCACCCGGCGCAGCGCGAAGTACAGGATCACGCCGATGAGCACCAGCATGACGCCGCTGCGCAGGGCTTTTTCCGGGGTGGCCGTGGATGGGCCGTTGCTCGAGCCCACGACATTCGCGGGCAGCGGCGGCAGCTCCAGGCCCTTTTCGATGGCATGCATGCGTTCGCGATGATTCTGTTCCAGCAGCTGCGCCTTGCGCTTGTGCTCGGACCAGATCGCCAGCATGCCGATGCCGATTCCCATGACGATCGCCACGATGGGAATGAATACACCAATAACGTCGGGTCTCATGACTGCATTGCTCCTGAAGGACTCATGTCCTGCGCTTGATACCCGCCGGCCGGTCATCCGGTTGCAACCGGCGGCTGCAACCCGCTATACCCCTGGGCAGTATCAAGGGCGTGCAGGCAGCGGTAAACATGAATTCGGGTGCCCGGACACCGGTTCCGGCTCTCAGTGCGGCTGCGGAGCGGGATGCCGACCTGATGGCAGCCCTGCGTCGTGGCGAACGCCATGCCGTGCTCGAGGGGCTGATGGACCGCTACCGCCAGAAGGTGCTGCACCTGGCGATGTCCATCCTGCGGGACCAGGCCCTGGCCGAGGACATGTCCCAGACCGTCTTCGTGAAGGTATGGCAGGCCCTGCCCAAGTTCGACGGGCGCGCCGCGCTGTCGACCTGGCTCTACACCATCGCGCGCAACACCTGCCTGACGGCGGTGGAACGGGAGCGGCGGCTGGTGCCCCTCGAGGATTTTGCCGAGGCCGCGGACGATGACGGCGACCCCATGCTCTTTGGCCGGGACGCCGCCGGCGCGGAAACATCCGGGCAGGCAGCCGCGGAATATGACGTGGCGAAGCTGCTCGACCAGTTGCCGGAACCCTACCGGCGGGTGGTGGTCCTTTTTTATCTCGAAGACCGAAGCTGTGAAGAGGTCGGAGAGCTTCTCTCCATGCCCACGGGTACAGTCAAAGCACTGCTTCACCGCGGGCGCAAGAAACTCGCCGCGCTGGCAGGCGAGTCGGAGGCGGAATCATGAGTGACGGCAAACACATCGAAGCTCGGCTGGAACGGTCGCTGCGCAATCAGGTGCGGGCGCCGCGTCTCGATCATCGCTTCGACGCGGCGGTGTGGGCGCGCATCGAAGCCCAGGAGTCGCCGGCGACGAATCCCGGCGCCGCGCCGCTGCCGGCGCGGGTCGTGCAAGCTTCGCGCTGGCTCGCGATCAGCAATTCCGTCGGCATTGCGGTGACCCTGATGCTCGTCGGCTGGTTCGCACTTCGCGGCCTGGCCGGCATCGAGTCTCCATTGAACGTCGACGTGAACCTGGCGTTGCCCGCGATTCCGGACGAGACGGTCACGCGCATCACCGCGGCGCTCGGACAGCTGCTCGGCCTCGCGGCACTCGCCTTCGGGCTGAGTTTCACGTCGCTCGGCCGCCGTTTGCGCCAGTCGCTGTCCTGAGACTTCCGCTCGCCTCTTTCGCGCGCCGCCGCCCGGGAATCGGCGCTCGCGCGGTGGGCGTTCGCTGCTAAAATCCGCGCCGCGTTTTTCTGCAGCGGAAGAGAATGTCCTACACCGCCTCCGACATCGAAGTCCTCTCCGGACTCGAGCCCGTGCGTCGTCGCCCGGGCATGTACACCGACACCTCCCGGCCGAACCACCTGGCCCACGAGGTCGTCGACAACTCCGTCGACGAAGCCCTTGCCGGTCACGCCCGCGAGATCAATGTCACGCTGCACAAGGACAACTCGCTGTCCGTCGCGGACGATGGCCGTGGCATGCCGGTGGACATCCATCCCAAGGAGAAGGTGAGCGGCGTCGAGCTCATTCTCACGCGGCTGCACGCCGGCGGAAAATTCAGCGACAAGAATTATGAGGTCTCGGGCGGCCTGCACGGTGTCGGCGTGTCGGTGGTGAACGCGCTGTCCAAGCAGCTCGAGTGCTGGATCAAGCGCAGCGGCAAGGAATACAACATCAGCTTCAAGGACGGCAAAGTTGCCTCGAAGCTCGAAGTCGTCGGTACCGTCGGCCAGCGCAATACCGGCACCACGGTGCGATTCTGGCCGGATCCGAAATTCTTCGACAGCGACAAGTTCTCGGTCCCGCAGCTCAAGCACAACCTCAAGGCCAAGGCCGTTCTGTGTCCGGGCCTCAAGATCACCTTCGAGAACGAGGCCACCAAAGAGAAGGACGAATGGTTCTTCACGGGCGATCTCGCTGCCTACCTGAAAGAAGAGGTGGGCAAGGAAGACGTGCTGCCCGCCGAGCCCATCTTCGCGAAGAACGACAACGAGAAGGTCAACGCGGTCGAGTATGCGCTGGTGTGGACGCCCAATGCGGATCGCGCCGTGGGCGAGAGCTACGTCAACCTCATCCCCACGGCCGAGGGCGGCACGCACACCAATGGCCTGCGTGCCGGTGTCGCGGGTGCGGTGCGTGAATTCTGCGAATTCCGCAACCTGGTGCCTCGCGGCCTGAAGCTCACGGCCGAGGACGTGTTCCTCAAGGCCTGCTTCGTGCTCTCGATCAAGATCCAGGAGCCGCAGTTCGCCGGGCAGATGAAAGAGCGGCTGGCGACGCGCGATGCCGCGGCGCTGGTCGAGGGCTTCGTGCACGATTCGCTGTCACTGTGGCTCAACCAGCACCCGGACGCCGGCGAGCGCATCGCGCAGTTCGCCATCGAGAATGCGCAGGAGCGCACCAAGGCGGCAACGCAGGTCAAGCGCAAGCGTGTCACCGCGGGTCCGGCACTGCCGGGCAAGCTGGCCGATTGCACGGGGCAGGATCCGAAACATTCGGAGCTGTTCCTCGTGGAAGGCGATTCCGCGGGCGGGTCGGCCAAGCAGGCCCGCGACCGCGAATTCCAGGCCATCATGCCGCTGCGTGGCAAGATCCTGAACACCTGGGAAGTGTCGGTGGGCGAAATCGCCTCGTCGCAGGAAGTGCACGACATCGCCGTGGCGATCGGCATCGATCCCGGCACGCATGACCTGTCGGGCCTGCGTTACGGCAAGATCTGCATCCTCGCGGACGCCGACTCGGACGGCCAGCACATCGCCACACTGCTGTGTGCGCTGTTCCTGCGGCACTTCCGGCCGCTCGTGGCCAATGGCCACGTCCATGTCGCGATGCCGCCGCTGTACCGCATCGATGCGGGCAAGAACGTGTACTACGCGCTCGACGATGCCGAGCGCGATCAGCTGCTCAAGAAGATCGAGAACGGCAAGGAAACCCGGGCCAGGCCCGTGGTCACGCGCTTCAAGGGCCTGGGCGAGATGAATCCGTCACAGCTGCGCGAGACCACCATGGACCCGCGCACCCGCCGGCTGGTGCAGCTCACCATCGCCGCCAAGGACGACAGCGATCAACTGATGGACATGCTGCTCGCCAAGAAGCGCGCTTCCGACCGCAAGGAATGGCTGGAAGAGAAGGGCAACCTGGCCGAAGTCATCCCCTGATCGATCAAGGGAAAACGAAACCGTGCAAGATGAAATGAATTTCGAAGGCGTGGAGAAGCAACCGCTCCGCACCTTCACGGAAAAGGCTTACCTCGACTATTCGATGTACGTCATCCTCGATCGCGCGCTGCCGTCGCTCAGCGACGGGTTGAAGCCGGTGCAGCGGCGCATCGTCTACGCCATGAGTGAGCTGGGGCTGTCGGCGGTCAGCAAGCACAAGAAGTCCGCGCGTACCGTGGGCGACGTGATCGGCAAGTTCCATCCGCACGGCGACAGTGCCTGTTACGAGGCCATGGTTCTCATGGCCCAGAACTTCAGCTATCGCTACCCGATCGTCGATGGCCAGGGCAACTGGGGTTCGATCGACGATCCGAAGTCGTTCGCGGCCATGCGTTACACCGAGAGCAAGCTCACGCGATATGCCGAGGTACTGCTCGCCGAGCTCTCCGACGGCACGGTCGACTGGCAACCGAACTTCGACGGCACGATGGAAGAACCGGCCTTCCTTCCGGCGCGGCTGCCGAACGTGCTGCTCAACGGCACGCAGGGCATTGCGGTGGGCATGTCGACGGACATTCCGCCGCACAATCTGCGTGAGGTTGCTGCAGCCTGCATCCATCTGCTGGACGAGCCCGATGCGCAGACGCGCACGCTGATGAAGTACGTGAAGGGCCCCGATCTGCCGACCGGCGGCGAGATCATCACGCCGCGCTCGGACCTGCTGGCCATCTACAACACCGGCAACGGCACCTTCAAGGCGCGCGCGGTGTACTGTGAGGAGGATGACGTCATCGTCATCTCCGAGCTGCCGTACCAGGTTTCGGGCTCGAAGGTGATCGAGCAGATCGCCGCGCAGATGCGCGAGAAGAAGCTGCCCATGGTCGAGGACATCCGCGACGAGTCCGACCACGAGGAGCCGATTCGCATCGTCATCGAGCCCAAGAAGCGCGCCGACGTGGCGCAGCTCATGGCGCATCTGTTCGCGACCACCGATCTCGAGCGCAACTATCGCGTCAACCTCAACGTGATCACCCTCGAAGGCAAGCCCAAGGTGATGGGCCTGCGCGACCTGCTCAATGACTGGCTCACCTTCCGCACGCAGACGGTCACGCGGCGCCTGCAGTATCGGCTCGACAAGGTCGACAAACGCCTGCACATCCTGGACGGATTGCTCGCCGCGTACCTCAATCTCGACGAGGTGATCCGCATCATCCGCCGCGAGGACGAGCCGAAGCCCGTGCTCATGAAGCGCTTCAAGCTCTCGGACATCCAGGCCGAAGCCATCCTCGAGACCAAGCTGCGGCACCTGGCGAAGCTCGAGGAGATGAAGATCCGCGACGAGCAGAAGAAGCTGCGCGAGGAGAAGGAGGACATCGAGTCGACGCTCAAGTCCAAGGCGAAACTGAAGAAGCTCATCGCCACCGAGATCGAAGCGGACGCGCAGAAGTACGGCGATGAGCGGCGCACGAAGATCGTGGAGCGCGAAGCGGCGGTCGCGATCGACGAGTCTCAGCTGGTGGCCAACGAGCCCGCGACGATTGTCTTGTCGAAAGGCGGCTTCGTGCGCTCGGCCAAGGGCCACGAAATCGATCCGCGCACGCTGCAGTACAAGTCCGGCGACGAGTACCAGCATGCCGCCAAGGGTCGCAGCGTGCAGCAGGCCGTGTTCCTCGATTCCACCGGACGCGCGTACAGCCTCGTGGCGCACTCGCTGCCCTCGGCGCGCGGTCTGGGCGAACCCCTGTCCTCGCGCGTGGACCCGCCGGATGGCGCGAAGTGGCGCGGCGTGATGATCGGCGAGCCCGACGACCTGTGGCTGGTCGCGAGTGATGCCGGCTATGGCTTCACGGTGCGCCTCAAGGAGGCCTACGCCAGCAAGAAGGCCGGCAAGAGCCTGCTGAGCCTGCCCGCGGGCGCGCTGGTGCTGCCGCCGGCGCCCGTGCCCGGTGACGATGCGCTGGTCGCCGTCACCTCCGAGGGCGGCAAACTACTCGTGTTCCCGGTCAAGGACGTGCCGGAGCTGCCGCGCGGCAAGGGCAACAAGCTGTTCGACATCCCGGCGAAGAAATTCGCTTCGCGCGAAGACTTCCTCACCGGCATGACCGTGGTGCCGAAGGACAGATCGCTGATCGTGCGATCCGGCGATCGCAAGATGACCATCGAGTGGAGGGACCTGAAGGACTATCGCGGCGAGCGCGCGCAGCGTGGTGCGGTGCTGCCGCGCGGCTGGCGCACGGTTGACGTGCTCGAGACGGAATAGAGAATCACTGGCTCGTCGCGCCAGGTCGACCTGTGGCGGCGAACGACAGTCCCGCCTCGAGTGCAGGCGGGGAGCCGCCGCCAGGGCGCAAGACCGGGGCGTCAGCGGGTTGCGATGACCACGGCCGCGCCGGCCATGGCCACGCCCGAGCTGCGGTTCAGCCGACGCACGGCCCGGGGCGTCGTGAACAGCCGGCGCGCACGCGCCGCGAGGAACACGTAGGAGAACAGCACCGCCGGCAGGATGATGGCGATGGCCGCCGAGATCTCGATCACGCGCACGGCGTTCAGCGAGGCGAGGTCGACGACGGTGGGCAGCAGCGCGAGAAAGAACAGGATGGCCTTGGGATTGCCCAGCGTCAGCATCAGGCTGGCGAGGAACGCGCGCCAGCCGTGCTGCCGGCCATCATCTTCCACGACCGCGACACGGTCGGCCGGCGCGATCCACAGCTTCCATGCCAGGAACAGTAGATAGGCAGCGCCCGCCCACTTGACCACGACGAAGACGCCGGCCGCCGTCCTGGCGATGGCGGCCAGGCCGGTGGCCGCGACGGCGAACCAGGCGAGATCGCCCACGACGAAGCCGGCCACGAAAGCCGGGGCCCCCTTGAACCCATGAGCCAGCGAGCGAGCGATGACGGCGGCGATGCCGGGTCCCGGCGTCGCGACGGCGAGCGCATAAACGGCGCAGAAGGTGATCAGTCCATAGAAGGTCATGGCCATCGAGACTACAGTAGCGGCCTCGAATCGAGGAGGTGCTGCGATGATCCGGCGACACGTTTCCGTCCTCACACTGTTGATCTTCGCCGCATCCGCGCCGGCCCTGCGGGCAGAATCCGATGCCACCAGGTCCTCGCCCTGGGCACTGGCGGTGCATGGCGGCGCCGGCGTCATCCAGCGCGGCGATCTCACGCCGGCTATGGAAGCTGCGTACCGCGCCGGCCTTGCCGACGCCCTGGCGGCCGGCGCGAAGATTCTCGCGGGTGGCGGCAGCAGCCTCGATGCCGTCGAAGCGACGATCCGCGTGCTCGAGGACGATCCGCTGTTCAACGCCGGCCGCGGCGCGGTGTTCACCGCCGACGGCCGCAATGAGCTCGATGCGTCCATCATGGACGGCGCCACGCGGCGCGCCGGCGCGGTGGCCGGCGTCACCCGCACGCGCAATCCCATCACGCTGGCGCGCACCGTCATGGAGAAATCGCCGCACGTGCTGCTGGCGCGTGACGGCGCCGACCAGTTCTCTCTCGAGCAGGGTCTGCCGCAGGTGGACCCGGCGTATTTCCGCACCGAGCAGCGCTGGCAGCAGCTGCTCGACTGGCGGCGCGACCACGCCAGGCCACTCGACCCCACGCATGCGCGCGGCACGGTGGGTGCGGTGGCCATCGACCAGCAGGGGCACCTCGCGGCCGGCACGTCCACCGGTGGCATGACCGGCAAGCGCTGGGGGCGGGTCGGCGACTCGCCGCTGATCGGCGCCGGCACCTATGCGGCCGACGGCATCTGCGCGGTATCGGCGACGGGTTCGGGGGAATATTTCATTCGCGCCAGCGCCGCGCGCCAGGTCTGCGACCGCGTGCGCTGGTTGAATGCACCGGTGCAGGCGGCGGCTGCCGATACCATCGCCGACATCGGTGCCATCGGCGGTGACGGCGGCGTGATCGCCATGGATGGGCGAGGCCGCATCGGGTTCGCGATGAACACCAGCGGCATGTATCGCGGCTGGGCGACCGGCGCGGCGCCTGCCGGCACCGCTATCTACTCGGACGAGGCGGGCCCGGCGCGTTAGCGCGAACCTGGTCGCGCCGGCGGCGGCGCCGCGGCTGGCGAGAGCGTGCGGATGGTCTGGGTGTCGGTGATGGTCACTTCCTCCGGGGCGTTCACGAAATAGCCCTGGATGAATTGCACTCCCAGCTGCCAGAGCACCGCCATGGTGTTGGCATCCTCGACGCGCTCGGCAATGGTCTCGATCTTCAGCTTGACGGCCTGTTCGACCAGCTTCTTGACCATGCCCTGGGTTTCGAAGTTGGCGGACAGATCCTGCACCAGCGCGCCATCGATCTTGATGAAGTCCAGCGGCAATGCCTGCAGCAGCTTGAACGGATCCCGTCCCGAGCCGAAGCGCTCCAGCGCGATCCGGAAACCGAGCTTCTTCAGCTCGCCGAGCTGCTTTACCGCCGCGTTCATGTATTGCTCGGCGATGCTCTCGGTGATCTGGAAGCAGATGCGCGCGGGCGCATGCGTGCCCGTGGCGAGCTGGGTCTTCAGCCAATCGGTGAACGAGGTGTCGAGCACGCTGTCGCGCGACAGGCGCACGAACAGGCAACCGGGTTTCTTCTGGGACGCGAACGACAACGATGCGCCGACCACCCAGCGGTCGATGTTCTTCAGCAGGTCGTTGCGTTCGGCGGCCGCCATGAATTCGGCCGGCAGCACTTCCTTGCCCTGGTTGTCGAGCATGCGCACCAGCACGTCGAACATGTTGGGGTCTTCGCCCTGCAGGCTGGCCACCGGCTGCTGCACCAGCCGGAAGCGGTTCTCCATGAGGGCCGACTTGATGTGCTTCACCCAGATCTTGTCGTAGGCCTGGACGCGGGTATCGGTGTCGGCCTTGTCGAGGTGATAGATCTGGTTGCCGCCCTGCGATCGGCCCCGCCGGACGGCTTCGATGACGTCGGCGACCACGGCGTCGATGCTCGCGCCCGCAGTGGGGACCGCCGTGAGACCGATGCTGCAGCTCGCATGCACGGTACGCTGGCCGACGGTGAACAGGTTTTCGCCGAAGCGCTGCAGGAGGGCCTCGGCCCAGGCTTCCACGTCGTGCGAGTTGCCGCGCTCGATCAACCCGAGAAAGGACACGCCGGCGAAGCGTCCGGCGATGTCGTTGGGCCCCAGGTAGGCCTTGAGCAGCGTGGCGAATTCCGCCACGAGCAGCTCGCTGGCCCGCGCGCCGACGTCCTTTTCCAGCTCGGCGAACTTGTCGGGGCGGATCAGCGCCATGAAGCGGACACCGGCTGCCGGCGGCGCACCGATGCGTGTGCCGATCGCATCCAGCAGCGGGCGGCGCAGCAGCAGCCCGGTCGTCGTGTCGCGTTTCACCGCGTCGGAAAGATCGGTGGTGAGCTGCCGGTCGTCGCGCTTCTTCGCCGGCACCATGATGCGCACGCAGGGCTCGTTCTCGAATTCGCCCGGGGTGAGCACCAGGTCGAGCATCAACTGGCTGCCATCGGCCAGCAGCGCATTGACCTTGAGTGGATGATCGCTCCAGCGGCCCTGTGCGCAGGCCACGAGCGCGCCCTTGAGCGCTGCGTGCGAGCGTTCATCGAACAGGTCCATGAGCGGTTGCCCGACGATCGCGCCATCTTCCGCGTAGCCGAATAGTTCCAGCCAGGTCTGATTGGCGTCCACCACGATGCCCTCCTGTACCTGGAGGATGGCATCGTTGGAACGCTGCAGGACCGACTGCAGCTGGCGGCGATAGTCGCTGGCGGACTGCAGTGTGGTGTTCAACGCGCGTTCCAGCCGGAATGCGCGCAGCTCGCGTGCGAGCACGGCCTGCACGCGGTCGCTGGCCGACAGCGAGATGACGTCGCGCGCGCCCATGCGCATGCCCGCGGCGATGTCGTTCTCGGAAATCTGCGGCCGCACCAGCAGCAGGGGCACCTGGGGAGCGAGCTGGTCGCGCACCGTGGCCGCCTGGCGGGCGTCGGCGTCGGAAACATAGGCGCAGATCAGCAGTTCCGGATTGAGCTGCTCGAGCGCTTCGCCCAGGTCGCGCACGGCCGGGATCCAGGTGCAATGCACGGGCTCACCTGCCTTGCGCATCAGGCTGTTGATGAACTCGGCTGGCTCTCGTTGCGGTGAAAAAACGATGAGCGGTACGGCTGAATTGTCCGTCAAGTGTTTCCCCGGGGCCTGCGCCTCGTGCGCGCCCTCATGCAAGCGCAGGCAGTCTAGCACCGCACCCCGGGGCCACCGAACGAGAGGCGGCTCACATTCGGCGTGGCTGTTGCGCGTATGGCAGGCCGGAGGTCGGATCGGTATCATGCGCGGTCTTTTTTGCAGGCCCGCGAGTCGGGTAAACCCGGAAATCCACATGTCCAGTTACACCACGAATGAAATCCGCGGCGGCATGAAGCTGCTGATCGACGGCGACCCGTATGCCGTCATCGACAACGAATACGTGAAGCCGGGCAAGGGTCAGGCCTTCAACCGCATCCGGGTGCGCAATCTGCGCACCGGCCGCACGGTGGAGAAGAGCTATCGTTCGGGAGAGTCCATCGAGGCCGCCGACGTCATGGACACGGAGATGCAGTATCTCTACAAGGACGGCGATTTCTGGACGTTCATGAACCCCGAGAACTATGAGCAGCTGCAGGCCGGCGAGTCGGCCGTGGGCGAGGCTGCGCAGTGGCTCAAGGACGGCACGGTCTGCATCATCACCTTGTGGAACGGCGTGCCGCTGGTCGTGACTCCGCCGCCGCACATCGAGCTCAAGGTCGTCGAAACGGACCCGGGCGTGCGGGGTGATACCGCCACGGGCGGCAGCAAGCCGGCGAAGATGGAGACCGGCGCCATGGTGCGCGTGCCGCTGTTCATCAACGAAGGCGAAGTGCTGCGCATCGATACGCGCACGGGCGCGTACATCTCGCGGGGCAAGGGCGACTGATTCGCGCTCCGGGGCTGTTTGCCTGTGGACAAAGGGACGTGGCTCGACGAGCCCCGTCCCTTTTTGCTGCAAATCAGGAATGTCCCCATTCAAGTGAGAGAGGCCAGGAAGATCCTGGCGAGTGCCTCCAGTCCGCGTTGGTCGGTGGCGTCGAAGCGGCGCAGCCGGGGGCTGTCGATGTCGAGCACGCCGAGCAAGTCCGCGCCGCGGACCAGCGGGATGACGATTTCCGAGTTCGAGGCCGAATCACAGGCGATGTGTCCGGGAAAGACATGCACGTCCTCGACTCGCACCGTCTCGCGGCGTGCCGCCGCCGTGCCGCACACGCCCTTGCCCAGGGCGATGCGCACGCACGCGGGCTTGCCCTGGAACGGCCCTAGCACCAGTTCCCCACTCTTATATAAATAGAACCCGGCCCAGTTGAGATCCGGCAGCGCGTCGTAGAGCAGAGCGGACGTATTGGCCGCGTTGGCGATCAGGTCATGTTCGCCCGACAGCAGGGCGGCGAGATCGCGCGCCAGCTCCGAGTACGCCACGTCGGGTTGGCTGAAATCGTAACAGTGAGTTGCATGGCTCATCACGCGCGCTCCATCGGAAAGGCCAGCACATCATCGATGCTCGTGCATCCCAGGGCGAGCATCAGCACGCGATCGAAGCCCAGCGCCACGCCAGCGCAATCCGGCAGGCCGGCTTGCAGTGCACCCACGAGGCGTGCATCGAGCGCGTTCACCGGCAGGCCCCGCTCGCGCCGCGCCTGCTGGTCGGCGGCGAAGCGTGCGCGCTGTTCGGCGGCGTCACTGAGTTCGTGATAACCATTGGCGAGCTCGATACCCTGGTAATACAGCTCGAAGCGTAAGGCCACGCGGCGATCGTCAGGATCGAGGCGGGCTAGCGCCGCCTGCGTGGCCGGGTAGCCCTGCATGAAAGTGAGCGAGCCAGCCCCCAATGCCGGGCCGACCAGTGCACCCACGATCAGGTCGAGCAGATCGTCGCGGGTGGAGTGCGCGGCGCGGCCTGCGTCCAGTCCCAGCGATTCGGCCACGCGTCGCAGCTCCGACTCGTCTGCGGCGAATGGGTCGATGCCCGCGTGGCGCGCCACCGCCTCACGATAGCTCAGTTTTTCCACCGGCAGATCGACGCCCAGCAATCCGCGCACCAGCGCCGCCACCTCGTCCATGAGGTCGTCGAGCGAGAATCCCAGCCGATACCACTCGAGCATGGTGAATTCGGGATTGTGCTGACGACCCCGCTCTGCGCCGCGGTACACGTGGCAGATCTGGTAGATGTCGCCACTGCCCGCGGCCAGCAACCGCTTCATCGCGTATTCGGGCGAGGTGTGCAGGAACAGGGGAGTCTCGCGGCCCGGCAACTCGACACGCACGCTGCCGAGATGGATGTCCGATACCGCCGCGTTCACCAGCGCCGGTGTATCCACCTCGAGCACGTCTCGCGTACGGAAGAATTCGCGTGTCCAGTGCAGTGCCTGGGCGCGCCGGCGAATGGCCGGCCAGGCGGCGGTGGGGCGCCAGTCGGTCGCCGCGGGCGAGGACTCCGGCCAGCTCACCCCTGCCAGCCCTGCAGAGTGCCGATGCGCTCGCCCATGCGCACGGTCTGGCCGGCCACCAGCGTGTCGTTCCACGCGACGGCGCCGGGCGGCAGCAGCAGGATCACCGTGGACCCCATGTTGAACCGGGCCATCTCGTCGCCCTTGGCCAGGTTGGTGGGCGCGAGCAGATCGGTGACCGGCAGCGCCGTGACCTCGCGATGCCTGCGCGGCGTGACGTCGCCGTGCCAGACGGTGGCCATGCTGCCCACGTTGAGCGCGCCGACCAGGATGAGCCCGAAAGGCAAACCGCCGGCATCGAAACCGCAGAACACACGTTCATTGCGCGAGAACAGTCCGGGCACTAGACGCGCCGTGGTGCGGTTGACACTGAACAGGCGGCCCGGGACGTAGAAGCTCTCGCGCAACTCCCCGGCCAGCGGCATGTGGATCCGGTGGTAGTTGTACGGCGCCAGGTAGATAGTCGCGAAGCTACCGCCCGCGAAGGTGCGTTGCCAGGCGGTGTCGCCGGCGAGCAGCGCACGCAGGGTGTAGTGGTGGCCCTTGGCCTGCAGCAGGCGGTCCTCGGTGAGACGACCAGCCTCGCTCACCGTGCCGTCCACGGGCGACACCAGGGCGCGGGTATCCGGATCCACGGGTCGCGCGCCGGGGCGCAGCGCGCGCGTGAAGAAATCATTGAAACTGGCGTACGCCGTGGGCTCGGTGAGCACGGCGTCCGACAAGTCGGGTTTGAAGCCGCGTACGAACAATTTGATCAACGCGTTCTTGAAACCCGGCGAACGCGAGCGGGTGGCGGCGAGGACCAGCCGCGAGATGCCATGTTGGGGCAGCAGGTGCTGAAGCGCCACGAAGGCGCGGCCCGCGGCGCCCGGCGCCGGGTCCGGCGATCGATCGTTCACGATTCCGTTCCCAGGCGCAGCAGCGGCGCAAGCTTCTGCAGGTCGCGCGTGAGCGCGGCCGCGCGCAGCGGCGGCGTGAACACGGCGACCTTGCGGGCCTGGTCGTCGAGCACGAACACGGCGGCGGAGTGGTCCATGGTGTAGCCGCCGCCCGCGAGTTCGACGCGGCTCGCAGCGACGCCGAACGTCCGCTGCGCCTTCACAATCTCGGGCGCGCTGCCCGTGAGGCCGATAAGATCGCCGCCGAATGAAGAGATGTACTTGCCGAGCTGTTCGGGCGTGTCGCGCTCCGGGTCCACGGTGATGAGCGCCACCTTGAGCCCCGCCAACTGCGCGTCCTTCTGTACACGGGTGAGCAGGGCGAGCGTCGTCGGGCAGACATCGGGGCAGTACGTGAAGCCGAAGAACACCAGCGTCGGGTGTCCGCGCAGATCGGCGGGCGAGACGGGCGTGCCTTGCGTATCCACCAGGTTGAATGGCGCGAGCGCGCCGGGTTGCGGCAGCGCGGTGCCGCTCTCGAGCTGCACGACGGCGGGTTGGTTGAGCGCGCGCGCGAGGTACATGCCAGCCAGGGCCGCGGCGAGCGCAATGGCGGCAACCAGGATCCCGTAACGTTTCGACATGACGCGATTATTTCATACCGAGGGGCGCGCAGTCCGGCAGCGGAAGCCGGCGGGAACTGTCGTGCCGGCCGACGTGGCGGCGCTGATCGCGCGCGCCACGCGCCGCCTGCGCCGTTCGCAGGTGTTCTTCGGACACGGCACCGACAATGCCCGCGACGAGGCTTTCGCACTCGTGTTCCACGTCATGGGGCTGCCCCACGATTCCCCGGCGGCGGTCATGCGCCGGCGCGTCGACGCGCGACAACGCGAGCGCTTCGAGAGGCTGCTCGAACGCCGCATTCGCGAACGCGTGCCCCTGGCCTATCTCACCCAAGAGAGCTGGTTCGCCGGGCTGCCCTTCTACGTCGACGAGCGCGTGCTCATTCCCCGCTCGCCGATCGCCGAGCTCATCGAGCGGCGCTTTGAACCCTGGGCGCCGCCGCGCGTGCGCGCCATCCTCGACATGGGGACGGGTTCGGGTTGCATCGCGCTGGCCTGTGCCAGGGCATTTCCCGGGGCGCGGGTGGATGGCACCGACGTCGACGAGGCCGCGCTCGAGGTGGCGGCGATCAACCGGCGCCGGCTGCGTCTAACACGTCGCGTGCGGCTCATCGCATCCGACCATTTCGCGGCGATTTCCGCGGTCTCCTACGATATCATCGTGAGCAATCCGCCCTATGTCGGGGAGCGCGAGATGCGCGGCCTGCCGCGAGAGTATCGGCACGAGCCGCGTCACGCGCTCGCGTCCGGGCGCGAGGGCCTCGATTCCGTCGCGACCATCCTGCGTTCCGCCGCGCGTCACCTGCGGCCGCTCGGTCTGCTGGTGGTGGAGGTGGGCAATACCGAGCGCGCGCTGATGCGGGCGTTTCCGCGCGTGCCGTTCACCTGGCTGCATTTCGAGCGGGGCGGCGGCGGAGTATTCCTGCTGACGCGCGAACAACTCATCGGGTCATTGGCAGAGTAGGGCATGTCGGGCAATTCCATCGGTCGACTCTTCACCGTCACCACGTTCGGCGAAAGCCATGGAGCGGCGCTGGGCTGCATCGTCGATGGCTGTCCTCCCGGCCTCGCGCTCACCGAAGCGGACCTGCAGGGCGACGTGGATCGCCGGCGCACGGGCACGTCCCAGTTCGTCAGCCAGCGCAAGGAAGGCGACAGCGTGCGCATCCTGTCCGGCGTCTTCGAGGGCCGGACCACCGGCACGCCCATCGGCATCCTCATCGAGAACACCGATGCCCGCTCGCGCGACTACGAAAAAATAAAGGACCGCTTCCGCCCCGGTCACGCCGACTACACGTATCAGCAGAAATACGGCTTTCGCGACTATCGGGGTGGCGGCCGTTCGTCGGCGCGCGAGACCGTGATGCGCGTGGCCGCCGGCGCCATCGCGCGCAAGTATCTCGCCGAGCGGCTCGGCGTGACGATCAGCGGCTATCTCAGCCAGATCGGCGATCGCGTGATCGAGCCGGTGAGTCCGGCGAGCGCCTATGACAATCCGTTCTTTTGTCCCGATCCTGCACGCCTGCAGGAGCTGGAAGACCTGATGTGGAAGATTCGCGGCGAAGGCGACTCGCTTGGCGCCAAGGTGACGGTGGTGGCCAGAGGCGTGCCGCCCGGGCTCGGCGAGCCGGTGTTCGACCGCCTCGACGCCGATCTCGCCCACGCCATGATGAGCATCAACGCGGTGAAGGCCGTGGAGATCGGCGCAGGCGTGGCGTCGGCCGCGCAACGCGGCAGCGAGCATCGTGACGAGCTCACGCCGGGCGGGTTCCTGAGCAACAACGCGGGTGGCATCCTGGGCGGCATCTCCTCCGGCCAGGACGTGCTCGTGCACGTCACGCTCAAGCCCACCTCCAGCATCCAGGTGCCCGGCAGGACCATCGACGTCGCCGGCGCTCCGGTCGAGGTCGTGACCACGGGCCGCCATGATCCCTGCGTGGGCTTGCGTGCCACGCCCATCTGCGAGGCCATGATGGCCATCGTGCTCCTGGATCATTTCCTGCGGCACCGCGCGCAGAATGCCGACGTGAGGTCGGCGACGCCGGTGATCACCGCTCCGGGGTAGTTAGATCATGGCGACAGGCGGAGCGAATGCCGGCTACCGGGTCTGCGTGCTCGGCGCGACCGGGCTCGTGGGCGACATGATGATCCGCGTGCTCGCAGAGCGCGATTTCCCGGTGGCCGAACTTTTGCCACTCGCGAGCAGCCGCTCGCTGGGCAGGCGCGTGGAGTTTCGCGGCCGGCACATCCCGGTCATCGACGTCGCCACCTTCGATTTCGCGCGCGCGCAGATCGGCCTGTTCTCCGCCGGCGGCGAGGTGTCGCGACGGTACGCGCCGAAGGCCGCGGCGGCGGGCTGCGTGGTCATCGACAACACCTCGGAGTTCCGCTACCAGGACGACATACCGCTGGTGGTTCCCGAGGTGAACCCGCAGGCCATCGCGCAGTACCGGCCCCGCGGCATCATCGCCAACCCCAACTGCTCCACCATCCAGCTGGTGGTCGCGCTCAAGCCCATCCACGATGCCGTGGGCATCGCGCGCATCAACGTCGCCACGTACCAGTCGGTGTCCGGCGCGGGCAAGGAGGCCGTGGACGAGCTCGCCGCGCAGACCACGGCGCTCATGAGCGGACGCGAGCCAGCCGCGCCCCAGGTGATCGCCAAACGCATCGCGTTCAATGTCGTGCCGCAGATCGACACGTTCCAGGACAACGGCTACACGAAAGAAGAAATGAAGATGCACTGGGAGACCCGCAAGATCCTCGGCGACCCCGACATCTGCGTGAACGCCACGGCCGTGCGCGTGCCGGTGTTCTTCGGCCATTCCGAGGCCGTGCACCTGGAAACCGTGAAGAAGATCACTGCCGACGCCGCGCGGGACTTGTTGCGAAAAGCCCCGGGCATCGAGGTGTTAGACGAGCGCAAGCCCGGCGGGTATCCCACGGCAGCCACCGAAGCCGCGAACCGCGACACGGTTTATGTTGGACGCATTAGGGAGGATATAAGTCACGAACGCGGACTTAACTTATGGATCGTCTCAGACAACATCCGGAAGGGTGCTGCCACGAACAGCGTCCAGATCGCCGAGATTTTGGTGCGAGAGCATATTTAAGTTATATTGCGGGCGGTTTCAGCTTAGGGCTGCAAGTTGTGCTCTAAGTTTTTGTTTCGATAAAGAAATTCCTTAGCCGACGGTGGATGTGGAGACGCGAATGAAGCGCAAGGGTCTCGCCCGGGTTTTGCTGGCGTGTGTGCTGTTGCCCGGGATCTCGTTTGCCTTGGGTCTCGGCGACGTTCGCCTCAATTCGGCGCTCAACGCGCCGTTGGATGCCGAGATCGAGCTGCTGAACGCGACGCCCGAAGACCTGGCCACGCTCGAGGCCAGACTCGCCACCAAGGAAACCTTCGAACGCTACGGTCTCGATTGGCCGCCGTTCATGTCGAACATCACCGTCACGCGCGACCGCTCCGACAATGGCACACAGGTGCTGCGCGTCCGCTCGACGGAAACCGTCACCGAACCTTTCCTGACGCTGCTCATCGAGGCCACCTGGGCGCGCGGCCGCATGGTGCGCGAATACACCGTGCTGCTCGATCCTCCGGTGTTCGCACCGAACAGCGTCCAGGCCGCGCAGCCGGCCGCACCCAGCGTCGGGGGCGCACAGACCTCCGGGCAGATTTCCCGTCCCGCGGATGCCGAAACGCACAGTTCCGTGGGCAGCCCATCCGCGCCGATGGCGGCGGGCGGCGGTGACAGTTACGAGGTGCGGCGCGGCGACAGCCTGTCGGCGATCGCCCGGCGGCTCTCCGCCGGCACCGGTGCGGCCACTTCGCAGCTCATGGTGTCTATCTACCGCGGCAATCCGGGCGCATTCGAAGGCGACATGAACCGGCTGCGCGCGGGTGCCGTGCTGCGCATTCCGAGCAGCGAAGAGATCGCGGCAGTTTCCCCCTCCGAGGCGAACAGCGAAGTGCGCCGCCTCGCCGGCAGCTGGGCGAGTTCCGGCGGCGCGTCGGGTACCGGGCGCCTGCGCCTGGTGCCGCCCACCGAGGGCGCAACCGGTGGTTCCGGCGATTCCGCCGAGGTCGAGCGTCTGCAGGGTCGCGTGCGCGAGCTCGAAGGCCAGCTGACCGAATCGAAGCGGCTGCTCGAGCTGCGCAATACCGAGCTCGCCGATCTGCAGGCCAAGCTCGCGGCGTCACAACAGCAGCCAACCGCCCCGGCCGCGGAGACCCCGGCACCGCAGGCCTCGGAACTGCCCGAAGCTGCGCAGCCGGAAACGCCGGCACCCGAAGCGACGGCCGCTGCCGAGCCCGCGCCCACGCCGCCGGCTTCCGAAGTGAAGCCCGAGCGCAAGCCGAAGCCCAAGCCGGCCAAGACCGACTCCTCGGCCGAGTCCGGTGGAATTCTCGATCTGCTCAAGGACTACTGGATGCTCCTGGCCGGCGCCGTGGTGCTGCTGCTGGGTCTGCTGTTCCTGAAGTCGCGCGGCAAGCGCAAATCCGCCGAGTTCGACGACAACCTCGGCCGGCTCGCCGAGGTCGGCGAGGATCGCCTGTCGCAGCCGGTCGACTCCCTGTCGGATACCGGCCGCATGCGCGCGCCCGTCATGGATGAAGGTGGTATTCCCAACGACATCCTGGTGGAAGAGTCGGGCACGCACCGCACCCTGCAGGAGACCCAGGACATCCCGCTGGCGCCCACCGTCCGTACGGACGAGACCATCAGCAGCGAAACGGCAGTCAATCTCGATCAGGGCGATCCGCTCGCGGAAGCCGATTTCCACATGGCCTACGGTCTGTACGACCAGGCCGCCGATCTGGTGCGCATCGCCATCCAGCGCGAGCCGCAGCGCCGGGACCTGAAGCTGAAGCTGCTCGAGGTGTTCTTCGTCTGGGGCAACAAGGAAGAATTCCTCAAGCTTTCCCGCGAGCTCTCGGATACGCGCGCCGAAGGTGAAGCCGGCGAGTGGGACAAGATCGTCATCATGGGCAGGCAGATCGCCCCCGAGGACCCGATGTTCTCGGAAGGCGGTGGTGGTGGCGCCGTGGGCGTGGATCTGAACCTCGAGGCCGGTGGTGCCGGCGGCGTGGATTTCGATCCCTTCGACGTCAGCTCGCGACTCGACGTCACAGGCGGCGCGAATCAGGAGCCCGTGGACCTGGATCTGGGCGGCGCGCTGCGCGACCCCGATGCGACCGGCGAAGGTCTCGCGTTCCCCAGCAGCCTCGACCCGGACCGCAGCGGTCAGACCACCCGCGAGATGACGGTGAAGATGACGCAGGCCGGATCCGAGGCTCCGACCGTGGAGCAGCCCGCGCTGCGCCCGCTCGACGAGCCGACCATTCGCGAGAAGGTCGACAACGCCATGCGCCGCAAGCTGAGCTCGGACCAGACCGCGGAACTCGCGCTCGACGATCTCGGGCTGGAACTCGGCTCGCTCGAACAGACGGATTCGCAGATCGGCCTCAAGCCGGTGCCCCCGGCGCCGCGCGGGCCGGATGCCAATGCGCCGACCATGGTGGCCGGTCTCGACGAGAACTCGCAGCGCCTGCTCGCGGCCGCGGCCGCGCGCGCCGGCATCGGCGGCGGCAACGGCGACGACTCGCAGCTCACTGAACATGGCGCCAGCGGCACGTGGTTCCTCACCGAGCGCGAACTCGGCGGCGACGTGGATCTCACCAAGGGCCGCTCCATCGATCCGAACACCACGGCGTCGATGGCCAAATTCGAGATGCCCGAGGGTGAGTTCGACGTGTCGTCGACCTCGCGTCTGGCGGCCATCGACAAGAGCAATCTCGACTTCCCGGTGGAGCCCACGCAGCAGCAGCCCGCCGTGGGCCGTGGCAACGTGGATCTCGACATCGGTAATGGCTTCGACGTGCCCGGCAGTCCGACCGAGGAGCTGGCGGTGCCCGATCTGGAGCCGGTGACGCTTTCCGAGGTGGGCACCAAGCTCGACCTGGCCCGCGCCTACGTCGACATGGGCGATCCGGATGGCGCTCGCAACATCCTCAACGAAGTGCTGACGGAAGGTTCGGCTTCGCAGAAGCAGGAAGCCCAGCGCTTGTTAGAGTCGCTGCCCGGTTAGTCCGCGGCGGTGGCTCGTTTCGCCGTCGGACTCGAGTACGACGGACGCGCGTATTCCGGCTGGCAGTTCCAGCCGGGGCTGCGTACCGTGCAGGACGAGATCCAGCGCGCCCTCGCGCGCGTGGCGGACTCCCCGGTCGACACCGTTTGCGCCGGCCGCACGGATGCCGGCGTGCATGCCAGCGCGCAGGTACTGCACTTCGACAGCGACGCGCAGCGTTCCGAGCGCGCCTGGCGGCTGGGCGCCAACACCTATCTACCGGGCGACGTGAGCGTGCTCTGGGTGCGCGAGGTGCGCGGGCAGTTCCATGCGCGCTACAGCGCCACCGCGCGCAGCTACCGCTATCTGATCCTGAACCGCGATTCCCGGCCAGGGCTGGATGCGGGTCGCGCCACCTGGCAACGCCGGCCGCTCGACCACGCGCTCATGAATGCCTGCGCGCAGGCACTGGTGGGTGAGCACGACTTCAGCGCCTTCCGCGCCATCGAGTGCCAGGCGAAGTCGCCGGTGCGCAAGGTAGAGTGCGTGGCCGTGAGCCGCGTGGGCGAGTGGGTTCGTCTCGACATCACCGCCAACGCCTTCCTGCATCACATGGTGCGCAACGTGGCGGGCTTGCTGATGTCGGTGGGCGAGGGCGACTCGCCCCCCGAACGCGTCGCGGCCGTGCTGGCCGGGCGGGACCGCAAGGCCAATGCCGCCACGGCGCCGCCCGACGGCCTGTATCTCGCGGGTGTCCGGTATCCCGCCGAGTTCGGCCTGCCCGCCGTTGGCGAGCCGCAATCCGCTATGATCCACCGCTCTTCAGCTTAGGGAACGGCCGGCAGACATGTCCTGGTTCGAGAAAATCATGCCCTCGCGCATCAAGACCGAGCGCCGCACGCGGTCGGTGCCCGAGGGGCTGTGGATCAAGTGCTCGGCTTGCGACGCGGTGCTGTACCGGGCCGAGCTGGAACGGAATCTCAATGTCTGTCCCAAGTGCAGTCATCACATGCGCATCGGCAGCCGCGAGCGGCTGGCGCGTTTTCTCGACGAGGGCGGGCAGGTGGAGATCGGCGCCGACGTGTCGCCAGAGGACCCGCTCAAGTTCCGCGACAGCAAGCGTTATCGGGATCGGCTGGCCGCCGCGCAGAAGGCGACCGGCGAGCGCGACGCGCTCGTGGCCATCGCCGGGACGCTCGAGGGACTCCGGATCGTCGCCTGCGCCTTCGAGTTCAAATTCCTGGGCGGATCCATGGGCTCGGTGGTCGGAGAGCGATTCAAGCGCGCCGTGGACCATTGCATCGAGAACCGCGCGCCGCTCGTGTGCTTCTCCTCGAGTGGCGGCGCGCGCATGCAGGAAGGCCTGTTCTCGTTGATGCAGATGGCCAAGACCAGCGCCGCGCTGGCGCGGCTGGCCAAGGCGCAATTGCCCTTCATCTCGGTGATGACCGATCCGACCACCGGCGGCGTGTCGGCGAGTCTGGCGATGCTGGGCGACCTCAATGTCGCCGAGCCGCGCGCGCTCATCGGTTTCGCGGGTCCGCGGGTGATCCAGCAGACCGTGCGCGAGACGCTGCCGGAAGGCTTTCAGCGCAGCGAGTTCCTGCTCGACCACGGCGCGCTCGATCTCATCATCGATCGCCGCGACATGCGCGAGAAGCTGGGCGCGCTGTTGCGTCTGCTCATGCGGCAGCCGGCCGCAGCGGCCGTATCGCCAGTTCCCGCCCAGCCGCAATAATGTCCGCGCTGGCCGCCTGGCTCGCGCGGCAGGAAAAGTCCCACCCCAGTTCCATCGACCTGGGCCTGACGCGCGTGCGCGAAGTGGCACGCCGGCTCGGGCTGCTGGCTCCGACTCCGCCCGGCCGCGTCACCATCACCGTCGGTGGCACGAACGGCAAGGGCTCGACGGTTGCCTTCATCGACGGGTTGCTGCGCGCCGCCGGACTGCGCGTGGGTCGATTCACCTCACCGCACCTGACCCGCTACAACGAGCGCATCTGCATCGGGGGTACGGACGCCAGCGACGCGGAACTCATCGCCGCTTTCGAACGCATCGATGCCGCCCGGGGTGACATCACGTTGACCTTCTTCGAATACAACGCGCTGGCGGCGCTGGATCTGTTCGCGCGCGCGGACGTGGATGCAGTCGTGCTCGAGGTGGGGCTGGGTGGACGGCTGGACGCCACCAACATCGTCGACGCCGACGTCGCCGTGGTGACCTCGATCGGCATCGATCACGTCGACTGGCTGGGCCACACCACCGAGCAGATCGGACGGGAGAAGGCCGGCATCTTCCGCCCGGGCCGGCCCGCGGTGCTGGGCACCGCCGACATGCCGCGCTCGGTGTTCGACACCATCGAGGCGCTGGGCGCGCGTGCCTGCGTGCCGGGCCGAGATTTTCACGTCCGGGTCCATGCCGATCATTGGGACTACGAGTGTGGGTCGTTTCGCCTCGACCGCCTGCCATTGCCCGCGCTGCGCGGCCGCCAGCAGCCGGGCAATGCCGCCGCCGCGCTCACGGCATCGATTCAGGCGGGCTTCGCCCGCCAGCTGACTCCCTCCGTGGTCGCGCGGGCATTGCGCGAGACGCGCATCCGCGGGCGCTTCCAGGTGTTGCCGGGTGACGTCGAGTGGGTGCTCGACGTGGCGCACAACCTGCCCGCGGCCAAACTCCTGCGCGAGAATCTCGCGACGTTGCCGCGCCGGCGCACGCTCGCGGTGTGCGGCGTGCTCGGCGACAAGGACATCGCCGGGATCCTGGCTGCGCTGTCCCCGGCGGTGGACGGCTGGATCCTGAGCGGCCTGGAAGGGCCGCGCGCCGTCGCCACGCGCGAACTGGCGTCGCGGCTGCCCGCGGGCGCGGTGATTCTCGGCGAGGAGCACGACGTGGCCGCGGCCTGTCGCCAGGCGGCGTCAGCCGCCGACGTCGGCGATCGCATCGTGGTGTTCGGTTCCTTCCTCACGGTGGGGCCGGCGCTGGAATACCTTGGGATATAGTTCGCGCATGGATTCCCGAGCCAAGCAACGCCTGACCGGCGCCATCATTCTCGTGGCGTTGTTCGTGTTGCTGGTGCCCGAACTACTCACCGGCCCCCGGCACCCGGCGACGGCTCCGGCGAGCGCCGAGGAAGAAGGACTGCGGCGCTACACCATCGATCTGAACGCGCCGTCGGCCTCGCCCGAGCAGCAGCCGGTCGAGCCCGCCGTGCAGTTGCCGCCGGTGGCGACGGCCGACGCCAGCCAAGGCGATGCGGCGAGCGGGCGGGCACGGCCCGGCGAGGCCGCTCAGCCCGAAGCCGCGGCGACGAACCCCCAATCCCAGCCGCGGCAGGATTCAGCTGCCCCTGCGGCTACCACCGACGTTGCGCGTCCGCCGGCTTCGCCCGCGGCCTCCGCGGCTGCACCGCGGGCCGCGCGGGAGGCGACACCGGTGGCCAGCAAACCACCGGCCGCCAGTGCCGGGCGGTTCGCCGTGCAGCTGGGCAGCTTCGGCAGCCGCGAAAATGCCGAGCGACTGGTGCGCGACATGACGGCCCGGGGTTTTGCCACTTTCATCGCGCCCATCACCTCCAACGGGCGAGAGCTCTACCGGGTGAGGGTGGGCCCTGCGAAAGACCGCGCCTCGGCCGAGGCGCTGGCGGCACGGCTGAAGCGCGTCGGACAATCAGGCAGCATCGTGCCCATTTCGTGACCTGCCGCCCGCCGCCACGCGATTTGCTTCCTTGCGCGCTGGAGCGGTCGAGTACAATGCGCCGCCATTGTCGACTCAGCGGCTGACCCGCTGGCCGGATACCCCGGATACGCGAGGGCCTTACGACCACATGAGCGCCAACCTGTCGGGCAACCCCTGGGCCAACCCCTCATGATCGCCGTCGACTACATCATCCTCGCCATCGTCATCATTTCCGCGATCATGGGCCTGGTGCGCGGGCTGCTCCGCGAAGCCATCGCGGTCATCACCTGGTTTCTCGCCATCGTGCTCGCCTGGAGCTTCGGGCCCTCGCTGGAGCCGCACCTGGGCGGTGTGCTCGTGGGTTCGCCGCTGCGCATCTGGGCCGCCCGCGCCCTCATCTTCGTGGGCATACTGCTGCTGGGCGGCGCCGTCTCGGTGATCGTCTCGCACTACGTGCGCGTGTCGATGTTCGCCGGGGTCGACAAGTTCCTGGGTTTCGTCTTCGGCATCGTCCGCGGCATCGTAATCGTGGGCGCGTTCACCATCGCCGTACAGGCCATGCGCATGGACGAAGATCCGACGTGGAAGCGTTCAAAACTCCTGCCTTATGCCAGCGGCGTCGCCGACGCGCTGCGCGGAATGGTGGGAGAAAAACTTGAACGGCTGGAAAAGGACCTCAATTCCAGGGCCACGCTGTGAACGGCCCGCCACTCGCGGGACCCCTGAATACGGGCAACAGGACGAAATAACGCATGTGCGGAATCGCAGGCATCGTCGGTACCAGCGCGGTCAATCAACGCATCTATGACGCGCTGACGGTGCTGCAGCACCGCGGCCAGGACGCGGCGGGCATCGCCACGGTGCAGGACGGCGAGCTGTTCGTGCGCAAGGGCCAGGGGCTGGTGCGCGACGTGTTCGACCAGCACGCCATGCAGGATCTCAAGGGCAACATGGGCATGGGCCACGTGCGCTATCCGACTGCGGGCAGCGACGGCGCCGCCGAGGCCCAGCCGTTCTACGTGAACGCGCCCTACGGCATCTGCCTGGGCCACAACGGCAATCTCACCAACGCGCGTGAGCTGGCGGAAGTCATCGAGCGCGAAGACCGCCGGCATCTGAACACGTCCTCAGATTCGGAAGTGCTGCTCAACGTGCTGGCTTCCGAGCTGCAGCGCGTCGGTACGCCGCGCGTCACGCCGGCCGACATCTTCGCCGCCGTCAGTGCCGTCTATCGGCGATGCCGCGGCGGTTATGCCGTCATTTCCATGATCATCGGCCACGGCCTGCTGGCGTTCCGCGATCCCAATGGCATTCGCCCCCTGGTACTGGGGCAGCGCGAGACGCCCAAGGGCGCCGAGTGGATGCTGGCCTCCGAGAGCGTCGCCCTCGACATGCTCGGTTTCAAGCTGGTGCGCGACGTGGCGCCGGGCGAAGTGGTGTACATCGACGTGCTCGGGCGCCTGCATTCGCAGGTGTGCTCGGCCACCACGCGGCATGCGCCCTGCATCTTCGAGTACGTGTACTTCGCGCGTCCGGACTCGCTGATCGACAACATCTCGGTGCATCGCGCGCGCATGCGCATGGGCGATCGCCTCGCGGAGAAGATCGTGCGCGAGCGGCCGGACCACGACATCGACGTGGTCATTCCCATTCCGGACACGAGCCGCACCAGCGCCATGCAGGTGGCGCAGCATCTCAACGTGAAATACCGCGAGGGGTTCGTGAAGAACCGCTACGTGGGCCGCACGTTCATCATGCCGGGGCAGGAGCAGCGCTCGAAATCGGTGCGCTCCAAGCTCAATGCCATCGACCTCGAGTTCCGCAACAAGAACGTGCTGCTGGTGGACGACAGCATCGTGCGCGGCACCACCTCCGCGCAGATCATCGACCTCGCGCGCGAAGCCGGCGCCCGCAAGGTGTACTTCGCCTCGGCCGCGCCGCCGGTGAAGTTCCCGAACGTATACGGCATCGACATGCCGGCGGCGAGCGAGCTGGTGGCGAGCAGCCGCAGCGAAGAAGAGGTGGCCAGGCTGATCGGCGCCGACTGGCTGATCTACCAGGGCCTGGACGATCTCATCCAGGCCTGCGTGCACGATCATTCCAGCATCAAGGAATTCGACACCTCGTGTTTCTCGGGCTGCTACGTGACCGGCGATGTCACGCCGGACTATCTCGCGAGGCTGCAGTCCGAACGTTCCGATTCCGCCAAGCAATCGCGCCGAGACAGCGAGCGCGGCGGCCTGAAGGTCATTGGCAAGGGCTGAGCGCCCGACGGGCCGCTCACCGCCGGTGGACGCTGACGCGGCGACCGCGATGCATGCGCGCCGGATCCTGCTCGATCTTTACGACGCTGCGCTGCGCGCGGTCGATGGCGCGCGCTGCGTCGAACGGCAGCTGCGCGGCGCTTCGATGCCGGGCGCCATCCAGGTCCACGCCATCGGCAAGGCCGCGGTGTCCATGGCCCAGGGGGCTCGCGCCGCGCTGGGTGGACGCATCGCGCGGATGCTGGTGATCACCAAGCGCGGCCACGGCGATCCGGAACTGGCCCTTGACCCGGCGGTGACGCTGCTGGAAAGCGCCCATCCGATGCCTGATGACACCAGTCTCGCGGCGGGCGCCGAGCTTCTGAACCGGCTCGCACACTCCGCCGCGTTCGAGATATTCCTGATCTCGGGTGGCGCATCGAGCCTCGTGGAAATCCTGCGGCCCGGCGCCGGTCTCGCCGAACTGCAGGCACTCAACCGTCACGGGCTCGGCGCCGGCTGGGACATCGCCGAGCTCAATCGCCGTCGCGCGCGCCTGTCGCTGCTCAAGTCCGGCGGCGTCGCGCGGATGCTCGCGGGCAGGCCCGCGCTCGCGCTCTTCCTCTCGGACGTCCCCGGTGACGACACGGATGTCATCGGCTCAGGCTTGTTAGGCCGGGACGCGGGGCGCGCGGACGACATCGAGCGCGTCGTGGTGGCCAACGTCGACGACGCAGTGCGCGCCGTGGTCGGCGCCGCCGCCGCGCGCGGCCTGCGACTGGAGCCCGGCAGCCGCAGGTTCGCGGCGGACGTGCCGGCGGTGGCCGCGAATTTTCTCGCGGCGCTGCGCGCCACGACGGCCGACGGACTGGTGTGGGGTGGCGAATCCACAGTGTTGCTGGCGCCGCAGCCCGGTCGCGGCGGACGCAACACGCATCTGGCGCTCGCGCTCGCGCGAGGACTGCATGGCAACGAGCCGTGCACGATGCTCGCGGCCGGCACCGATGGCACGGACGGGCCGACCGAGGACGCCGGCGCCATTGTCGATGAGCGAACGGTGGAACGCGCCGAGCTCGCAGGCGTGGACGTGGAGCTCGCGTGGCGGCGCTGTGATTCGGGCACCGCGCTGGAAGCGTCCGGTGATCTGATTCACACGGGGCCGACCGGCACCAACGTCGGGGATATCCTGATCGGCATCAACGGGAATGCGCGGCGCATCCGTGACCCCGGCGCGGTACGCGTGCTCTAATCGCGGCCCTGATGCGTCTGCTGCTCATCGACGACGATCCGCGTTACCGCACGCTGCTGCGGCACCATATCTCCTGCGCCTGGCCCGACGTGGATCTCGTCAGTTACAACCCGCGCGTGCGCGGTCCCTTGACGCCGGGCTTCCTCGCGCAGGGCTTCAGCGCCGTGCTGCTCGATCACGGCTGGAAGGGTGTCTCGGGACTCGACTGGCTGCGCGACTTCCAGCGCCGCGACGGTTTCGCCCCGGTCATCTTCCTCGCGGAAAGAGACGAATCGCCGGATGCCGTCGACGCGCGCGCCAGCGGTGCGTTCGAGGTGCTCGGCAAGGACAAGATCAAGCACAACAAGCTCAACGACGCCATCAAGCGCGCGGCGGACGAGCAGGCCAAGGCCCAGAGCCGCTGGCGCATGTCACCGGAGGCGAGGCTGGCGCAGGATTTCGCGGGCTGCCGCCTCAAGGCGTATCGCCGCATGGAGCACATCGCCAAGGGCTCGGTGTCCGACCTGTTCCTCGCCGAGAATGCCGACATCGGCGACGTGGTGGTGCTCAAGGTCACGCCTGCGATCCGCAAGGAGACCGGCATCGATCAGTCGATGGAGCGTTTCCTGCAGGAGTTCGAGATCCTGCGCGACGTTCAACACCCGAACATCGTGCGCATCTACGACCTGGGTGTCACCGACGATCACCTGTATCTGGCCATGGAGCATTTCGCGCGCGGCGACCTGCGCAAGCGCATGTCCGAGGGGCTCACGGCGCGGCAGTCGCTGGCCTATGCGCGCGATCTGGCGTTCGCGCTCGAGGCCATCCACGAGGTCGGCATCTTTCATCGCGATCTCAAGCCCGGCAACGTGATGCTGCGCGACGATGGCAGCATCGCGCTCATCGACTTCGGCCTCGCCAAGCACGTGGCGCTCAAGATGGAGGTCACCGACAAGGGCCTGATCTTCGGCACGCCTCACTACATGAGCCCCGAACAGGGCCACGGCAAACCCATCGACGGGCGCAGCGACCTGTACGCGCTCGGCGTGATGTTGTACGAGATGCTCACCGGCAAGAAACCGTACGATGCCGAGAACCACATGGCCATCCTGGTCCATCACGCCAAGGCGCCGATTCCGAAGCTGCCCGAGCGGCTCGCCAGCCTGCAGCCCATCATCGACACGCTCATGGCCAAGGACCCCGCCGATCGTCCGCCCGATGCCAGCCGGGCTGCGCGCCTGATCGCCGATGCGCTGAAGGCGCTGCCGCCGCGGCAGGTGAGTTCCGGCGCGACGACCACCGCGCCCATGCCCGCTCTGTCCTCGTCGCACGAGGACATTCCGGCCGCGCCGCTCGGCTCTTCGACATCGTGAGCGAGCGGCGCGAATGGGCGGCCGCCCGCAGATTCGAGCGGGCCACGGGCGAGGAGATACTCAGGGCGGCCACGCCGCGCGCGTGGGCCGAGGCCGCGGCCGCCGACTTGCCGATGCTGCTGGTGGATCACGCCAATTGCGAGAAGAAGGCCGCCTCCACCGCCATGGCGCTGATCTTCGCGTACCCCGAGGATCGCGCGCTCGCCGTGGCGCTCTCCCGCCTGGCGCGCGAGGAGCTCAAGCACTTCGAGCAGGTCGAGCGGCTCATGAAGAAGCTCGACGTGCCCTATCTACGCATGAAGCCCGGGCGCTACGCGGGCGAGCTGCGCAAGCTGGTGCGCACGCACGAACCCAAGCGCAAGCTCGATCTCATGATAGTGCACGCGCTGATCGAAGCGCGGTCCTGCGAACGATTCCGCCTGCTGGCGGCGCATCTGCCGGCCGAAGTGCGCGCGCTGTATGCGCAGCTCGAGCGTTCCGAAGCCCGCCATTTCGAGATGTATCTGCAATTCGCGGCCCGGGAATTCGACGCAGGCGAGATCGCCGCGCGTCTCGAGCTCATCGCCACCCGCGAGGCGCAGCTCGCCACCACGCCCGACCAGGAGCTGCGTTTCCACTCCGGTCCGCCCGCCTGATGCCGGCCACCGGTCCCTAACGCGGCAGCGGAATTTCCCGGACGCCTTGCGCGCTGATGCCCGCGCAGCTCGCCGCCTCGTACCAGGGCGCGAGCACCAAGCGTTCGGCGTGCACGCCATCCACGTCGACCCGGTGGATGGCCGGCCGGTGCGTATGGCCATGGACCAGCCGGCGTGCTCCGGTGGCGCGCAGGGCGCGCGTCACGGCATCGGCATTCACGTCCATGAGCACCGGCACCTGGCGTTCGGTGTGGGCCTTGCTGCCGGCTCGCGCGGCGGTGGCCAGCGTGCGGCGCGCGGCTAGCGGCAACGCCAGAAAGCGGCGCTGCCAGGCGGGTTGGCGGACGATGCTGCGCAGCTCCTGGTAGGGCAGGTCGTCGGTGCAGAACACGTCACCATGGCTCAACAGCGTGGGCACGCCGTACAGGTCCACGCACACGGGGTCGGGAAGTAGTTTGACGCCCGTGCGCCGCTCGAAGGATGGCCCGAGCAGGAAGTCGCGGTTGCCGTGCATGGCGAACACGGGTGTGCCGGCGCGCGTCAGGCGCGCGAGACCTTCGCAGGCGCGCGCGTTCGCGTCGTCGTCGTCATCGTCGCCCACCCAGGCTTCGAACAGGTCGCCGAGCAGGTACAGCGCTTCGGACGCGCGCGCCGGTCCATCGAGAAAAGCCAGGAACGCATCGATGGCCCAGGGGGCCTCGCTGTCGAGGTGGAGATCGGAGGCGAAGAGCGTTTCGGCCGCGCGGCTCACTGCGGCGGTGGCGCGCCGGTGTCCGGTGCCTCGGCAGGGTTGGCGGCGGGGTTGCCTTCCGCCGGCGGCGCGGTCACGGCCGACGGAGCTGGCACGGGCGCGCTTGCGGGTGCCGGCGCCGCTTCCGCCAGCAGTTCCACTTTCTGGATCACGACTGGATCGATGGGCACGTCCTGCTTGAAGGGCCCACCGGCGCCGGTGGGCGAAACGCTGATGCGATCCACGACTTCCATGCCCTCGACCACTTTGCCGAACACGGCGTAGCCCCAGCGGGTGGGCAGCGGGTCGAGATCGGAGTTGTCGGCGACGTTCACATAGAACTGGCAATCGCCGGTGTGTGGTCCCGAGGCACGCGCCAGGCCCACGGTGCCGCGCAGGTTCTTGAGCCCGTTGCCAGCTTCATTGGGAATCGGCGGTCGGCGCGGCCGGGCGGTGAAATCGGGGCCGACGCCGCCGCCTTGGATGACGAAATTTGCGATCACGCGATGAAACAGCGTGTTCGTGTAGTAGCCGCTGCGCACATAGCCGAGGAAATTCTCGACGGTCAGAGGCGCGCGGTCCCGCTGCAGCTCGATGACGAAGGCGCCCAGGTTGGTGGTCACGCGCACGTGCTCGGCGGCCAGCGACGGGGTTGCGAAGGCGAACAGGAAGCCGGCGGCGGCCAGCAGCAATGACGTCTTTTTCATGTCCCGCCGATTCTACCGAAGCTGCGGCCCGGCGTTGCTTTCACGTAACATTCGCCGGTGTCCACCGGCGGTATCACCACACGCTTCGCGCCCAGCCCCACGGGCGAGCTGCATCTCGGCAACGCGCGCACGGCGCTGTTCAGCTGGCTGTTTGCACGCCATCACGGCGGGCGCTTCATCCTGCGCATCGAGGACACCGATACCGAGCGCAGCAGGGAATCCTACACGTCGGCCCTCATGGACGACCTGGCCTGGATGGGGATGGCCTGGGATGCCGGTCCGGCCCATGCTGCGAACCTGGGTGGCGACAGCGCCGGCGAATACCGTCAGTCGCGCCGCGGAGCCGTCTACGCGCGTCATTCCGCCACCCTGGATGCACGCGGGCTCACCTATCCGTGCTATTGCATGCCGCTGGAGCTGGAGCTGTCGCGCAAGGCGCAGCTCGCCGCCGGACGTCCGCCGCGTTACGCCGGCACCTGTCGTGAGCTCTCGGCCGAAGCGCGCGTGCGCAAGAGCGCGCAGGGAATTTCGCCGACCACGCGCTTTCGCGTGCCCACCGGCCGGTGGGTCGAATTCGACGACATGGTGCATGGCCGGCAGCGATTCGCCACCGACGACATCGGCGATTTCATCCTGCGGCGGGCCGATGGCAGCGCGGCGTTCTTCTTCAGCAATGCCATCGACGACGCGGAGATGGGCATCACGCACGTGCTGCGCGGCGAGGACCACCTCACCAACACGCCGCGCCAGCTGCTGGTGCTCGAGGCGCTCGGCCTGCGCGCGCCCACCTATGGCCACCTCTCGCTGCTCGTCGGCGCGGACGGCTCACCGCTGTCCAAACGGCACGGCGCCACCAGCGTGCGCGAATTCCGCGAGCGCGGCTATCTACCGGCGGCATTGACCAACCATCTGTTCCGGCTCGGACATTCGTGCAGCGAGAACGGCGTGCTGTCGCCCGAGGACATGGCGCGCCATTTCACCGTGAAACACCTGGGCCGTGCGCCGGCACGGTTCGAGGAGTCGCAGCTCAATGCCTGGCAGCGCGACGTGGCGCACCACCTGCCGTTGGAGGAAAGCGAACGCTGGCTGTCGCGCGAGACGCCCGGCGATCTCGATCCGGCGCGGCGGCGCGCGTTCATCGCGGCCATCCGCCCCAATGTGCTGCTGCCTGCAGATGTGGGGCGCTGGCGCGAAGTGGTGTTCGGCCCCTCGCCGCAGCTCGATGCCGATGCGCTGGCGCGCGTGCGTGCGGCAGGGCCGGAGTTCTTCCGGGCCGCGGCCGCCGCGGCTGCCGCGGATGCCTCGCTCCAGGCCATCGTCGCCGCGGTGACAGCGGCCACCGGCGCCAAGGGCCCGGCGCTGTGGAAACCGCTGCGCCTGGCGCTCACCGGCACGCCCGAAGGTCCCGAGCTCGCGCCGCTGCTCGCCTCCATGACGCCCTCCAGCATCCACGAACGACTGAACCGCTTCGCCGCATGATCCGCATCCACAATTCGCTCACGGGCGAAAAACAGGAACTCCGACCCATCGAACCCGGCCACGTGCGCATGTACAGCTGTGGCATCACGGTGTACGACTATTTCCACGTCGGCAACGCGCGCATGCTGGTGGTGTTCGACATGGTCAGCCGCTACCTCCGGCACCGCGGCCTGCGCGTGACCTACGTGCGCAACATCACCGACGTCGACGACAAGATCATCAACCGAGCGCGCGAGGCGGGCGTGGACTGGCGCGAGCACGCGCGCAAGTACACCGCGGCCATGCACGAGGACCTCGAGAAGCTCGGCTGCCAGCCACCCGAGAAGGAGCCGCGCGCTTCGCAATACATCGAAGAGATGCTGGCGATGATCGGCGCGCTGCTCGCGCGCGGCTATGCCTACCAGGCGCCGAACGGTGACGTCATGTACGACGTGCATCGCTTCCCCGACTACGGTCGCCTGTCCGGCAAGCGGCTCGAGGACCTGCGCGCCGGCGCGCGCGTCGAGGTAGATAGCGCCAAGCGCGACCCTCTCGACTTCGTGTTGTGGAAGTCGGCAAAGCCGGGCGAGCCCGCCTGGCCCTCCCCGTGGGGCGAGGGCCGGCCCGGCTGGCACATCGAATGCTCGGCCATGTCCACCCGGGAGCTGGGCGAGCACTTCGACATCCACGGCGGCGGCCTCGATCTCAAGTTCCCGCACCACGAGAACGAGATCGCACAGACCTGCGGCGCCACCGGCGGCAGATTCGCCGAGATCTGGATGCACAACGGCTTCCTCAACATCGACAACGAAAAGATGTCCAAGTCGCTGGGGAATTTCTTCACCACTCGCGAGGTGCTGGCGAAGATCAAGCACCCCGAGGTGCTGCGGTTCTTCCTGCTGTCGAGCCATTATCGCGGGCCGATGAACTACTCGCCGGAGCAGCTCGAGCTGGCCGAAGCGGGTCTCAACCGCCTGTACACGGCGTTGCGCGACGTGCCGGAGGTGGGTGGCGAGCTGTACGAGCCCACGTCGGCCGCGCGCGATTTCGACGCCGCCATGGACGATGACTTCAACACGCCGGAGGCGATCGCGGTGCTGCAGGGCCTGGCGCGCGAGCTCAACAGCGCCCGTGCCGTCGGCGAGGCCCACAAGGCGCGGCTGCTGGCCGGAGAACTGCGCGCGCTCGGGGGGGTGCTCGGCATCCTGCGCGTGCCACCGGAACAGTGGTTTCGTGCCGGCGGTTCGCCCGGCGGCCTGTCGGATGCCGACATCGACTCGCGCATCGCCGCGCGCGCCGCCGCCAAGAAGGCCCGGAATTACGGTGAATCCGACCGGATCCGGGATGAGCTGGCCGCGGCGGGCGTCATCCTGGAAGACAAGCCGGGCGGGGTGACCACCTGGCGACGCGCCTGAGGCGCGCGCATCGATTGACCGACAGGCTGGTCGCTCGGGTATGATGCGCGCCCCGTCCGCCGGGCCGCTCGCGGGAGACCCCGGGCGGGACATCGGTGAACGGGGCATGGCGCAGTCTGGTAGCGCATCTGCTTTGGGAGCAGAGGGTCGCAGGTTCGAATCCTGCTGCCCCGACCAGCCGATGAGGATCAGGCACAAGTCAGGTAGTCTCGTTCCGCCGGGCGCCCGTAGCTCAGCTGGATAGAGCACCGGCCTTCTAAGCCGGTGGTCGCAGGTTCGACTCCTGCCGGGCGCGCCAGATTTTCGAGTACCAGGTTTTTTTTCGTCGGTGGACGTAGCTCAGCTGGTAGAGCCCCGGGTTGTGATCTCGGCTGTCGTGGGTTCGAGTCCCATCGTCCACCCCATTTTTCCCCGGTAGTTGGCAAGCGCCGTCGACCCTGCTCGAATACGCCCGAGCGCGCGTTTCGAAAAGGGGTCGACATCGATGAATTCCCGCAAGTCCTCGGGCGCGGCGCTGTGCGCCTTGCTCGCGTCGAGCGTGCTGGTCGTCACGGGTTGCGTCTCGCCGACGGCGCGGCCGGTGCCGAAACTGTTCATCGCAGGCGATTCCACCGCATCGTCCTACGCGCCCAATGCCAAGAACCAGCAGGGCTGGGGCGCGGTGCTGCAACCCTTCTTCGATGAACGGCGCCTGCGTGTGGTGGACGCGGCGCGCGGCGGGCGCAGCAGCCGCACCTTCGTCACCGAAGGGCACTGGGAAAAGATGCTCGCCGAAGTGCGCGCCGGCGATTTCGTGGTCATCCAGTTCGGTCACAACGATGCCGGTGCGCTCAACCAGGAACCCCCGGGGTCGAGCCGCCCGCTGCGCGCCCGCGGCACCATCCCGGGCATCGGTGAGGAATCCGAAGAGATCGACAACGTGATCACCGGCCAGCACGAGACCGTGTACTCCTTCGGCTGGTACCTGCGGAAGATGATCGCGGACACCCGCGCGCGCGGCGCCACGCCCATCCTGATGACGCTCACGCGCACCAACCACTGGGAAGACGGTCGCATCGCCTGCCCCTCGGATACCTATCGGCTCTGGGATTGGCAGACCGCGCGAGACCTGAACGTGGCGTTCGTGGATCTCTCGCGGATCATCGCCGACCGTTATCAGCGCGCGGGAGAGGCGGCGGTCACCGCGCAGTTCATCGACGACACGGTGCACACCAATGCCGTCGGCGCTCAGCACAACGCTGCCGATGCCGTGGCGGGCCTCAAGGCACTGCGCGGGTTGCCCTTCCGGAAGATGCTGTCGGCCCAAGGGCGCGCGGTCGCGGCGGACCCGGGCCCGTCGGCAACGTCGGTCTGCCCGCCGCTGCCGCCGGGCTGATCGCGCGGGTCATTCAGCGGCGCCGTCTGCCCCAGAGATCGGCGTATTTCCAGCCGGTGAGGTCTTCGACCACCGCGCGCTGATGTGCCGTCGGCTCGCTGCCGGCGTTCGACTTGAAGCGCTCGATCTCGTGCATGAGCACGGCGTGCGTCTCGCTGTTCAGGCGGAAGCGCGTGGACACGATGAAGCCGAACAACAGGATGCCGAGCGTGCCCACGCCCATGAGCAGCACCACCGCATCGAGCACGCTCTGTGGTTGCTGCACATTCCTGCCCGGGATCAGCCCGCTGGCATCGAGTATCTGCGTGACGATGAAGATCGCCAGCGACTGCATGAACTTGCGCACGAAGGTCATGACCCCCGCGAACGCGCCTTCGCGGCGGCGGCCGGTCACGATCTCGTCGACGTCGGGCATGTAGTTGTACACGCTCCAGGGAATGTAATTGAGCGCGCCGCGGCCGAAACCGGCGACGACCACGGCGACCAGGTACCAAGTCAGGTCGCGGACGCCCCAGGCATGCAACAGCAGCAAGCCGATGATGCCGAGAGCGAACAGGACCACGGCCAGCCGGTAAGACGGCGCCGGATGAATGCGCAGCGCCAGCCAGATGGTCAGCACCACGGAGACGAGCTGCGCCACCGCCATGGGGAAATTGATCACGGACATGGTGACCACGGTGCCGCCGAGGGCGAATGCGATGAAGTACGAGAGGACCGGGTTCAGTACGTCCTGGCTGATGTAGCCGCCGAGGTACATGCCGAGATGCAGTCGGAACGCACGGATGCGCAGCGTCGCCCACAGGTCCCCGAACAGCTGCCCCAGCTTGGCCGGCAGGCCGCCCTCGGGCGGGATCATGTGTTCGGTTTCCTCGCGCGGCCGTTCCCAGGTGAACAGGTACACGGCCAGCGCCACGAATACGAAGAACACCGAGAACAGGGCACCGAGGTACAGGAAGGTGTCCGCGTCGCCCTCGCCACCCAGGTACGCGACGATGACCGCGGGCAGGAACAACGCCGCGATGTTGGCGATCTGTCCGCACAGGATGCGCGCGCCAGCGAACATGGCCTTGGTCCTGTAGTCGGGCGACATCTCCGCTGCCAGCGTCTCGTACGGGATGATTTCCATCGCGTACACAAGCTCGAAGAAGCAGTAGGTGATCAGGTAGTACCAGAATCCCTGCCCATCCACCCACATCAGGGCGAAGGACGGCAGCAGCGGAATCGACAGCAGGATGAAGAAGCGCCGGCGGCCGAAGCGGCGCCCGAGCCAGGTGTGCTGGAAGTAGTCGGAGATGTAACCGACCACGGGCGAGAAGAACGCATCGAGCAGGCGCGCGACCACGAAGATCATGCCGGCCTGCGCCGCGGTCAGGCCGCAGTAGGTGGTGTAGAAGAAGATGATCCAGGCGGTGATGATGGACATCGCGCCGGCGCCGAGAAAATCGTTCGAGCCGTAAGCGATGAAATTTCCGAGCTTTACCCGACGTGCCGCCATCAGTCCCCCTGGTTGTTCTTCTGTGCGAATGAGCTAGCCGAAAGCGCGCCGGAATTCACCCAGCGCGAGAATGGCCATGGCTTGGCCGTAGGGCATGGAGGTGAGCTTGACGTTGCGGTAGCCGTCCAGATCCTCGAACACGGGCGTGCCGAACGACACCTGGCGCAGCTCCCCGGTGGCGTCGATGTGGGCCAGCACGGCTTTCGCCGCGCGCACGCCCGTCGCACGGAACTCCTCGCCGATGTAGCCCTTGCGCACGGATTTGAGAATGCCGTAAGCGAAGCCCGCGGTGGCCGAGGCTTCGAGATACGAGCCTGGATCGTCGATCAGCGTGTGCCAGAGGCCGGTCTCGTGCTGGTGACGCGCCAGCGCGCGAAGCTGCTGCAGCAGCGTCTCGAGCAGGAACTCACGCAGCGCATCGCCCGGCGGCAGATCGAGTAGTTCGACCAGCTCCGGAATGGCGATGGTCACCCAGCAGTTGCCGCGCGCCCACAGCGCGTTCGCGAAATGATGGCGACCGTCGAAGGTCCAGCCGTGGAACCACAGGCCGGTCCTGCGGTCGACCAGGTACTTGACGTGCAGCAGGAACTGGCGACGCGCCTCCTGCACGTACTGCGGCCGGTCGAGCAGCAGGCCGATCTTGGCGAGCGGCAGCACGCTCATCATCAGCGTGTCGTCCCACAACTGCTGCCGGTTCTCGGAATTGAACACGATGTGCTGGAAGCCGTTCTCCTCGGTGCGCGGCAGCCCCTTCATGAGCCACTCGGCCCATTCCTCGAGGTGGGTCCGCCAGGCAGGATCCGCGCTCTCCTCGTATAGATAGGCGAGGGTCAGGAAGGGCGCGACGGTGTTGATGTTCTTGGTCGGTGCGCCGGCCGCGAACCGGTCGCGGAACCAGTCGAGCATGATCTGCCGGCAGCGCGCGTCCCGCGTCTGCTGGTAGTACTTCCAGATGCCGTAGAGCCCGATGCCGTGCGTCCATTCCCAATCGTTCCAGCCCTTGGTGTCGATGACGCGACCATCGTCGAGCCGCAGCAGGAACTCTCCCGAAGCGTCCCTGATTTCCACCAGGTTGCGGATCAGCAGCTGGATCTGTGCGTCGATGTCGGATGATTTGAGGGATTCGGGCACGGATTACTCCAGGTGAAAGACGTTCTTGAGCGGCCACTCGACGGGGCGGCCATCGGGATGCGTGTGCATCAGGTCACGCATGTATTGCCACCACTTGCGCATCAATGGATGCTGCGGCAGCGACTCCCGCTGGTTGGGCTCGCGCAGCTCGAACACGGCGAACAGGTGCAGCGTTTCCTCGTCGAGGAAGATCGAGTAGTCGTGGATGCCGGCATCTCCGAGCAGCCGCGCCAGTTCGGGCCAGATCTGCTCGTGGCGTCGCTGGTATTCATGCGCCATGCCCGGTTTCAGTTTCATGCGGAACGCGTGTTTCATAACGGCGGCGGAGCGGCAGGGTGGGCGGGATCGAAGGGCGGAAGGTCCGCGCGCAGATGGTTCTCGAGTCCGGCGGTCAGGGCGGGATCGGCGGCGCGCAGCCCGGCGACGATCAGTGACGCGAGGCTCCAGGCGCCCTCGGCACTGTGGTGAGTATGGTCGCGGCCCTGGTCGGCGAAGGCGGCGGGCGCCCGCTCGGGTCCCAGCGCCTCGTAGTAGCGGATGCTCATGGCGTTCAAGTCGATGAGCGCCACGTGCTCGTCCCGCGCCACGGCGCGCATCGCCTCCGGGTAACCACCGAGCGACGGGACGATGTGTCCGCGCTCATCGAAGTTTCGCCGTTCGGGTGAGGTCACGAGCAGCGGCGTGGCGCCGCGACGGCGAATCTCCGCGATGTAGGTTCGCAGCCAGGCCCGGTAGGTGGAGTCGGCGTCCGCGTAGGTCTGCGGCCACTGGGTCTTCTGGTCGTTGTGGCCGAACTGGATCATCACCCAATCGCCGCCGCGCAAGGTCGACAGCAGCTTCGCCAGGCGCATCTCCGTGACGAAGGATTTGAGCGTCTCGCCGGACTCGGCGTGATTGGCGAGCGCGATGCGGTCGTCGAAGAACAACGTGAGGAATTGGCCCCAGCTGCCATTCGGCGCCAGCGGCTGGTCGGTCACGGTGGAATCGCCCGCCAGGTAGAGCGTGGGCACGGACACCGCCTCGATGGTCAGGCTTTCGATGGCTGCCGCGTCGGGCGAGAATTCGAGGCTGAGCTTGTCGTCCCAGGTGGCGCTGCCGAGTTCGCGAGACTTGAGTGCGACGCCGCTGCCGCCGGTGGCATTCTCCGGCAGGGCGGGAAGTGCGGGAGTACGCACGTTCACCACGAATGATGTCGACGTCGGCCAGGCGCGGCCGTCCGCGTCCGGCCCGGTGGTGAACATGTGGCGCCGCTGCTCGGCGCGGATGATGAGCGTGCCCGACGCCGGCGGCGCCCGGGTGAAGCGGGCCGTGACGCGGAAATTGCCTTCGCCGGCTTTCATCGAGAAACGGCTGCGGGGGCTGCCGGGTTCGAAGCCATAGCCGCGGGCGTCGTCGTAGACCAAAGTCGGAGTGCTGGCGTCCTTCGCCAGATCGACATGCAAGGCCTCACCGGACCGGGCCGCGGCGGCCAGCGACAGCCCAAGAGCCACGGCAGTGGCCCCCTTGATCAAACGCGCCATGAATCCCCCATCCCTCGTTCGCGAGCGAGATTGATCGCTTTTTATCGTAATTGATCGATACTCGCCAGACCCTCGGGGACTTTTGCAGGCTCGTCGCCGGCCTCTCGCGGTGTGCATTTCCGCGTTGCTCGTTGCCATGCCGCGGAATTTTGGTAGAGTGCGCCCCCCTGAAATTGGGCCGTTAGCTCAGTTGGTAGAGCAGCTGACTCTTAATCAGTAGGTCGTAGGTTCGACCCCTACACGGCCCACCAATTTCCCCCGGATCGCCGACGCGCAGGTAAATTTGTGCGCCATGGCGAAACACCCCTCCCGCGACGATCCGTCCAAGCCGAAACAACACGGCTACGAATACAAGAAGCAGTTTTACCAGAGCAGCGCAGTCGCTGCCGACTACGACGAACATCGCTTCCGGACACCCAAGCGCCAGCGTCGCAACGCGCGCAAGTGGGCGGCCATCCAGAAGGCACTGGCGCTCACGTCCGGCGTCAAGACCATCGTCGATCTGCCCTGCGGCACGGGCCGATTCACCGGCCATCTGGCGCGTGCGGGATATCAGGTGGTGGGCAGCGACATCTCGATGGAGATGATGCAGCAGGCAGCGAAGCTTCCTTCCGTGCAACACGCCAATGTCACCGGCTATGTACGCGCCGACGCGGAGGCTTTGCCCTTTGCGGCCAAGTCCGTGGACGCCGTCATGAGCATCCGCTTCCTGTTCCACGTCGATCCGCAAACCCGCCGCCGCATGCTGCGCGAATTCGGCCGCGTCTCGCGCCGCTGGGTGATTGCCGACTACCGGCACAAATACTCGCTGCGCTATGGCATCTGGAAACTGTCGCAACTGCTCGGCCTGACGAAGCGTCCTTTCGAGCGCGTTTCGGTGAAAAGCATGAAATCGGAATTCGACGACGCCGGCCTGCGCGTGCTCGAGATCATCGCGGTGCGTCGCTGGCTTTCCGACAAATGGGTGGTGCTGGCGGAGAGCGGCCACACCGATCCCGCCAGCCTCAAGGTGAAGCTCGCGGGCACGCAGTACGAGGGCCTCGAGGTCACCGGCAAGCTGGGCGAGGGCAAGCGCTCCATCGTCTACCGCGCGCGCTGGCAGGGTCGCGACGTCGGCATCAAGGTGTACAAGCCGGCCGCGATCGCGCGCCACGCGCGCAAACATGCGCTGCCGCTGGCCGAGTTCGAATACCGGCGCAACAAGGCCTTCTTCGATGCGCGCGGCATGGCCAAGTACGTGGCCGAACCGCTGGGATTCGTGGTGGAGCCCGGTTTTCAGATGTCCATCCAGGAATGCCTGGACGGCGAGGTGTACTACTTCGCGCAGCGCGAACACGCGACCTTCATCTCACCGCGATTCATGGACGATCTGGCCGAGCTCGTGGATCTCAGCCATGCCGCCCAGCTCTACGACATCGACCTGCACGCCATGAACGTCATGGTCGATCGCCAGGCGGGGGGTCCCAAGCTCTTCGACTTCAACCAGATCCCCTTCACCGAGCGTCCGCAGAACCCGGTCATCGGACTGGCGCTCAAGCTCGGGTTGTTAGGGAAGGAATCGCGCGACCGGCGCAAGCTGGCGCGCTTCCGCAATTTCGACCGCGTGGAACGCAAGCTGCTGAAGTTCTACAAGGACGAGACTTCGCCGACCTGAACGCAAGACGGGGCGCAGGCGATCGGCTCTGGCTGGCTAGCGTTGCTGGGTCAGCACCGGATCGTTGTCCTCGAGCTTGATCGCATCCTCGGGAAGCATGGCGGGGATACCGTCCTTGATCGGATACGCGAGTTTGCTCGTGGGGCAGACGATGAGCTGCCGGGCTTCGGAGAAGAACACCGGCGCCTTGGACACCGGGCAGGCGAGCATTTCGATGAGTCGGGGATCCATTTTCCTGTCTGCTGGTTCAGGCCTCGGCGGCCCGGGTGGTTGCGATGAGCCAGCACAATGCCACGGCGACGGCCACGCCGACCACCTGTTGCGTGCGGCTCCAGTTCAGGATGGATCCGTCCATGGCGGCGATGCCCACGGCCGTGATCACAAACCAGATGCCGCTTTGCAGGGCGACGCCCTGGATGCCGGCGTTCTGCATGAACTTCACCGCCACGATGTATGCGGTGAGGCCACCCGCGAAACAGGTGAGCGACAGCAGTCCCATCTTCGGTTCCAGGTTGCCGCCAGGCCAGGCCCGGGCCGCAAACACGAAGCCGCGTGCATCCAGCAGGCCAGACCCGAGAGTCAACAGGCCGACGACGACGAGATTGCCCAACTGACCCATCTTATGCCCCTGTCTGGCGCCATCCGGAATCGGCCGAGAATAGCCAAATCCCGAAAATCGCGCCCCGGCCGCGCGCGAGGCTATAATCCGCGCCCCTCGCGCGGGCCGTACTCAAAGCCGGGCGAAAGTGGCGGAACTGGTAGACGCACTGGATTTAGGTTCCAGCGGGGCAACCCGTGAGAGTTCGAGTCTCTCCTTTCGCACCATTCGTGGGCCAGTCGCCAGCAGTGTCAACGATGAAGGAATGGATATGCAGGTTTCATTGACCGCCACGGGCGGTTTGGAGCGCCGCCTCGAAGTGGCAATTCCCGCCTCGCAAGTCGACGGCGAAGTCGCTCAGCGGCTCAACAAGATCTCGCGCACCGCCCGCCTCAAGGGCTTCCGCCCGGGCAAGGCGCCGCTCGCGGTCATTCGCCAGCAGTACGGCGACCAGGTGCACGGCGAGGTCATCAATGACCTCATGCGCGCGTCGTTCTCCGAGGCCGTGCAGCGCGAGAAGCTGAATCCCGCCGGCGGACCGCGCATCGAACCGATCGCGCTCGAACCCGGCAAGGACCTCAAGTACGCCGCGGTGTTCGAAGTGCTGCCCGAGGTGAAGCTCGCGCCGCTCAGCGAACTGTCGCTCGAGCGTCCCGTGGCCTCCGTCACGGACCAGGATCTCGATGCCATGATCGACACGCTGCGCAAGCAGCGCCCGACCTTCACCGAAGTGGCCCGCGGCATCGCCGCCAACGATCGCGCCACCGTGGACTTCGTCGGCAAGATCGACGGCGAGGAATTCGAAGGTGGCAGCGGTAACGGCGTGCCCATCGTCATCGGCGCCAACCAGGTCATGAAGGAATTCGAAGATGCGTTGCTCGGCGCCAAGGCCGGCGAAAGCCGCGAATTCAACGCGACCTTCTCCCAGGAGCACACCAACAAGAAGATCGGTGGCAAGACCGCCACGTTCAACGTGCAGGTGGTGAAGGTCGAAGAACAGGCGCCCGCGGCGCTCGATGAGGAATTCGCCAAGGGATTCGGCATCGCCGATGGCAACGTCGACAGCCTGCGCAGCGAAGTGCGCGCGAACATGGAGCGCGAGCTGCAGACCGCCGTCGACCAGAAAGTGCGCACGCAGGTTCTCGAGCAGCTGTTCACGAAGAATCCGCTCGAGCTGCCGCGTCAGATGGTCGAGGAGCAGATCCAGGAATTGCAGGTGGAAATGCTGCGTCGCGCCGGCGTGCGCGATGCCAAACAGCTGCCGCCGCGCGAGCCCTTCGAGCAGCCGGCACGCCGGCGCGTGGCGCTCAGCCTGCTCATGAACGAGCTGGTGCGCAGCTCCGGAATCAAGGTGAGCCGCGAATCCGTGCAGGAAAAGTTGAACGAACTCGCAGCTTCCTATTCAAACCCGGAGGAAGTGCGGCGCGCCTACTTGCAGAACGCGGACATGATGCGTCAAATCGAAGCGCAGGTACTCGAAGCCCAGGCCATCGCCCACGTGCTGACCCAGGCGAAAGTCACCGACAAGCCGTCGACGTTCTCCGAGCTCACGCAGTTCGGCCAGAACGAGCAGCAATGAGATTGAGCACCGACAGAGCCACCAGGAGAGTCGATCGATGAACGAGCGCGCGCTGAATCTGGTTCCCATCGTCGTGGAGCAAACGGCGCGTGGCGAGCGCTCTTATGACATCTACTCGCGGCTGCTCAAAGAGCGCGTGATTTTCGCCGTGGGTCCCGTCGAGGATTACATGGCCAACGTCATCGTGGCCCAGCTGCTGTTCCTCGAGTCGGAGAACCCCGAGAAGGACATCGCGCTGTACATCAATTCGCCGGGCGGTTCGGTGAGCGCGGGCTTGGCGATCTACGACACCATGCAGTTCATCAAGCCCGACGTGAGCACGATCTGCGTGGGCATGGCGGCCTCGATGGGCGCGGTGCTGCTTGCCGGCGGCGCCAAGGGCAAGCGCTTCATGCTGCCGAATTCGCGCGCCATGATTCACCAGCCCTCGGGTGGCTACCAGGGCCAGGCCAGCGACATCCACATCCAGGCGCAGGAAATCCTCAAGATCCGCAAGCGGCTGGACGAGATCCTCGCGTTCCATACGGGACAGCCGGTCGAGAAGATCCGGCAGGATTCCGAACGGGACAATTTCATGAGCCCCACCGAGGCGGTGGCCTACGGTCTGGTGGACAAGCTGCTCGACAAGCGAGTGCAGCCCCCGGCGCCGACGACCTGATTGACGTAATGACGCCGGCGCGGCACCGGCGCTTGCGGCGCCCGTGGTCCCCGGGCTCGGCCACTGAACCATTGTTCGTTCGGCCACTCCATTACGAGGATCGATGCCCGGTATCGGCGCAATTGCGAAGCCACTCGCAGTTCTCGACAAATCCCGTATAAACAACGGGTTCCACCGCCCCGGCCCTTGGGTTTGCCGGAACCGGCGTGATATATAGGTCCCAAGCGGGGATTACGGAGCCAAGATGACCGAGGACACACGCGGACGGCACGACGACGGCAAGCTGCTGTACTGCTCCTTCTGCGGCAAGAGTCAGCATGAAGTTCGCAAGCTGATCGCCGGCCCCTCGGTCTTCGTCTGCGATGAGTGCGTCGAGCTCTGCAACGACATCATCCGCGAAGAGCTCGAAGACCGCGCCGAGCGCGCGCGCGACAAGCTTCCCAAGCCCGCGGAGATCAAGAAGGTCCTCGACGAGTACGTCATCGGCCAGGAACGCGCCAAGAAGACGCTCTCCGTGGCGGTGTACAACCACTACAAGCGTCTGCAGACCCGCGGCGGTACGGCCGGCCGCGGCAAGGACGACGTCGAGATCTCCAAGAGCAACATCCTGCTGATCGGCCCCACGGGCTGCGGCAAGACGCTGCTCGCCGAGACGCTGGCGCGCCTGCTCAACGTGCCATTCACGATTGCCGATGCCACCACGCTGACCGAAGCCGGCTACGTGGGCGAGGACGTCGAGAACATCATCCAGAAGCTGCTCCAGAAGTGCGACTACGACGTCGAGAAGGCGCAGACCGGCATCGTCTACATCGACGAAATCGACAAGATTTCCCGCAAGTCGGACAATCCTTCGATCACGCGTGACGTGTCGGGCGAGGGCGTGCAGCAGGCGCTGCTCAAGCTCATCGAGGGCACCATCGCCTCGGTGCCGCCGCAGGGCGGCCGCAAGCACCCGCAGCAGGAATTCCTGCAGGTCGATACCTCCAACATCCTGTTCATCTGCGGCGGCGCCTTCGCCGGTCTCGAGAAGATCGTCTTGAACCGCACGCAGAAGGGCGGCATCGGCTTCACGTCCGAAGTGCGCGACGTGAGCACCCGCCCGCATGGCACCGACATCTTCAAGGAAGTCGAGCCCGAAGATCTCATCAAGTACGGCCTCATCCCCGAGTTCGTCGGCCGCCTGCCGGTGGTCGCCACGCTCGAGGAGCTCGACGAAAAGGCGCTCATCAGCATCCTGACCGAGCCCAAGAACGCGCTGACCAAGCAGTACCGGCGCCTGTTCGACATGGAAGGCGCCGAGCTCGAGTTCCGCGACGAGGCCCTGTCCGCCGTCGCGCAGAAGGCGATGCAGCGCAAGACCGGCGCGCGCGGCCTGCGCACCATCCTCGAAAACGTGCTGCTCGAGACCATGTACGAGCTGCCGTCGATGAAGAATGTCTCGAAGGTGGTGGTGGACGACACCGTCATCGACGGGCACCAGAAGCCCTACATCGTGTACAAGTCGGACGCGGCACCGGCCGAGGACGCTGCGGCGCCACGGCGGGTTTCGGGTTCCGGCCTCAGCTAGGCAATTCTACTGAGGGAAGCCGTTGCCCTCGTTCAAGAGGGCAACGGCGATCTCCTGCCGCCGCCTACAGCGATCCGCGACCTGCGTCGCAGCCGTTGAAACGCCCTCTCGTAGCCCCATCTCCCGCGCTACACTTTGACTAAATGCAGCCGTCGGTTGCCGCATTCCGTGGCATCGATGTGCGTCGAGGGCCCGCCGCGTGAGTGAATCCCAAGCTTCCACCAAGTCCGTGACCATCCCAGGCGTGCCGGTCCTGCCGCTGCGCGACGTCGTGGTGTACCCGCACATGGTCATCCCATTGTTCGTCGGCCGCGAAAAATCGATCCACGCGCTCGACGTGGCGATGAAGGCCGACAAGCGCATCATGCTGATCGCGCAGAAGCAGCCCGACGTCGACGACCCGAAGGCCGACGACCTGTATCGCATCGGCACGGTGGCTTCGATCCTGCAGCTGCTCAAGCTGCCCGACGGCACCGTGAAAGTGCTGGTGGAGGGTGTGGACCGCGCGCGCATCGACACCATGCACACCGGCGAGCACTACACCGCCGACGTGGTCACCGAGCCCGACGCCGACACCTACGACGAGAAGGAACTGGACGTGCTCGCGCGTTCGGTCATCTCGCAGTTCGAGCAGTACGTGAAGCTCAACAAGAAGGTGCCGCCCGAGGTACTGACCGCGCTCGCCGGCATCGAGCAGCCCGGCCGCCTCGCGGACACCGTGGCCGCGCACATGGCGCTGAAGCTGCCCGAGAAGCAGAAGGTTCTGGAGATTCTCGACGTGCGCAAGCGCCTCGAGCACGTGCTGGTCGCCATCGAAGGCGAGATGGACGTGCTGCAGATCGAGAAGCGCATCCGCGGCCGCGTCAAGGCGCAGATGGAGAAGAGCCAGCGTGAGTACTACCTGAATGAGCAGATGAAGGCCATTCAGAAGGAGCTCGGCGAAATGGAGGAGGGCGGCAATGAGCTCTCCGACCTCGAGAACCGCATCAAGAAAGCGGGTATGCCCAAGGAGGCGCTCGAGAAGGCCAACCAGGAGCTCAACAAGCTCAAGATGATGTCGCCCATGTCGGCCGAAGCCACCGTGGTGCGCAACTACATCGACTGGCTGGTGAAGGTGCCGTGGAAGAAACGCACCAAGATACTCAAGGACATCGCGCGCGCCGAGGCCGTGCTCAACGAAGACCACTTTGGTCTCGACAAGGTCAAGGAGCGCATCGTCGAGTACCTGGCCGTGCAGCAGCGCGTCGACAAGATCAAGGGGCCCATCCTCTGCCTCGTCGGCCCGCCGGGCGTCGGCAAGACCTCGCTGGGTCAGTCCATCGCGCGCGCCACGAACCGCAAGTTCGTACGCATGTCGCTGGGCGGCGTGCGTGACGAGGCCGAGATCCGCGGCCACCGCCGCACGTACATCGGCTCCATGCCGGGCAAGATCGTGCAGAACATGGCGAAGACCGCCGTGCACAATCCGCTGTTCCTGCTCGACGAGATCGACAAGATGTCGATGGACTTCCGCGGCGACCCGTCATCGGCGCTGCTCGAAGTGCTCGACCCCGAGCAGAATGCCACGTTCAACGACCACTATCTCGAAGTCGATCTCGACCTCTCGCAGGTGATGTTCGTCTGCACGGCGAACTCGCTGAACATTCCGGCGCCGCTGCTCGACCGCATGGAAGTCATCCGTCTGCCCGGCTACACGGAAGACGAGAAGCTCAACATCGCGAAGAAATACCTGCTGCCCAAGCAGGTGAAGCAGAACGGCTTGAAGCCCGACGAGCTCAAGGTCTCCGACGAGGTCATCCTCGACATCATCCGGTACTACACGCGCGAAGCCGGCGTGCGCAATCTGGAACGCGAAATCGCGCGCATCTGCCGCAAGGCCGTGAAACAGCTGCTGCTGTCCGCCAAGAAGACGGAGAAGGGCGAGAAGGCCGCCGAAAAATCGGTGACCGTCACGCCGAAGAATCTCGACAAGTTCCTGGGCGTGCGTCGCTTCCGCTACGGCAAGGCCGAGGAAGAGAACCGTATCGGGCACGTCACCGGGCTCGCCTGGACGGAAGTCGGCGGCGAGCTGCTGACCATCGAAGCCGCAGTGGTGCCCGGCAAGGGCAAGCTGCAGCACACCGGCCAGCTCGGCGAGGTGATGCAGGAATCCATCCAGGCCGCGATGACGGTGGTGCGTTCGCGCGCCAACGTGCTCGGCATCGACCCGGACTTCTACCAGAAGCACGACGTGCACCTGCACATGCCCGAAGGCGCGACGCCGAAGGACGGTCCGTCCGCCGGCATCGGCATGTGCACGGCGCTGGTGTCGGCACTCACCAAGATTCCGGTGCGCTCGGATGTCGCCATGACCGGCGAGATCACGCTGCGCGGCGAGGTGCTGCCCATCGGTGGTCTCAAGGAAAAGCTGCTCGCGGCGCATCGCGGCGGCATCACCACGGTGATGATCCCGGTCGACAACGAGAAGGACCTCACCGAGATCCCCGACAACATCAAGGGCAAGCTCGACATCCGCCCGGTGAAGTGGATCGACGAGGTGTTGGAAGTGGCGCTGGCCAGCCGGCCTACGCCGCAGCTGACCAGTCCGCCGGCCACCGAGAAGCCGGCCCGCACCCGGCGCACGGCGCGCAAGGGCGGCAAGCAGGTCCAGGCGCATTGAAACGGCTTGCGCCGGAGTTTCTGCCCGACCTTTGGCCGGGTCCGTGGAGTGGCACTGCACTATCGTAGCGGGGGGCGAGTCATTAGACTCGCCCCGCTTCGTTCCGGCGGGTGCTTAGCTCAGCGGTAGAGCGGCGTCTTTACACGGCGTTGGTCGGGGGTTCGATCCCCTCAGCACCCACCATTTCCCGCGGCGAATCCGTAGGACGCACCTGACAGCATCTTCAGACGTGCGTTTGGCGTCACGACGGCATAGTGACGCACACCGATTCACACGGGCCATGCGGGTTGCTGTTCACCAGCGGCGAATTCCTGTTCCTCTTCCTGCCGATCACGCTGTTGGTGTTCTTCGCCACGGCGCGCTTCGTAGGCAAGGGGGCCGCCGCCGCCTGGCTCGCGCTGGCTTCGCTGGTGTTCTACGGCTACTGGCGGATCGAGCACACGCTGCTGCTGGTCGTCTCGATCGCCTTCAACTACAGCTTCGGCGAATGGATCCTGCGCGCACGCGAGCGCCGGCCCACGGCGGCGCGGCCCCTGCTCACCGTGGCGATCTCCGTGAACCTGGCCGCGCTGGCCTACTTCAAGTACGCGGATTTCTTCATTGGCACGGTTGCCGAATTGTCCGGCCGACAGATCCCGTTGCTGGGCGTGGTGCTGCCGCTCGGCATCTCCTTCTTCACGTTCACGCAGATCGCGTATCTCGTGGACGTGTACCGGGGCAAGGTGGTCGAGCGCAATCCCGTCCACTACGCCTTGTTCGTCACCTACTTCCCGCATCTCATCGCGGGCCCGGTGCTGCACCACGCCGAAATGATGCCGCAGTTCCGGCTGGCGTCGATCTACAGCCCGCGGTTGCGCAGCTTCACCATCGGGCTCGCGTTCCTGCTCATGGGGCTGGTCAAGAAGGTGCTGGTGGCCGACAGCGTCGCGCCGGTGGCGAACATGGTGTTCGGCCACGATCCGGCGACCTCGCTCGCAACCTCCGCCGCCTGGATCGGCGTGGTGGCCTACACATTGCAGATCTACTTCGATTTCTCCGGCTACTCGGACATGGCCGTGGGCCTGAGCCTGCTCATCGGCGTGCGGCTGCCGTACAACTTCAACTCGCCCTATCAAGCCTGGAACATCACCGAGTTCTGGCGACGCTGGCACATGACGCTGTCGCGCTTCCTGCGCGACTACCTGTACGTGCCGCTCGGCGGAAACCGCCACGGGCGGGCTCGCCGGTACGTCAACCTGATGCTGACCATGTTGCTCGGCGGCCTGTGGCACGGCGCTTCCTGGACCTTCGTGTTCTGGGGCGGCCTGCATGGCGCCTACCTGGTCGTGAACCATTTCTGGCTGTGGCTGCGAGAGCGGTTGGGCATTCCGCCCGCGCCGGCCGCGGGCCCGCGCGCGTGGCTGGGGCGCTGCACGGGCGTGGCCCTGACGCTGCTGTGCGTGATGGTGGGTTGGGTGTACTTCCGCGCCACGCAGCTGCATATCGCCAATGGCATCGTCGCCAGCCTGTTCGGGCTCAACGAGGGAGGCGCGCGCATCGAGTCGCTGGCGGGCTACTCCGAGGGAATTCTGCCGTGGCTGGCCGGGTTCTCCGCGGTCGCGTTGTTCGTCCGCAATTCCCAGGCCCTCATCGACGGCGCGTTCACGCGCTGGCTGGAGCGTCGCTCCTCGGGCAGGCATTTCGGCGAGCTCATGGCATTCCTCATCGGCATTCTGTGCACCGGCATCGTGCTGATGGCCATCACCGCGGCATCGCGCAACGTCACCGAGTTCATCTACTTCAATTTCTGATGCGATGAAGAGCTTCCTCACACGCATTCTCGCTTTCGGCTGCGGCATTCTCGGCACGCTGCTGCTCCTCGAAGCCCTGATTCGCGTGGCGCCCGTCATCGCCGGCACGTATGCCGCCGACCCGCGTGCACACTGGCCCGTGCACACCATGATTCCGAACAGCTCGTACACCATGTCGACCGGCTGGAACCTGCGGAACGTGCATCACGGGCGCATCAACAACTACGGCTACGCCTCGCCCAGCGACTACCGGCCGGGACACGGCGACGTCGCGGTGTTCGGTGACAGCTACGTCGAGTCGCTCATGAACGACTACGGCGACTCGCTGTCCGGTTCGCTGCACGAACTGCTCGGGCTCGACGTGTTGAACTTCGGCATGTCGGGCGCGGAGATGCCCGATTACCTGGGCACCGCCGCGCTGGTTGGCAAGGAGTTCTCGCCGCGGTGGGGCGTGTTCGTCATCACCGCCGGCGATTTCACCCATGGCTTCCATGCGGCACCGGGTTACTTCGAGTGGGACGCCGGCCGGATGCCGCCGGTGCGACTCGTGCCCGAGCTGCACCGCTCATCGCTGAGCAAATTCATGCGCACGATCGGTCTGGTGCGTTACCTGCGCGGCAACCTGCTGCTGCGGCCGGCGGCGCTGGTGAACCTGCGGCGGAATGCCGATCACGTGGCCGGCATATCCCGGTGCCACGACGAAGTTCTGTCAAAGCAGGACGAGGAACTGCTGCGTGCTTTCACGGCGCAATTGCCGCGCGCCCTCGGGTTGCCGCCGGAGCGCGTGATCCTGGTGTTCGACGCCGACCGCAGGGCGCTCTACGCGGGGCTGCCGCCGGGGCGCGTGCGAGGCTGCCGGACCCGGGCGCTGCTCGCGAATCTGCGACTGGCCGAGCTGGCGCGCGCGGCGGGCCTGCGGGTGGTCGACACGGAGCCGCTGTTCCGCCGCCATTTCGCCGCCGGAGGGGGTCCCCTCGACCGCTCGCCACTCGATGCGCACTGGAACCCGGCCGCGCATCGCCTGGTCGCCGGGGAAGTGGCGCGAGTCATCGCGCCGGATCTGGAGCATCGATAAGGGGGCGGTGGCCGGGGCTGCAGGGTCGGTTCATCGGCCTGCATTTTTTGAATTCTTCCGCTAAACTGCGCGCCCTTCCGGAGCCGGGGTCTCTCCCTGGAAGCGCCGGAACGAAAAATTGGAGCGGTAGTTCAGTTGGTTAGAATACCGGCCTGTCACGCCGGGGGTCGCGGGTTCGAGTCCCGTCCGCTCCGCCAATTCTTTTCAGGGCGCTTCGTTTAGGACTGTCGATGCTGCAACGCATTCGTGATGGCCTGCAGGGCCAGAAATGGCTGACCTGGGTCATCCTCGGTGGCATCGCTGCCACCTTCATCCTCTGGGGTGGCGCGGGCTCGCTGGATCTCACCGGCGTCGGCAGTAACACGGCCGCCGAGGTCAATGGCGAGGAGATTCCCGCCAGCGCTGCCCAGGAGGAATGGAACGCGCTCCAGCAGCGCTACTCCAGCCAGTACGGCACCGAGATCCCCGAGGACCGCAAGGCGGAAATCCAGTCCAACATCATCGACAACCTGATACTGCGCGAGGTGCTGCAGCAGCGCCTGGCCGATCAACACTACCGCGTCAGCGAAGCGACGGTGCTCGCCGATTGGCGCTCGAATCCGGCATTCCAGACCGATGGCAAGTTCGATGCGTCGAAGATGGCCATCCTCCTGCAGCAGAACAACAAGACCGAGCACGAGTACTTCAACGAGACCCGTACCGACCTGCTCAACAACCAGCTGCAGCAGGGCATCGGCGCGTCCTTCTTCCTGACGCGCGCCGAACAGCAGCGGCTCGCGAACCTGGAGAACGAGGAACGCGAGGTGCAGTATCTGCGCCTGCCGGCCGACAAGTTCGTGGGCGATGCGCCCATCGACGACGCCGCCATCAAGGACTACTACGACAAGAATGGCGACCGGTTCATGTCGGCCGAGTACGTGGCGCTCGAGTACGCCGAGCTGCGTCTCGAACAGCTCGCCGCCCAGGTGGAGCCCACCGAGGCGGATCTGCAGCAGCTCTATGACGAGAACCGTGCCATGTACGTGCGCGAAGAGAGCCGCCGTGCGCGCCACATCGTCATCAGCGTCAACGAGGGCGACGACGATGCCGCCGCGCTCAAACGTGCCCAGACCGTGGTTGCCGAGGCACGGGCCGGCAAGGATTTCGCCGCCCTGGCCAAACAATATTCCGACGATCCCACCAAAGAGCAGGGCGGCGATCTCGGCTTCGTCACCCAATCGCAGTTCGAGGGGCCCATCGGCGACGCGTTGTTCGCGATGAAGGTCGGCGACGTATCCGATCCGGTGAAGTCGCAGTACGGCTATCACATCCTCAAGCTCGAGGAGATCCAGCCCACCGAGGAACGCCCGTTCGCCGAGGTGCGTGCCGAGCTGGATTCACAGTATCGCCAGGACAAGGCGGCCGAGTTGTTCGGTGAACGTCAGGACCAGATCCAGGCGCAGCTCGAGAAGGGTGTTTCCGATCTCGACCAGCTCGCCCGGGAGCTCGGTCTCACGCGCGGCTCCGTGCCGCAGTTCCTGCGCGGCGGCGGCGGCGAACCGCTGGGCTCGAGCCCGGATCTGCAGGCGACGGTGTACAGCGACGCCACGCTGAACCAGCACAAGATCGGCGGACCGGTCGCGCTCGGCGAGGACCGCCTGGTCCTCGTCAAAGTGGCCTCGCATCACAAGGCCGAGGTCAAACCGCTGGCCGAGGTGCGTGACGAGATCGTCGATCTGCTGCGCCATGAGCGCGGCGTCACTGCCGCCAAGGCTGCGGCCGAAGAAGCCCTCCAGAAGCTCGAAGCCGGCGAAAAATTCGATGACGTGGCGAAGGGCTTTGGCGTGACCGCCGATCCGCCGCACTTCGTGGGTCGCGGCGATCCGTCCATTCCCGCGGCCCTGCGCACCGCCGTGTTCGACGCGCCTCGGCCCACCGACAAGCCCGTCATGAAGGTGGCCAAGCTGGATGACGGCTCGGCCGTCTTCGTGCTCACGAGCACCCGCATCGCCGACAGCAGCGCCAACCCCATGCTGGTGCAGCAGCAGGCCGATCAGCGCCTGCGGCGCGCAGCGCAGGGCGACGTGGCCGCCTACGTCACCGAGGCCCGCCGCAAGGCCGAGGTCGTCAAGAACCCGCGCGTGTTCGAATAGCCGTACTCCGGGCGAAAGCCCGGGTTACTTCGCTGCCGCCAGCGTCGTGTAGCGGTCCACCACGGTGGTCGTCACCACGTCCGATCCCACATTGACCATGGTGCGGGTCATGTCGAGGATCCGGTCGACCCCCAGGATGATGCCGATGCCTTCCGGCGGAATGCCGAAGGAGGCGAGCAGGCCGGCGATCAGCGGCAGCGAGCCTCCGGGAATTGCCGCGACCGCCACCGCGGACAGCACGGCCAGGAGCAGCAGCGTAAGCTGTTGCGCCAGGCTCAGGTCGACCCCGAACACCTGGGCCACGAACAGCACCACACAGCCTTCGTACAGCGCCGTGCCCGCCATGTTCATGGTGGTGCCGAGCGGCAGCACGAAACCTGCCACGGGCGCGCTCACCTTCAACTGCTCGCGGGCCACGGCCAGCGCGGTGGGCAGCGTCGCGGCGCTGGAGCTGGTCGAGAAGGCCGTGACCAGCACCGGACGCATCTGCGCCCAGAACTCGCCCAACCGTCGCCTTGCGAGCAGGCGCACCCAGATCGACATCGTGCCGAACAGATGCAGCAGCATCACGATCACGCAGCTCGCGACGAACAGGCCGAGCGCCATGACGATGTCCCAGCCGATCTTGATGATGACGCTGTAGATCAGGGCCGGTACGGCGAACGGCGCCAGCGTGAGCGCGAGATGCACGATGCCCGTCATCAGGTCGTTCACGAGCCCCAGGCCGGCGCGCAGCTTGTCGCGCCGCTCGGCGCTCAGACGAATCGCGGCGGCGCCCACCAGGATGGCGAACAGAATGAGCGGCAACACGTCCCCGAGCGTCTCGCGGCTGTTGCCGACGAACGCGCCAAACAGATTGCGGGGCATGAACATTTCGACCACGGTCATCGGCGTGAGGTCCGGCTGACCCGTCCGCCGCTCGACGTGCTGTGCGGCCGTACCTCCGTACTCCTGCATCAGGCTGGTGCGCGCCTCCGGCGCGAGCGTCTCGCCCGGCCCGACGAGGTTCATGACCAGCAACCCGAGTCCCACGGCGATCGACATGTTGAGGAAGAACAGCGCGAACGTGCGGCCCGCCAGCGGCCCGAGCTGGCCCATGCGATCGAGCTGGGCGATGCCCGAAGCCAGCGAGGCGAACACCAGCGGGATCACCACGAAGAACAGCATCCGCAGGAATATCTGCCCGAGCGGATCCAGTACGAACCTCGCGAATTGCCGCGCGGCCTCGAGCACCCCGGGCGCGAGCGCGCCAATCGCCAGCGTGGCGGCACCTGCCACCGCGCCGATCAGCAGGCCCAGCAGAATTCTGTTGGCCAGGCGAGTGTCGACGTCCGTCATCGCGCTTCCCCGTGTTCATGCCGCGCGCGGTTCGGCGCGGTCGTGTGGAATCACTCGCCGCCGGCTTCCTGCGGGAAGCTCATGCCCACCGTCGAGAAGCCCGCGTCCACGTAGGTGATCTCGCCGGTGATGCCGTTGGCCAGGTCGGAGCACAGGAAGGCCGCGGCATTGCCCACGTCTTCGAGCGTCACGTTGCGGCGCAGGGGCGCAACCTCGGCGACACGGCTCAGCATTTTGCGGAAGCCGGCGATGCCGGCGGCGGCCAGGGTCTTGATCGGGCCGGCCGAGATGCCATTCACGCGGATGTTGTGCGGGCCCAGGTCCGCGGCCAGGAAACGCACGTTGGCCTCGAGGCTGGCCTTGGCGAGGCCCATGACGTTGTAGCTCGGGATGGACTTCACCGCGCCGAGGTACGACAGGGTGAGAATGGCGCCGGCGCGCCCCGCCATCAGCGGCTGCGCGGCGCGGGCGAGGGCGGTGAGGCTGTAGCTCGACACGTCGTGGGCCATCCTGAAGGCCTCGCGCGAGGTGCTCTCGGTGAATCCGCCGGCGAGTGCCTCACGGGGCGCGAAGGCCACGGCGTGAACCAGGATGTCGAGCGAACCCCATTCCTTGCCGATGGTGCCGAACGCAGCCTCGATCTCGGCATCGTTGGTGACGTCCATCGGCACCACGAGCTTCGAGCCCAGCGATTCGGCGAGCGGTTGTACGCGCTCCTTGAACTTCTCGTTCACGTAGGTGAAAGCCAGCTCCGCGCCCTGCGCGTGCATGGCCTGGGCAATTCCCCACGCGATGGATCGATCCGATGCCACGCCGACGATGAGAGCGCGCTTGCCGCTCAGGAAGCCCATGCGATTCCCCTTGTCCTTTTGCCGGACTCAAATGAAACGAGGCCGGCATTTTGCCAGCCTCGTTGCCCGTTCTGTGAAAGATTGGCGGCACCGTGTGCCGCAGGGGCGCTAATGGCGGTTGACGTTGACTCGCAGGCGCTGCCCCGGGCGCAGCGTGGAATGCCGGCTGATGCCGTTCCAGTTGACCAGGTCCGACACGGTGACGCCGAACACCTGTGCGATGCGCGACAAGGTATCCCCGCTGCGCACCTTGTAGGAAACCTGGCGCGCGCTGCCGCCCGCGCTCGCCAGGCGGCTGCTCGCGGCGCGCGGATTCAGCACCAGCCGCTGGCCGGCGCGCAGCGTGTCGCCCGGCTGCATGCCATTGAGCCGCGCGAGCGTGGCCACGGTCATGCGATTGCGCTTGGCGATGCGCCACAGCGAATCGCCGCTGCGCACGACGTGCACGGCCGGACGGCGGCCCGATCGACCGCCCTTACCGTCGACGCGCGCGGCCGCCAGCATCACTTTCGCCGGTAGATTGACCACGGCGGTCGGCACGCGCAGCTCGGTGCCCACCAGCAGCGGCGCGCCGCTCTGCAGCGTGTTCATGTCGCGGATGACGATGGCTTGGGTCTTGTACTTGGTGGCGATGGACGCCACCGACTCGCCCTTCTGCACCGTGTGCATCGACACGCGCACACGTTCGTCGGGGCTCAGCATCTCGAGATTGCGCTTGAAGGCGTCCGCCGCGTCGCGCGGCAACAGCAGGAAGTGCGGGCCGGCCGGATCCGTGGCCCAGCGATGGAAGCCGGGGTTGAGCTCATACACCTCGTCGAGCGTGATGCCGGCGAGTTCGGCGGCGAGCGTCAGGTCGAGCTGTCCGCCGGTGTCGACCTTCACGAAGTAGGGCTCGTTGGGAATCGGGCTGAACGCGATGCCGTAGTCTTCGGGGTTGGCCACCAGGCGGCGCATCGCCAGCAGCTTCGGCACATAGGCACGGGTCTCCGAGGGCAGGTGCAGGTGGAAGAAATCCACCGGCTTGCCCTGCGCGCGGTTCTTGTTCACCTCGCGCTGCACGCGGAACTCGCCGCAGTTGTAGGCTGCGATGGCCAGCAGCCAGTCGTCGAAGAACTCGTCGTGCATGTATTGCAGGTAGTCGAGCGCAGCCTTCGTCGAGGCGATCACGTCGCGGCGGCCGTCGTACCACCAGTCCTGCTTGAGGCCGAAGCGCTCGCCGGTGCCGGGCATGAACTGCCACAGGCCGTTGGCGCGCACCCATGACTGCGCGTAGGGCTCGAACGCGCTCTCGATCACCGGCAGCAGCGCGAGCTCAAGCGGCATGCCGCGCGCCTCGATCTCCTGCACGATGTGATGCATGTATAGGCTGGCGCGGCCGAACACGCGTTCCAGGTACTGCGGATTGTTCGCGAACCAGGCGACCTGCTGGTCGATCTGGCGGGAGTCCACGTCCTCGAGCTTGAAGCCGGCACGAATGCGGTCGAAGACATCGGGATACTGCTCCGGGGTCAGGCCGGCGACGGTCTGCGATTCTTCCAGCGTCGGGCCCGTGTCGACCACCGTGGCGGGCTCTTCGGCCACGGCCGCGGTGAGCTCGCTCGGCACTTCTGCGGCCGCCGCGGCGGCCGTGCGCACGCGCTGCTGGACCGGCTTCGAGGCGCCCGACGGCGGCGCGGATGCGGGGACCTGGGTGGTGGCGGCACTCGCGGCGGGATCGGCCGCGATGGTCGAAGCCGGGGCTTCCTTGGGGATTTGGCGGGGAGCGGTGGCGCATCCCATCAGCGCGGCTGTAAAAAGAATCAATGGCGCGCTCGCAAATGCCAGGGCGCGCCTTCCCGTGAATCCGACAGTCAATTCACACCCCCGTGGGGAAGCTCTAAAGGGACCGCTTATGGAAGATGACGGTACTTGTTCGAGGGGCCGTATTTAAGCCGTAAGTTCACAGGATTGCTACCTTTTTTGTGATCTAATTCACGACGTTTGTGACGCACGCCACTACCTCCACTTCGGTCGATTCCTGGCTCGCTTCCGGTCTGGGGCAGGCCGTGCTACAGGCCGAATCCGAGCTCATGTCAGAGGCCTTGGACGATGTTTTCGGCTGGGAGTTGCTTCAGCTGGGCATCTGGGGCGCATCGGAACGCCTGTTGGCCGGTTGTCGGACGCGGCGTCGCGCCGTCATCGCCGATCGTCGCGCCCCGTGCGCCGATAGCGACATCGCCGCGCGACTGTCGCAATTACCGATTTCCAATGCCTCGGTCGACGCCGTGGTCCTGCCGCACACGCTGGAGTTCGAGACCGATCCCTACGCGGTGGTGCGCGAGGCCGATCGCGTGCTGGCGAGCGAAGGCCAGCTCATCGTGCTGGGGTTCCGACCGTTCAGTCTGTGGGGATTCCGCAGCCGCGCCATCAGCCGCGGCTATCCGCCCGGCCTCAAGCGCATGCTCGGCGCGGGCCGCATCGCCGACTGGCTGGAACTGCTCGGCTACGACGTTTCGCTGACCCGCAACTATCTATTCGCGCCGCCCTGGGGCGGCACCGCGCCCCGGGCCGGCGAAACGTCCGCTCTGCTGCGCCGGGGCTGGTTCAAGCCCTGGCCCGCGGGCGCCTATCTCATCAAGGCGCGCAAGCGTGTGTACACGCTCACGCCGCTGCGCCCGAAACTGCAACGCACGCAGGCCATCGGCGGGCTGGTCAAACCGACGACGCCGCGCCAAAGTTCCTGACGTGACGAACAGCAAGGTCGAGATCTACACGGATGGCGCCTGTCGCGGCAATCCGGGGCCGGGGGGCTGGGCGGCCTTGCTGCTGTTCAATGGACGCGAACGCGAAATCTCCGGCGCCGAGGCACACACCACCAACAATCGCATGGAGCTCACCGCGGTGATCCGCGCGCTGGAAGCCCTCAAGCGGCCGGTGCAGGGCTGCATCTACACGGATTCGCAATACGTGCGGCAAGGCATCCTCGAATGGGTGCCGAACTGGAAATCCCGCGGTTGGAAGACCGCCGACAAGAAACCCGTGAAGAACCAGGATCTCTGGCAGGCACTCGACGCGCTCGCGGGCACGCACCGGCTCGAATGGCACTGGGTCAAGGGTCATTCCGGCAATGCCGGGAATGAACGCGTCGATGCGCTCGCGAATCGCGCCATCGACGCGCTCGTCGGCTAAACTCGCGCGCCATGCGCCAGATCGTCTTCGATACGGAAACCACGGGTCTCGAACACACGGCCGGCCACCGCATCATCGAGATCGGGTGCGTCGAAATCGTCAACCGGCGCCTGACCGGGCGGAAGTTCCACCGCTACCTGAATCCCGAGCGCGACATCGACGCCGGCGCGCTGGCCGTGCACGGCATCGATCTCGCGCAGCTGCAGAGCGCGCCGAGATTCGCGGAGATTGCCGACGAGCTGGTCGCGTTCATCCGCGACGCCGAGCTCATCATCCACAACGCGCCTTTCGACGTGGGGTTTCTCGACGCCGAGTTCGCCCGCCTGCCGGGCGAGCCGCGCACCGTCGCGGCGCTGTGCCGCGTGCTCGACACGCTGGCGCTGGCGCGCAGCCTGCACCCCGGCCAGCGCAACAGCCTGGACGCGCTGTGCAAGCGGTACAGCGTCGACAACACCAAGCGTGAGCTGCACGGGGCGCTGCTCGATGCGGGAATCCTGGTAGATGTCTACCTCGCCATGACGGGCGGGCAGAGCGCCCTGGCGTTGGATGCCGGCACACGCGCCGAGGCCTCGTTGGCGAGCGCCGCGGCCGTGCCGCTGCGACTGCCGGGCGTCACGCTGGCCGTCCCCCTCGCCAGCGCGGACGAGCTCGGCGCCCACGAGGCCATGCTCGATCTCATCAATAAGTCGAGTGGCGGCAAGACCGTCTGGCGCAGCCTGGACACCCTCCAATAGGTGGGCCGGCGGGCCGCAGATAGCGACCAAACGCACAGAAATCATCGAATCGGGCAACCCGGCCCTCGCGTGTGCGCCGGCACCTCGGCAAGATCGCGCGCTGCTGTCCCCACGTAGCTAATGAACGGAAAAATCATGGAATTGAGCATGCGCGGCTGTCGCATCGGCGTCGTCGGTCTGGGTTACGTCGGCCTGCCGCTGGCGGTCGAGTTCGGCAAGCAATTCGACACCGTCGGCTTCGACATCAAGGCGCCGCGAGTTGCCGAGCTCAAAGCCGGCAAGGACAGCACTCTCGAATGCTCGACTGCCGAGCTGAAGGCCGCCCGCAAGCTGCGCTACACCACCAGCCTCAAGGAGCTGGGCAAGTGCCGCGTGTTCATCGTCACCGTGCCCACGCCCATCGACAAGTACAACCGGCCGGATCTCACGCCGCTGGAGCGTTCCAGCGAGACCGTGGGCCAGGTTCTCAAGAAAGGCGACATCGTGATCTACGAGTCGACCGTGTATCCGGGCTGCACCGAGGAAGTCTGCATCCCCATCCTCGAGCGCGAGTCAGGGCTCAAGTTCAACAAGGATTTCTTCGCCGGGTACAGCCCCGAGCGCATCAACCCGGGTGACAAGGAGCATCGGCTGCCGACCATCAAGAAGGTGACGTCGGGGTCGACGCCCGAGGTGGCGGAATTCGTCGACCAGCTGTACCGCTCCGTGGTGCGGGCCGGCACGCACAAGGCGTCGAGCATCCGTGTCGCCGAGGCCGCCAAGGTCATCGAGAACACGCAACGCGACGTGAACATCGCGCTCATCAACGAGCTGGCCCTCATCTTCAATCGCCTCGGCATCGACACCGAGGAGGTACTGCTGGCCGCGGGCAGCAAGTGGAATTTCCTGCCGTTCCGCCCGGGACTGGTCGGAGGTCACTGCATCGGCGTGGACCCTTACTACCTCACGCACAAGGCGCAGGAGATCGGTTTTCACCCCGAGATGATTCTCGCGGGCCGAAGGCTCAACGACAGCATGGCGTCCTATGTCGCGGGCCAGATGGTCAAGCTGATGTCGGGAAAGAAGATCCTGGTGAAGGGTTCGCGCGTACTGGTGCTCGGCCTCACGTTCAAGGAGAACTGCCCCGACCTGCGTAATTCCAAGGTTGCCGACGTGGTACGCGAGCTCAGGAACTATGGCGCCAAGGTGGACGTCTTCGATCCCTGGATCGACCGCGACGAGGCGGAGCACGAGTACGGCATCCGCCCGGTCACCAGAATGCGTCCGGCCGCGTATGATGGCGTGGTCGTCGCCGTCGGCCACCGGCAGTTCCGCGAGCTGGGCATCAAGGCCATTCGCAAGGCCTGCCGCAAATCGCACGTGGTCTATGACATCAAGCACGTTTTCCCGGCCGTCGAAGTGGATGGCCGGCTGTAAATATCAGGAGCGGTTTTGAAGATTCTGCTGACAGGTGCCGCGGGGTTCATCGGGTTTCACACCACACAGAAGCTGCTCGCGCGCGGCGACGAGGTGGTCGGTCTCGACAATCTCAACGACTACTACGACCCCAACTTGAAGCGGGCTCGGCTCAGCATCCTCGAGAAGCATCCGAAGTTCCGCTTCGCGAAGCTGGATCTCGTGGACAGGGGCGGCATGAAAGTGCTGTTCCAGCGCGAGAAGTTCCAGCGCGTGATCCACCTGGCCGCGCAGGCCGGCGTGCGTTATTCGCTGGAAAATCCCCAGGCCTACGTCGACAGCAACGTCACCGGCACGCTCAACGTGCTCGAGGGCTGCCGTCACAACCAGGTGGAACACCTGGTGTTCGCGTCCACCAGCTCGGTGTACGGGCTCAATACCAACATGCCGTTCACGCCGCACCGCGGCGTGGACCATCCGCTGTCGTTGTACGCATCCACCAAGCGCGCCAACGAGCTCATGGCGCACAATTACGCGGCGCTGTTCAAACTACCCGTGACGGGCCTGCGCTTCTTCACCGTGTACGGCCCATGGGGCCGCCCCGACATGGCGCTGTTCCTGTTCACCAGGAACATCCTCGAAGGCAAGCCCATCGACGTGTTCAACCACGGCAACCACAAGCGCGATTTCACCTTCGTCGACGACATCGCCGAGGGCGTGGTGCGCGCCCTGGATCGCGTGGCCGAGCCGAACCCGCACTGGTCCGGAGACAGCCCGGATCCCGCCACTTCCAGCGCGCCGTTCCGCATCTACAACATCGGCAACAACGCGCCGGTGGAACTGGCGCGTTACATCGAGGTGCTCGAGGACTGCCTGGGCAAGAAGGCGGTCAAGAACCTGCTGCCGTTGCAGGCGGGTGACGTGCCGGACACCTTCGCCGACGTCGAAGACCTGGTGCGCGACGTCGGGTACAAGCCCGCCACACCCGTGGAAGTGGGTATCCGCCGCTTCGTCGACTGGTATCTGGAGTACTACAACAAATCCGCGCCGCGCGGCGAACGGGTCACCAACCTGGGCTGACACGGAGTTCGTGGCCGGATGCAGTAACATCCCGGCCATGAAAGTCCCCCTTCTCGATCTCAAGCCGCAGTACCGCGCGCTCAAGCCGGAGCTGGATGCCGCGCTGCTGCGTGTCGCCGAGTCGCAGTACTTCATTCTCGGTCCCGAGGTGAAGGCGCTGGAGGCTTCCGTGGCGAAGTATTCCGGTTGCCAGTTCGGTGTCGGTCTCTCGTCCGGCACCGATGCGCTGTTGATCGCACTCATGGCGCTCGACATCGGCGCTGGCGACGAGGTGATCACCTCGCCCTACACGTTCTTCGCCACCGCGGGAACCATCGCCCGCGTCGGCGCCAGACCGGTGTTCGTGGACATCGACCCAGGCAGTTTCAACATCTCGCCCGAGAAGATCGAACGCGCCATCACGCCGCGCACTCGCGCCATCCTGCCCGTGCACCTGTATGGCCAGATGGCGGACATGGATCCGATCATGGACATCGCCCGGCGCCACAGCCTGCGCGTCATCGAGGATGCCGCTCAGGCGATCGGTTCCGAGGATGCGCAGGGACGGCGGGCCTGTTCCATCGGTGACATCGGCTGCCTGTCGTTCTTTCCCACCAAGAACCTCGGTGCGTTCGGTGACGCCGGCGCCTGTGTCACCAATGACGGGCAGCTCGCAGCGAAGATGATGAAGCTGCGAGTGCATGGCATGGAGCCCAAGTACTACCACGAGCTCATCGGCGGCAATTTCCGCCTCGACGAGATCCAGGCCGCAGTGCTGAACGTGAAGCTGCCGCATCTCGATTCGTGGAGCGAGGCCAGGCAGCGCAATGCGGCGTTCTACGACCGGGCATTCGCATCGGCCAATCTCGGCGGGAGGTTGGTGACGCCGCCGGCGCCGAAGGGCGCGCGCCACATCTATAACCAGTACTGCATCCGCGTCGAACGGCGCGACGAATTGCGCAGCCAGCTCGCGTCACAGGGCGTGGGCGCGGAGATCTACTACCCGCTGGCGCTGCACATGCAGCAGTGTTTCGCGTACCTGGGACACAGCCCGGGGGACTTCCCGGAATCGTTGCGTGCGGCCCGCGAATCGCTGGCCCTGCCCATCTACCCGGAGCTGGAGCACGAGCAACTTCAGTACGTCGTGGACTGCATTACGGGATTTGTGAGCCACTGAGCCGACGGTGCGGGCCGTGGCGGCAGGCGTGTCTTCTGCGCGAATTTGCCTCGCATATTCAGCGAGTTGTCGATACCATCCCCGCCTGTTTTGCCAGCACCACTCCCCAGATGGCCCATGACAATCTGACCGCCGCTTGGCGTTCTCTGCGGGCGCGCGCTTCTGAAACAAGGGCCGTGACTCTGCGAGCGCTGCGCGATTCGGACGCCTCCCGGGGTTCGCGTTTTGCCTGCGAAGCCGTGGGGTTGTACTTCGATTTTTCTCGCCAGCGAGTGGACACCGATGGTCTGCGGTCCCTGTGCGAACTGGCCGACGCGGCAGGGTTGCGCGCGCGGATCGAAGCCATGTGGGCGGGCGAGGCCATCAATACCACGGAAAACCGCGCTGTCCTGCATGCGGCGCTGCGGATACCCGGAATCGCCGAGGACGCTCCTGGCGGGATGGCCATCGCCCGTGAAGTTCTCGCCGAGCGCGAGCGCATGCTGGAGTTCGCCGAGGCCGTGCGTACGGGTGCGATCCGCGGTTCCGCAGGCACATCCTTCGACACCATCATCCATATCGGCATCGGCGGTTCGGACCTCGGTCCCGCCATGGCAGCAGAGGCACTGCATCCGTTGACGCGCGGCGCGCCGCGCGTGCGCTTCGTCTCGAACGTGGACGGCACTGATCTCGCCAACGCGCTCGAAGACGTGGATCCGGCACGCACACTTTTCATCGTGGCTTCGAAGACGTTCACCACGCAGGAAACGCTCGCCAACGCGCGCACCGCGCGTGCCTGGCTGGCCGGACGACTGGGCGAGGGCGCCGTGCCTGCGCATTTCGCCGCGGTCTCGACCAATGCGCAGGCCATGGATGCCTTCGGCGTCAATCCTGACTACCGATTTGCGATGTGGGACTGGGTCGGCGGGCGCTACTCGATGTGGTCGTCGATCGGCGTCTCGCTGGCAATTGCCGTCGGACGCGAGGGTTTCCTCGAATTCCTCGCTGGCGGTCACGACGTGGATTTGCATTTTCGCAGCGCACCGTGGGACCGGAACCTGCCGGTGCTCATGGCGATGCTCGGAATCTGGAACATCAATTTCCTCGACCTGCCCACGCTCGCCGTATTGCCATACGACGGCAGGCTCAGGCGATTCCCCGCCTACCTGCAGCAGCTCGACATGGAGAGCAATGGCAAGTCGGTGAAGTTCTCGGGTGATCCGGCCGGTGTCGACACCGCACCCGTGATCTGGGGCGAACCCGGCAACAATGCGCAGCACTCGTTTTTCCAGATGCTGCACCAGGGCACCGCGCGCGCTGCGATGGATTTCCTGCTCCCGGCGCGCTCGTCCTGCGACAACCAGCCGCAAGCGGAACTGGCCATGGCCAATTGCCTTGCCCAGGCGGACGCGCTCGCGTTCGGCTACACGCAGGAACAGGCCGCGGCGGAACTGGCGGCACGCAAGGTTGCGCCCGGCCGCATCGAGCTACTCGCACGTCACAAGGTCCATGCGGGCAATCGACCGGTTTCGATTCTCGCCTTCGAACGCCTCGACGCCCGCACGCTTGGAAAGGTCGTCGCCTTGTACGAGCACAAGGTTTTCGCCCAGAGCGTGATCTGGGGCATCAATGCATTCGACCAGTGGGGCGTGGAACTGGGCAAGAAAATGTGCGAGGAAGTGCTGCCATTGGTGCGGGATCCCGCCGCGGCGATCCATCGTCCGTTGCTCCGGCCACTGCTCGACCGGTTGCAGGCATGGCGCCAGTGAACTCGCGCGCCGCTCGCCGCGTATCCCGGCGGCGTTCGGCCCTGCTTGCGATACGGGCACGGCATGAATTCAGGCCGTGAGCTTCCCGTTGCTCGTACGCATCGTCAGCTGTCTGACGATCCTGGTGGCCGGCGCAGCCCGTGCCGATCCCTGGCTGGCCGCAGGTGACGAAGGCCTGCGCAGCGATATCCATCTGCTCGCCGACGCCGGGATCCTTCGCGGGCCCGTCACGACGTGGCCAATGTCCTGGCCCGACATCGCTCGCGATGCGCTCGCGGCGGACGACGCAGGTCTCAACGAAGCGACTGCGAAGGCGCTGCGGCGCGTGCAGCGACTGGGTCGCGATGCGTCGGCGACGGGCTTCTCTGGCATAGGCCTGCGGGTCAGTGCCGCGTACGAACCGGCAATGCTCAGAGGATTCGCGGATACGCCGCGGGAAGAGGGCGAGGTCGGCGTGCGAGCCAGCTGGCTCAGCGAGCACTTCGTGATGAACGTGCAAGGGTCTTATGTGATCGACCCGGATGATGACAAGGACTGGCGGGCCGACGGTTCGTATCTTGGCATCAATTTCGGCAACTTCATGTTGTCGGCGGGCCTCATGGAGCGCTGGTGGGGCCCCGGCTGGGATGGCAGCCTGATTCTCTCGACCAACGCACGGCCGATTCCCAGCATCACGCTCGAGCGCAACTACACGGACCCTTTCAAGACCAGGCTCCTGTCGTGGATGGGCCCCTGGCGAGCAAGCATCGCGGTGGGTGAAGCCGAGTCGCATGATGTGGCCGTCCCAAGCGTCAAATTCTTCGCCGCGCGGCTGAATTTCCACCCGCTCCCCTGGCTGGAATTCGGTCTCACCCGCACAGCCCAGTTGTGTGGCGGCGACCGCACCTGCGACTGGGGCACCTTCGTCGACATGATGCTGGGCAACGACAACACGCGCGCGGGCGACGACCACGAAGAAGAGCCCGGCAACCAGATGGCGGGCTACGACATGCGACTGCGTTCTCCCTGGCAGCGCCTGCCGCTGGTGTTCTACACCCAGTGGATTGGCGAGGATGAGGCGGGCGGGCTGCCCTCCAAGTTTCTGGGCCAGTTCGGGCTCGAAAGCTGGGGATCCTGGGCTGAATCGGCGTGGCGGCTGCGCGCGGAATACGCGGATACCGCGTGCAGTTTCTCGCGGGAAAATCCCCAGTTCGGTTGTGCCTATCGCAACTCGATATACCCACTGGGATATGCATACCGAGGGCGGATCATCGGCCATTCCATGGACAACGACAGCCGCATGTATACGCTCGCCGGGCTCGTCACCCGCGGCAATGGCGACGTACTGAGCCTCACGCTGCGCAGGGTCGATGTGAATCGGGACGGTGGCAACAACGCTATCAGCGACGTGCCCGTGGACCTCGACAATGTAGAATTGCGCTACTCGCGGTGGGTGGGCGCCGGCAAGATCAGCGTCGGCGTGGGTTACCAGAGTCCTGTCATCAATGTGGATTCCGGCTCACGCGTAAACGGTTTCGCAGTCTGGCAACAAGGATTCTAATGCGCAGGGGATGGTCATTTCTCGCGGTGGTGTTGGTTCTGGCGGGCGTCCCGTCGGTATTTGCGCAGGTTCCCACCGCGGAACAAATCGAGCTCCTGCGCAGCATGAGCCCCGAGGACCGGGAGGCTCTGATGGAGCAGCTCGGCATCAGCTCGGCCTCCATGGATGCCGGATCGAACGGTTCCAATGCGGAAGGGCGACGCGACGATCAGAGCCGGGAGGCGCGGCGTGCTGATTCGCTCGCCGGCGCGCGACTCATCCTCGACAATACTCTGCAGCCAGACGACTCGGTGCTGATCGACATCGACTTCAAGCAGGACAAGCCAGCGCGAGTCGAGAGTCAGGGGCCGGGCTTGCCGCCAATAACGATTCCCGGGGAGCTCGCGCCGACCCTCGAGCCAGCGGAGCGAGTCGAATTGCAGACGCTGATGGATCGCGTGCGCGGGCGCAATCCCTACCAGCTCGATGGCTCCGGTGCATTGCTCCTGCCAGGGTTCGCTCCCGTCATGCTTGCCGGGCTCGAAGCCGACCAGGCAACCCATCGGCTGCAGTCGATCCCGGAATTCGCGAAGCTCGACGTGAAAGTGACCAAACTACCCGTGCGCAAGTCGGGAGTTGGCGGGCTGAAGCCCTTCGGGTACGAACTCTTCAAGGATGTGGGGGCGTCGTTCGCGCCGGTCACCGACGTGCCAGTGCCCTCTGACTACATCATCGGGCCGGGCGATCAGCTGGTCGTGCAACTATTCGGCAATCAGAACAGGACACTGCGCCTGGCCGTGGGGCGTGACGGCCGCATCAATTTCCCCGAGCTCGGCCCAATCAACGTGAGTGGTCAGAACTTCGTGCGCGTCGCCGCGGACATCGAGCAGCGAGTGGCGCGGCAGATGATTGGCGTGCGCGCGAGTGTGTCGATGGGCGATACGCGCTCGATCCGCGTGTTCGTCATGGGTGAGGCGAATCGACCAGGCAGCTACACGGTCAGCGGGCTCGGCACGATCACATCAGCGCTGTACGCCGCGGGTGGATTGAAACCCTTCGGATCCCTGCGTGACATCCAACTGAAGCGCGCCGGAGCCGTGGTCCGGCGCCTCGATCTGTATGACCTCCTCTTGCGCGGCGACACCACCGGAGATGCGAACCTGCTGTCCGGCGACGTGATCTTCATTCCGCCAGTGACCGCAACTGTGGCCGTCGACGGTGAAGTTCATCGACCGGCCATCTACGAGCTCAAGGGTTCGACAACGGTCGACGAGGTCATCCGTCTCGCGGGCGGCATGACCGCCGAAGCGGATCCGGGCCGAGCCGCATTGGTGCGTGTCAATGAAGCCCAGAGGCGCGTCGTGGTCGACGTTTCCCTGGCGCGTGGCCAAGGCAAGAGCGAACTGCTACGTAATGGCGACGTGCTGCGAGTACTTCGATTGAGACCCACGCTTGACCAGGGTGTGACGGTCGAAGGGCATGTATTCCGGCCGGCTCCCCTGGCCTGGCACGACGGTATGCGAATCACGGACGCTATCGGGTCGGTGGACGAGCTTCGGCCGAACGCCGACATCAACTATGTGTTGATTCGCCGCGAATTGCCCCCGGATCGGCGGGTGGTCCTGCTGTCGGCGGATCTCGCTGCGGCGCTGCGCAACCCGTCGTCCGTGGAAAACGTCGCTTTGATGCCGCGCGACCGGCTCATCGTATTCGATACCGAGGCGGGACGCCGACAGCTGCTCAAGCCTATCCTCGAAGAAATTCGACGGCAGTCGCGCATCGACATGCCGAGCGAAATCGTGCGCATTGATGGGCGGGTGAAAGCTCGCGGCGACTATCCGCTCGAACCCGGCATGAAGGTGAGCGACCTGCTGCGCGCGGGTGGCGGCCTGCAGGACGCCGCGTATGGCATCAAGGCGGAGCTGACCCGATATCGTGTCGGTGACGACGCTCGACAGACCCAGCTTATCGACGTCGATCTGGCCGCAATCCTGGCTGGCGACGCGAGTGCGGACTTGGCGCTGCAACCGTTCGATTTCCTCAACATCAAGGAATTGCCGGAGTGGAGCGAGCAGGAGCAGATTTCGCTGATCGGTGAGGTGCGTTTCCCGGGTACTTATCCCATCCAGAGAGGCGAAACCCTGCGCTCGGTACTGGATCGCGCCGGCGGCCTCACCAAGCTTGCATATCCGGAAGGTTCCGTCTTCACGCGTACCGAGCTTCAGATTCGTGAGCAGGAGCAGATCGACCGGCTTGCACAACGGCTCCAGGGCGAGCTGGCGTCGGCTGCGCTGCGTGCCGCATCTGCGAATCAGAGCCAGGCAGGCCAGGCATTGTCGGTGGGTCAGTCGCTGCTCACGCAGCTGAAGGCCAGCAAGGCCGTCGGTCGCTTGGTCATCGATCTGAATCGCGTCATGAAATCCCCGATCGGCTCGGCCGACGACGTGGTGCTGCGCGAGGGTGATCGGTTGATCATTCCAAAACAGAAGCAGGAGGTCACCGTCATTGGTGAAGTGCAGAACAGCACTTCACATTTCTACAGGAATGAGCTGTCTAGGGACGACTACATCTCCTTGTCTGGCGGAGCGACGCGCAAGGCAGATCGCGGCCGCATCTATGTGGTGCGTGCCGATGGCAGCGTGATCTCGAGCGAGAACAGCGGTTGGTTCCGGCGCAGCGGCCAGGTGGCCATGCGACCTGGTGACACGATCGTGGTACCGCTCGATACTGAGCGCATGCCGGCGCTGCCGTTGTGGCAGGCAGTGACGAGCATTCTGTACAACCTTGCTATTGCGGCAGCAGCTGTCAACTCTTTCTGATGTTCGGACTTTTTGATTCGCACATGAGCCCTAGCGTTGTGACGAGTAGCGGAAACTCCAAATGGTTGTGCGCCTCCTGCCGTGCTCAGGGCGCGGGCTGAGAAACGAATGATCGATCCGACTTCAAATACACCCACGTCGCACATCCATGCTCCGGCAGGCGATGACTACATCGACCTCGCTGGATTGTGGCGCATTGTGTGGAGTGAAAAGATCAGGATTGTCTTGCTGACGCTGCCCGTCGCAGCTATGGCCGTTATTGTCAGCCTGCTACTGCCGAACATCTATCGAGCGGAAGCCGTGCTCGCGCCGGTCGCGGAACAACAACCACGCGGACTTGGTTCGTTGCTCGGGAGAGTCGCACCACTCGGGGCTCTTGGCGGTCTGGAATTGAATGCCATCGCAATTGACAAGACAACGTTGGCTATCGAAGTCCTTCAATCACGACAGTTTCTCACTGACTTCGTCAGGCGGCATGAGCTGCTCGTGCCTCTCTTCGCGGCAGACAAGTGGGATGCGGAAAGCAAACGGTGGATAGTTGATCCAAGTATCTACGATGTCGCCAAGAACAAGTGGGTCAGAAAGGTCAGTCCGCCGAGAACGGTTCAGCCATCGGACTGGGAGATATTCAAAGAATTCTCCGAGATCGTATCGGTCGAGCAGGATGCAGACACGCGTATTGTGCGACTCGCCGTCGAGAGTCGTTCGCCAATCGCGGCGAAGGAGTGGGCGGACCTGCTGGTGCGGGATATCAATGAACGCATGCGGTCGCAAGATCTGAGTGAGTCGCGTCTGAGCGTGCAATTCCTGGAGCGGAGATTGCAGGAGACTCCGCTTACCGAGATGCGTTTGACGCTCAGTGAGTTGCTGGAGCAACAGCTCCGGACAATCATGCTCGCCGAAGCCAGACAAGAATATGCATTCAGAACAGTGGATCCAGCGGTCGTGCCCGAGGAGAAGGCGCGCCCTGCGCGATCACTCATCTGTATTGCCGTGACGCTCTTCGGCGGTTTGTGCGTGACGGTCTTCGTGATCATGAGATATCTGCGGATACATGGAAAAATGCCGAGTGCCCGGGACGCCAGGCACAGTGTGAGAGTCGATGATTGATCAAGGAATCGCCGCAATTCTGTTGATGCCAATGCAGGGGGGCTCGCAGTGACGAGTATCCGTGCACGGCGCCCGCTTGCATTGAATTCCGCATTGACGCGCCAGAAAAGTTGATGCGCTCCAGAAGTTTTCTCCGAGACTCCGTTTCAATACTGACGACGCGGGTCTTCATGCTGGCAGTGGCACTGCTCACCAGTGTATTGCTTGCCAGATTGCTCGGACCAGAGGGCAAGGGCACGTTCACGACTTTGCTGGTCTACTCTGGCTTGATCGTGTCGGTAGCCGAGTTGGGAATCAGGCAGGCGACTATCTATCAGATTGGCAGAGGCGTCCATGAGGAAGTGACCGTGGTGGAAACGGTGTTCTTCATGCTCATAGCAAGCAGTGCTCTTGGCATGCTGATCCTTTGGCTGATTTATGCAATGCCAAGCAGCCATCGTATCGGGATGGCAACTGCCTTGCTGGTGAGCTGTTTGATCCCCGTGCAACTGACTTCCAAGTACATGACAGGAATTCTTTTTGGAAGGCAGGAGATTGCCCGCTTCAACAGGATCTTGTGGATGCCGTCTGTGGCAAACCTCTTTCTCATAACGATGTTCGTCTGGCTTCTGGACGGAGGGGTTGCTGGGGCTCTTCTCGCACTGCTGATCTCGAATGCTCTGGTGGGCGTCTATTCGATCTTCTTGACCGCGCGCGGCGGCAACATACGCGTTCGCATGCACGCTCAAGTCGCAATCGAGATGGTGAAACTCGGTGCCGTATATGCCGCGGCATTCTTCGTGATTCTTCTGAACTACCGCGTTGGTATCGTCGTACTCGAGCGAATGGTCCCCATCGGCGACGTGGGGCGTTATGCTCTCGCGGTCTCGATCGCGGAGCTCATCTGGCAGGTGCCTGCCGTAGTCGGTGCGGTGGTGTTCACACGAAGTTCCGCGGCGAAGGACCGTGGTGTTTTCACTGCCAAGGTTACGAGTCTGTTTCGTGTGTCTCTCTTGGGCGGCGCGATGGCGGGGTTTGCTCTGGCGGCAATTGGGCCGAAGCTGATCAGCATCGTATTTGGCCGCGATTTCGAGGAGAGTGGCACGATCCTGCGCCTCCTTATTCCTGGAGTCGTGGTCATGATCGCCCAGAAGGTCTTGAACATGGACCTCGCAGGCCAGGGCAAGCCTCACGCAGGTCTTGTGCTCTTTTTCATAAGCGCGGTGATCAACGCATTGTTATGCGTGTTGCTCGTGCCCCGCTACGGTGTGTATGGGGCGGGGATATCGTCAACGATTAGCTATGTATTTGCCGCGGTTGCCTTCCTCATTCTGTATTGCAGGATGGTCGGAGTAGCTGTGAAGGATGTGCTCTCTTATCGGCGCACCGATTTCGCATTCTTGCAGCAGTTGGTCAAGCGGAGTTTTGGGAAGCGGGTCCCATGAATGCGCGCCAGTGTGACTCGAGGTGGGCGGCGGCTGATCTTCTCAAGGGTGTCGAATTGCTCCCTTCCATCGACGGTAAGGCGAGTGTTCGTGTCCTAGTGGGTGGAGATCTTGCCCCCGTGGGCGCTGGTGAGGAGATCCTTTCGCGAGGGGATGCTGCGGCGTTCTGGCGTCCGCTGTCGCAAATTCTTGGCGATCATGATCTGCGCATCGCCAATCTGGAATGCGCCCTCACCGATGTGCATCGGCCAGCAGTCAAAGCGGGCCCGGCGATGCGGGCTGCACCAGCTTGTGCGAAAGGCATACGCGCGGGCGGATTCGACGTCCTGACGCTCGCGAACAATCACGCGTTCGATATGGGTGCGGAGGGCCTTGCGAATACCTTGCGTGCCTGTGCGGAGGCCGGCATCGCCACGGTCGGAGCGGGCATGGATCTTGAGGCTGCCAGCGAGCCTCTTGTCTTGGTTCGGGGCGGCATCAGGCTCGCCGTTGTCAATGTTGCTGAGCGTGAGTTTGGTATCGCGGGCCGAGGCTCCCCAGGTGTGGCACCAGTCGATCCAATTAGAAACTCGAAGCAGATTGCTCGCGCACGAGACAAGGCGGACGTGGTGATTGCAATCGTCCATGGAGGGCTTGAGTATTTCGCTCTTCCGCGCCCCGGGCTTGCCGAGTATTGCCGATTCCTTGTCGATTGCGGTGCGCATGCGGTGATTTGCCATCACACGCACGTCGCTTCCTCGCTCGAGGTATACAAAAATGCACCTATCTCATACGGGGTGGGGAATCTGCTGTTTGACAAGGGCGCAGGTGTGCCGGAGTCATGGTACGTGGGATATTTCCTGTCGCTGGATGTCTGCTCGCGAGGTGTCACGGCTTTCCGGATCATTCCATTCGAGCAGTTTCGCCGTGTCCCCGGGGTCGTGCCACTTTCGGAAGATCAGTCGTACAAGTTGGCTGATCATTTGGCTCAACTGAGCCGCATACTTGCGAGCCCGGATGAGTTGGAGCTGCAATGGCGCACGTTCTGCCGTTCTCGCTATGCGCGTTACCTGCTCATGCTGCGAGCCCCGTTTCATTTCAGGGGGATGACTTCGATATTCAGACGTTGGCCGCGGCTGTTCCGTCTTCTCCTGCCGTCATGGCGAAGGCTGCAGCTGCTGAATTTCATGCGATGCGCATCCCATCGCGAAGCCATCGAGACAATACTGGAAGATGTCGGTCGGGACGACACGCCGGTCAACGGGAGCGTGCGTTCGATTGCAGGGCCCGATGAATCCCGCTCAGAAGCGAATCACAAGCCATGAAGCGCTTTGCTTGCTTGCAGCAGGATATTGGATCTGAGCCTGTAACGCGCGCGATGCTGGAGGGCGCAACGTGAGCATGGAGAGAGCGGGCGTCGTGCATGGATCCGCAGCATGCGGTTCGAAGATTGCGTTGGTGGTGTGTAGCGGCAGGATATTCGGGCAAGGCCTCAAAGCCTGGATCTCCCTGGATATCGGGCTACTGAGGGCGGGACTCGAATCGCATGGCTTCGAAGTGTCGGAATTCTCATTCGACGACCTGGCGCAGAACCCGAGCCTGGTGAGGAATCAATGGGTCTTCTATTCGAGCACGCAACGGCCAGGGTACAAGGAGTACCTGGAGGATGTCCTGCTTGCGCTGACTCATGGTGGAAACGTGCTGGTTCCGTCGTTTGACATGTTTCGCGCGCACGAAAACAAGGGTTACCAGGAAATTCTCAAACGATTGCACGGGCTGGATGAGGTTGCCGGTGACTATCTTTCCTCGGGATCCGAGTTGCGCGATTCCCGATGGAACGAGTGGCCCGCTGTGTTCAAGTGGCCAGAAGGAGCCAAGAGCACAGGCGTTGAGCTGGTATCGAGCAGAGAGGATGCGGCTGCTCTGATCGGAAGGCGGGAGAGGTTGCCTATGGCCAGTCGACTTCGGGCATTCCTTCGTGCGCGTGTAGCGCCCAAGCCCGGAAGCACCGAATGGTATGAGTACATTCGCCCAAGGCAACGATTCGTGCTGCAGCAGTTCATTCCGGGGCTGAGCCGGGATTTCAAAGTGCTGATTTTCGGGAGTCGATACTACGTCCTGGAGCGCAAGGTCCGAAGCAACGACTTCCGTGCAAGCGGCAGTGGCAAACTCAAATTCATAGATCCGCCCGGCGGGCTTCTTGACTTCGCGGCCGAAGTTTTCAACCGACTGGGAGAACCGTTCTTGTCCATGGACATCTGCGAAACCAGCAAGGGCTTCGGTCTGCTGGAGTTCCAAGGCGTTCACATGGGCCCGCTGACGCTCGTCAAATCGCCCTTCCACTACGCAAGACTTGAAGCGGCAACCTGGGAAAAAGTGGTTGGTCCTGCGGCGTTGGAAGAGAACTACGCGGATGCGATCGCGATGTGGACGCGAAAGAGATGCAGGGCGTAGTAGCGCAACGCGCTCCTGGCAGACTATCTGCCGAGCAAATAGGTGTCGCGATCGCCCTTCTCGTGGCATTGCTGACTTACGGCAGCCAGGACCTGCAGTTCTATGCATACTGGCTGGTTGCAGTCCTGACGGCCAGTCTGGCACTGCTGTTCGTGATCCTGAATGGTCGCGTCAGGCGCGCGATGTGTGGAGCGGCGATGGTGCTCGGCGGCTGGACTATCTACGCGCTTGTCCTGACGCCCAACGCAACGAACGTGAACGTCCATTTGACGATGATCGGATTGACGCTGCTATACAGCGTGTTTGCGACGATTGTCGTGGCCGTGATCGTCAAGTCTCTGGATGACTTCCTGAGGATCATGTTCGTCTGTGCGGCTCTGTGGGCGGTTGTCAATCTCGCTCTTCTGGCGGGATTCACTGTTGGCGTCGTGGATTATGGGGGGAGAGCATTCTCGGGCGTCTATTTCAACAGGAATACCCTGGCTGTGACAGGGATCGTACTGTTCGCGGTTCTCTATTGCTTCAACAAGCGGCTGTGTGTGCTTCGAGGTCGTGCGCTTGTCGTGGTGCTGCAGGCTCTCGTTGCGTTCCTGACTCTCGCGACCTTGTCGACCAAGGGCCTCTTGGGCCTGGTCATGGTCATGGCTTTGCCGCTCTGGTTCCGCAACCGCGGAATCAAGCGAATAGCCGTTGTCGGGGGATTCATCGCACTGTCGGGCGCGGTGCTTGCCGTGGCTGGTGGGCCGATCGTGGAGCGGCTGGCCAACAAGGTGGCGATATTGGACCCACAGGAACGCGCCCGTGCATCGGTCGGTAGCAGCGGTCTCGAGAGGCTATTTCTCATGCTCGAAAGTGCGAAGCTGATCGCCGACCACCCCTGGACAGGGGTGGGAGTGCACAACTCACAGTTCCATCTTTTTACAGAGAAGTACTTTGTGCAGGTGATCAAAGGGCAGAGGGATGACACGGGAGTCGGCAAATACTCCCACTGCAACTTCACCGAAATGCCGCTGAACGCCGGGTTGCCAGGGGCCGTCTTGTATTATTTTCCGCTGTGGCTGCTGTGGCGTCGTACGCGGCGACTGACTCGAATTCCATCTGCCCAGGATGTGCGCATGTTCATCATGGTGGGCATACCGGTGAAGCTGGTGCTCGATGTCGGGATGGTGAGTTACTACGAGTTCTCGCATATCCTCTTGGTCGCCATGATGTGGCTTCTCTACGAACTCCATCTCAAGCCTCTTGATTCAGTGGCGGCATCCTGGGCTGCGCCGTCGCACCCGGAAGTGGTTGTTCCGATCGGCAGTTCCGCCACTTGAGCTGGTCTGGGCTGCATCCCATGATGCGCCGCTGCAAATGTGTTCCGAAGTCGTGTTGAGATGAAGGTGCGAGAGGTGGGCGAGATCTCGGTGGTGATGTTCGATGCGGCCTATCCACCTCCCGTGGTCGGAGGGAAGGAGAAGCAGGCGCAATTGTTGAGCGAGGCGCTCGCACGCAAGGGTGTTCGGATCATGGTGCTTTCATTCATGCACGGTTCCGCGAGTTGCGCGTCACCGCTCGACATTCGGCGCTTCCCTCCGGGATTTCGTGGCGTGCTGAGTCTTCTTTCGGCACTGCGGCGCCTGAGACGACAATTCAACATCCTTCACGTCCATACGCCGAGCCGCATCGGACTCCTTGTGACCGCGCTTGGATACCTGCTCGGGTATCGGGTCGTGTTCAAGCTTCCGAATGAACATCTCGTTTCGCCGTCGGGAGGTCTCCTGCCGCGTATTCGCCTTTTCTTCGCTCGACGGATCCACACAATCGTTTGTCTCGAAGAGGATTCAGCGCGGCGGCTGGACCAGGCAGGCATCCCTGCACAGAAGGTTTTCCGCGCGGACAATGGTGTCCTGATGCAGGGCGATCCGTATTTTCATCGCATCGACCAGGGAGGCCCGCATTGCGAACGCTTCGAGTTCATTTTCATCGGAAGGCTGGTTCCGCAGAAGCGATGTGAGGACGCGATCGAGGCATTTCGCCGTTCCGAACTTCATCTTGAAGGAGCTGTACTGAAGATCATCGGTGATGGTCCGTTACGAGCTGAACTCGAGGCGGCCGCCGCACGAGCAGGTCTGTCCCATGCCGTAGTCTTCTGCGGGCAGGTGTCAGATCCCATGGATTATCTTCGGGCTGCGGACTGCCTGATCCTGTGCTCGGAAAAGGAGGGTATGCCCAACGTGGTTCTGGAGGCCATGTCGGTGGGCGTGCCAGTAGTGGCGGCGAACGTTGGGGCGGTACGGCGAATGATCGGCCACCTCGACGGTGCATCCATCTTCGACGTCGGTGACGTCGATCAACTTGCCTCACTCATGCAGGCGCTACGTCGTGATCTTTGCCGGGCGCGCGACTACAGTCGTTTGCTTTACGAGGAATGCAAGGAGCTCTATCAGATCGATGCGGTGGCAGAGACATACATCGCTCGTTATCAAGTGGTGGAACGGCAGTAGTGAACAAGCCCATCGTGCTCGTTTTTGTTGCCTACTATCTGCCCGGCTTCAAATCAGGCGGACCGGTGCGAACCATTTCGAACATGGTTGCGCGACTGGGAGATCGCTTCGATTTTCGTATCGTTACGTCGGATCGAGACGCCAGGGAGTCGGTTCCCTACGGCAACATCGCGATCAACAGCTGGAATTCCGTGGGCAACGCTCAGGTTTTCTACGCGTCGCCGCGGCAACTCTCCCTTGCAAGAGCCGCGACACTGATCGCGAATACGCCTCACGACGTGCTGTACTTGAACAGCTTCTTCAATTTCACCTTTACGGTTCGCCCCCTGATTGCTCGCAAGCTCGGGTTGATTCCGCGTCGGCCGGTCGTTCTGGCTCCACGAGGAGAATTCTCGAGCGGGGCGCTCGGGTTGAAGAGCAGAAAGAAGAAGATGTACCTGGCGGTCGCAAAGGCATTCAGACTGTATTCCGATCTCACATGGCATGCGTCTTCGGAACTGGAGGCCAACGATATCCGTGCAGTCATGGGTGTGGATGGTCAGCGTATCGCCATTGCCCCGAATCTATCGGTTGTACCGGCCGAAAAGGCTTGCGTTCTTCCGGAAACTGGCCAGTCCGTGGGCAAGCTTCGCGTGTGCTTCGTGTCGCGTATATCGCCCAAGAAGAATCTGGACTTCGCCCTGCAGGTTCTCAAACGTACTTCGGCAGATGTGGAACTGGATATCTTCGGTGCCATCGGCGACGAGCGATATTGGTCGCGCTGCCGCGAACTGATCTCGCAGATGCCGACCAGGGTAGTCGCCAGGTACTGCGGCGGCGTCGATCACGAGACGGTGCTTTCGATTCTGCCGCAGTACGACCTGTTCGTTCTTCCAACGCTTGGAGAGAATTTCGGCCATGCGATTTTCGAGTCGCTCGCGGCGGGAACTCCTGTCCTGATCAGCGATACGACGCCCTGGAGAGATCTGCAACGCGCTGGAGTGGGTTGGGACTTCGGCTTGTCGGAAATGGATGCATTTGTCGGTGCCGTGAACGAACTCGCGCGCCTCGATCCGACAGAACGTCTTGCGCGTCGCGCGCGCATCAGGGAATACGCAGTGCAGGTTTCGATGAGTGGCGCGGTGCTCGAGAGCAATGCACGATTGTTTGCGGACCTCGTTCAGGGGCGGCCATGACACGAGCTTCTGCGGGAGCATCGCCCATCCGCATCCATCGAGATTTTTCGGCCGTCCTGGCAAAGGCCATGCGTCTGGAGCCTTGAAGATGTCCGTGCTTTCTCTCGTCAAGGACCGTGTGGAAAAGTTGCCAGTGGGCTTGGGGACATTGCTGGCGCGTACTCCGTTCACATTGAGATTGGGTTTGGGGTACGCAAGAGCGGTCTGGGCCATACGGAGTCAGGAAGAAGGCGACCGCAATCAATTTGAAGCCGAGCAGTTCGCGCGATTGCGTGCTTTGGTCCGAGCTGCGTATGACTCGATCGAGTTCTATCGAGGTCACTATCAGAAGGCCGGATTCTTGCCGGATCATCTTCGATCCTTGGAAGATTGGCAGCGCGTGCCTGTCGTAACGAAAGCCGATCTGCAAGGTGTGCCGCTCGAAGCTCGCACGTCGCCTACTGGCGGTGGCACGAAGATAAACACAGGAGGAACATCGGGGCAGCCTCTTGAGTTTTACCTTGACGATAAGGCGTTTGCCCGAGAGTGGGCCCATATGCACTACATATGGAAGGCGCGTGGATATCGGCAAGAGCATTTGAAGATTACATTTCGAGGCAAGCACTTCAGCTTGCAAGAGTCGTTGCGCTACAACGCCGTGCACAACGAGTATGTGGTGAATGCCAATGCGCCCATGCTGGATGTAGCGCGCGCGGTATTAAGCTTGCCGCGAGAGTCTCCGCCCCGGTGGTTGCACGGTTACCCCAGCTTGATTGCCGAGTTTTCTCACGCGCTCGAGGATTTACAGGATCAAGAAGTCGCTCGATTCAGAACTCAGCTCTTCGGAGTGCTGCTGGGATCCGAATATCCCGCTCCCGTTTATCGTTCGGTCATTGAAAGAGTACTGTCCACGAATATCGTAAGCTGGTATGGGCATAGCGAAATGGCGTTGCTTGCCCGTGAAACATCACAAGGTATATATGCTTCGCTCCCTACCTACGGTTATGCTGAAACTGTGAGGATTGATGAATCGCCGGCGCGGCGTTTGGTGTGTACGTCATTGCACAATCGCATACATCCCTTTATTCGCTACGATACGGGTGATCTCGTTGAGCCGATATTCGAGCGGCACGGTAGTTTGTTGTTTCGGATAGCGGAGGGAAGGATAGGCGATTTTGTTCATGATCGATCTGGTCGCAGGCATTCACTCACTGCGATTATCTTTGGTCGCCATCATGCAGCATTCGAGTTGTTGCGGCATGTGCAGGTTCGAGAGGATTCTCAAGGATGCGTTACTTTGGTTGTAACGCCGCGGGAATCAGGAGTGGATAGAGCGGTTCTCCTGCGTGGCTTCGACCTTGATGACCTTGACATCGAATGGAGATTGGAGGTTGTCGAGGCGCCGGTCAGGACACAGGCTGGAAAAATCCGGTTGAAAATTTCCTAACCTGGTCAGGGCGTACATCGAGCCGGCGAACTAGCTATAGATAGCGAACCCACAACTTTCATCAAAAGACAGGCAAGAATGTTGAATGTGCATGTAATTGCGGCGGCGCGCCCGAATTTCATGAAGATCGCGCCTCTCTACCATGTATTGACGCGTAGCTCGTGGTGTCGGCCGCGCATCGTTCACACCGGCCAGCACTACGACGCCAACATGTCCGACGCCTTCTTTCGCGACCTGCGATTGCCGGTACCGGATTTCCATCTGGAAGTGGGAAGCGGTACGCACGCGCAACAGACGGGCGGCGTGATGATCGCGTATGAAAAGGTGGCGCAAAGCGACAGACCGGACGTCATAGTGGTGGTGGGAGACGTCAACTCCACGGTCGCCTGTGCATTGGTCGGCGCCAAGCTGTGGATACCCGTGGTCCATCTCGAAGCCGGATTGCGCAGCGGAGACCGGCGCATGCCCGAAGAGATCAATCGCGTGATGACCGATGCCATTGCGAGCGTATTGTGGACGCCCTCGCCGGATGCCGATGAGAATCTGCGCGCCGAAGGAATCTCGTCTGATCGAATTACATTCGTGGGCAACATCATGATCGATTCGTTCGTCATGTTGCGCGGCGCGATTGATGCTGATGTAACGCGCACCTCATTGGGTCTCGAAAAGGGCCGTTACGCGCTCGTGACCTTGCATCGTCCTTCCAATGTCGACACGAGGCCTGCTTTGAATGAGCTGGTCAACTCGCTGGAGGAGGCAAGCCGGATATTGCCTCTGGTGTTTCCTGTTCATCCGCGTACGCGCAGCCGGCTGCTTGAATTTGGACTGATGTCCCGGCTGGAGCAGTCGCGCGGGATACGGCTGATGGAGCCGCTCGGATACGTGCAGTTCATGAACCTCGTATGCGATGCAGCAGCCGTCGTGACCGACTCTGGCGGTGTACAGGAGGAGACCACTTTTCTGGGTATCCCGTGCTTGACTTTGCGGGAGAACACCGAAAGGCCGGTGACAGTGAATCAAGGATCCAACAGGCTCGTGAATGCGATGACCCTGGTGGGCGCATTGAATCAGGCCTATGGGGTGCCTCGGGCAGAGGAACGGCGTCCGGCGCTGTGGGATGGCGCCACGGCCGAACGTTGCGCGGAGGACCTCCGCCGACGTTTCTTGAAGGATGGTGAATAGCATGCGGCAGGTTCTGCAGTCCCTGGTCGACGGAAATACCTCGGTCATCGATGTTCCCGCGCCCCATGCGCCGCGCACCGGGGTGCTCATCCGGACAACCCGCACGCTCATCTCGGCCGGTACGGAGCGCATGCTCGTGGACTTCGGGCGCGCTGGTTGGATCGACAAGGCCCGTCAGCAACCGGAGAAGGTCCGGGAAGTTCTCCAGAAGATTCGTACAGACGGTGTGCTCCAGACCGTCGAGGCGGTGCGTTCCAAACTCGACCAACCACTGCCGCTCGGTTACTGCAACGTCGGCGTGATCAGCGCTATCGGATCGGAAGCGGCCGGTCTGTCGATTGGCGACCGCGTCGTGTCGAATGGCGCGCATGCGGAAGTCGTCGCTGTCTCGCGAAATCTCTGCGCACGCATTCCGGTCGGCGTTACCGACGACGAGGCGACTTTCACGGTGCTTGGTGCCATCGCGCTGCAGGGATTGCGGCTGGCGGCACCGACTCTGGGGGAACGCTTCGTCGTCATCGGCTTGGGACTGATCGGTCTGTTGGCTGTGCAGCTGCTACGTGCGAATGGATGCCGCGTTCTTGGCATCGATCTCGATCCGCAGAAGACGGATCTGGCGCGGCAGTTCGGTGCAGACGTCGCCACACTGAATCGCGGCGACGATCCGCTGGCGGTCGCTGCCGCGTTTTCTCAGGATCTGGGAGTGGATGGTGTTCTCATCACGGCAGCGACGTCGAGCAACGAGCCTGTCACACAGGCCGCTCGCATGTGTCGCAAGCGTGGCCGCATCGTGTTGGTGGGTGTCGCCGGCCTGGAGCTCAATCGCGCCGATTTCTATCAGAAGGAGCTTTCCTTCCAGGTGTCCTGCTCGTATGGTCCGGGGCGGTACGACCCGGAATACGAGGAACTGGGACGCGACTATCCACCCGGTTTCGTGCGCTGGACGGAGCAGCGCAATTTCGAAGCCGTGCTCGATATGATGGGATCACGCCGGCTCGACGTCCGGCCGCTGATCACTCATCGGTTTGCGCTAGCCGATGCTCCCGCCGCATATCGGCTGCTGGCGCAACACACGGAACCTTACCTGGGAATTCTGCTGGAGTTCGAAGCCGCGGCCGGGACTGACGTGCATGCGCGCTCCGTTCAATTGAACGTTCAGAGCGACACCCGTCCTGCAACCAGCGCCCGACCACGGATCTCCGTGATAGGCGCTGGAAACTACGCGGGGCGCGTGCTCATTCCTGCATTTGCCGCCTGCGGCGTCCGTTTGCAGGGCATAGCGAGCAGCGGAGGCGTGACGGCGGCACACTACGGCCGCAAGTACAAATTCTCGAGTGCCACCAGTCATCCCGAAGAACTGATCGGCGCAACCGACGTGGATGCGATCGTCGTGGCGACGCGCCATAACACTCACGCGCGATTCGTAAAGCAGGCGTTGGAGGCGGGTAAGTCGGTATTCGTCGAGAAGCCGCTGGCGATCACGCTCGAGCAACTTGATGAGATCGCTGCGGCATGGCAGCGTTCGGGTGCAGAAGGCCAACGACCGCTGGTCGCTGTCGGCTTCAATCGTCGTTTCGCCCCACAGGTCGTGCGCATGAGAGAGCTGCTGGCGGGCGTCCCGCAGCCCAAGAGTTTCATCGTCACTGTCAATGCGGGCGCCGTTCCGGCATCGCACTGGACGCGCGATGTGCAAGTAGGCGGTGGCCGATTCATCGGCGAAGGATGCCACTTCGTCGACTTGCTGCGATTCCTTGCCGGTCACAGCATCGTCGATGCAAGCGTCCGGCGGCTGGGTTGCGGTGCGGGCGACGACTGCAACGCAGTGTTCACTCTGGCGTTCGCCGACGGATCGGGGGGCACGATTCACTATCTCACAAACGGTCATCCGGCCTTTCCGAAGGAGCGCGTAGAAGTCTTCTGTGCAGGACGTATCCTGCAGCTCGACAATTTCCGCCGCTTGAGCGGCAAAGGCTGGAGCGGATTTTCCAAGATGAACCTCTGGCGACAGGACAAGGGGCAACGCGCGTGTGCCGCAGCATTCGTCGCCGCCATCGCGCAGGGTGGGCCTGCACCGATCGGATTCGATGAGCTTTACGAGGTCAGCCGAGTGACCATCGAACTGGGTGAGGCGGCGCGTCGTTGAGCACATTCGGGCGCTACTTTCATGCCCACTGACATTGGCAAGCTGATGCGCACGGTTCGGCACCTGCGTCCCATCCAGATCACCAACCGGATCTGGCGGGGGCTGGTTCGTGGTGGATTGCCTCCCGCAGATCCGCCGCCGCTGCGCAGTACCGCCACCGGCTGGGTTGAGTCCCTGCGGCGCCCAGCGTCCCTGATATCGGTGGAGCGCATTGAGCTCATCGGGGTTGCTGCCGACATCTCTTCGCCCGATATCTGGCGCAACATGGCCATGCCGAAGCTCTGGCTATACCAGCTGCATTACTTTGATGACCTGAACGCTGTCGGCGCCTCGAGCCGTCGTGCCTGGCACCGTGTGATCATGGACCGCTGGATCGCCGAGAATCCTCCCGGCAGTGGCGTCGCCTGGGATCCCTATCCGATCTCGCTACGAGTGGTGAACTGGATCAAGTGGCAAGTGTCGGGTGCGGGAGAACTCACCGTGCGTGACCTTGCCAGCCTGGCGCAGCAAGTGCGCCATCTATTGGCTCGATTGGAGCATCACCTTCTGGGCAACCACCTGCTCGAGAACTACAAGACTCTGTTGATCGCGGGGTGTTTCTTCTCGGGGGCCGAAGCCGACAACTGGCGCGAGCGTGGTTTGCGCGGCCTGCGGGCGCAGATCGAAGATCAGATCCTTCCCGACGGCGCGCACAACGAACTCGCCCCAATGTATCAAGGCATCATCGCCGAAGGCATGTTGGATGCCGTCAATTTTCTGCGTTGCTTCGGGTTCGAGCCGCCGGCGTGGTTGGTCGCTACCGCGTGCCGCATGGTCGGCTGGGGTGTGTCCATCGCGCAACCAGATGGCGACTGGCCGCAACTCAACGATACCGCCTTGGGTGCCGCAGCCCGTCCCGGTGAGCTGGTAGCCTATCTTTCACGCCTTGGCCTCGAAGCCCGCGTTCCAGACGCTGAGTCCCCCCTGGCTTTTGCGCGCGTCGCCTGGGGAGATTGGACGCTGGTCGCCGACATCGGCGGTTTGGGTCCCGATCACAACCCGGGCCACGGCCACGCAGACAATCTTACTTACGAACTCAGTATCGCGGGTCGCCGGGTAGTGGTGGATACGGGCGTCTCCACGTATGAGGTGAACGACATTCGCGCGCGCGAGCGTTCCACGGCCGCGCACAATACGGTCGTGATCGACGGCCTCGATTCATCCGAAGTGTGGGGGTCGTTTCGTGTTGGCCGCCGTGCGCATACCCGCCGACTGAACGTTGGGGACCCGGCCGCTTCACTGCTCGCCGAACACGATGGGTATCGACATCTGCCCGGCGGACCCATCCACCAGCGGGAGTGGCGGTGGAGCGGCCGCCGTCTGGAGATCCACGACCTCATCCGCACGCGTGGGAGCCATCAGATAGTTGCTCATGTCCACCTGCATCCGGATTACAATCCCGAGCTTTCCGCGGACGGTAGTTGCGCGGTGCTGGATCAGGAGGGACAAATCATTGTCCGAATCTCTGCGGAAGGTTGGGATCGCATGAGCTTGTCCGACTACGAATATGCTCCAGCCTTCGGCCGGCGAATTCCCGCCAAATGCATAGAATTGTCCGCGAGCTGCTCGGCCAATAGACGGATGAGCCATGCGATAGAGGGCGTTGAAGGCAATGCCTAGCGCGTCGGTTCGCGCCCTGGATCAGCGCTGGTACGCCAGTGTGCAAGACTACTGGGATAGTCAACTGCTTCTTGACCGCGAGATCGCGCCTCATTCTGCAATTCGAGGTGCTGGACCGCCGCGCGGGTGTCTCTCCCGACAAGTTGCCGGCGGGCCGCAACCACTGGACCTTGTAGAGATGCATAAGGTAGCCACTGCCTCGCCGTGAAGATCCTGTTCCTGAGCGACAATTTCCCGCCGGAGGTCAATGCGCCGGCCAGCCGCACTTTCGAGCATTGCCGGGAATGGGTCCGGATGGGCCACGAGGTGACGGTGATTACCTGCGCGCCAAATTTCCCCACCGGCAAGCTGTTTCCTGGGCACCACAATCGCTGGCGCTCGATCGAGTCCGTCGATGGCATCAGGGTCATCCGCGTCTGGAGCTACATCGCGCCCAACGCCGGTGTGTTTTTACGCGTCCTCGACTTCCTGAGCTACATGTTGACCGCCACCATCGCCGGTCTGTTCGTGCGGCGTCCCGACATCATCGTGGCAACCTCGCCGCAGTTCTTCACGGCCTGTGCCGGCCGGATGCTGGGGACGCTGCGGCGCCGACCCTGGGTGTTCGAGCTTCGTGATCTGTGGCCGGAGTCCATATCAGCGGTGGGCGCGCTGCGCGAATCGATGGGGCTCAAGCTCCTGCGGCGCATCGAGATGCATTTGTACCGGCATTGTCGCGGCATCGTTTCGGTGACCGGCAGTTTCCGGGAACACCTGGTTGCTCGCGGCATCCCCGCCGAGAAGATAGTCGTGGTCACCAACGGAGCGGACCTCATGCGCTTCGCGCCGCGCGAGCGCGACGCGGAGCTGAGCGCGGAGCTCAAGCTGACCGGCAAGTTCGTGGTGGGCTACGTGGGTACTCACGGCATGGCGCATGGCCTGGAGACTTTGCTTGAAGCGGCCGCCACGCTGCGCACGAGGCCGAACGGTGATCGATACCGGCTGCTGCTGCTGGGTGAGGGTGCGCGGAAGGCTGAGCTCAAGAAAATGGCGCAGGATCGCGGCCTGGACAATGTACTGTTCTTGGACAGCGTCTCGAAAGAGCAGGTGCCGCGTTATTGGTCGTTGTTGGACGCCACTATCATCCACTTGCGTCCCAATGAGCTCTTCAAATCGGTCATACCCTCCAAGTTGTTCGAGTGCATGGCCATGGGCATTCCTGTAATCCACGGTGTGCTGGGAGAGTCTGCCGAGATTGTCACGCGAGAACGTGTAGGGGAGATCTTCCAGCCCGGGGATCACGGCCAACTCGCGGCCAAGATCGAGGAATTTGCGGTCTCGGAGCAGAGCCTGGCGGAGATGCGCGCGGCGGCCCTGTCGGCAGCCCCGAGATACGACCGCGCTCACTTGGCGGCAAGGATGGCAGACGTCCTCGAGATCCTGGCTGCAAGACCAGACGACTCAGGAAAATGAGATTGGTGGGCGCATGAGTTTCTGCCGGATGCGCCGTCAAACTCCCCTTCGGCTTACCGTTGAAAGGCAGCCAGGCGAATGAATCCGTCGCAATGCGCCGGACGTTTCGGCTTGGGTGACGGATCATGAACACCTGACGTAGTCACCCACTCTCCAATCGACGTGCCCAGCACTGTTCACCATCGCGTGGATTTAATGTTCACGATTGCTGGAATACGCAGCCAGTCTCACGAGAGTGCCCGGACCGGATGCTTACGCTAAACTCGCGGCCTGATTCTGGATCAATCCGCGACTGAAAGCGGGGGAGGGGGACGTTGGGCTGTGAGTAGGAATGTTCAGTTTGCTGAAGACGCGGTCAGCAAGAATGCTGACCCAAAGCTTATGCAGGTTGAGATTGAAAAGACGCGACGAGGTGGTGAAATCGGCAAGCGAAGCGGGTTGTTTCGAGTGCCGGAGGTCATTGAGTATCAAGAGGCGACAGGAACAGCTGTCTTTGAGCGCATATATAACCTTGTCTCGGTACGCCGACTGTTGAACAAAGGGACACTCACCGACGGAATCATGGAGTTGGCCGGACGGTCACTGGCGGTTATCCATCGCGACTTGACACTACCGGAGCACATGCGTTCCGAGCTGCCGGCCGAGTTTAGATCGACTGCGGCGCCTCAAGTCTTTCTGCACGGGGATTACAACGGAGAGAATATCTGCTGGGACACGCAAGCGTCCGCTTTGGTGATCCTGGACTGGCAGACAACGAGCAGGCATGGCGGCAACGCGACCTACGGACCGGCCTATTTTGACCTGCTATGGTATGCAAACCACATGTTATGGACGCCATCGGCTTCCTACTTGATCAAAGACTACGTTACCCGGCCGGCGCGCCGATTCATCGCGGCCTATCTTCGTGAAGCGCAATTGCCGTATGACCGCAGCCTCGCGGAGTATGCAGACCGATTTTTCAGAACGAAGCAACCTACGCGCCGGCAACACAGTCGCGGCCTGGGCCGCTGGCTGCTTTCGAGAAGCGAGGCCTTGACTGAGGCTTTCAGTGAATCCCTTTGGACTTGGGATCCTGCGGCTGAAACCCTTGTTGACCATTAGGAGACTACGTGACGAGTCCAGATTACAGAACATCTCACCTGGAGCAGGGTAAAGGCGACTCCTACCATGCCACCTTTTCGCTCAATCCCTATCGCCATATGGTCTGGAAGTTGGAGCAGGGATTGCTGGATCGGATTATTGACTCCCACTACGGCGGCAAGGACATCCTGCATCTGGATTTCGCTTGTGGCACCGGGAGAGTTCTCAACTATCTTGCAGATCGAGCAAAAGTTAGTGTGGGCGTGGATGTGTCGAGAACGATGCTTGATGTTGCGCGCAGAACGGGATCTGGCGCGGAACTGATCGAAGCGGACCTCACTGCGAAAGATGTGCTTGGTGAACGGCAGTTCAATTTGATTACCGCATTCAGATTCTTTCCGAACGCACAGCCAGAACTACGGACACAAGTGATCAGGATTCTAAGGGCTCACCTTGCTCGCGACGGATTCCTGGTATTCAACAATCACAAGAACGTGCAGAGTACTCGGAATCGTATTGGACGTTTACTTGGCAGGAAGCGTGGTCACGGCATGAGCACTGCAGAAGTTGAAAAATTGCTTTCAGAAAATGGATTGGAGATCGTGAAAGCGCACCATTTGTGTGTCTTCCCAGCTTCCACCGCGCGTCCGATTCTTCCGATCTCTGTGTTGAGTCGGCTTGAAGGAGCGCTGAGCCGAATTGACTGGCTGCACAATTTCGGGGAAAACATTCTTTACGTTTGTCGCAAGCGCAGCGGTGATGCTCAATAGGGTCATGCCGCGTACCTCGCCGAGTATTTCGAACACGCAGCAGTTGAGCACATCCTAGCGAAAGGCTTGATCGAGCGTTCGATGAAGCCGTTCTGCATGGGTCGCCCAGGCGGGATGCCCTCCAGGGCATCGCCATGCGTGCCAGCCCATTTGTTGTCGATCGCTAGCGCCTTGCGGTTGAAATGAACTTGCGGAATCGGCGGTCCGACGACAGCGCATCCGACATGAAGTCGGCGGACCAGACCTCATTCGGTTGTACCGGAACGATGAGCGGCGCCTTCACTCGCGGGCAGTAGGTCGGTGCGCTGATGCCGTATTTGCGAACCAGCTCCGCCACTTTGATGCCAGCGCTGGCGTCTCGAAGGATCGAGATGATCTTCTCTTCACCGAATCGGGATTTCTGCGTTCGAGCCCTCCGCTGGGAAAGCTCTACATCCAAGCGGTCCTCGGAATCGGGGGGGTACAGGGTCCCAGCGAGATTGCTGCAGGCGATGTTGCGGGCCGCGTTCGAGGCGTTTCCTTGTTCCTTGTCTCAAATCGCCGACTGGTGACAGAGACACCTCCTGGCCTGCATTGTCTTGCCGCCAGAGTGGGAAAAGGTGCTCAAAATCAAGCTCCCATCGTCTCTTTCTTTTAAATCTTGTAGGTATACTCCCTGCCTTCTCACCGGAGTAGGCGGACGGCCGCGGCAAGGATTCTCGGAGATTTCGTGATTACGGATTTCGGCGCTGCCATAGCTTGTTTCTTCGCGACGCTACTTGCGATTGCCGCCCTTCGGCCGGTGGCTGTCGCTGTCGATCTCGTGGACAGACCGGGCGGAAGGAAGACTCACCACGGCGAGATTCCCGTGGTGGGTGGGCTCGCGATGTTCATGGGATGCGTCTTTGGACTGGGTCTCCTGCCATCCGGGCCATTGGTATCTGCCCCCGTATTGTCGGCGGCGGCACTGGTTGTGCTGGTGGGTCTGCTGGATGACAAGTTTGAGGTTTCGCCGGCAGCGCGGTTGGTCGCGCATCTCATCGCAGCACTGCTGGTGATGGGATCGTCGCCCGATTTCGAGATCCACACGCTGGGCAGCCCGTTTGGGCAGCCCACTGAGTTTTTGGATTGGCAGTCCTCGGTCTTCACATGCCTGGCCATCATGGGCGCGATCAACGCGTTCAACATGCTCGATGGCATGGATGGCCTGGCGGGAACGATGGCCTTGATCGCCATGCTCGCGCTCATGACATTGTCCGTCACCGCCGGCACCGGCAGCGTGCGAGGCATTACTCTGGTGATGTGCGGTGCAATTACTGCGTTCCTGATCTTCAACATCCCCGCGAAGTTCAACCGGCGCATGCGTTGTTTCATGGGCGATGCCGGCAGCACGTTGTTAGGCTTCGTACTCGCATGCATCGCCATCCGGGTGTCTCAACGCAGCGGTTCGCACATCAGTCCTGTGGTCACGTTGTGGGTCGTGGCCGTTCCTTTGTATGAGCTGCTCTGGACTACGGTTCGCCGTGTGATCAATGGCCTTTCGCCGTTCAAGCCCGATCGTGCGCATTTTCATCACAAGCTTCTGGATGCGGGATTTGGTGTGCGTGGCGCGTTCTTCGTTTTCATTGGCGCGGCCACGCTGCTCAGTGCGGCGGGCCTCGCGATACAGAGTTACACCGTGTCTGACGCATGGGCATTTGCACTGTGGTTGCTGGCTGGCGTTGGTATGGTCCTTCTCATGCACAATGCTCACCTGCTCTGGTTCTTCGTGCCCAAGAGCCTGCGCCGGACGGGCTCGCCGGACGCCGAGGTTGCGTGACGCAGCTGCGCCTGCCCAACAATTGAACCGCCGGACTCCTCCAGTCTGACAATCACTGGGGGGCTTTGGAATTCAGGGATCCATTAGAATTCGCAGCCTTGCCCGCTATCGGGCGCAATTCTTCCAGTACAGAACTAACAGGAATACATGCGAGTCACCATCTTCGGCTCCGGCTACGTCGGCCTCGTCACCGGAGCCTGCCTGGCCGATGCCGGCAATGACGTCCTCTGCGTAGACGTAGATCAGAAGAAGATCGACGCCCTCAAGCGCGGCGAAATCCCCATCCACGAGCCCGGCCTCGACGAGCTGGTCAAGCGCAATGCCGACGCGGAGCGCCTGCGCTTCACCACCTCCGCCGCCGAAGGCGTAGCGCACGGCGTCCTGCAGCTCATCGCGGTCGGCACGCCACCCGACGAAGACGGGTCCGCCGACCTCAAGTACGTTTTAGGCGTGGCCCGTTCGATCGGCGAGCACATGACCGAATACAAGGTGGTGATCACGAAATCCACGGTGCCGGTCGGCACCGCCGAGAAGGTGGGGGCGGCGGTCGCGGAATCGCTCAAGAACCGCAAGATGGAATGCGAATTCGACGTGGTCTCGAACCCCGAATTCCTCAAGGAAGGCGCCGCCATCGACGACTTCATGCGCCCCGACCGCGTGGTCGTCGGCGCCGACAACCCGCGCGTCATGGAACTGCTGCGCGCGCTCTACGAGCCCTTCACGCGCAGCCGCGACAAGATCATCTGCATGGATGTGAAGTCGGCGGAGCTCACCAAGTACGCCGCGAATGCCATGCTGGCCACCAAGATCAGCTTCATGAACGAGCTGGCGAATCTCGCCGAGCTGTTCGGCGCTGATATTGAAAAAGTACGCGTCGGTATCGGCTCCGATGCCCGTATCGGCTACCACTTCATCTACCCGGGCCTGGGTTATGGCGGCTCGTGCTTTCCGAAGGACGTGCAGGCGCTGGTCCGCTCGGCACGCGGGGTGAAATACGAGCCGCAATTGTTGAACTCGGTGGAAGAGGTCAACAAGCGCCAGAAAGAGGTGCTGCCCAACAAGATCAGCCGGCACTTCGGCGGCAAGCTCGCGGGCAAGACTTTCGCGGTCTGGGGCCTGGCGTTCAAGCCGGGTACGGATGACATGCGCGAGGCGCCGAGCCGCGTGCTCATCGAGGCGCTGTGGAAGGCGGGTGCCAAGGTGCGTGCCTATGACCCGGCGGCGATGAAAGAAGCCCGACGCATCTGGGGTGAGCGTGCGGACCTGACGCTGTGCGCGCGCGCCAAAGAGACCATCGAGGGATCCGATGCGCTGGTGATCGTCACGGAGTGGAAGGAATTCCGCAGCCCGGATTTCGACGCGCTCCAGAAGCAGCTGAAGACGCCGGTGATCTTCGACGGCCGCAATCTCTACGACCCGGTATTCATGAAGAAGCAGGGCTTCACGTACTACGCGATCGGTCGCGGCGAGCGAACCCCCAGGTAGCGGTCGTTCAGCCGGCCGCGGACCGGGGAGTCCGTCGCGGCCGGCCGCGCCCGCGGTGACGTGCGGCAATCTTTGGCAACGATTCGTAGCTTCCGTGCGCCTCAGCGACGCGGAACTTGAAGGGATTGCGGACGATGAGCCCGTCGAACCGTTGGCCATCCTGCATGTCTTCGGTCAACAGCAGCGTACAACCCTGTACCTGCGCGGCGGCAATGATCAGGCAATCCCACCAATTGACGAGAAAGCGCCCCTCGAGGTTGCGCGCTTGAACGAGGACCTCGACGTCGAGCTCCTGCGGTTTCCACTCGAGCAATTCGCATACGTCACCCCACGCGTCGTCGCGCGACACCTTGAATCGGGTCTTCTGGGTGAGTGCCGTGTAGTACTCACTGAGCACCTGGATGCTGGTACGCCCCCGGACTTCGCGCCAGAGCACCTCCAGCCATTCTCTCGCCGATGCACGCTTTTCCTGATCGGAATCGTCCTTGGCGTAGATGAAGATGTTGGTGTCAACGAATACCAGGTCGGTCATAGAGCTCCTCGCGCTTCGGCAGCGGTTCTGCCGGGCCGCGCAGCTTGTAAGGAGGCTTGGACAGGAAGGTACGCATGGCTCGCAGGTACGCCGCCTTGTCTTTCATTTGTTGCTGCAGCAAGTCACCGACGAATCGGGAGACGCTCTTGTTCTCCTCGGCCGCCCTGACTCTCACCCACTTTGCAGTTTCGGTGTCGAGGGTAATGGTGATGTTTTTCATTGCAGAATATTACACCAGGTTCGTGTATTTATGACCATCTCCAATAAACCGCGTACCATCCGCACTCCATGAACCTCGTCCCCGTGATCCTCTCCGGTGGCTCCGGCACCCGGCTCTGGCCGCTGTCGCGCGAACTGCTGCCCAAGCAGCTGCTGGCCCTCACGGGCGAACGCACGATGATCCAGGAGACGGCGGCCCGGTTGATGGGCTTTCCCGGCGCGCTGGCCCCCATTGTCGTGTGCAACGAAGCGCACCGCTTCCTGGTAGCCGAGCAGTTGCACGAGATGGGCCTGCCGCCCTCGTCGATCCTGCTCGAACCGGTGGGGCGCAATACCGCGCCGGCCATCGGCCTGGCGGCGCACACGGCGCTGCGCATCGCGGGCGACGATGCGCTGATCCTGGTGCTGCCGGCCGATCACGTGCTGGGCGATCTGCCGGCATTCCAGGCCGCCATCCAGCGCGCGCTGCCGGCCGCGGCGGCGGGCAAGCTGGTGGCCTTCGGCACCGTGGCGCGCACGCCGGAGACGGGCTATGGCTATCTGCGCTCGCAGGGCAAGCCTGGCGCGACGGGCGTGGTGCCCATCGCCCAGTTCGTCGAAAAGCCTGATCTCAAGCGCGCCAAGGAATTCGTCGCCTCCGGGGATTACTTCTGGAATTCCGGCATGTTCCTGTTCGGCGCGCGCCGCTACCTGGACGAACTCGCGCAGCACGCGCCGGACATCGCGGAAGTGTGCGCGCGTGCCAACGCCACGGCAGTGCGCGAGAAGGATTTCACACGCGTCGACGAGGCCGTCTTCGCCGCCTGCCGCAGCGATTCCATCGACTATGCGGTGATGGAAAAGACCCGCGACGCGGTGATGACGCCGCTGGATGCCGGCTGGAACGACGTGGGTTCCTGGGCTGCGTTGCACGAGGTGATGCCGGCCGACGAACGTGGCAACGTGGTGCGCGGCGACGCGCTGCTCGAAGACACGCACGGCTGCTACGTGCATTCGGACAGCCGGCTCGTGGCGGCCCTCGGACTTCAGGACATGGTGATCGTGGAAACCGCCGATGCCGTGCTGGTCGCGCCCAAGTCAAAAGTGCAGGACGTTAAGAAGCTGGTGGCTCGCATCAAGGATGCCGGACGTGCCGAACACGTCGCGCATTCCCCGGCGAGCCCGGCAGGACGCAAAGGACAGAAACAGTGACCGTGAACCTCTCCGCCTTCAAGGCCTATGACATCCGTGGCCGTATTCCCGATGAAATCAACGCCGATCTCATCTACCAGATCGGGCGCGCGTACGCGGCCTTCGTCAAGCCGAAGAAGGTGGCGGTGGGTCGCGACATCCGCCAGACCAGCGAGGATTTTGCCCAGGCCCTGATCCGCGGGCTCACGGATTCCGGCGTCGACGTGGTGGACATCGGCTTGTGCGGCACCGAAGGCGTGTACTTCGCGACCTTCCACTACCGGCTGGACGGCGGCGTGATGATCACGGCCAGCCACAATCCGCCCGACTACAACGGCCTCAAGCTGGTGCGCGAGCAGAGCAAACCCATCGGCGCGGATTCCGGGCTCAAGGACATCGCCGCCATGATTCAGGCGGGCAATTTCCCGCCGCCCGCGGTCGCGAAGGGCAGCGTCGAGAAGCTGGACACCAGCAAGGACTACGTCGAGCATCTGCTGAGCTACGTGAACCGCAAGGCGCTGCGCAAGCTCAAGGTGGTGGTGGATGCGGGCAACGGCGGCGCGGGTCTCGCCATCGACAAGCTCGAGCCGCACCTGCCGTTCGAATTCATCAAGGTGCGCCACCGGCCGGACGGGTCCTTCCCGCAGGGGGTACCCAACCCCATGCTCGAGGAGAACCGCGGCCCCACGCTCGAGGCGCTGAAGAAATCCGGCGCGGACGTGGGCATCGCCTGGGACGGTGACTACGATCGCTGCTTCTTCTACGACTCCAAGGGCAGCTTCATCGAGGGCTATTACATCGTCGGCCTGCTGGCCGAGAGTTTTCTCGCCAAGCAACCGGGTGCGCGCATCGTCTATGACCCGCGCCTCACCTGGAACACCATCGAGACTGTGAAGCGCCTGGGCGGCGTGCCGGTGATGAGCAAGTCCGGCCACGCGTTCATCAAAGAGAAGATGCGCGAGGTGGACGGCGCGTACGGCGGCGAGATGAGCGCGCATCACTACTTCCGGGATTTCTCCTATTGCGACAGCGGCATGATTCCCTGGCTGCTGGTGCTCGAGCGGGTGTGCGAGTCGGGCAAGTCGCTCGACGAACTGGTCGGCGCGCGCATCAAGGCGTTCCCGGCCAGTGGCGAGATCAACCGCAAGCTTCCCGATGCCAAGGCCGTGCTGGCCGCGGCGGAGAAGAAATACGGAGCCGGCGCGATCATCGATCACACTGACGGCCTGTCAGTGGACCACCCGAACTGGCGCTTCAACATCCGTGCCTCGAACACCGAGCCGCTGGTGCGCCTGAACGTCGAGTCGCGCGGCGACGAAGCGCTGATGCGCGAGAAGACCGCGGACATCCTCGCATTCCTGGACACGCTCGGCGCCGTCAAAGCCAACCACTGAATAGGGGGGTCCCGTATCGATTGGCATGGCCCGGGCATCCGATCACAATGGCGGCCATCGGGCCCCGCCCAGAAGGAACCCTCATGCGTGAACTGAAGATCCTGGCGGCCGTTGCCGCCATCACGGCGGCGTCGGCGCATGCTGCCACACCGTCCTACGACATCCCCGCCCAGGTCGAAGCCACCGCCAAGGCCCAGATCAACCCAGGCTCGCTCGAAGCGCCGATCCGCGTGCTCGCCGACGACCTGCTCGAAGGCCGCGGCCCGGCATCGCGCGGCGACGCGCTGGCGCGGTTGTATCTCGCCAACGAGCTGCGCTCCCTGGGCTACCAGCCCGGCGCCGGCGAGGGCCGGTATGACCAGCCCGTGGACGTGGTGGGCACCACGGCTCACTTGCCCGCTCAATGGACTTTCTCCGGCAAGAAGGGCGATGTCGCCCTCAAGCTCTCCGACGACTACATCGCGAGCTCCGGCGTGCAGACCGAGACCGCCGGATTCAAGAACGCGGAACTGATCTTCGTGGGCTACGGCATCGACGCCCCCGAGTACCAGTGGAACGACTTCAAGGGCGTGGACGTGAAGGGCAAGGTCCTGGTCATGCTCAACAACGACCCCGACTGGGACGACAAGCTGTTCGCCGGCAAGACGCGCCTCTACTACGGCCGCTGGACCTACAAGTACGAGAGCGCCGCCCGCCACGGTGCCGCGGGGGCCATCATCATCCACACCACGCCGTCGGCCGGTTATCCCTGGCAGGTGGTGCAGTCGTCCTGGGGCGGCGAGCAGTTCGAGCTGCCGGACGAAGGCGAACCACGCGTGCAGCTCAAGGCCTGGGCCACGGAGGACGCCGCGCGCCGGCTGCTCAAGGCCGGGGGCCATGATCTGGACAAGCTCGTCAAGGCCGCCCGCAGCCGCGCGTTCAAGCCCGTGCCGCTGTCGCTGACGACTTCGATCGACTTCACCAACAAGGTCTCGCGTGTGCAAACCGGCAATGTCGCCGGCCTGCTGCCGGGCAGCGACCCCAAGCTCAAGGACGAAGTCGTGGTCTACACCGCGCACCACGATCATTTCGGTATCGGCGAGGCCGACAAGACGGGCGACAACATCTACAACGGCGCCGAGGACAACGCCACCGGTTGCGCGCAGGTGATGGCCATCGCGCGCGCGTTCGCCGCGCTGCCCGAGAGGCCGCGGCGTTCGGTACTGATCCTGTTCGTGGCGGCCGAGGAGCAGGGCCTGCTGGGCAGCAAGTACTTCTCACTGCATCCGTCCATCCCGCCCGGCAAGATCGCCGCCAACATCAACTACGACGGCGGCAACTACCAGGGTCGCACCCGCGACATCACCTACATCGGCTTCGGCAAGTCCTCGCTCGACGGCATCGTCAAGGCGCTGGTCGCGAAGCAGGGCCGGGTGGTGGTGCCCGACCAGTTCCCAGACCGCGGTTACTTCTACCGCTCGGACCAGTTCAACTTCGCCAAGATCGGCGTGCCTGCGATGTACTTCGACTCGGGCACCGATTACATCGGCAAGCCCGCCGGCTGGGGCCGCAAGGCGAAAGAGGAGTGGGAGGAGCACATCTACCACCAGCCCAGCGACGAGATCGACGACAGCTGGGTGTTCGACGGCATGATCGAGGACGCCACGCTGGGCTTCTACAGCGGCTGGCTGGTCGCGCAAGCCGACGAGATGCCCGCGTGGAATCCCGGTGACGAGTTCGAGGCCGCGCGCAAGAAGGCGCTGGCCGCCAACTGATCCTCACCATTTGCGTGCAACGGGCCCCGGGGCCTGCGCATGAATCGCGCAGTGCCCCGCGGCGCCGGCCGCGCTGCGCGGCCAGCTCCGCCGCCGTGCTGGCACGCTTCCTGCTTTCCGACGAGGGCACTTACGCCATCGGAGGTTTGCATGAATCGCGAGGACGTCACCGCCGCCATCCTGGCGGCCAAACTACGCAAGCGGCTGCGCTGGAGCGATCTCGCGGCGGCGCTCGGCGCGAGCAAGGAGTGGGCGACGGCGGCGCTGCTCGGGCAGATGAGCCTCACGGCCGCGCAGGCCGAGGCAGCCGGCAGACTGCTCGAATTGTCCGCGGATGCCGTGGCCCTTTTGCAGCAGGTTCCCTACAAGGGCTCGCTGCCGACGGCGGTGCCCACCGATCCGCTGATCTACCGCTTCTACGAGCTGGTGAACGTGTACGGAACCACGTTCAAGGAGCTCATCCACGAGGAATTCGGCGACGGCATCATGAGTGCCATCGACTTCCGGATGGCGATCACCCGCGAGCCCGATCCCAAGGGCGACCGCGTGAACATTTCGATGAGCGGGAAGTTCCTGCCCTACAAGACCTATTAGGCCGCCACGACCCGTTCGCTCTCGGACGCCATGTACTCCATGAGCCCCAGGAACGCTTCGTCCGCGCTGGCGAAGCGCAGCTCGGGGCTCTTGGCCACCAGCCGCTCGAAGAAGCGCTGATGCTTCGCGAACTGCTCGGGTAGCTTGGGAATCGGCGCGTTCTTGTGCATCTCGAACAGCGCCACCAGGGTCGGCGCCGCGTACATGCGCTGCCCGGTGAGCAGCTCGTAGAGCATCACGCCGACGCTGTAAAGGTCCGATCGCTGGTCCGCCTTGCCGCCGAGCGCCTGTTCGGGCGAGAGGTAGTAAGGCGTGCCGATGACCACGCCGGCCAGGGTCTTGGCCACCGGGTCGGCATCGGTGCGCGCGCTGCCGAAATCCACCAGCGCGATGGTGCCGTCGTCGCGGAACATCACGTTCGCGGGCTTGAGGTCGCGATGGATGATGCCGGCGGCATGCACCGAGGTGAGCGCCGACAGGACGGAGCCGATGATGATCAGCGATTCCTCCGGTCCCGGACGATCGCGCGCGATGCGCGCGCGCAGATCGCCGGCAGGGAAGTATTCCATGACGATGTAGGCATGCGTTTCGCTGAAACCATGCTCGAACACCTTGGCCACGTACGGGCTGTCGATGCTCGACACCGCGAAGTATTCCTGTACGAAGCGCGACAATAGATCCGAATCGCCGCTGCCCTCGGCCTTGAGCACCTTCAGCACCACTTGCGACTTGTCGGGGCGCTCGCACAGGCACACGTTCGCCGTGGCGCCGCTGCCCAGCGACTTGATGGGCGTGAAGCCCTGGATGCCGGCGGACTTGAGCACGGCATCGGCGTCGGCCAGGCGCTTGGCCTCGACGCGCGCCACGGTGCTGGCGTGGTCGGTCTTCGTGCGCTCCGCGAGCGTCGCGGCGAGGGCCGCGCCCGGGCTGCGCTCCGGCTTCGGCGCGTCCGCCCGGGGTGCTTCGACCTTGGGCGCATCGCCGGAGGCGGCGGGTGCGGCTGCTGCCGGCGTTGCCACCGGTGCGGCCTCGGCGGCGGCGGGGCGCGATTGTGACCGGCGCGGCGCGCTCATGCGCGCATCCAGGGGCGGCGCCTTCACTTCGATTTCGGCGGGCGGCTTGTGTCGCGCCACTTCACCGGGCACACGGACGATTTTCGGGAAGTTGGGCTTGCTGCGCAGCTCGGACAGCCAGAGCAGGCCTTCGCGGCGCAGGTATTCGTCGTCGATCAGCAGGTGCGCATAGCGATCCCAGCGGAAATCGGCGGGCGGCTTGCCGTAGGCGGCGAGGTCGTGCACCTCGAGCTTGGCCTGCGGCCATTTTTCGATGGCCAGACGCCGGGCCCGGTTCACCAGGCCGGAGGCATGACGCATGATGAGTATGCGCTCGGTCATGGCCGCATCACTTCCGCGTGACCGTGTGGCGCTCAATGATCGCGCGCAGTTTGAGCTCATCCACCGGTTTGGTGAGGTAGCCATCGCAGCCGGCCATCGTGCCGCGGATCTTGTCGAAGGTCTTGTCCTTGCTGGTGAGCATCACCACCTTCATCAGGTTGTTGTCCTTGTTCTTCTTGATCATCTTGCAGACGTCGTAGCCGTCCATGCCGGGCAGCATGACGTCGAGGAAGATCATGTCGAAATGCTGCTTGGAGATCTTGAACAGCGCTTCCTCGCCCGAGGAGGCGAATTCCGGGCTGATGCCGTAGGGCTGCAGCTTGTTCTGCAGGAAGGTGCGCATCAGCGGACTGTCGTCCACGGCCAGCACGCGGAAGTTGTGTTCCTCGTGTTTCGGCGTGGGAATCGCGGCCGCCGGCGCCACCGGAGCGGGCGGCGGTGCTGCGGCGGGCGCCGGCGCCGCCGGCGTTTCCGGCTTCAGTACCGGCGTCGTCGCGGTCGCATTCAAGGGCAGGTCGGCAAATCGGGCCGAGGCGGGTAGTGAGGCCGACAAGGGCGGTGTCGGATTGGGCACCACGCGCAGGTTGGCGCGGCCGGCGCTCGGCGCCACGGCCGCGGCCAGCGCCGAGGGCGACAGGGGAGTCGCGCCACTGGTCGGGGGCAGCGCCGGCTTGTCGGCGGATTTCTCGCCGGTCTTGTCGGCGAGGATGCGCTCGACAGCCTTTTCCGTCACCGCTTTCTCGTTCAAGGACTTCTCGAGCGCGCGTTCTGTGGGCGGCGCAACGCTCGGCTGCAACGTGACATGCGGCAACACGGTGGCAGCCGGAACTGTGGCCGTCATGGGAGGCGTCGCGGCCGTCGCGGCCGCACTCGAGAGTGTCGAGCTGGCCACGTGGGTGGCGGCCGAGCCGGAGAGCGTCGCGGCGGCAGCCGCGCTCGACAGAGTGGAGGCGGCAGCCGCGCTCGACAGAGTGGAGGCGGCAACCGCGCTCGACAGAGGCGAGGCTGCAGCCGCGCTGGACACGGTGGATGCCGCACCCGCACTCGATACCGTGGAAGCGGCAGCCGCGTTCGACTGCGCTGCGGCCGCGCCCGCGCTGGACGAGGCTGCCGTTCCCGCCGTGCCGGCCAAACTACCCGCGCCGGGCGACGCGGTCGTACCCGATGTGCCCGCTGCGCCCGCCGCCAGCGCCGCATGGGCGGCGCTCGCGAGCGTGGCCGCACTGGCGGCGCCCGCCAGCGTGGATCCTGCCGCGGTGGCCGAGAACGGCGCCGGGCCGTTCATGCCCGCGCCGAGCTTGGGTTGCTGCACCGTGGAGCCCGTCGAGGAGCGCGGCAGGCTCGCATCGGGCCTGGCGGCCGCGGGTGCGCTGATGTCGTTGCGACTGTCGCTGCCGGTCGGCAGCGTGCCCGCGCGCGGTCCGGACACGTCGTGCAATGCGGATTCCTTGTTGAGCGCGGCGTTCTGCAGCGCGATCGCCAGCCGATCCATGGCCCCCACCACTTTCAGGCCCAGCGGACGGGCGGCCGAGGCGACGCCGAGATCGACGTTCTTCGAGCCAACCACCAGCGTGCGGTCGGAAGTGCTGGAGAACGTGGCCTGCCAGCTCGCGACCGCGCTGTCGCTGTCGCCGTCCAGCAGGTACATGTCCGGTGCGATGCCGGCTTCCGGATTCCAGAGCTTGTAGCCGATCTGGCGTGCCGGTGCGACCGACAGCAGAAAGATCGAGTTCAGCATCTGGCGCTCGGGAGCGGAGAAGCCGACGACTCGGACATGGAGCACGCGTGTCTTATTACTCATTGTCAATCCCTTGTGTGGCTAGCCGGCGGCAGCGCGCATTTCGACGCGCCCGGTGACGGCGGTGGCCACGTGTTGCAGAAGCTCTTGGTCGGTGTACGGTTTGGTCAGGTAAACGTCCACGCCCAGGGACATGGCCTGGCGACGGTGTTTGTCCATCGAGCGCGAGGTGATCATGATGATTGGCACGCTGGCGAGCTCGGGGCGTGAGCGCGCGTGCGCGGCGAGTTCCAGGCCGTTCATGTTGGGCATTTCCAGGTCGGTGAGCAGAGCATCGGGGCGCGCCGCTTCGAGGGCCCGGGCGGCCTCGAGCCCGTCGCGGGCCTGCACCACCTCGTATCCATGGTCTTCGAGCAGGGTGGCCACGGCGCGGCGCACCGACAGCGAATCGTCCGCGATGAGCACGCGCGAGCGGCGCACCGGGTGGGCGGCATCGCGCGCTTCGGCGGCGGCGCGCAGCGCGTGATCGCGCGGCGTGCGCGCGAGTTCCGCGACGTCGAGCAGTGGCACCACGCTGCCATCGGCGGTGAGGCCGATGCCCGCCACGCCGGGGATGCGCTTGAGGAAGCGGCCCGCGGGGCGCGTCACCAGTTCGCTGGCGTCGAGCACGGCATCCACCAGCACGCCGATGGGGCCGTTGTCGGTATCCACCACCACCATGTTGCGGCGGTCGACGTTCGTCGCCGGCGCCAGCCCGGTGAGGGCACTGAGCTCGACGGCGGCATAGCGATGCGAATCCGCGTCGGCATACAGCACACCGTCTTCGCGTCGCAGTTCGACGGCTACCGCGGGAATCGCGCGTTGCACGGTATGGCTGGCGAGACCGAACACCTGGCCGCCGTCGCGCACGAACAGGGCATGCGTCGCCACCAGTGAGGCCTGGAAGCGCAGCTCGAGGGTGAGCCCGCGGCCGGCGGTCGAGCGGATGTCGATGGAACCGGCCAGCGCGCGCAGGCGCGTGGCCACCACGTCCAGACCCACGCCGCGGCCGGAGATCTCCGTGACCGCGTCGCGCGTTGAAAAGCCTGGCAGCAGCGTGAGGCGGGCGGTCTCGGCGTCGGAGAGCGCGGCGTCCGCGGGCAGCAGTCCGCGCTCGATCGCCTTGCTGCGAATGTGCGCGAGATCGAGGCCGCGGCCGTCGTCGGCGACCTGCACGGTGACCACCTGGCCGCGGCGGGTGACCGTGAGCGTGATGGTGCCGGTGGCGGGCTTGCCGAGCGCGAGGCGTTCCTCGACCGGTTCGAGGCCGTGGTCCACGGCATTGCGCAGGATGTGCAGCAGCGGGTCGATGAGCTGGTTCAGGACTTCGGTGTCGACCAGGATGTCCTGGCCCACCACGTCGAGCCTGGCCTGTTTGTGCGTGGCCGCCGCCGTCTGCCGTACGTTGCGCTGCAGGCGCGGCACGATGGTCTCGACCGGCGCCATGCGCGTCTGTGACGCCAGGTGCTGCAACTCGCGTAGCAGGCGCTGCTGCTGGTGCAGGATGCCGGCAAGGCCCGCGAGCTCATCCTTGATGCCGAGCCCCAGGTCGCGGGCGTCGGTGGACTCCTCCATGAGCGCGCGCGTGATCGACTGGACCTCGCTGTACTGGTCCATCTCCAGCGAATCGAAATCGCCCTTGAACGACGCATTCGGCGTACCCACGGCATGCAGCTTGTGGCGCGCCGCGACCCCGCGGATGTCCACAGCGTTCTCCAGCTCGAACAACCGCTTCTGAATGCCGCGATCCTGTTCCACCAGCTGGCGCGAGTGCCCCGCCGCACCCTTCAGCTCCTGGTCCAGCTCGCCCACCTTGATCGTGAGCTCGCCCACCATTCGCACCAGCTCGTCCAACAACCGCGTCGGTACCCGAGTCGTCGCCTTGAGCGGTGCCGGGTGAAGGTTCTCGTGGTAATTCCGGGTTTCGGCCACCGACGCGGCCGGCACAGATGCCACAGGCAAGACCAGCTCAGCATCGCTCGCCGCCGATTCATTGCTGCGCGCCGCGTCCAGCATGGCGATGACGCCCAGCGCATTGTCGGGAGGCGAATCCTCTCCGGCCACCGCCGCCACCATCTGCTCCAGGCAGTCGGCCGCCGACGCCAGCGCCTGCGCGCGCCGCGGCGACGGCGCCGCCGCGTCCGCCTCGCAGATCTCCAGGATGTCCTCCAGCCTATGCGCAAGCTTGGCCACGCCGCGGACTCCCAGAATGTTCGCCGAGCCCTTGAGCGTGTGCGCCGAGCGCTTGGCATTGCGCAGCAACTCCGCCTGCGCCGGATCCGCAATCCAGCCCTGCACCGACTGGGTCACCTCCGCGGCCTGCGGTGGCGAGTCGTGCAGAAAGGCCTCGAGCAGCGCCGCATCCACGTCCGGTGACACCTGCAATGACAGGTCTTCCGCGCTCAGCGCCTCGGGCGCCGCCTGCTCGCTTTCGTCGAGGGCCGCGCCGATGTCCTTGGATGCCTCGAGCTCGGCGCGCAACGCCGCCAGCCCATCTGCCGACAGCGGCAGCGGCACCCAGTCCCCGCCGAAATGGGCGAGCAGGGCGTCGATGGGCTCGGCCTCGCCGGCCCGCCGCAGATGTTTCTCCAGCATGCGCGGCCAGTCGGCGAAGAACGCGCGCGTGAGCACGCGTTCATCCGGCTCGTGCGAGATGTGCGCCAGGTTGTCGAGCACGCAGGCGGCGATGCGCTGCACGCCCGCCAGGCCCATGTATCCCGCGGCTTCAGAAAGCCGCGACACGGACGTTACATAGACGTCATCCGAATTCCCCGCGTCATACGCGGCCGTGAGCTCCGGCGCCAGGCTCCGGAGCTCGTCAGCGAGTGCGGTGAGTAGATCCTGCCCTCGCATCACGCGGTCTCAGGCAGCCCGGTTGCTGGGTAGTTTGAACACGCGCACGGACTCCACGAGGCGGTCAGCGGATTTCGACAGGTCGGTGGTCGCCTCCGACTGCAGCAGAATCTCCGCCGCGGTCTTCTCGGTGCTCGCGCCGATCTGATGCACGCGATTGCGCAGCTCGGTGGCGATCTTCATCTGCACCTGCGCGGAGGAGGTGATGCGCTTCACCAGCTCCACGAGCGATGCCGTGGACTGCTGCGTCGCGCGCATCTGCTGGCCGGACTTCGCCGCGAGCTCCGATCCCGACACCACCTGCGAGATGGTCTTGTTCACTGTATTGATGGTGTCTGCGGTCTCGATCTGAATGTTGTTCACCAGCTGCGCGATCTGCTGGGTCGCCTGGCGCGAGCTCTCGGCGAGGCGCTGCACTTCTTCCGCCACGATGGCGAAGCCGCGGCCCGCATCGCCGGCGGCGGCCGCCTGCATCGAGGCATTCAACGCCAGCACGTGCGTGCGTTCGGCAATCGTGTTGATGAGGTTCACGATGCCGGTGATTTCCTGTGAGCGTTCGCCCAGGCGCTTGATGCGCTTCTCGGCCTCGGCGATGGATTCGCGGATGCCCTCCATGCCGCGCACGGTCTCGTTCACCGAGGCAAGCGCCGTGACCGTGGAGGTGGTCGCCTGCTCGGCGGCGCGGTTGGAGGCCGCGGCCAGCTCGGCCACCTGGGTCATGACCTTGTTCGCGTTCGCCAGGTTCTCGCTGGCGCGTTCCACGTCCGAGCGTTCGGCCGCGGCGGTGGCGTTCACCGACTCGGCCTGACGCTTTACGCGCTCGGTGGAGAGCTTCACCTGCGCGGCGATGCTGGTCACTTCCGAGAGCACGCGGCCGGTCTCGTGCGCCAGCAGATTGATCGAGTCCGACACGGTGCCGATCACGTTCGCGGTGACCGGCGCCTTGGCGGTGAGGTCCTTGTTGGAGAGCTGCGCCACGGCCTGCAACAGCTGCACCACCGAGTTGTTGAGGTCTTCGTTCTCGCGCTCGGCTTCGGCGAGGCGCGCCACGCGGTCGTCGAGCAGGTTGTCGAAGGCGCGCGAGAGCTGGCCGAATTCATCGTCGCCGCCCAGGTCCGAGCGCGCCGTGAAATTACCCTCCGAGATCGCGGTCACCGTGTCCTGGATCTTGGTGATGGGCCTGGTGACGGAGCGCTCGAGCACGAAGGCCACGCCGATACCCAGGATCAACAGCCCGAAGGCGATGCCCGACGCCCAGATCATCACCTTCTTGCGCACCGCCGCCACCGGCGCGAACGCCTCGTCGGCATTCTCCTCGGCGACGATGGCCCAGCGCAGCCCCAGCACGTCGAGCGGTGCATAGGCGCCCAGCACTTCCACGCCCGCAAAGTTCGGGTACACGCCGAAGCCCGAGGCATTCTTCTCGAACACCTCGGTGATCGCGCGCGTCTTGATCGGCACCAGACCGATGCTGGTGCCCTTGGTCTTGACGGCATTGGCCACGCCTCGGGCGAAGCCCGCGGCCTCGACCGTCTCGGCGTAGCCGTCGAGGTCTTCCACCGCGCCGCGCGCCACCGAACGCGGCGTGCCGTCGGCCGCGGACACGAGATAGGTTTCGCCGGTGTCGCCGAGGCCGCGTTCCTTCCACTGGCCTTCGTGCGTCATCACCGAGTTGATCTTGTCGATGGGCACCTGCACGACGAG